>NZ_JBXAPM010000023.1:0-67245 GCF_058803965.1 Reyranella sp. GW821-FHT14A01
TGCTTCGCACCCCACGAATGCGCCGCCTACATCAAAAACGCCGGCTACGCTTCGATATGAGACGGAAAGACTCTAGCAGCCCCATGGGGCGGCGCTGCCGTTGCTTTCGAAGTCGGCGTGCAGATACACCGAATGGACAATAAGTGCCGACGGCCAAAGGAAATGGCCGGAAGGACGGCTGGACCGACATCCAGCCATCTGTGGCCTGCTATTCAGACGGTTCGCGCAGGAGGAGCAAGTCGCAAAGGCGTCCGGCTGTCCAGGATTCGCCATTGCGCGGCCCGTTCAAAGAACCGGTCGAGGAGTTTCAGCTTATGCGGAGCAAGGTCAATCGGCCGAGGCGCCCAATCCACAGCATCGAGATTTGCGAAGTCGTGGATTCGGACCAGCTTCGACAAGCTGGAAAAGCGCTCTACATCCGATTGATGAGCTGCGCCGGTGTTGTGCGGATAGAAGATAATGGTTGGGATGCCCATCGCAATTGCCGGCAACGCACAGTGTAAAAGCGTCGTTACGATCAGTGCTGCACGTGTTTCATACAGTTTGAGAAGCTCTTCGGCGCGGCGGACGTTCGCGTCGAAATCTGTCTCACCGGTATAGTGATTGACGTAGGTGACGGGCTTGAGCTCGCTTGGAATCGCGTCGAGTATCCGCTCGTCACGGGATACGGCAAATCGTTCCACCTGCACGCTGGGCCGGCACGTTCGTCGGGGAAAGAGAGTGGTGAGGCAGTTGCTTTCGAAGGCCGGTACTCCACGGGCAGAGAGGAGGTTTGTCGTAAAGCTATCTCGACCCCCGACCTCGCCTGTGTCTTTCAGGAATTGAAGCGATTGATCGGACAGTAAAACGGGCGCCCTTAGCGGCCTGAAATGCAATCCAATCGGAAGGGCGGAATAGGCGGCATGCGGCGGCCAGCCTCCTGTACCTCGCTTGAACCATCCATTGAGAATGAGGCCGATGCTTGCAGGGCCAGATGCGTTGGGCGGTTCTTGGGCTAATCCATTGTCCCGATCAACCCGTTGTGTCGGGACCGCGCCCAATCGACCGAGAAGCCGATCGGCCGAGATAACCTGGATGTGGTCACCGACATTGTCCGTTCCCACTGAAAGAGATGCAAAGGTAGAAACCGGACCAGCCATCCCGGCCTCCTGAGCGGACGCCCTGACCAGCGGGACCGGCTTGCTCAGTAGATGATCGATGAAGTTTCCTTTCTCGCGGTCGGGCTTGAGGCGATAGGAAAGCTTAAAAAGAGGCGCCTCCCAATCCACCGCAGCCTGAACGTCTGCAAGACGGCGATACATGCGTTGCTCAGTCTGGAGAGAGTGCGGCCCGTTGGCACTGAGTCGGGGAACGCGATTCCATGCAGCGGCGAACTCGGCGTCGATCGCCAAGCACTTCCGGAATAGATGGTGGAACCAGAAGTAGTCTTCACTACTCTGGCGCTCGCGCCAGTAGTCCACCGTCTCCTGGAACCAACGCTGCAGAATTGGAGTCCCGGGTTTCGCCGCCAGGAACCACGAAGCGATCGGACGCTTTTTTTTTGCTTTGTCGAATGCGAAGAATCCTTCAGGCTGCATCATCGCCGGAAGCCATTCGTCAAGCGCGCGGTTGCACAGGGTGGTCGCGTCCGACCACACACCTCCGAATTCGTGAAGTAACGTGATTCTGAGCACGTCGGACAAGGAGGCCGCGGTGATGCTTTGCTTCGAAGTATCGATGATCCCGTCCAGGTCAATCAACCGACGTGCTGCGTGCCCATCTAGGCACCGTACGGACCAGCCAGGGTTGTGGTGTTCCCAGCTTGAAATGCACCGCTGGACAAGTGGCGGCGCGTGATCTCGACCCTGAAACCAGCAGGTCCAAACGATCTTATTCATTAGGACTGCAGCCGCTCCCCTGGGCGTAGGACTCGCCCTTGGGGCGCATTGATCAAGCACGACTTCCTTGCGGCGGCGATCGATGCATCGTCGGTGCCGATCTCGACCATTGGAAAGCGACGCACCTTTCGTTCGATCGAATCGCGAATCTGGTCGAAAGGCGCTTCTTCCGGCTGCTGCTTACGGGCTGTGCGCCACGATGCAAACTCCTTCGTGTGAACGTAGAACATGACAAGCACATCCCGATCGCATGTCGAGTCGAAGCCATGGTATGAATTGAAGTGTGGCGCAAAAATGCATACCGAGTTGGGGCGGAAGCGGGCGGCGCGATGGGGCTGCAGCGCGCGATCGTAAAGGATGGTGCCGTTGTGCCCTTCGTCTTCGGGCGCCAGCGGACTCTCAGGGATGTAGAAGACAAACGATAGTACTTTGGGCGGTATATCGACGTGGATCTGCTGGTACCGCCCGGCCTTGGTAAAGAAGTATTCGAACTCGGTGTGGATCTCCATGTCGGAGACAAGTTTCTCGAGTGGTGCCTCATAGAAATGCCGAGCGACCGCGACCTTCACCTGCGGATGCGAAAACACCTCGCGAATGCAAGATGCGACAGGGTGGTCCGACTTGAACAGATTGTAGCGCTTGGTCACGAAAAGCGGGTTGTCCTGATGCCGGTCCTGCACGTTGCTGCCGTATTTGCACGAAAGCATGTGCTCCCGGACTGACGCGTAGAACTCGGCAGGAAAGAAGCGCTCGATATACAAGTGACGAAACGGCTCTTTGCCCGGAACAGCCTCTTGGATGCGGAGCAGCACCTCGTCCTGGCAGGCGTTGACCAAGTGCGCCGCCGACCCGCTACTTTCTCCCGGGTGCCCTGTGCTCCTCTTAGCCATATGCTTTTGATCTTTCTTGGCAGCGATGCCAATGGAAGGGCGGTGCCGGTGAATTCAGCACGGGTGGTACCTCAAAGTACAGTCCTGAGGGTCCACCACTAAAGTCAGCGTGGTGCTGGTACTCGACAGCGTCCCCGGGACTTGAATGATCTGCCGATCGCTTGGTTGCTTTTCCTGCCAACTGTCAACAGATTAGGGTAATTCTGTGGATGGCTTGACTGGACATCGGCAAAGTCCGACTAAGAATAAAGCGATGGGAAGGGTTTGTGGTTCGCACTCTCTTCCGCCATTCTTGTTTGTTTCCCTGGAGTTCAGCCCCCCCGATGCGTACATTGATCGTCGTCGCCATGCTGTCGCTGGCGGCCTGTTCGGTGAACTCTCAGTATTCGGCGCCGTGGACCGTGAAAGCGGTCGACAAGACCTACGAGGCGCGTGACGCTTGCCTCCAGAGGCAGGTCGCCCCCTATGTCGGCGACACGGCGGATGCGTCGAGCATTGGACGGACCATCAGTGCGAACTGCCAGGCCGAGACGAATGCCCTGATCGCCAGCAGTAACCCGCACAACGACCCGGTCGTGACGGCGGCCATCCGCCAGGATTCGGATTTCAGAGCGACCGGCTACGTCCTGAAGGCCCGCGGTCAGAACAACTAGGACGGATAACCAGGACGGGGCCGGAAGAATACAGAGGACGACGTGACGAACGAGGACGCAAAGATCGCACTGGCCAATCTCATGATCCGGAAGGCGGGACTCATCCGCACGATCCGGCATGAGATGAACAAGCAGGGGGTCGTCTATTCGGTTGGCCTCACGGAGATACTCGAGGCGATCGAGCGGGCGAAGAAGAAAGACCAACTCTCGGATCAGTAAGGAGATTGAGACATGCTTCGATCCATTCTGACGACGGCCGCTTCCGTGGCACTCATGATCGGCACGGCCCAGGCCCAGACCCCGGCCGCTCCGGGTACTCCGCAGGCGGCCGGCAAGTCCGGTGCGAATGTCGGCTCGCTCACCTGCAAGGTGGCGGGCGGCATGGGCTTCATCTTCGGCTCGTCGAAGGATCTCGACTGTATCTTCGCGCGCACCGACGGTGTCGGCGAGAAGTACACGGGCGCGATCAAGCGCTACGGCGTCGACATCGGCTTCACCAAGGAATCGCAGATCGTCTGGCTGGTCTTCGCGCCGGGTAACATCGCGCCGGGCGCCCTGCAGGGCGGCTATGCCGGCGCGACGGCGCAGGCCACGGTGGGCGGCGGCGTCGGCGCCAACGTCCTGATCGGCGGCGGCAGCGGCCAGGTCACCCTGCAGCCGGTCAGCGTCGAGGGCAGCGTCGGGCTGAACGTCGCCGCGGGCGTCGCCGAGGTCGAGCTGAAGTACGCCAAGTAGAGAGGCTTGCCGCGGCCCCGCCGGTCGGGTCAACTCTTGGAATGCCGTCTGCCGTAGACTCCCTGATCGCCCGCCTCCAGGCGGATTGCACCGCGGCCGAAGCGGCCGAGCGCAAGGTACGGGCGTCGGTCGACGCCCAGATCAGGGAGGCCGAGCGGGCGCGCACTTTTGCGTGGCGCAGGCTGAGCGCGCTGTCCGACATGGCGAGGGTCGCGGCCCTCGAGCCCGATCACGACGTCGCGGTGGAACGCCAGCTCGTGGCGCTGTTCCGCGACATCGGCTGGATCGAGAACGGGCTTTCGGAACTGGGCGAGGGCGCACGGCCCTTGCTCGACTGGCTGAGGCCGATCGCCGAGGCGCTGCACGCCGAGGCGCATCCACCGGAACCCCAGGACGGCCAGCCGCCCGAACCGCCGGTGATCGCCGATCCGATCGCGGCGTTCCGCGCCTTCGAGGCCTGGTACGAGGCCGAGCGCGGCGAGCCCTTCCTGCAGGTCTTCGATCGCTACATGCCGCCGACGCCCGTGGTCGAATTCTAGGGCGCGCGATGAAGACCGATTTCGAGCACTGGCTTGCGGCGCAGTTCGCCGATACCGGCCCGTTCACGATCTTCATCCTGCTGGTGCGGATCACCGCCGCCAACGCGATCCCGCTGAGGTCGAGCTACGCCCATCTGATCGGCGACGAGATGACGTGGACCGAGATGCGGACCTTGCTCGACGGGGCGCGCACGCCGTGGGACGGCGTCGCTTTCTTCGTCGGCCTCGGCCCCGAGGGCGGGCCGCTGCCCGACCCGGTGGCCGCCCGCAAGTTGAAGGAGGTCGAGGCCGATGTGAAGGCCGATCCCCTGACCCTGAACCGCGGCCTGTTCTTCGACCGCGAGGGACGGCACCTCAGGATCGACGAGACCGCGGCATGAGCGGCGACGGCTCGGTCCGCCGGCCGGCCCGCCGCCTGACCGTCGGCGGCAGCGAGACGCTCGAGGAAACCGTTGCCGAGGAGGTCGCCGTCGCGCTGGTCTACAACGGCGTCAGCCATGCGGTGATGATGGCGACGCCCTGCGATCTCGAGGATTTTGCGCGCGGCTTTTCCCTCACCGAACGGATCGTCGAGCGGCCCTCCGAAATCTACGACATCGAGGTCGAGCCGATCGGGCGCGGCATCGAGGTCAGGCTCGAGATCGCGGCGCAGCGCATGGCGGGTCTCCAGGAACGGCGGCGCAGTCTGGCCGGCCGCACCGGTTGCGGCCTGTGCGGCGTCGACAGCCTGGACGCGGCCTTGCGTGCCGTCGCTTCGGTGTCGAATCCGCAGCCGGTTGCACGGCAATCGATCGAACGGGCGATGGCGGGGCTGCCGGCGCACCAGGAGATCAACCGGATGAACGGCGCCACGCATGCGGCGGGCTGGGCGTCGGCCGATGGCACGCTCGTCGCCGTGCGCGAGGATGTCGGCCGCCACAATGCGCTCGACAAGCTGGCCGGTGCATTGGCGCGAAGCGGCGGCGCCGCGCCGGGCGGCTTCGTGGTCGTGACCAGCCGCTGCTCCTACGAGATGGTCCAGAAGGCGGCTGCGATCGGGGCATCGGCCATCGCGGCGGTTTCCGCTCCGACCTCGCTCGCCATCGAGACGGCGGAGCAGGCGGGGGTCGCGCTGGCGGCCTTCGTGCGCGACGGCCGGCTGACCGCCTACGCTCATGCCGATCGGATCACGGCGTGACTACACCGCGTGTTTTTGGAATCACCGGCTGGAAGAACGCCGGCAAGACGACCTTGACGGAGCGGCTGGTGGCGGAGTTCGTGCGCCGCGGTTGGCGGGTGGCAACCATCAAGCACGCCCATCACGACATCGACATCGACCAGCCGGGCACCGACTCGTATCGCCATCGCGTCGCCGGCGCGGGTGAGGTGGCCGTCGTCGGCGGGCGGCGCTACGCCATCATGTGCGAGACGCCGGAGCCGTCGATTTCGGAGGTGCTGGCGCGGCTCTCGCCCGCGGATCTCGTTCTGATCGAAGGCTACAAGCGCGAGGCGCACCTCAAGATCGAGGTGCGGGCTTCAAGTGAATCCAAGCCCATGGCATCGGAGGATTCCGCCATCGTCGCGATCGCGGTCGATGTCCGGCCGACCGACGGCAAGTTGCCGTGGTTCCATCGCGATGACATTGCTGCCATCGCCGACTTCATCGCCGAGAAAACCGGTTGACGGGAACTCGCCAGTTAGAAGGCGGGGCCGGCGCCGGTGCCCGCCTTCTGACCGGCAAAGGCGCCATCGGCCCGATAGTTCGGCCCCCTGACTCCGAAAGTGCCGACCTGGGTTGAAGGATATCCCTGGCCGACGAACAAACCGTTCATGGTCATCGTGCGGCCGGGGTTGGTGGTCGACGGCATCGTCGCATTGAAGCCGTAGTTGCCGGTGCGGGTCGTGGTACCGCTGTAGGTGCTGTTGTTGAAATTCGCGGTGGTGTTGCCGGTGCCGGTGCTCATCGACCAGGCCTGCGTATAGGTGCCGGTGCCGTATGAAGGGCGGCCGTTGTTTATCACGAGGCCATCCATCCGGCCGGTATAGGTGATCGTCTGCGTCATCTGGCCGGAGTTGGAGAGCACCTTCTCCGGGGTCGGCGCATTCGAAGGCGACGTCTCGAAGGCATTGGTCAGGGCGTTGGTCAGGGTGTTGTTGGGATTCGAATTGCGAGGTCCCGGACCGCTGCCGAAGCGGTCGCCCAGCGTCTTCCCGCTGCCCTGGCCGGAATTGGCGCTCGAGAAACCCGAATTCTGCGCCGATTGATCGGCATTGCCGGACTGACCGCCGCCGCCCTTGCTGCCTTCGAGCTGGCTGAGAAGGGCGGCCAGGCCGCCCGGCGGTACGGCGCCTGCTTTGCCCGGCAGGCCGCCGAACAACGTCGCCACCTGGAAGCCGGGGCGGGTCACGATCTCGAACTTGCCGCCCGCGCCGATCGTCATGCTGATGCCGAAGACGAAGATCGACAGCGTCTCCTTCTGGTCGACATTGAGGATGCTGATGCCGCCGCGGATGCCGATGGTGCTCGACGGCGTCGTGACGGTGATGGCGTTGGTCTTGCTGATCTTGCCGCCGACCAGGCGGAACACGCCCTTGCTGGCATTGATGGCGAGGTCGCCGGTCTTGGTCGAGGGATCGTAGACGAATTTGTCGATGGTGAGCTGGGCGTTCGGGCCCACCGACAGCGAGGTGCCGTCGAGGAACATCAGGTGGGCGCGGTCGTTGGCCGCCGTCGTGATCAGCTCGTTGGCCTGCACGTCGACGCCGACGCGCAGCACGCGCTCGGCTTCGGCGGGCGGCTTGCCGCGCGGATCGCCGTCGGCCGCCGAGGTGACGCCGACCTTGGCACCGGCGGCGACCGGAACGAGGGAGGTGCCGGCGGCGAGAAGCGCGGCGGTCAGCAGGGACAGGCTTGCGGTGGGAAGTCTGGTGGCCACTGTGATCTCCTGAGCGGCGCTAGAAGCGCCAGGTTACTCCGATGAGCGCACTGTTATTCGTGAACGAGTAGTTCGGGATGTCCGCCGACCGAACGAACCGTCCGGCCGAAACCGTAAACATCGTCCGCTGATCGAAGGGGACGGACAGGGTTATATTCAGAATCGTGTCTGTTTGTTGTCTGGTAATGGACGGATCCACGACAGCATCGGGTTGGTCATAGTACCACCACTGCACATTGCCAAACAGGCTGATGCTCCAGGGCAGCTGGCTCTTGAACAGCGGATCGGTGAAGGAGAAGGACATGCCGCCGCCGGCGCCGTAAAGCACGTAGTTCTGCCAGGGCGTGCTGTCGGTCTGGTAACGCTGGAGATTGCCGTTGGCGTACAGCATCAGGGCGTCGTTGACCTGGTACTGGAAGGTCGTGTTGGCGGTATATTCGACACCGGTGAACTGGTTGTTGGTCGGTATATACCAGCTGTTCTGGTACATCTGGCGCCGCCAGGTGAAGTTCGTGGTGTTGCGCAGCTTGTCCGATAGCAGCGAGCCCACTTCGAGGCCCGAGCCGAAGCTGCCGTAATACGGCACGTCGTTGACCCAGATGTAACCCACCGTACCGAACGGCTTCAGGCTGACATCCTCGAAGATGCCCTGGAACGCCTGGAAACGCGGTCCCGAGGTCAGGTCGAGGATGGAGACGTTGGCGGCCTGGATCTGGAACTGCCGGTTGAGGTAGCCCGAGAGCTGGGTCTCGAGCTGGGCGCGGTTGTTCTGCCCGAGATCGTAAGTATGGCGCACGAAGCCCGAGGTGACGGCGCCCCAATCGGCGGTGCCCAACGCCGTCTGATTGAGGTTGGCGGCCTGGCCGAACAGGCGGACGCTCGAGGTCGGCGGGCCGAGATTTGCGTTCGACTGATAACGCATGCCGGCGAAGATCTCGCCGCTGAACCGCGACTTCGTCAGCCGCTTCTCCGACTCCGCCAGGAACTGTTCGGCGCGGCTCTTCACGTCCGGCGGCAGCGAGGCCGACTTCAGCGTCATCTCGAAGTAGCTGCGGGCCACTTCGAAGGAACCCAGCCTGTAATAGAGCACGCCGAGTTCGAGCCGGACGCGCGGCAGGTCCGGATCGACCACGAGCATGCGCTCGAGTGCCGAGATGGCGCCTTCGAGATCGCCGGTCTTGGACGCGATCATCGCAAACTTGAACAGGGTGTCGAGGTCGGAAGGCTTCTGCAGCATCTCCTGGAAGGCCGCGTCGTACTCGGCCTCGTCGGCCGCCGAAACAGTCGACGTCTGCGCCTGGGCTGGGCGTGAGTCCGCCAGGACAGCCCCAACGCTGCCGGCCAGCAGCAGAGCGACTACGCTCACGCACCGTCCGAACTTGCTCACGATGACTTTCTCCCCCGATTCCCGTGGGTTCCGGGAACGTCTCGTCCTGAATCATGAAGCAGGAAGCGTGCTAGATCAACCAACTCCGGATTGTAAGTGCCAAGCCGACCACCGGGTTTGCCTGGGCTGCACGCATCCGCAGGACCATGCGGCGGTACTGGCGATCGCCCAGGGCCGTCATGAAACGTTCCTTGTCCTTGACCATTGCAGACAGCATGCGATCCAGCATGCGGGCATAGGTATCGCCCCAGTTCCGGCTCGACAGGTGAAGGCGGCCGCCCAGCACGGGGTTGTCGGCGGCGCCGTTGCGGCCATGGAGGCGGTAGGAATAGAGCGCCTCGTCGATCAGCAGGGAGCCCGCCACCATCTGCGCCATGACCACGACGTAGAAGTCCATGTGCAGGCGGAAGACCTCGTCATCCTCGGGAAAGACGAGGTTGATCAGCGAGCGCCGGAACATCATCGACGAGGTGCTGACCCAGACCCAGTGCACCACCCGCTTGGTGTAGAGGCGATAAGGCGAGCCGCCTTGCCATTTTGCCGTGCCCTGCGCGACATCGAGTGTCGGCACGCGGGCGGCATCGATCGGCATGAAGGCCTGGTCGCGGTCGGCCCGGGCGCGGTCCTTGCCGAACCAGTACATACCGCCGGCGATCAGTTCGTCCTGTCCGTTGATCAGGCGCGCATTGCAGGCCGTGAAGCCGACCGCATAGGTCTCGTTCAGGTGCGCGGCGAGATGGCGTTCGAGGAAGTCCGGGTTCCACAGATCGTCGGAATCGAGGAAGCAGACGAACATCGCGTTCGTCTCCGCGAGCCCTCGGCGCGTGGCGCCGGTTTGCCCGATGTTCCTGTCGAGGCGGATGTGGCGAAAGCGGGAGTCGCCAAGCTCCTCAAGCGTCTGCTGGACGACCGCGACCGAATCGTCGGTCGAGGCGTCGTCGACGATGACGCACTCGAAGTCGCGCAATGTCTGATGCGCGACCGAACGGATGGCGTCGGCAATGTAGTCTCGGCAATTGTAGCAGGTGACGACGACCGAGATGCGCGGGAGCTTGGCTTCGATCACTTTTCCGGTCCGAGGAAGTCGAAATCGACGCCTTCGTCGGCCTGCAGCACGGTCTTGAAGAAGAGACCCGTGTAGCCGCGTCCGCTGCCGGGATGCGGCGGCGGCGGCGTCCAGGCCTTCTTGCGGGCCGCCAGCGTCTTGGCGTCGACATGCAGTTCCAGCCGGCGCTTCGGGACATCGAGCGTGATCTGGTCGCCGGTCTTCACCAGCGCCAGCGGTCCGCCGACCGCGGCCTCGGGCGCGACATGCAGCACGATGGTGCCGAACGCCGTGCCGCTCATGCGCGCGTCGGAGATGCGGATCATGTCCTTCACGCCGGCGCGCGCGAGCTTCATCGGGATGGGGAAGGAGCCGGCCTCGGGCATGCCGGGCGCCCCCTTGGGGCCGGCATTGCGCAGCACCAGGATGTCGTCGGTTTTCACGTCGAGGTTGGGATCGTCACCGCGCGCGGCGAGATCCTCCAGCGATTCGAACACCACGGCGCGGCCGGTATGGGTCATCAGCGCCGGCGAGGCCGCCGCATGCTTGATGACGGCGCCGCGCGGCGCGAGGTTGCCGCGCAGCACGGCCATGCCGCCGGTCGGCTTGATCGGATTGGCCGGGGTGCGGATCACGGTCTGGCCCGGCACCATCTCGGCGGCATCGATCACCTGCTTGATCGTCTTGCCGGCGACCGTCTTGCACTTCTCGTCGAGATTCTTGCGGATCTCCTTCATCAGGCGCGAATTGCCGCCCGCCCAATGGAAATGCTCCATGTAGTGATCGCCCGACGGCTTCAGGTCGACCAGCACCGGCACGTTGCGGCCGATCTCGTCGAACTCCTCCAGCTCGATCTCGATACCGAGGCGGCGTGCCACGGCAGTGAGATGCACCAGCGCGTTGGTCGAGCCACCGATCGCCTGCAGCACGGTGAGCGCGTTGCGGAAGGCTGATTTGGTCATGATCTCACTGGGCTTCGGCCCCTGCTTGACCGCCATCTCGGCGGCGAGCCGGCCGGTCTGCTCGGCAATACGCAGCCGGTCCGAATGTGTCGCCGGGATCGAGCCGCTGGTCGGCAGGCCCATGCCCAGGGTCTCGACGATACAGCCCATGGTGCTGGCGGTGCCCATGACCATGCAGGTGCCCTTGGTCGGCGCGAGGCGCTCGCTCACCTGCTCGATGTCGGTTTCGGAGAAGGTGCCGGCGCGATACTGGCCCCACAGGCGGCGGCAATCGGTGCAGGCGCCCAGCACCTCGCCCTTGAAATGGCCGACCAGCATCGGTCCCACCGGCAGCACGACGGCCGGCCGGTCGGCGCTGGCCGCGGCCATGAGCTGGGCCGGCAGGGTCTTGTCGCAACCGCCGATCAGCACGACCGAGTCCATCGGCTGGGCACGGATCATCTCCTCGGTGTCCATCGACATGAGGTTGCGCAGGAACATGCTGGTCGGATGGGAGAAGCTCTCGTGGATCGACACGGTCGGGAAGACCATCGGGAGCGCGCCGGCCAGCATGACGCCGCGCTTCACCGCCTCGATCAGGTCCGGCACGTTGCCGTGGCAGGGATTGTAGTCGGAGAAGGTATTGGTGATGCCGACGATCGGCCGGTCGAGCGCGTCGTCGGAATAGCCGCCGGCCTTGATGAAGGCCTTGCGCAGGAACAGCGAGAAGCCGGCGTCGCCGTAGGTGGCGAGGCCCTGGCGTAATCCGGTCTCCTTCTTCGGTGCGGTCTTCGACGTGCGGCGGCGTTTGGCGGATGCCATGTCGGTCTCTCTCCCAGAATCACTGTATTTTGTCAGGCCGACCCATCGTCGACCAGACCGGCGGTGCAGTCTGTCTGCGCCGTGGAGTCGCGACCCGGATCATGACTCCGACCTTGCCTCTGAGGGGCATTAAGACCTCCTCTTGAAGGTGTTGCAAATCCGCACGGCATGAGCGTTGATGGCAACGAGGCTTACACAACCGCGAAATAGTCGAAGGAATGAACATGGCAATGACCATGCTGCAGATGGCCGGCGCGCAACCGACGCCCGCCACCATGGCCGACGGGATCCTGCTGATCGTCGATGCGCAGAGGGAATACACGGATGGACTGCTGCCGCTGACTGGCGTGCAGCCTGCAGTCGATGCGCTGGCCGTGCTGCTGCAGAAGGCGCGCACCGCGGGTGCCCCGATCGTCCATGTGCGCCACCAGTCCAAGGGCAAGGCCTTCAATCCTTCGTCGAGCGGCTACGAGATCGTCAAGGAACTGACGCCGCGCGACGGCGAGACGATCATCGACAAGGGCTTGCCCAATGCCTTCGCGGGAACGGATCTGGCCACCAAGCTCGCCGCGCTTGGCCGCAAGAACCTGATCGTCGGTGGCTTCATGACCCACATGTGCGTTTCGGCGACCGTGCGGGCGGCCACGGATCAGGGCTACATGAGCACCATTGCGGCCGACACCGTGGCAACGCGAGACCTGCCGGACGCCACGGGCGCCGAGACGATCGGCGCGGCGGCCATCAACAAGATCACGCTCGCGGCTCTCTCCGATCGCTTTGCCTGGATCGTGCCCTCAGCTAAGCAGATCGCCTGATCCGCAGATGCCGATCCCCCCAGACAATCAATCCCGCCGGCGTGCAGATGACCGCCGGCGTTCGAAGGGAACGAAGAGCCTAGAGGCTCTTGCCGCTGACGGTGCTGATGGCGGTGATCGCCGCAACGGCGATCAGGGAGGCGATCAGCGTATATTCGATCGCGGTCGCGGCCCTGTCGTCCGCCATCAGGCGGCGAAAAAAAGACAGCATCGAAATCTCCAAAACGAAGAAATGCTGGGGGCCGATCAGGGGCCCGTCTGAATAATTAGTTTAGAAAACAGCCCCAAGATATTGGACCGGCGGCCTGATTCAATGTGAGAATTGTATCAAGTCGATCGTGTCTTAGCCTCGTGTTATCGTCAGGCAAAAGGGAGGCGTGCCATGAAGTCCATCCTGACAATGGCCTGGACGTCGGAAGATCCGTCCGCATTCGATCTGGCGGCAAAGATCGCGCGAAAGTTCGGGGCGCGCCTGATCGGCCTCGAGCCGCCGTCCTACGGCGTCATGAGCATGGCCTGGGCCGACGCCGGCATGGGCGCGCCGATCGGCGGCGGGCTGGCCGAGGATGCCGAGGAGCGCCAGCGGGTGTCGGCGGTCAAGCAGGCCTTCGACGAACGTGCGACCGGCCTTGCCGCCGAATGGCGCTCGGCCGACGACAGCGGCCCGACGGCGATCGGCACGATCGGCCGGGCCTACGATCTCATCGTGCTGCCGCAGCCCGGCGCCCTGCCCAAGATGCCGGAAAGCGTCTTCGAGACGGCGCTGTTCGATTCGGGCCGGCCGGTCCTCGTCGTGCCGCCCGGTTTCAGCGGCATGGTCGGCAATCGCATCCTGTTCGCCTGGAACGGCTCGACCGAGAGTGCGCGCGCGATCTCGCTCGCGATGCCGGTATTGGCCGGCGCCGAGGCGATCGAGGTGCTGAGCGTCGAAGGCGCGATGGTGCCGGGGCCGACGGCCCTGGAGATCGCCGACTCGCTGAAGAGCCATGGCCTGAACGTCACCGGCCAGCATGTGAAGCCGGGCGCGAAGACGGCGGGCCAGACCATCGTCGATCGGGCCCAGGCGCTGGGCGCCGATCTGATCGTGAAGGGTGCCTATACGCAGAGCCGGCTGCGCCAGATGATCTTCGGCGGCGTGACGCGCGATCTCATCCTGACGTCGCCGCTGCCGGTGCTCTTCTCCTACTGATCCAGACAATCCGTCGCCGGTGATCGACCGGCGACCGTGCTAGAAACCGCCGCATGACGGCTGGCTCGCCCGCACACGAAGAATCGCTCTGGGGCCGCACGCTTGTGCTGGTGCTGGCCGTGGTCGTCCTGGTCGCGGGCGCCGCGCTGGCATATGCCCAGCTGCAGGAAGAGCGAAGCGTCCTGGCGCCGCCGACCATCGCGGAGAAGCTCGTCATCCTGCATGCGGAGCGCGCCGAACTGCAGGCGCGTGCCGACAGCCTGGCGCGTCTCGAGCTGCTGTCGTCCTTCCGGGCCGCGAGCCTGCTGTTCGATGCGCTGGCCGCGCGCTACGAGCCCGAACGCGAGCAGTCCTTCGACCGCTTGCCGGCCGCGCGACGGGAGATGTTCGAGAGGCTCGATGCGGTGAATGCCGCGTTGCGCGCCGTGGTCGATCGCCCCGGCGCGGCCGGGTTGGCCGCTGCCGTATCGCAGGCGGCAAGCGGCATTCCGGCGGACCTCGAGCGGCTGGCGTCCGTCGATCTCTCGCCGGTCATTCTCTCCTACACGCCGCTGTTCCTGGCGCCCCCGCGGACACTGCCGGGCGACGATCCCGCGATCGAGATCGAGATTGTGGGCCTGCGCCTGACGGCGGACCGGACGCCGCCGGTGCTGACGGTCGGCTCATGGCGGGGCGAAGCCACGGTTACGCCCGAACGCCTGAGGTTCGCCGTGCCGCGCAGCGCCTTCCCGTCGGACGCCCGGCACGCGCGGTTCGCCGCCGGATCGCTTTTCCTGCGCCATGCGTCGCGCACCGTGGCGTTCCAGCTGCTTTTCACCGCAATTCCGGAGAGGCCGGGGGCGTTTGCGCTCGACCAGAAAGTGCGGTCCTCCGAGCCGGAATCCAACACGCTGGTGTCGCCGGAGATCCTGGCGCGCGCCCCGGCCGGCGAGACGCGGACCGTGCGGCGCTGCTTCGATCCGCCGCCGGGCTGGCGCTTCGACAAGAGCAAGCGGCGCGTCGTCGTCGTCGAGCGACTGGGCTGGATCGACGACATTCCCGACGAGACGATGAACAGCGGCTCGGTCGCCTTCGTCCGCGAGGACAAGCCCAGCCAGATCTGCGTCGCCGTCGTCGCCAAGGCGGCGACGAAGACGGCGAGCACCGCCACGGTCGGCCGCTTCGAGGCGACGCTCGTGCGGGACGTGGCGACGGATCGCGTCGTGCAGAGCGGGGTTCGCGCCCTCGACTGGAGCGAACCGGTACGGGTGCCGCTCGAGTCGGGAATGATCGAGTGGAAGCTCTACATCCGCCTGTTCGACGAGATCGATCGCGAGTTCGAAGGCAAGTTCGACGACGGTCCCCCTTCCTCCGGCTTCGCCTTCCTCCACATCACGATCGACGGCGACAACATGCTGACGCTGCAGGCCGATCTGGAAGCGTTCCGTTAACGTCCGCGCGCCTCGAGGCGCATGCGGCGTTTGCCGGTCTCGTCATTGAGGTCGAGTGTCGTGCCAGCGATCTGAGCCGTTCGGACCGCCGCCAATGCTGCGATGAAGCTCTTCTCGATCGCCGTTTCCGGCGGCGGGCAGGCCATGAGAGTCATGGGACCGGCGACGAAGCGCAGCCCGTCGGGATCGAGAACATAGTCGCCGCCCAATGTGTTGCAGCCGCTCGCGGCGGTGAACTTGCCGTTGTCCTCGAGGCGGAGCATGGGCTGCCGCCGCCATTCCGTGAACGAGGGGCGCGCGCCGTCGAGCTCGACCAGGCGCCATTCCGTGTCGCGCAGCGCCGAGCCGCGCGTCGACAGAGACGGGCAGGCGCCATCACGTTTCACACTGATGAAGCGATCGACCGAGACGGAGTTGTTGCCGTCGAAGCTGCCGATGATCTCGACGTAGAGGCTGGCCTCTCGCGAGGGTGTCATGTTGACCCACGCCTTTTCGAGATCGGGCTCGGCACCGCCCGGCGCCACGCCATAGGTGCGGCCGACCAGGCAGGCGGCGAACAGGCCGCCATCCTGTGCGTCGCGATACATGCCGGAGAGCCGGAATCGTCCGTCGATCGGATCTGGCTTTTCGGCGAGGAGAAGCTCGGTGCCGTTGTCGTCAAGCAGCTTGCCGATGCCAATCTCGCGGAACGCCCGGCGGCTGTTGTCGGCGCCGCGCAGCACCAGCCGCACCCCGCCTTCGACTTCCTGGGCCCACTGGCCGAGATCGAGCAGGGGCTCGGCAGATCCGTCGCGTTTCTCACGGAGCCGGAACGTCCCATCCGGGAACAGGGTGACGGTGAGGTTGCCGCCCGCGAAGGTGCGTGGCGGTTCGCCCGGCCGTCCGACAGCGTGGCAACGCATCGAGCGCCCGGCTGCAGTGAGCGTCGCCTCGCGACCACGGCCGCGCAGCTCGTAGTAGGAATCCGAATAGGCGAAGCCGAGGCCCGATACCTGGCGCCCCAGCTCGATGTCCGGCTGGCCGGGCATGCGCAATGTCGCGAGTTCGCCGTCGTCCGAGTAATGGGCCGCGAAGTCCATGCCGCCGGGGCAGGAGTAGAGGACGTTGCCTTGTGGGACCGGCATGGGAGAGGGCAGGGGTGACGTCGTCGTCGTCGTCGGCCGGTCCGGCGAGGAGACCTGGGCGGCTGCCGGGGCCGCGGCGAGGAGGAGCAAGAGCAGGGCGAGCCGTTTCATGGCGTCGACTCCGGAATGCGTCCGTCGGCGGACAGCAGCACGGCGACCGGTCGGGTCGTCTCGAATTGCGCGAGCACGATCAGCGCCACCACCATGATGGGCACGCAGAGGAACATGCCGACCACGCCCCAGAGCGTACCCCACACGATCAGGGAGACGATGACCACCAGCGGCGAGAGGTTGAGTGAGCGTCCCATGATGGCCGGCTCGATGACATTGGCCGTCACGACCTGGATCGAGCCGAACACCAGCAGCACGATCAGGAACGGCGTGAGATTGTCGAACTGAATCAGGGTGAGCAGGGCCGGCGCGATGATCGCCAGGATCGAGCCCACCGTGGGGATGTAATAGAGGAAAAACACCATGACGGCCCAGAAGCCCGCGAAGTCGACGCCGACCGAGGCCATGACGGCATAGGCCAGCGCCGAGGTGACTGTCGCGAGGGTGGTCTTGATGCGGATGTAGATGCGGATCTCGCGATCGATGCGATCGAGCACGGCGAGCACGCGCGCCTCCTGGCCGTCGCCGTGGAAGATCGCGCCGAGCTTGCGCTTGAAGTGCACCTGCTCGACGAACAGGAAGAGGGTGTAGATCAGGATCAGGCCGGCCACGCTCACCACCGAGGCGGCGGCGGTCGCCACGCTGCCCAGCGTGTCGGCGAGGCTCACGCGGGCGACCAGCTCGGACAAGGTGGGCGCCTGCTCGATACCGGCCATCTGCGCACCCTGCTCGATCAGATGGGTGAGGCGGGCTTCGTAGCTGGGCACCGCCGCCACGACGGCCTGCACGTTGCGTCCGATCGTGCGCCCGACGATCCAGAACAGGCCGCCGATCACCAGGACTGCCAGGACCAGCGCCAGCGGCTGCGGCAGGCGCAGCCTGCCCAGCCGCGGCTGGGCGAAGGTGTCGGCCAGGGAATCGACCATGTACCAAAGGACGATGCCCAGGATGAACGGGAGCAGCAGGCCGCGTCCGGCGACGAGCAGGAAGATCGTCGCGGCGATAACGACGGCCCATAGGGCGGCGCGTTGCAGCGTCATGTCGTCAGTATAGGGGCTGTCGCTTACCGTTGGGAGGCGGCCTGAGCGGCGATGCCGATCTCGGGGCCGATCTCAGGCGCGACCGAGCATCGCGCGGCCGCGCTCGGTCAGCTCGACCCGGCGTTCGCCGGCCTCGCTGCCGCATTGGCGCACCAGCCCGTCGGCGCGTGCGTCTTCCCAAACCGGGAAACGCGGGCAGGAACTCTGCCAGGCGTCCAGCACGTCCTCGCGGCGGCGCGGCCGGGCCGCCACCCACTCGAGGAACTGGATCATGATCAGGTCGGGACTGGCGGACATGACGCCTCCTACTGGAAGCCGCAGGCTTGCGCCGTCACGCCGACGGTCGCCCAGCGCTCGTTCTGACGGAAGCAGCCGTTGGTCCAGATGCCGGTGAAGACCTGGCCGCCAGGGCCGCCGGACTTGGTGCCCCAGCCGCTCGCCTTGTCGTCCAGCCATTCGCCTTCGTAGCGCGCACCGTTGGCCCAGACACGCACGCCGCGCCCCTGCATCTTGCCGTTGACGAAGTCGCCCTCGTAGCGGCCGCCGTCGGCGAACAGGATCGTGCCGCGGCCGGTCCGCTGGTTGTCGCGGAAGTCGCCGATATAGCGGTTGCCGTTGGTCCAGACGTACATGCCGTGTCCCTGGGGCCTGCCCTCGCGGAACTCGGCGATCAGCTTGGCGCCGCTCGGGAAGGTGTAGGTGCCCTTGCCGTCGCGTTCGCCGGCCTTGAACTCGCCTTCGTAGCGGGCCTTGTTGGCATAGGTCAGCTTGCCCTGGCCTTCATAGAGGCCGTCCTTCATCTCGCCTTCATAGCGATCCGTGGGAACGCCGCCCTTCATCCACTGCAGGACGCCCTTGCCCTGCGCCAGATCGTACTCGCAGGCGCCGGACCAACTGATGCCGATATTGGGTTCGGCATTCATCATCACCACGCCGCAGCCGGTCTTCGGGTCCTTGACCTCGTCGCTGGCGGCGGGAGGCTGGCCGGGCGTGGGGGCGGTGGGAAGCTGGCGTGGCTCGGGCACGGTGCCGAGTTCGGGCACCGGCCGCGACGTCTGGGCCGCGACCGGCAGGGCGATCGTTGCGGCCATGAACAGCAGGAAGGGAAAAACCGGACGCCTCATCGGGCGGTGACTCTAGCACCGGCCGCCGGCATCGTCCTTTCCCTCGTCCCGCGTGCTTTTCTGTCCGCCTTTCCTGTCATCCTTGCCGGCATGCTCCTTCTTGTCCGCGGCAATGCCGAGCTGCACCTCGAATGTATGGAGCAGGCCCATCACGACCAGGATCAGGAACGTACCGAGCCCCGCGATCTGCCACAGGCCGAAGCCCGAGGAGAGGCCGACAGCGCCAGCCAGCCACATGCCGGCGCCGGTGGTCAGGCCCTGGACCTCGCCGCGCGTGAACAGGATCGAGCCTGCGGCCAGGAAGGCCACGCCGGCCGTGACCGCCTCGACGGCACGCACCGGATCCACGACCACCTCGCGGCCGTCAAACGCGGTCGAATGGGAAATCTCGACGGTAAGGATTCCGAACGTCGCGGCCGCGACGCAGATCAGGATATGGGTGCGCAACCCGGCCGGCCGTGCCCGCCATTCGCGCTCGAAGCCGATGAGCGCGCCAAGCAGCGCGGCGAACAGGAGCCGCGCTGCAATGACCGGAAACGACAGGAACGTGGGGTGCGCGATCTCTTCGACGAGCGCGCCCATCTTTACGAGGCGTACTTGAACTCGGGCAGGGCCTTCAGCGAGTCCTTGGTCGCGCCCGGCAGCACGATCTTCTTGCCGTTGGTCCTCATCTGCTCGTAGGGGAGGGCGACCAGCTTGTCGCCGACGCCGAGGAAGCCGCCGACCGAGAGGACGACGAACGGGGCCTTGCCGTCGGGGCCGACGATGATCTCGTCGATCTTGCCGACCGTGTCGCCGGCCTCGTTGACGACCGAGGAGCCCAGCACCTTGCTGGCGCGGTAGCCGGTCGAGAGCTTGATCACGTCGACCTTCACGAGCTGGACGGTCTGCGGGGTGCCCTGAGCCAGCACGAGGGCCGGGGCGGCAAGGGCGGTGGCCGCAGCAATTGCGGCCGTAGCGAGAAGCGTGCGCATTGGGAGAAACTCCGTCGAGGGAAGGGACCTCTCAACGGGACGCGTTCGAGAGCGTTCCCTCGTCGACGTCTATGGCGACGTGTGATGCAGCGTCTGATGGGGCGCCGACAGCGAGCGACGCCACAAGATGACGGCGCGACCGCTCAGGTATCCGGCACAAGCCGCGACGGCAGTGGTCGCGCCGACTTCGAGCGTGGGATCGCTCAAGCCAGCCAATGCCGCGGCGAACGCCACGATGACACAGAAGGCCAGCAGGCATGCCGCCAGCAGCCCGTCACGTCCTTGGGGCAGGCGTAGACGGGTATACATGCGGTCGAGTTGCAACGTCAGGTAGGAGGCACGCAGCACGCCGATCGCGATGCCGGCGGCCAGCCCGGTCAGCCACAGGCGCGGCTGGCGGGTCTCGAGGTGTCCCATCGCAAGCAAGAGGACGGCCGTGGCGAGAGCGAACGGTACCGACGCAAACAGCTGGCTTGGCGGCAGGGAGCGGCCGCGCGCCTCGCGCAGCAGGGTGAAGATCGTGGCGCCCGCAAGAGAGGCGACGAGCAGGTGGAGGATATTGAGCTTCAGCACGATATCGAACATAGGCGGCCGAGGCTTACGAACCGCTGACTCGGATGTGACTTTTTGCGCACACCGAGAAATTCAGGGGGTGAAATTGTGGGTCCAGCCGTCCTGGCGTCTGGTATCGACGTTCGTGAACAGGCGTCGTTGATATTGCGAACCGCAGTTGCTCGCGCGAATCGTGAACGCCTGCGGGCTGACACAGACCGGAACGGTCCCCGTCCACTCGCGCCCGCTCGACTTATCCTGTGCATAGACCAGATAGCGGTCGTATTGCAGCGGCCCGGTCCAAAGGAACGTGCAGGCGTTCGGCGGAAGCTTGTACCAGCCTTCGGAAATGACAATGCGGCTGGTGCCGTCGCTTACACCGGTGTCGAGGGCCTTTGCGACCTCGATCTCGCGCCCTGTGAGGTTGCACGCCCGGAAACCCGCTTGGGGCCGCTGCTGTGCGGCGGAACTGCCTGCGCACACCATCAATGCGAGAATTATTGCCGCGAACTTCATGGGCCTCCTGCCGATGGGCGAGTCTGCCTCGCTTGGAGGGAAGTCGCAATCGAGGCGCCGAAGTGAAATATTTCACATGTCGTGAATAAAGATGTTTTCTTAAAGGATTGAAAAATATCGATATTTAGTAAGTCTTATAAAGAAACCTTTATTTGCCGGAGAGCTCACTGTGGCTGGGGCGCCACAGTGGGGGCAACAATGAGTCGAGAGGTGTCTTAGTTTGTGGCGCTGGAGGGGGGCGCTCGGGTACATTGCGCCCCGTTATCGCATCGAATTCTCGCCTCCCCCGTGTGGGCGACGAGGCTGTGTCAAGTTAAGGGAGATATCTGATGAAGAAGGCTCTTCTGGCGGCTGCCGCCATTGTTGCGCTGCCGGTGGCTGCGCAGGCGCAGGCTCCGCAGCCGGGCATCTACATTGGTGCCGAGGGCGGCATCAACTGGCTGACGAACTTCACGGCGAACACGAACATCCCGGCGTTCCCGACGGTGAGCGTGACCCCGCAGCTGGGCTGGATGGCCGGTGGCGTGATCGGCTACGACTTCGTTGGTCCGCGCGTTGAGTTGGAAGGCATCTATCGCTGGAACCCGACGAACGTCGGCGTCCCGGGCACGGCCGTGAACAACCAGGTCGGCCAGCTGGGCATCATGGCGAACCTGCTGTACGACTTCATGCCGGGTTCGGTGATCACCCCGTACATCGGCGCCGGCGCCGGTCTCGGCCTGGTCGACGGCAACACGTCGCTGTCGAGCACGGTGTTCGCCTACCAGGGCATCATCGGTCTCGGCTGGAACGCCGACACGAACTTCCGCGTGAACCTGGACGGCCGCTACTACGGCACGTCGAACCCGACCGTGAACGGCGTGGGTTGGACGAACAACAACTTCAGCATCATGCTGGGCCTGCAGTACAAGTTCGTGGCCGCTCCGGCCGCCCCGCCGCCGCCGCCGCCGGTCGTTGCCCCGCCGTCGTTCATGGTGTTCTTCGACTGGGATCGCTCGAACCTGTCGGCTCAGGCCCTGAACACGATCAAGCAGGCCGCTGGCGCCTACAAGTCGAAGGGTAACGCCCGCATCACGGCGACCGGCCACACCGACACGTCGGGCACCCCGGCCTACAACATGGCGCTGTCGCTGCGTCGTGCGAACGCCGTCAAGGACGCCCTGGTTCGCGAAGGCGTGCCGGCGACCGCGATCGCGGTGGTTGGCCGTGGCGAGCAGGGCCTGCTGGTCCAGACCGGCCCGAACGTCCGCGAGCCGCAGAACCGCCGCGTCGAGATCGTCATCCAGTAAGCTGCCAACGCGCGCTGGAATATCCGAGACAAGGAAGAGGCGGCCCTCACGGGCCGCCTTTTTCTTTGCCGCCCTCGAGGCCGTGGGGCAATCCAGGGCATGCGGCATTGCGTGCCGTTTCGAGATCGAGACTGGCGGCGGCCGGCGCGGGCCTGTAAGGGGCATCGCCCGGACGCATTTTGAATTTTTGCTGTCGGGATGCGATAAACCGGTGGGGAAACTCCGGTAGACGAAAAGGCGGATTCGCTCGGCCATGGCCTCGACGCTCGTTTCTTCCATCCAGATCGCTCCGCGTCTCGACTATTCGATGCTGCGGCGGGTCTCATTCGCCTTCGGGCTGTTCTTCCTCTTCATTTCGCCGGCCTGTCCCGATCCTCTTGCCCTGACCGCCGGCGCCTTCACACCCTGGGTCATCTTGCGGCTGGTGGGCACGCCGACCATGCCCGCGGCACTTGCCTACTATCTTCTGTCCCAATGGCTACAGGTCTTCGCGCGTGCGTGCCTCGCGCTGGTCGACGGCGAGCCCATGGCACAAAGCATCTTCGGACCCTGGGTGCTCAATGCCTACTGGTACATGCTGGCATCGACGGTAGTGCTCGCTTTCGCGTGCAAGGTGATGCTGGGGGGCATCCAACCGCCGACCGAGGAGAACTGGTCCGCCCATCTGTACTGGCGGCCGGTCGACGTATTCATGGTCTATCTCGGATCTCACCTGATCGCTCAGATGGCTGGCCTCACTTTCGGAGGTGTACTCTTCCAGTTCTTCGACGCCATTGCGCGCTTCAAGATCGTGGCGGCGTTCCTCCTGTTCACGTCAGTCATGTCGGTGGGGCGCGGATGGCCCTTCCTGTTCGCCGTGCTCGGGATCGAAATCCTTTCCGGTATGACGGGCTTGCTGGGCGACTTCCGCGGCGTCTTCGTATTCCTCGGTACCGCGGCGCTCGCCGCCCAGATCCGGTGGACACCCAGGACCACCGGCTATGCGTGCCTCACAGTATTCAGTCTGGTGGCATTGGCTCTGTTCTGGACGTCGGTGAAGTTCGAATACCGCGAGATGGCAACGGGCGGTGGGGACTCGCAAGCCCTCCAGGTCTCGCTGTCCGACCGCGTCGGATATATGCTCGGGCGCGTCGCCGACATTGCAAGCATCGATTGGGGATCGGCCTCGAAAGCCCTCCTTGAACGTCTGGCCTATGTCGACATCACCGGACTAGTGATCAATGTCGACCTAGCGAGCGCCGAACAGCAGAATGTGCGTCAGTGGAGCGATGCCTTCAGTCACGTCTTCCAGCCCCGCTTCCTGTTTCCCGAGAAGCAGTCGCTTTCGGACACCGAGGTCTTCATTCGCCTGACCAAGTCCGACGTCATGGAGAACATGCGCGGCGGCACCTCTATCAGCGTCGGCTACATGGCCGAAAACTACGTCGATTTCGGATTCCCGGGCATGCTGGCCGGCGTCTTTGCAATCGGCGTGATCGTGTCGCTGGTGATCCGGTTTTTCTTCTCGTTCGAAGTTCCCTGGATGGTGCGTCAGGGGACGGCTCTCGCTTACGTCTATTCGATTTGTGCCAGCGGCCTCGAAGTCTCGATGCCGAAGCTTCTGGGAAGCTCCATAACCTTCGCCATCGCTTACGGGCTTGCGATGAAGTTCGCCTTTCCGGTGGGCCAGAGATGGCTCGAGAACCGGGCGCGGAGTGCTGCCGACCGCGAAGCCACAATTCGCCGGGTCAAGAACCTGCTCCGCGGCGGAGGGCCTCTCTAGACCCCCCGTACCCGGCAACAGCAGCCATCAACAGCGACTGGCCGCCGGGGTCGCGCGCAACATGGCCCGCGTCATCTCGTTCACGATGCTGGGATGCAGACGCAGGCCGACGACCTTGCCGTCGTCGCCCGTCAAGGCTCCCATCATGCATTCATCCTGCATGTGAAACGCGGCCGAGGTTACGGTGATCTCGGGCGCGCTGCCGGTGCGCGCAGGCAGTTCAGCGCCATTGCGACGCCGCATCTCGGCGACGGTCTTCATGAGCGACGCGATGAAGGCGTTCAATTCTTCGACGCTTGCCACGCAGCTCATCGCGTGGCCGCCATCGTCGATGAACAGCAGCAGGCAGTTCGTGCCATCGACGCTGATGCCGAGATGAAGCTTCTCAAGGGTGCCGGGTGCGGCGGTCGTGTCTTCCATGACGGCCTCCTCTGGATGAAGAGGAAACGTCGCCTGAGGAATGTTGTTCCAGCGATCCGTGGATCAGCGGTGGCGGGCGACGACGCGGGCAAGCGCCTGTGCGGTTCCTTCGAGGGTGCGACCGGCTGCGGCCGGCAAGCCGCCTTCCTCGAAGGCGGCGATGACCGCTTCGTGGACATAGCTCTTGCGGCAAACAGTCGGCGTGTTGGCGAGGTCCTCGGCCGCCGCCGCGATGGCGTCGCGAAGGAGGGTCTTGCGGGCGCGCTCGGTCTCGGCGGGAGGTGCGTCAGACAGGGCCTTCATGACGCCCGCGGAGGCGACGAGGGTGCGGAAGTCCTTGAGCGACACCGTCACGCCGGACACTTCCCGAAGGAAGGCGTTCACGTCGGCGGCCCTCACGGCGTGCAACGTGCCGTCGCGCCCGCGATACTGGAACAGGCGCCGGCCCGGTAGGGTCATGAGGCTTCTGCAGGTGGTGACGAGGGTGCGATCCCGGATCTCGCGCGTCACCATCTTGGCGCCCTTGCCGCGAAAATGGAGTCGCACGATGCCGCCGTCGATCTGCACGTTCGATTTGAGGAGAGTCGTCGCGCCGCGTGTTCCCCGTTCGCGGGCATAGGAGTCGCTGCCGGCCCGCAGCGCCGTCTTCGACACGAGATATACGACGGCCGCCGCTGTCGCCTGGCGCGCATCCGTGTCCTCGGCGCGCAGGAAGCGGCGGACCGCCCGGCTGATCGCAGGCAGCGTCCTGGCGATGTTCTGCAGCTTGCGCGCCTTGAGGCCTTCGCGAACCTGAAGCCAGTTCGGATGGTAGCGATACTGCAGCCGGCCGGCGGCGTCTTCGCCCACCGCCTGGAGGTGCAGCGCACAGTCCGCCGCATAGCGCACGTTCGCATAGGCGGGCGGCATCGCGAGCGATTTCAGGCGCGCAATCGTGGCAGCATCCTTGATCGTCGAGCCTTCGGCATCGACGAAGCGGAAGCCCTTGCCACAGCGTTGGCGACGCAGGACCAGCGTCTCCTGCGTCCCACGCTTCAACCCATTCTCACGCATCAGTCGTTCAGTCGGTGAAATCCGGGACATGCGGCGCCAACGAACGACGGAGAGGATTCGTTGCAGGCAACCCCACGGCCCTCCTGGCCGTTGCAGTTCTGCTGCGGCGCATCGGTCTCGCCGCGGGGAGGAAGTAAGTGGATAGCATCAGCCTGCCAGACAATGCGGCACCCCCGTCGGTGCTTGGCCATGGGGCGCGGGTGCTGCCTGCCGTGACCGTCGACACCTACAACGAGGAACTCCGGGACGAGGAGGGCTTCGTGGGCGACCGTGCCAGCGGACGTGCCTTCCGCGCGATCCTCGACGATTGGCGCGAACGCGTCGGGGCGTCGCTGGACGAGGATCCTTTCGGCGATACGCCGACGGGCGAGATCCCGAAGTCAAAGCTAGACAAGGTGCTGGCCGGAACCGACACGGTCGCGGCAGGACTGGTTCATACCGCCATCGAAGAATTCGCCCATGAACTGGCCACCGTGGTGCGGCGCTTCCTGCGACTCGAAGGCTGGCGAGGAACCGAGCGTATCGTGATCGGTGGCGGCTTGAGTTCCAGCCATCTCGGTCGACTCGCGATGGGACGCGCCCAGGTCCTGCTTGCCGGCGAAGGGACCGCCATAGAGCTGATCCCCATCGGCAATCATCCGGATGAAGCCGGCCTCATCGGCGCGGTACAGCTCGCACCGACCTGGGTGCTGGCGGGCCATGACGCGATCATTGCCGCCGATATCGGCGGAACGAACCTGAGGGTCGGCATCGTCGAGCTCAGGATGAAGAAGGGCGATGTTTCCAATGCTGCCGTCTGGAAGATGCAGCATTGGCATCATCGCGATGACAAGCCGACCCGCGACCAGGCCGTCGCGCGGCTGGCCGAAATGACGGCAAGCCTGATCGAGCGCGCAGCCGCGGCAAAACTCAAGCTGGCCCCGTTCATGGGCATCGGCTGTCCCGGTCTCATCGACGAGCAGGGCGCAATCCTGAATGGCGGGCAGAACCTTCCCGGCAACTGGCAGGAGGACGGGTTCAATCTCATCTCCGCCCTGGCGGGGCGCCTGCCGCGCGTGGACGGTCATGAGCCGGCGCTTATGATCCACAACGATGCCGTGGTGCAGGGGCTGAGCGAAGTTCCCCAAATGAAGGACGTGGAACGCTGGGGCGTGCTGACGATCGGGACCGGCCTGGGCAACGCGCGCTTCACCAATCGCCCGCCAGAATGAAGCGCTTCAGGTGATTTCGGCAATCACGCGCTGCGTCTTCTCGCGCAAGGCGCCGACGCATTCGCAGGCGCCGCGCTCGAGCCCCGCGCGGTCGAGAATCGCGATCTTGCCGCGCTGGTAGCGGATCAGGCCGGCCTGCTGAAGCCCGTAGGCGATCAGGCTCACGGTTGGACGTCTCACGGCGAGCATCTGGGCGAGGAAATCGTGGGTCAGGCGAATCACGTCGTCATCGATGCGATCGCGAACCTGGACGATCCAGCGGCACAACCGCCGATCCGCCGTGTGCAGGGCGTTGCAGGCCGCCGTCTGCTGCATTTGAGCCATCATCAGCTCGCTGCTCAGCAGGGCCACCTTGCGCAGGAGAGGGCTCTGGCCGACGGCGGTCCGGAAATCGGCCGCCGGCATGCGCCACGCCGTCCCGTCGATCTGGACGATGGCCCGGGTACCGGCCTTGTGTGCACCCAGTGCGGATAGCGCTCCGAGGATGGCCTCACGACCCAGAGTTGCCGTTTCGATCGCCGCCCCGTCCTGCATCATGGCCACCAGCGAAACCATGCCGCTTTCGAGGAAGTAGACATGTTCGATCCGCTGTTCCGGCTCCTGCAGAACCAACCCCTGGGGCAGCCGCTGGAAGGAGAGATACGGCCTCAACCGCGCTTGCTCGGCGGCCGGCAGGGCTGACAGGAAAAGATTCTTCGGCTCGAAGACAGACGTCACTACAGTCGTTTCCTCGTTCGCCGGGGCACTGCGGTGACTGTCACGAGCAGCCTGTTGATCGGCCTTGGAACGTTCTCGACTGTACGCACGTGTCGGTTTGCCGGTCTGTTCCGTAACGAACGAAGAAAGAGGCGCGGACCGTGTCGACATAAAACGATCCCGGCTCAGAACGGCAAAGCCCGGCCATGAGGCATGCGCCGCCCCAACCGGTCACGCTTCACGGGGCCCTCGCTTTCGGCGGTTCGCAACTTGGTCTCTTCCTCGGTCACCGCGGCCTCTGCATGGCGGCGGCCCAAAGGGGTCAGGCGCGGACCGTTGGGACCATCATGCAAAAGCCCCAGCAATTCGAGACGCAATCGGTGCGCCGACGGAAGCTTTACGGTTTGGCCGACGGAGAGCGCTCTCAGAAGGCGTTGTTCCTCGGCGCTGATCCGCACCTGTGCGGTCGGCATATCTCGCGGCTCCCTGATCCCAGTGGACACGACCGGCCATCTTAAAGCCGGCAGGTCGTGCAACGGGGTCCTGGAACAGGGGTTCCGGCTGGGGGCCTTTTTGTAGATTTCTGCTTGCGATCGGTCCACGACAGCAGCGACAAGACAGCCTGAAGCGAGGAGGTGTCTGGCGAACCCACCGTAGTGCCTGGGGGGAGGGGCGCCGGAAGTCCTTGAGCCGGTAGACGGCGGGAACGGCGGCTCTGGTGTCGGGTTCACGGAATCGCTAGCGAGCTGTGGTTACCGTTCGTAAGTACGACGATCCCGAGCAGTGCCAGATCGATCAGTCGGCCGGATCGGCAGGCCGCCAAGCGGATCATGGCTAACGGGAACCACGTGAAGCTTTGCCCGGTGCTGGGAAGCTCGAGTAGGCGAGCGCGTTGGGTTCGGCATGGTCCATCAGGAGAGCAAGCTTTGGCAGCTTGGGCCGGAGCTAGTCGCGACAGGACGCCCTTGCACGCTCCTTGTCAGCACAGAATCGCTAAGTCACTCTTCCCCTATATACGCAGCGGGCTTGAGCCCTAGTTGTTGGTAGTCTTGAAGCGTCACATGGCATCATACGCTTGTCTAGAAGTGCGCGTTCGATCGTAGTGACGGGTTGTCTCATCGTTTGGCGACTACGTGTTGATCTGAAGGTCCGGATACTGATGAAGCTTTTCGTTGATACGATTCATGAATCGGATTGGGCTCGCGCACGATGGCTGGACATTGCCGAAAACTGGCAGCGTGCAGGCCATTTCCAGCTGGTTGGCGGGGGCCGTGAGGCAGATGCAGTATTGATCACGTTGGCCGACTGTAGGTCGAGCTATCCCGAGATCATTGAAAACATCGCT
This sequence comes from Reyranella sp. GW821-FHT14A01, assembly GCF_058803965.1. NCBI lineage: Bacteria > Pseudomonadati > Pseudomonadota > Alphaproteobacteria > Hyphomicrobiales > Reyranellaceae > Reyranella > Reyranella sp. GW821-FHT14A01. Next base: position 28,456 of record NZ_JBXAPM010000023.1, read on the forward strand.
CGTTCCGGAGCCTATGCGGAATATCCGGAGAAGTGCTTCGTGTTCGACACCCAGGATTCGCCGATCGGGCTTTATCCAGGCCTGTATTCCTCCTTGAGGCGATACCTTTTCAGCGCCCGCCGCCATCGTACCGGCTGCTACATGCAGTCGTTCAACGAGTATATCTGCGCCGACGGCGACCTTAAGACCAATATTCGCTGGCTCTTCAGTTTTCAGGGAAATCTGACATCTGCTGTCCGAGGTCGACTTTTTGCAGCGAACTATGGTCGCGACGACGTGCTCATTGAGAGGACGGAGCCCTTTTGGGAGAACACCGGCGCCGCGCAGCAGATCGGGTTCAAGCAGCAATATGCGTTGAACGTCAGGCAAAGCCGGTTCGTTCTCTGCCCGCGTGGAGTCGGCGTATCATCCTATCGCTTGTTCGAAGTTATGCAGAGTGGACGCGTTCCGGTAATTCTTTCAGATCAATGGGTGCCATCGTCCTGGGTTGACTGGGAAAGCTGCTCGCTTCGTGTGCATGAGCGACACATCGCTTCCTTGCCTGAAATTTGTCTCGAGGCGCTGCCGCGTTGGGAAACCATGGCGCATCGAGCCCAACAACAGTGGGAATGCTGGTTTAGTCCCAGCGGCATGGGCGCTCTCGTGCATAGGTCGATCGACGATATACGGCGGGCTCGGCGGCTACCGGAGGTGGCGTACCGGCTTGGCTGGCCAGTGCGGCGGAGCGCGGTTGCCGTTCGGCAAACGGCAATAAGCACGATTTCAAGGTTACGTTCGCGCTGAGGCTGAAGCCATTCCGCAAGTCGCTGAGGAGAGGAAGGAAGTCTCGGCGACACAGCCACTCGTGTGTATTTATTGACTGGCGGCACTTTGCTGCAAAGGGAGCAAGATGCTGTGCCGACGCCATGCACTTTAACTCCCTTAGATGTTCGCGCTAGAAATTGCCAGCTCGATATGTCCTAGTACTCCAGTTGGTTCAATTGCCCATTCTAACCTACCAGAAACTGTGCGTTCTTCTTCTCTTCGCCGCATTGTTGTTGCTTGGCGTCGCTATTCATCGCGACTATGGATTTTCGTTCGACGAAGGCGCCCAGCGTATAATTGGCGCGGTGACGATAAGGTATTTGATAGAGCAATTCGCGCCGTCACAACTCACTCCCGCCCTGGCGGCCTTGCCACCGCTCGATCAGTTTAGGGACAAGGATTACGGGGTTGCCTTCGAGGTGCCTGCGTTAATTCTTGAGGCGGTGCTGGGGCTAACCGACAAAAGGGACGTTTTTTTTCTCCGCCACTTGCTCACTTTCCTGGTCAGCCTGGGTGGAGCTTTTGCCGTCTATAGTCTCGCGTACCGCCGTTTCGCCAGCCGCGGCCTTGGGGCATTGGCCGTCGCGTTCCTCATACTATCACCACGGCTCTTTGCTGACTCCTTCTACAATTCCAAAGATGCAGTGTTCATGGCTGCAGTCGCCATCGCCATGAACACGATGATTGCGTTTGTGTTGAGGCCGCGACCAGTGACCGCGATACTTCATGCATTCGCAACGGCCTTTGCCATTGATATTCGGATCGCGGGTATTTTGCTTCTTGCAGTGACGTTTATCCTCCTCACTGCACGAGCGGTTAAGCGAGAAGAAACTTGGCGAGGTTGTGTCTCCGGCTTGGCCATCTACACGCTTGCTGCGGCGCTGTTCACTATCCTGATGTGGCCTTGGCTTTGGGCGGATCCGCTCGGTCGCTTCGCGCAAGCGGTCGCTTCGATGTCAAAGTTCTCTAGATGGGATGGTCCCGTCCTGTACAGGGGCGACTTCGTTCGCAGCACCGAGCTTCCTTGGCACTATGCTCCAGTATGGATACTGATCACGACGCCGCTGCTTTATCTCGTCGCGTTTATTGTCGGCGTAGTAGCAACCTGCCGGCGACTCGTGAAGGCGCGGCTCGGTCTCTGGAGGAGCGACGCAGAGCTTCAGGATCTGGTGTTTCTGGGCTTGGCCGTGGCACCCGTAGCGGGCGCCATACTTTCACGCGCAGTATTGTATGATGGCTGGCGACACCTCTACTTCATCTATCCGGCATTTTTGTTGGTCGCGGTTAGAGGATGGCAGGTGTTGGCAAACGGCGCCGTGCTGCCGCATTTTCAACGAGGGGCTGTCGTCTTGGGGACTGCCGCATCCCTCACGCTGACGGCAGCATGGATGTGGCGAGCGCATCCTTATCAAAACGTCTACTTCAACTTGCTTGCTGGATCTAATCTGCGCACCCAGTACGAACTCGACTATTGGGGATTGAGCACGCGGCGTGGTCTAGAATATGTGCTGAGCCGAGATCAGTGCGATCCGATCTATGTCAAGGCAGGCAGCTTCCTGACACTCGACACAAGCACATATCTGCTGTCGCCGAGGGATCGTGAGCGGGTGCGAATAACAACCGACAACTCGGTGCCGCATTATCTGTTCACCAACTATCGTATGGAAAAGGATAAGGACGACCACAAGTACTTGGCCCAATATGAGCCCTACTATCAGATCAAGGTCGACGGTGAGGTGATCCTCTCGGTGTTCAAGAGCAAGGCGGCCGTCAACGAGACGGGGCACCAGCGAGGATGTCCAAAATGACAAAGGGGGTGGTTCGTGCCCAAGTTCATTTTCCATCGACTGGTCGAGAAAAAAGGTAGCTCCTCGCTGGGCGTACTTGCAGATCCTCACGAAGTCGGCGAGATGGCCGCGAGCGGATCGTGGGTTTGGTAGAAGAAGCGTTTGGCCGCTTCCTGTCAGGCAACTGTCCACACGCCTAGGACGGGCCGACCTCCGCCGCTTTGATCTGTAGGGCCAGATACTTCGAGTACATCCGGCACTGGGCGAAGGAGCCGCCCTGAAACCACAATCCGGGCTGCGCCGTCGGTATCCACATGTTGCGCAATTCCTGAGTGCGGTCGTCGAAGCCCCAGACGGGCCCGACCTTGCGGGCGATCTCCGGCCCGAAAAGCTGCTCGACCAGATGATCCTGGCCCTTGTAGCCGGTCGCCAACACGATGAGATCGGAGAGGCGTTCGCTCCCGTCCTTCATCGCAAGCCCGGTCGCGGTGAACGCGGCGATGTCGGCATACTGGATCAAGCCGATCTCGCCCTTCGCCACGAGGTCGGAGGCGCCGACGTTGAAATAATAGCCGCCGCCGCGGCCCCGGTATTTGAGGGGCCAGCCCGTGCCGTCCTCGCCGAACTCCAGCCGGAAACCCACGCGCTCCAGGGCTTCGAGCAGCGGCGCGTCATGCGCCCGCGCCTGGTCGGTGAGAATACGATGGGCCTTCTTCATCACCCGCAGCGGCGCCGACACGTTGATCAGGTCGCGGTCCTCGAGCGTCGGGCCCTTGCCGTAGTAGATGCCGTCATAAAGCTGTGCGCCGGGCTCGACGTTGACGATCAGCGTGGGACTGCGCTGCACGAGGGTGACGCGGGCGCCGTTGCCGTGCAGGTCCTGCGCGATGTCGTGCGCGCTGGTGCCGGTGCCGAAGACATGGACGGGCCGGTCCTTCCATTCCGCGCCGCTTGCGAACTTGCTCGAATGGACGACCGTGCCCTTGAAGCGATCGAGGGTGGGAATGTCGGGAATGTTCGGCGTGCCGCTCACGCTGGTCGCCATCACGATGTGGCGCGGATGCAGCGTGCGATGGACGCCGTCGGCCACGTTCATGTCGAGTTCGGCCGTCCACCGCCTCGCGCCGGGATCCCAGGTCGCCCCCTTGAAGTTCGTGCCGGTCCAGAAGTCGATTTCCATGGTCTCGACATAGGCTTCGAGCCAGTTCGCGATCTTGTCCTTGGGAATGTATTTCGGCCAGGTCTTGGGAAAGGGCAGGTAGGGGAAGTGATTGGAATGCTTCTGGTTGTGCAGCTTCAGCCCGTGATAGCGCTTGCGCCAGTTGTCGCCGACCCGCGCCATGCGATCGACGACCAGTGCCTCGACGCCCAGGGCCTTGAGGCGCGCCGCCGCCGTGATGCCGGCATGGCCGCCGCCCACGATCAGGACCGCGGGGTCGCGATCGGCATAGCGTGAGGCCTCTCGCCGGCGATCGAGCCAGTTGGGCCCATGGAAGTCGCGCTCGAACGCCGGCTCCTCGGCCTTCTCCAGGATCGTCTCTTCCTCGTGGCCGCGCAGCGATTCCAGCGAGGTCATCAGCGTCCATGCCATGGCGAGGCCGGCGCGGCAGTCGCTGCGCTTCAGCCGCACGATGCCCGCGCCGGTGCCCATCGCGGTCGTGAAGACCAGGATGGCCTCGACGCAGGCCTCGCCGGCACGCTCCACGTCGCGGGGCGGATAACGCTCGGGGTCGATCGCGAAGCCTTGGGCGCCGCTGGCAGCCGCTCCTTCGATCAGCCGCCGGGCGACTTCCGTGCGATCGCTCACGGTTTCGATGGTGTCGGTCAGCGCAACGATATCGCGCCAGTCGGCGTCCGGCCGAAACAGCGCTCCAAGTCTGTCGGCGTCGCGGGCCTCGAGGGCTGATTTCAGGTCGGCGAGCCAGTCGCTGACGATGTGTTTCGCATCACGGTTCAATTCGGCATCCATGCATCGACCCTGTCGAATCGGGTCCGCCAAGACAACAGAGAAGGAAGCGTATTCGTTTGGAACGGAATCGAATGGAAGGGCGTTCATCCAGTCGAGAATGGCCTTTTGCCTTTGGGCCATTCCTCTCCCCAAAGGACTGGCGCCCCGTTTCCGCAAGGAAACGGGGCTTTTTTGCACCCGCCGACCGATCGTGTGAAAATGGCCGCAGCTCTGGGGAGAGCGGGGGACGTCATGTCACTATCACGGGTCGCGCGCGCCTTTTGCGTCGTGCTGGCAAGCCTTGCTCTGATCGCGGGTGTGATCTCGCCTGCCGTCGCGCAGCAATGGACGGAGGTGAAGGAGGGCGGCTTCAAGATCGATATGCCCGGGCCGCCCGAATTCTCCGTTCAGGAGGTGACGGTCAACGGCACCGGCGAGGTCGTCGACCAGACCGAGCGGACCGTCACCCTGGGCGCCACCGAATACTTCTTCTCCCACACGGCCTACCGGAAGATGCCCCCGGATCTCACGCCGGCGCAGATGCTGCTGAACAGCCGGGACGGCCGGCCGGGCCACCTGCTCTCCGACCGCCCGCTCACCGTTTCCGGTGCCCCGGCCCGCGACTATGTCCATGAGGAGGAGGGCTGGATCCTGGCGACCCGCGCGGTCTATGCCGGCGATACGCTCTATCAGCTCATCGTCGTCGGAAGGGCCGGCGTCCAGACGGCGCCGGCCACGCGCCGCTTCTTCGAGTCCTTCAGCCTGTCGCCGCGCCAGCCCTGAACGGGCGAGCTTTCCCCGCTCTCCACCGATTCATCCCCTGTTTCGCGCGGACGGCGTGCAACCTTTTCAGGCGCCACCGCGGTTGGCACGGTGCAGGCGGATCGTGAGGAGCAGGGCCCGGCCCAGTATGGCGCCCGCGCAGAGCATGGCGACGAGGGCCGCTCCCAGGCGTAAAATTTCCAGGCCGGGGCTGTTGAAGAAGGCACCCACCCATTCGATGGCCACGGCAACACCCACGACGACGGCCACCCAGAGGAGCAGGAGCTTGGCGGCGTGCGAGAGATTGACCTGCGGCCGATACATGTCGTGCTGGATACCGATCGTCATGCCGCGCGCGGAGCCGACCACGAACCCGGCAGCAAGTGCTGCACCGAATATCCACGGCGGTTGGCGTTCGGCGAACTGGAGGAGCGAGAGGACGCAGCCCACGAACAGGGCGAGGAAGGCAGGAGCGAAGAGGCGCCAGATGGAAATGTAGCGCCGGCGCACCTCGCGAAGGGAAAGATAGATGCAACCTCCGGCCGCGGCCGCCAGCAACAGATGGACGAGGGTGAGATTGTGAATCACGCGATAAGCTTACACGACGTTTATTTCGTTAAAATGCGCTCGGCCGGCCTTGGGCTGGCGTAACGCCTGTCCCGCCATTCTGTTCCTCAATGGGGCGGTATCGGGGCGCCCGCGTCCCGGTTACAAAGGTGTGCAGGCATTGCGGCGACATCATCGATAAATGACATCCCGTCCGGATCATTCATCCACAGGCGTCTGGCCGGCCGCGATCCATCTCGCGCTGCTCGCCTCGATCATTGCCCTGCCGCTGCTGGCTTTGCTGGGCGTGCTGCTGTACCGGACCGTCAGCGCCGAACGTCAGCAGATCGAGCAGCGGCTGGTCCAGGTGGCGGAGGATCTGGTCGCCGATCTCGATCGCGACATAGACCGCCATTTCACGATTTTGCAGACGCTTATCAGTTCACGCTCGCTGGCCGGCGAGGACTATGCCGGCTTCCATGCCCGCGCGACGCTCAGCCTCCGCGACAAGGGAGGCGTCGTCCTGATCGATCCGCAGGGACACCAGCTCGTGAACACGTACCTGCCGTTTGGACAGGCGCCGCGTCTCACCGGCAACCCGGACATGCTCGACACGATCCGGCGTACGCATCAGCCCGTCGTCTCCAACCTCTTCACCAGCCTCGCCTCACGTGAAGTCGTCTTCGGCATCGCCATCCCGATCCTCGAAGGCGACCAGCTGCGGTATGTGCTGAGCCTCAGCCTGCGGCCGTCGGCGCTGCAGCCGTTGCTTGCGGGGCAGGGGTTGCCGCCGCAATGGAACACCACGATCTGGGACGGCAACGGCCTCGTCATCGCTCATTCAAAGGATGATGGCCGCCTGATCGGCACGCGGATCCCCTTGCGATTGCGCGACGAGGCTCGTGTGCTCAAGGCCTACGAAACGACGAGCCTCGATGGCACCGAGGTCCTGCACGCCTTTGCTCGCAGCAGGTTCTCCGGCTGGGGGGTGGGCGTGAACGCGCCCGTGGGAACCATTCAGGCGCAGATCCTGCAATCGCTCTGGCTGTGGGGCGGCACCATCGTGGCTGTCGCCCTCCTCGTGCTGGGGCTTGCGATCCTGTTCGGCCGGCAGCTCACCCGGCCGCTAGCGGCGGCAACGGCGGCGGCGCGCGCGCTCGGCCGCGAGGAGCCGTTCGAGGTCCGCCCGTCGCGGGTGGTGGAGATCAACGCGGTGAACGAGGCGCTGGGCGTGGCGCGCGATGAACTGGCCTCGCGAACGGCGGCCCTGCGCCGAAGCGAACAGCAGCTCCGCTCGGCCGCCGACGCCGCGCAGTTCGGTGCCCATGAATATGACGTGGCGGCTGATCGCGTGATCCGCTCGCCGCAGCTTCGGCGCATCCTCGGCGCGGACGAATCGGACACGGCTCCGCCTTTCGAATCGGGTCTCGCCTTCGTCCATCCCGAGGACCGCGAGGATGTCGGCCGGCGCAAGCGGCTCATCATTACCGGCGAGCAGGGCCCGTATCAGCTCGAATACCGTATTCGCCGGCCTGACGGCGCCGTGCGCTGGGTCATGGACCGGGGGCAGGCCACGGCCGATCCCGCAACCGGCAAGATCGTGCGTGTCGTGGGCGTCCTGCTCGACATCACGGATCTCAAGGACGCCGAGCAGCGCCAGCGCCTGCTGTTCGACGAGCTGAACCATCGCGTCAAGAACACGCTGGCGATCGTGCAGTCGCTGGCGCAGCAGACGCTGCGCACGCGCAGCGACCCCAAGGAATTCGCGCGCGCCTTCGAGGACCGGTTGGGATCGCTCGCGCGGGCCCACAATCTCCTGACGCGCGAATCCTGGACCGGCGCGTCGCTGCGCGACATCGTCGACGCCGCCATGGCGCCCTTCGCCGACGGCGGGCGGGTCATCGAGGTCACGGGCGACCCGGTGATCATTCCCGCCGGCGCCACCATCACGCTCAGCATGATGCTGCACGAGCTCGCCGCCAACTCCGCCAAGTACGGTGCCCTGGCGGCGGCCGACGGCCGGCTGTCGATCGGCTGGCGGGTCGGCAACGATCTTGTGGCGGCCGAGATCGATCTCGTGTGGGAGGAGAGCGGGGGCGCCACCGTCGTCGCTCCGGCGAGCACGGGTTTCGGCTCGAGGCTCCTGAAGGCGAGTGCGCGGCAGCTCGACGCCCGGCTCGAGATGGACTTCGCACCGTCGGGGCTGCGCTGCCGGCTGCAATTCACAGTGCCGCGTGCGGGAGCGTGATTCCGGCAAGCGGAGTCGAAGTTCCGAAAAACCGCCATTTTGTGCGTGTTGCCTCGCTGCGGGAGACGTGGTTTCTTCCGCGCAGTTCGGGGAGTGAAACGAACGAAAATGGGAGCTTCATTATGAATCGACGTCAGTTTCTTGCCGCCGGCTCGGCCGCGGGCGCCTTCGGTCTGGTCGGCGGGTCGCTGCCGGCCTTGGCCCAGACCCAGTTCTCGATCGCCACGGGCACCACGGGCGCCGTCTACTATCCGCTGGGCGGCGCCATGGCGAACATCCTGAGCAAGAAGGTCCCGGGCTGGGCGGTCACCGCCGAGGCGACGGCCGGCTCGGTCGCCAACATGCACATGATTCGCGACGGCAAGGCGCAGATGGCGCTGACCCAGTGCGATACCGCCTATGACGGCATCAAGGGTCTCGACAAGTTCGTCGGCAAGCCGGTCGAGTCGCGCACCCTGGCCGTGGTCTACCCGAACCTGGTGCACTTCGTGACCATGGAAGGCACGGGCATCAACAAGCTGTCCGACATCAAGGGCAAGCGCATCTCGACCAGCGCCCCGGTCAGCGGCTCGGAAGTCACCGCGCTGCGCATCATCGAGGAGCTCGGCCTCAAGCTCAGCGACATCAAGCGCGAGCGCCTGTCGCCGGCCGAGAGCACGAACGCCATGAAGGACGGCAAGCTCGACGGCTACTTCTTCAACGGTGGCCCGCCGGTCGCGGCGATCACCGATCTTGCCGCCACCCAGGGCATCAAGATCAAGCTGATCTCGACGGCCGAGCTCGTGCCGGCGCTGAACAAGAAGTACGGTCCCGTCTTCGCCGCCAGCCAGATTCCGGCCAAGGCCTATCCGAACCAAGACGCGGCGGTGCCCGTGATCGCCATCTGGAACATCCTCGTCGTGCCGGCGTCGATGACGGACGATCAGGCCTACACCATTACCAAGACCCTGTGGGACAATCAGGCCGACCTGGTCGCCACGCACAAGGCCGCGATCGACATGACGCCGGAGAACCAGAAGGCAGCCAATTCGTCGGTGCCGTTCCATCCCGGCGCTGTGAAGTTCTTCACTGAAAAGGGCATCAAGCTCTCGTAATCGACAAGAAGCCGAGCGGGGCCCTCCCACCAGGAGGGCCCCGTTTCCATTGGAAGTGGGAAATACGATGACGGTCCAGGCCGAACTGCTGAGCGACGAGGAAAAGCGCAAGATCGAGGAGCTCGTCGAGCAGGAAGAGGGCGGCGTCCACAAGTTCGTGGGCTGGTGGGGCAAGGTCCTCACCTTCATTGCCTTCACCATGACCATCTTCCACCTCTACGCCGCGGCCTCGACCGTCGACACGCAGTCGCTGCGCGAGATCCATGTCGCCTACGCGCTGGCGCTGGTCTTCCTGCTGTTCCCGGCGGCGAAGAGCTGGCGCAACCGGGTCGCCCCCTGGGACATTGCGGCTGCCGTCCTGTCGGTCGCCGTCATCTGGTACATGATGACGGGCGGCAGCTGGACGGACTTTGCCGAGTCCGACAACTTCCTCGACCGCTACGTTTCGCCGACCCAGACCGACCTGGTGATCGGCGGTCTCCTGATCCTGCTGGTGCTGGAATCGACGCGCCGCGCGACCGGCTGGATCATGCCGATCCTGTCGATGGTGTTCTTCGCCTATGCGCTGTGGGGCAACTACCTGCCGTCACCGTGGAAGCACAAGGGCTATCCGCTGTCCGACATGATCGCCGAAGAATACATGACCCTGAACGGCATCTTCGGCTCGGCCATCGACGTGTCGGCCACGCTGATCATCCTGTTCACGATCTTCGGCGCCATCCTGCAGGCCTCGGGCGCCGGTCAGTTCTTCATCGATTTCTCGCTGCGTGCCATGAAGGGCCAGCCCAATGCGGCCGGCCGCGCGGTCGTGCTGTCGTCGTTCCTGCTGGGCGGCCCGTCGGGCTCCGGCGTTGCCACCACCGTGACCATCGGCACCGTTGCCTGGCCGATCATGAAGGAGGCGGGATACGGCAAGTCGGCGGCCGGCGGCCTGTTGGCGGCGGGCGGCCTGGGCGCCATCCTGTCGCCGCCGGTGCTGGGCGCCGCGGCCTTCCTGATCGCCGAGTACCTGAAGATGTCGTACCTCGACATCGTCCGGATGGCGCTGATCCCGACCTGCCTCTACTACTTCGGCCTGCTGATGATGACCGAGATCGACTCGCGCAAGTACGGGCTGCGCGCCGTCGATCCCACCGTCGATCTCACCATGTCCCAGCTGCTGACGCGCTACGGCTTCCACTTCACGTCGCTGATCTCGGTCGTCGTGCTGATGGTGTGGGGCTTCTCGGCGACCTATGCCGTCTTCTGGTCGATCCTGCTCGCCATCCTGGTGAGCTACCTGCGCGCCGACACGGCGTTGTGGCCCAGCCGGCTCTTCAAGGCCCTGGCGGACGGCTCGATCCAGGCGTTGGGCGTCGCCGCCACCTGCGCCTGCGCCGGCTTGATCGTCGGCGTCATCACCAAGACCGGCCTCGCACTCAAGTTCTCGTCGATCGTGATCGACCTGGCCGGCGGCTCGGTCTTCTGGACGGCGATGTACACGGCGCTGATCGTCTGGGTGGTCGGCCTCGCTGTGCCGGTGACCGCGTCCTACATCATGTGCGCCGTCATCGCGGCGCCGGCGCTGATCAAGCTCGGCATCCCGGACTATGCCGCGCACATGTTCATCTTCTACTACGCGGTGCTCTCGGAAGTGTCGCCGCCGACCGCACTGGCGCCGTTCGCCGCCGCCACGATCACGCGCGCCGATCCCTACGTGACGACGTTGCAGAGCTGGAAGTACGCGCTGCCGGCCTTCCTGGTGCCGTTCATCTTCGTGCTCGACCCGATCGGCATCGGCCTGCTGCTCGAGACGCCGAAGAACATGAGCTGGCTCTGGATCCCCTGGGTCACCCTGGGCGCGACGGGCGGCATCGTGGCGCTGGCGGTGGCGGCGCAGGGCCATCTATGGCGGCCCCTCAACGTCGGCACCCGCGTGATCTGCGGCCTGGCCGGCATCGCGCTCACTTTCCCGGGGGTGATCGACGACTGGGTGGGCGGCCTTGTCGCCGCGCGCCTGATCGGGCTGGCGATCCTGGTGGCGGTCATCACCTACGAATACAAACAGCCCAGGCGGGCGGCGGCGGCGACGGGCTGAGCTTCGCTCAGCCCTACTGGAAGATGACGCGGGCTTCGCGGCCCAGCATCTGGGGAATGGTCTGCGGGTCGTCGGGCTTGATCTCGACCTCGACCAGGCGTGCATTGGATTCGCCGAGGTCGGCCTCCGACCGCTTGGTGCGCTTCACCGTCAACGGCGTGCGCGTGATCGTGCCGACATGGATGGTCCGGCTGCCCTGGAAGGTGAACTCGACCTTGCCGCCCGGCTTCACGGCGCGCAGATGGATCTCGTCGACGTCGGCGAAGATGCGGATCTGGTTGAGATCGACGATCTTGGTGATGCCACGGAACGAGATGCGCTCGCCCTGGCGGGTGTAGATATCGACCACCACGCCGTCGAGCGGCGAGCGCACCAGGGCCAGCTCGCGCTCCATCTTGGCTTCGTCGAGCTTGGCTTCGAAGATGGCGATGTTGGCCTCGGTCTGCGCGAGGTCGGCCCTGAGCACTTCCTTCTGGAATTTGAGCTTGGCTTCCTCGCGCTCCAGCGTCTGCTGGGCAAGGTTGGACTGGAGCTGCTTCTGGTCGGGCGGCACGCTCGACCGGGAGAGTTCGAGGTCCTTCAGCCGGTTCTCTTCCGATGCCGACTTCACCGATATTTCCTGCAGGGCGATTTCGGCCGTCCGATAGCCCGAGACCATCGACTCGCGCTGCCGGCGCGCCTTGGCGATCTCCGATTCGATCCGGCGCACTTCGACATCCGCCGCGGCGTAGTTGTTCAGAACCGCGATCACCTCGTCGCGCTTGACCGCCTGGCCGTTCTTGACGCGCAGCTCGGTCAGGACGGAGCCGCCGGCCGGGTCGCCGGCGATGACGGCCGTGCCCGCCGGCGCCTCGGTGTAGCCGCGCGAAATCAGCGGCCCGTTCACCTCAGACCGGTTCTGGGCGCTGCCGATCTGTAAGTCGGGCAAGCCGAAAACCACGGTCAGGGCGACAACGGCAACTGCCGCCGCGACCCATGCAACTTTATTGCTTTGCGCCATTTCGGACCGTTTTCATCACCTATGGAGAAGGGCCCGTATCCCCATGGACGTCAAGGAGTAAGCGCTGGTGCTGCCGGACAGGATTGAACTGTCGACCTCCCCCTTACCAAGGGCAGCGCGGGGCGTGTCATATCAAAGACTTACGGGTTTGCCCACTCATTTGCCCACCTAAATGGGCCAAAAATCCGGCATGTCCCTGTGGTCACCGGATTCGACCACCCACACATAGTATTCCCGCCCCAGGAGCCGACGGGCTTCACCGTCCATGATGAAAATTCCTTCGATATCGCTCTCGCCTCTGGCCGGGCGGCTCAGCATGAAGCGGGACACGCCGACTTGGAGGGAGGTGAAGCCGACGAGCTGGCGAGGGATCGGTGATCCGAGATAGACGGGCGACCATCCACTCGGATGCCATAGCTGTTCGTCATCGTCGTCAGAACCGGTCAGGTCCATCATGACAGTCGTTCTCCCGCCTGGCGCCGGTGAAGCTCCATGAGAGCGTCGTAGAATTCCCGTCGGCCGAATTGTCGCATCCGGTCCAGTTCCGGAAGCGAGAATTGGCGGCCGAGCGGATAGTCTTTCATGAGTTCCGGCCGGTTCAATTCGAACCACTTCAGGAAGATGTTGGCTTCGACACCGATCGGAGCGCCCATCCTGTTCAGCCCGACCAGGGTGAAGAGGATGTGAAGCTCGTTGATCTCGGGATTGAACTCGGCCGAGGCATCGGGATCCCGATTGGCATGCTTGAAAAAATTGGCCTTCTCTCTCAGCTTGGCGCGCCAGAGAGGCAAACCTTCCTCCGTGATGTTGTCGCTGTCGAACAGGAGATCGCTGAGCCCCGCATTCTTGTAGAGGGTGTGGACGATTTCATGGGCCGCCGCGATCAGCGTGTGCACGGCGACCGGGTTGTCTTGCCGCGACCACAGGAAGATGGCGGCACGAACCTGATCGAGAGCTGCCTGGAGCTTGGAGACGGTTATCTTTCCGTCCGGTGTGAACACCGCTGCAGGTCGACCTGTCATGCGCTTCTCTTGAGGGGGAGTACGTTGGCCGGCAGTTCGGCCGTCGCTGAAATCTCGAAATCCCTAGCCACCATCTCGCGATGGTCGCCGCCCCGGGCTTCCCTGGCCCGCCGCTGATCGAGCTCGGTCAGCTTCTTCCGGCTCGGCCGGACATAGCGCCGCACGCTGTTCACGCTGGCCGACCCCATGGCGCCCATGAGGTTCAACAGGCCTGCCTCCGATTCATTCATTTCCGTGCCGAGCGCGTGCCGGAACTGGTGCGGCGTCGTCCCGAGGCCGAGGCTCCGGGTCAGCGGCGTGAACCACTTGTAGACCCCCGATCGCGACCGCCACGGGAACACATGGTCGCCCTCGCAGGGCGCCAGATTGGCGAACAGCGCCACGACGGTGGGCGACAAAGGCAGCCAGATCACCTTGTTCCGGCGCTTGCCGATCGTCAGGCGCACGCGACATCCTGGCAGGTCGAGGTCGCGGGCCCGCTTCAGGGCGAGTGCGTCGGAAATCCGCGAGCCGCGCAGGCGCAGGAACTCGATCAGGGCGACCTTGTAGGGCGCATTGCGGTCGACCAGGGCATGCGCCCCGGCACGATAGGTGCCGGTGCGGTCGACGTTGGCGACGAGCAGGTCGACCTGCAGGGGCGTCACCGCGACGTTCTCGTCTTCCTCTTCCTGGAAGCGCCGGATCAGCGGGTCGCCGCACCACTTGATCTCGTAGGCGTAGTGCAGCACCGCCGAGTAGGGCGTGATGACCTCCCGATTCCAGGTGTCGGGCTTGCAGCCGGGTTTGCTGGCGGCCGCGAAGGTCGCCGCCTGGTCGGTGGTCAGCTTGGCCACATCGATGGGCCCGATCTGCGGGCAGGCGATCAGCTTCTCGATCCTCTCCCATTCCACCGGCTTCGGCAGGCGGATGCGCCGGTAGGCCTTCGCCGCGGCTTCGAACGAATGGTCCGGCCTGTCGTCTACCGGCGGGGATTCGGGTTCGGGATCAGGGGCACGACGGTTGGCGTCGTCAAGAAGTCGGCGGGCAACGCGGTCAGCAGCTCGCTCAGTAGCGACGGCCGGCGGGAGCCGGCCCTCGATCGTCCGGCCATGGAGGTCCCGGCCGCGGACGTGCCAGCCGTCCCGGCCCCGGTATTCGCCGGGGTGGTAGACCTTGATCCAGCCTTGCCCTGACTTCCTTGGCACCCGATCCCCCCTCGATACAGCGCCCAGATATCGGCGCCGGTGAATTGCTGCCCCCGCCGGTTCCCGCTCGGCCGGACCTGCGGCAGCCTGGCCAGCCGCCGGCGCAGCTTCTCGTCCGACCATCCCAAGGATGCCCGGACCTCCGCCCGCGAGTAAAGCCGTGTCAGCTCCTCGCGGGAAGGGAGGCGGGTGACGGCCTCGCTCACAGCAACCTCTTCATCCCGCCGGCCGGCCCGCGCTCCGACTCCGGGATCTCGACCGGCGCAGCGTTGCGCGGCGAGGCTTCGAACTCGGCGGCGGCCGGGCTGTTGGCGAGGGCGACGATCAGCTTCGCGTCGGCCAGCGCCTGCTCGAGGCCGCGGCCGCCGACGATGGCGTTGACCGACAGGGCGGCGACCTTGTTGCCGTGCGCGTCGTTGATGCGGACGTAATAAACGTTCTCGGTCAGCGGCTGGCGCACGACCTGCAGTGTCCAGGGACGGGGCGACGCCTTCATGCGGCGCCCCATCCACGGTGCAGAACGGATGGCGGTGGTGAAACGCGGTCACTCATGCGTCGATGTTCCCGCGCTCGACAGTGAAGGTGAGGGCGACGATCCAGGGATTGCGCTCCCACGCGCCGGGGCCGTTGATGACGTCCCAGAGAGAGGCGTAGCTGCCGATGGCGCTGCGGAACCACTCAGCGGGATCCCAAACGTCACCCAGCGAATAGTCCCGATATGCCGGGCCATTGCCGAAAGCGTTGTCGACGCGGTCGATGCCCTCGGCGATGGCATCCGTCGAGCTACAGGCCTGAAGCCGCTCGACCCGCACGTCCGTCACGGTGAGCGTCAGTCTCGACGCCCAGCGCGGCATGTGGATGCCGGGCTTCGGCTTCGTCCAGTCACCGTCGCTAGGATTGCCGTCGGCCCAGTACCAGATCGGCTCGCCGGCGCTCCACTCGCCCGGCGACATGGTGGCCTGGTCGGCAGGGCCGCTGAATGTCTCGCGGACGTAGAGCCGATCGCCCTTGCGGAAGCGCACCGGCGCCTTCTGACGGCCGCCGCATTCCGGATTGTCCGACACGAAGTGCCAGACGCCATCGATCTCCTTCGCCTCCCACACGTCCGGCATGGGATCGAGCATCGTGCCGAGCTTCAGGATGCGCCGCGTCTGCCGTTTCCCGGTGCCGGGCCGCTCGACTTCGCGGATCAGGGCTTTGATCATGGACGCGCTGAAGAGGATGGGGAGGTCAGCCATTCGGGAACTCCCGCCACTCTCGGCCGTCGAGCTCCGCGCCTGCGGCCTTCTTGCCGACACGGTAGGTCGTGCAGGGGTGCTTCTTGTCGAAGTCCGCCCGGATCGCATCGCCGCGCCGGGCGCCGTCGGGCCAGGCGAGGTCGGACATGAGGTGGTGCGTGCCGTCGTTACCGATCGCGTGGCATTCCGCCTTTCGCGTCGAATCGACCGGGCCCCACTCGCCCCACTGCTTGAAGAAGAACGGCACGCCGGCCGTCTGGCACTGGTCGCGCAGCGCGCGGAACCAGTCGGGATGGGACGGGCGGGCAGAGCGGCCGCTCTCGCCGCCGGCGATGACCCAGTCGAGTTTCGGTTTGCCGGTGACGGTTTGAGAGTTGATCGACCCGGCGCCCTGGTACCAGGTCTCGCCAGCGAGAGCGTCGTGCACCGGTCCGAAATCTTCCTTGATGTAGAACAGCTTGATATCGCCCAGCATCGGCTCGATCGAGACGAAGCGCTTCGCCGCCGGCGTCGCCAGCAGGTCCGGGATGCGCTCGTCGGCGCGGATCTGGTCCTCGGCCGAGACGCCGAGCCAGACATTCGGGAGGGCCACTTCACCAGCTTGGCGCGATACAGCGCGCGATGCTCTTCCGTCGTGATTGGCAGAAGCCAGGCTCATGTGCGGCGGCCAAGGCCTCGAGGTGGTGATCTGGATGTCGGGCGCTGAAATACGCCCGCATCCGCGCTGCCCGCTTCGTCAGCACCTGGAACGTGTGCTGCGGCGCCAGCGCCATGACGGCGAAGACCTTGTCGATCCACGCGTCGGGCACGCCCTCGTGGAACAGGTCGCCATGAGCGCAGACGAAGATCCGGCGCGGCCGCTTCCACTGCAGCGGCTGGCTCAGCCACTCCGCGTTGAGGCGGGTCTTGCCGTTCCACACGGGGCCGGCCTTGCCGGGCTTGGTCAGGCCCTCCCGGCTGGGCAGGTGCCGCAGCCGCGTGCCGGCGAGCTTCATCGCGTAGCAGTTCTTGCACCCCGGCGACACGACGCTGCATCCCGTGACCGGATTCCAGGTGGCGTCCGTCCATTCTATGGTCGAGTGCTCAGCCATGTGAGCACTCGACCATGGTGGGCGGCAGGGCCTGCAGCAGACGCGCCTGTGAAGGCGCGGGAGCGAAGGCCCGGGAGCCCACACGGTGCAGAACGGATGGCGGTGGTGCGGTGCGCACGTCAGAACGCCTTGCCGCCCGCGGCCTTACGGGCCTCGATCTTGTGATCGGCCCGCGTCGCGTTGAACGCCATCTTCTCGACGAGAGCGCCGGCCAGGTCGAGGTTGAGTGCGCCGGCGAGATCGAAGATGCGAATCATCGCATCGGCCAGTTCCACCTCGAGGCCCTTGCGGTGAGGCAACTTGTCGTCGTTGAGGTTCTTCCGATGGGCTTCAAGGCCCTCGGAGATCTCGCTGTGGATCAGGCAGAGCAGCTCGCCGACATTACGATCCTTGCGCTCGCCCGTGGTGAGATCGGTCCACCATCCAGCTTCGACCTGCGCGCCGTGACACCATGCGGTGGCCGCCTTGATGCCGTTGCGCGTGAACACTTCGAGTTCTGACGGGTTATTGTTGAAGTCCATCTATCGTCCCTCCTGAAGTCCCTGATCCGCCGCCGCGACGGCCCCGTCCCCGACCGACCACGTATCCGCCTGGCCGCGCGTGGCGATCCGCTCGATGCCCGTGGTCGCCACGTCGGCCGGGCGCCAGATGCAGCCGCAGCCGCCGCAGCGATGGCTGCGGTGCGGCGGGTTGGTCCAGTCGTTCTCCGGTTCCGGCCTGTCGACGTGCTGCCGCCCGCAGGCGGGGCAGAACAGCAGCATTGGCAACGGCTCCCGCGCCTCGGCGATCGTCTGCCAGTGGCGTTTTTCGAGGAGCACGCTGGTGTGAACGCGCTCGTCGATCATCGATCGCGCGGTGCGGGAGCCGTTGTCCGACATGGTCGTTACCGCGCCGCCGGCGCGACGCCGCGCAGGGGCGTCAAATCGGTCTTCTCGCCGACCTCCTTCAGCGCCTGCTCGAACACATGCTCGAACACGCGCTCCGGCTGGTGCATCTGCACCATCCAGAGGATCTTGCCGCCCGAGGCGCGATAGCGCAGGTGCACGGCGATCAGGATGGGCTCGCTGTGGGCGATCACCGGGATGGCGATCAGGAAGGCATTGTGCGGCTTGACCCGGTCGACTCCCTCGCCGTTGGTCTCGGCGAACTCGACCAGGTGCTCGCCGGTGTCGCGGTCGACCTTCACGGCGGCGCGGGCATCGACGTGGATCTCGATGCCCCGCGTCAGTTTCACGATCTCCTGCGGGGTGGCCAACCGCTTGCCGAGCATCATCACCAGCTTGCGGATCTCGGGATCCTCGCTGTTGAACCGCTCCGTCCCGTCGCCGTCGATCGAGTAGGGCGGCGGCATCACGTCGGCGATGCGCTCCTCGAAGAAGGCGGCGAACTCGGCCGCACCCATCGGCTCGGTGCCGGCCTCGAGCCAGGCCTTCCATTCGCGCGACAGCGGGAAGGCGTATTCACTGCGGTGACGGCCGAAGCGCGCCTTCTTATCCGGCGCCTCCGCACCGGCCTCGTCGTGGTCGATGACGGCCACCAGCTTCGGCGCGGTCATGTCGTCCTGGGCGAACACGACGGAATGCTCGTCCTTGTGGCGGTTGGTCCATGCGATGAAGGAGGCGAGGTCGGTGAGCTGGGTGGTGCCGGCGCGCAGCTCGGGACGCTGGCGATAGGTGTCGAGCATCGACTTCAGGTTCTGCAGGGACAGGCCCTTCGGGACGGCAACGATCTTGCCGTCGATGACGGCGCGGGGCGTGGCGGTGTCCTGGAGTTTGTCGACGAAGGCGGAGAGATCCATGAGACGGTCTTTCGTTGGGAGAGAGGGAGGGGGTACGCGGTGACGACTAGTCGACGATCGGCTGGCCGGTATCGACGACCTGGCCGCGGATCGGCTTCACCACTTCGGTGAAGGGGAACTTCTGCTGGCGCGGATTCTCCTGCACCAGGCCGTTGCCGGCGGTGGCCCACATGATGTCGGTGCCGGCCGGCGCCTTCGGCTTCTTGATCTCGTGGTTGATCGTGACCTCGTAGACGCCCTTCGCGCGCTTGAGGTCGATGGTGATCTTGAGCTGGCCCTTCGAGGTGCGGATGCTGTGATCCTGCTCGAGCTGCTCCATGGCGGCGACGATGTCCTGCAGCGCGTCGCGCAGGGACTCGGAGGTCTCGCCGTTGTTGTGGCGGCCGATGAACTGCAGGAAGGTCGGCCGCTCGCGCGCGGCGATGCTGGTGTCGGACAAGGGTTGCTCCTGATGGATGAGGGACACGGGGACTCCTGGGGTGAAGCGGTGGTGGGCGCACGCGATGCGTGAGCGGGCGGGTGGGCCTATGCGTCCGCCTGCGCCTGTGAAGGCGCAATCTCGGCGCGCAGCCTGTCGAGCACCGCGTGCGGGAACATCGCCTGCATGACGGTGAGGATGAGGCGGCGCAGGCGCGGATTGCGGGTGCCGTCCCAGATCGTGTTGAGCCGCACGGCGCCGGCCACGGGATCGAGCGCCTGGCCTTCGAACAGGTGGCGCAGGTGCCAGACCTCCTCGGTCGCCTGCTGCAGGTCGAGGACACGGGGATAGAAGCTCATGCGCTCACCTTTCGGTCGGGGAACATCTGGCCGCTGGCCTGGGCGAGCGGGTCGGGGCCGCTGCCGCGCCACGGCAGCCGGTTGAATTCCTCGGTGTCGAACTCGCGACGCCCGTCCTCGGTGCGCAGCAGGAACCGGTGCGCTGCGCGATAGGTGCCGTCCGGCCGCTGGACCGTGATCTTGTCCCGGGTGGTGCGGTTGACGAGGGTCACGGCCAGTTCCCTGGCGTGCGGGCCGCTGCGGAGAGGGAGGAGGAGGGCTCTCATGTCGAACCGTCCGACGGGTCGGCAGGGGCGGCGCCGCTTTCAGGCGGTGGTGAAGCCACACCCTTCGGCGCATCCGGCATCTCGATCCGCGTCCAGTGCGTGTGATAGCCCGGCCAACCGCCGACCATGATCTGCATCACGTTGTCGGCGCCGAACGTGGCGGCGGTGATCTCCACGGTGTGACCGAGGTGGAGCGGCGACCCGACATAGGGCGGCTCGTCGATCGGGAACTTCCACCACAGGACGGGCCCGTCCTCTTCGGACCATTCGCTGAGCGGCCGCGCGAGGCGCTTCAGCTGGCCGGCTTCGACCAGGCGCTGCGTCTGGTCGCGCAGCTCGCAGACCATCTCGGCCAGCGATTCCTTCGTCTCGCCTTCCAGCAAGGCGGTGTAGAGCGCGCTCACAGCTGACCCCCGGTGAGCTGCACGAAATACGCCTCCGGCAGGGTCGGCGGCGTGGGCTTCGATCCCGGCGTCGGCGCGCTCGGCCGGCCGACGAAGAACGCCAGGTCGGCGTCCTTCTCGAAGCGGGCGACGACCTTGCCGCGCTCGGTCTCGACGACGTGCGGCAGCTCGTGCGTGGGATCGAAGCGCAGGAAGAACTGGCCCATCGTGGCGTGCAGGGCGATGCGGCGCGGCTCGGCGTCGGCGGCGACGGGCACGCTGCTCAACCTTTGGGCGCCCGCGCGCTCGCTGTGCTGTGCGCTCATCAGGCCACCATCTTCGCGACGGCGGAGACGCGCAGCGCTTCGCGGAACAGGTCGGCGATCTCGGCCTCGGAGAAGCCGCCGCCGATGAGATCGTCGCGGGTGACCTGGCCGGCGGCGGCGTAGGTCTCGCTGATCAGCTTGGCCATCCGCGCGCGGGTGCGGGTGCGCGGCTCGGGCTTCGGCAGGGTCATGAAGGGCTGCAGCGCGCTGGCGATGCCGGGCGTGACCAGCACGGCCTGGTGGCCGAGGCCGGCGATGAAGGCCTGCAACTTGGCCGGCCGGTCGCGCAGCCGTTCGGCGTGGCTGCGAATGCGAGCGGCGAAGACGTCGTCCCGCTCCGAGGGGCGGGACGGGGTGTCGGGGGTGACGTTGCTGTCGTTGCCGATGAGTTCGTCGAGCATGGCGGCTCCGAGGTTTGCCGCCCGTCGCACGGGGGATCATGCGACGGGCGGCGCCTAGAACCGGGAGGCGGTATCCGGCCAAGGCCCGATCTCCCGGCGTCCCCTCACTACGAGCGGACGACGCGACTATGACGAAACGTCACGACACGGTCAATACAAAATGTCACGCATGGGATCGCGCGCCGGTCCGTGCCTGTCCCAATTTTCAAGAAGTGGGTTCGTTAACGACGCTGTGCTGCGCGCCATTCCCATGCTGGGAGGCACTTGTAGCGATGGACTCCCAAGTCCTGAAGCTTAGCGAGTGCTTCATCGTCTACGTAGTCGCGGCTGTATCGAGTAAAGGAATGCGCCATGCCGAGCCGCACCATCGCTTTGCCAAGATCGCGGCCGTCCACCGAGCAAATTGCAACGATGCGGCCGTAGCGGTCGGTCGTCTTCGCCAAGCAAGATACGGTGCCGCTGTCGACGAGCGTCTGCAGGGTGCGCGTCGCTGCCTTTCCTGCAGAAAACTCGCCGCAGGTTTGCTTGCCTTCGGGCGCGTCGATGCCCCACAGGCGGTAAGTTGTGCCGTTCACCTTCAGGGTGTCGCCATCAGAGACGATGGTCTGGGCTGACGCCGATTGGATCACGAAGAAAAAGAGGAGGAGGGCAGCGCCCCTCATCATCAAGAGCGTCGCTGATCCAGCGCTCTCTCGGTTTCGTCGATTTTGTTCCAGTGCATGGGGGCGCTTGCGACCGAATAACTCTCGATCGGCTGGATCTCGCCACAGTGCTTGCACTTCCTAGCCTCGCTCAATATCCATTCAGCGCATGCCGCGCATTTCTTTTGTCCTGTATGCGGGTCAGGTTTGCCTGCGCTGCAGTGCGGGCAAGTGATTGAATCGACTCTTCGAGGTCGGTTGCACGAATGGCAGAGGATGAAGTCACCACCAGATCGTGCAGGGGTGCTTGACGTTGCGGGTAAGGCAACAGCCAGCAGCAGGCCGATGAGGGGGCTTAGTAGAAGGGAAACAAAGAAGAAGCCGATGCCGCTGCGGCCTCTCTGACTGGCAACCCAACCGACAAGCGCGGACAGTGGGATCCAAAGAAACAGCAACTCGATCACGGCTTTTTCTCCTAAAACCGCGTGAAGCCAAGGATGACGCGGCCGTTGATGTGCGCCTCGTCGACCGTGCGCTCATAGGTGTCGTATTTCGGGTTGTCGCTTTTGATGCGCAGTGTCGGTGGATTGCTGCCGGGTATCAGTTCGATGCGCTTGATGACAAGGCCCATGCCGTCCCAGACATAGAAGATGCCAGGGGGCGTGGGTGTTCGGTCCTGGATGTGCACCATGACCTTCTGGCCGGGATACAGCGTGGGGAACATGGAATCACCGCGGACCTCGGCGATGATCACCTCTCCGGCATTGGCGCCGAAGGCCTGACGGAAGCCTGAGGCAGGGAAACTGTACTGGCCCGTCATGGCGTGCGACGCGCCTTCCTGTGTGATCAGGAATTGGCCGTCGGCACCTTGGCCGGCGAGAGCATGCACTTCGAGCTCCGGCACCGTTACTGAACTGGTGTCATCAAAACTTAGCTGCCTGGACTTGAGCGGTCGGTCCTCAGGCTCCACACCCTTCGGCGGCGTCCCGCTCCCGTCTAGGAGCCATTCGAGCGAAGCGCCCGTTTTCTTTCCGGCCTTCCAGTAGAGAAGCCCCGCGGCCTTGGGGATGGAATCGCGCGCGACGTGCTGGCGCATCGATGTCTCGGAGACGCCGGCGTGGCGCGCGAACTCCGAAAGAGACTCATAGCCTGCGGCTTCCTGGAGGGCGCGAAGGCGATCTGCTGGTCCGTGCATGTCACAAAGTGTAACGGATTGTGTGTGACAAAAGGTGTTGACGATACCTATGACAAAAAGTAACGTCGGCACCTATGCAGAGCTGTTCCGAACTCATCGACCGTTTCGGTGGCGCGGCGAAGATGTCGCCCGAAATCGACGTGCCGGCGAACACGATCCGGCAATGGGCCGCGCGCGAAAGCATTCCATCGTGGAGCTGGGCGGCCATTGTTGAGGCTGGTCGGAAGCATTCGATCGAGGGTGTGACCCTCGAAGCGTTGGCGGAGATGGCGGCGCGATCTCGACCGATGAAAGCGAGCGCGGCATGAACAGGAGCGCGTACCTTCTGGCTGCCGCGGTTGCCGTGGTCGGCGCGGGTGCCGGCACGGTCATCGTGCCGTCTCGTCGCATCGCCGATGCATTGCCGCCCGGTTCGCAGGAGAAGCTCGACGCCCGGCGCCGCGAGGCCGAGCGTTGGCGCGAGGAAGAGCGGCGTCGCGAACGGGCGCGGGTGAACCTTCTCCCGCACGGCAGCGCGCGGGAGGCTCGTCGCCGTCGACGGCAGATCGAGCGCGGCCAGTTGAAGGCCGAGAACGGGTTGGCGCGATGAATGCCGCCGTCCTCATCGAAGCCGGTCGCCCGCGCCGGAGTTGGGAAGGCTCCGGCGCGAGCAGCACCCAGAGGGCGGTGCCCTCCGGGTCCGGCGTGCACGCAACGCAACGCGACAACAAGCTCAACAAGTCCATGGGTCGGGACGCTACGCGGTCGCCCGTTGCCGGTCTTGTCCGACGTGCGGCGCGGTGGCGGACAGCAGGCGGGGTGTCGTCATGATGAAGCCGCGCGCGCTGGGCTCGCTCGAGGATGCGGTGTCGCTGGCGATCGGCCTGCTGACCTCCGACGGCATCTCGAAGGCGCTGGGTGTCAGCTCGTCGATGGTGGTGAAGTGGTCGGATCCCGACAACCAGGCCAACCGCATCGGCCTGCACCAGGCGATCGCCCTCGAGGCGCTGCTGATCCAGTCCGGCCACGCGCCGCTGTTCGGCGAGCTGTTCACGCGGATGCTGCCGTCGCCGCCGGCCCCGGTCGAGGAGGCGCCCGATCCCCTGCGCGAGGCGATGCGCGCCACCAAGGCGGCGGCCGACCTGATGGAGCGGGTCGACCGGTCGATGATCGACGGCATCGTCGACCGCCACGAGCTCGGCAAGATCGAACAGGCGACGCACGCGCTGCAGCGCCAGCTCGCGCGCCTGCGCCGGGTCGTGCGCAAGGCGATGGAAACGCCGTCGCGAGGGCGCGGCGCATGACGATCACGAGATGCACAGAGGGGCGCGAGCCGCACGAGCCATGGGTAGCCGGACACGGTCTGCAAGCCGTCCGGCGTTTCGAAGCCCCGCTTGCAGGTGTGAGCCCCACCATGACGAGACATGACCCTGGCCGGGATACCGGGGGCGCAAGCCCTCGGCGTGCTCGCCGTCGCGCAAGCGATGTGCCGGTCGGGGTCGTGGTCTCGTCGCTGCGGACGGCGACAGCGGGCGGCAGGGCCTGCAGCAAACGCGCCTGTGAAGGCGCGGCAGCGAAGGCCCGGTAGCCCGCACGGTTGCCGGGAAGACACGAACCACAAGAGCGGGGGCTCTTCATGTCTGGACTGGATGACGTCGGCGTCGAGCGGCGCCGGCAGGTTGCCGACGAAGGTTTCAGCGCGACGCGCGACGATGGCTACACCAACGGCCAGCTCGCGCGGGCCGCGGCGGCCTATGCCGGATTCGCCGGCCTGTCCGACGAGCGGCGGGCCAGCTATCCAGGCGCGCCATCGCCCTGGCCGTGGGCGCTCGAATGGTGGAAACCCAAGGACCGGCGCGCCGATCTCGTGCGGGCCGGGGCATTGATCGTCGCCGACATCGACCGGCTCGATCGGGTGGCAGCCTTCGCGAAGACCCGGCCACGCCTCGTCATTCTCGAAAGTCCGTATGCCGGCGAGGTGGCGGCGAACACCCTCTATGCCCGCCGTTGCCTGCGCGATTCGCTCACGCGCGGCGAGGCGCCGATCGCGTCGCATCTGCTCTACACACAGCACGGGGTGCTGAACGATGGCGACCCGGCGGAGCGTCGGCTCGGCATCGAGGCCGGTCTGGCCTGGCGCTACGTCGCCGAGGCAAGCGTCGTCTATGTCGACCGCGGCATCTCGGCGGGCATGAATCAGGGCATCGCGGCGGCTACGGCGGCCGGCCTGCCGGTCGAGTTCCGCGAGATCGGAGCGGCGGACCCGTTGGTTGCGGAGCGATTGGCGAGGATCTCGTGAGCATCGCCGCCAGTCGCCGAGGAATGTCCTACGCGGTGAAGAGCCGTGAAGTCGCGGGCGGTGAGTTCCGCCCGTTCGCCGTGGCCAATTGCGCGCGCTGCAATGTCGAGCATGCCGTCCGACTGAACAAGACCAGCAACAATCCGGAGTGGGTCCAGAAGCGCTTCATTGAAGCGGGCTGGCTCTTCGATTCGTGGAACGCGCGTCGCTGCCTCTGTGCGGATTGCCAGACGCAGGCGGCCGAGCAGCGGCGCGGCGAAAAGCCGAACAAGGGAGATGTGGTGGTGCCGATGACCAAGCCGACAGAACCGCGACCGGTGCTCAGCCTGGCGGCGCCGCCCAGCAAGACGCAGCTCAGCGTGAAGGAACGCGAGATGCTGCGCGACTTCCTGTCGGGGATCTTCGATGCCGACAAGGGCTTTTATCTCGACGCGTATTCGGATGCACGGGTGGCCGATGAGAAGGACCTCCCGGAAAGGCTGGTCAGCGAGTTCCGCGAGATCGCCTTCGGGCCGCTGCGCGAGGTGCCGGAGCTGGAAGCGCTGAAGGTCACGTTGGCCGATCTCGAGGAGGCGGCGAAGACGCTCGAGGCGGCGCTGGCCGACCACAAAGGCGGCATCGCCGACCTCAAGGGCCGGATCGATCAGACGATCCGGCGGCTGGGGGTGAAGTGATGCTCGGTGCCGCCCAGCCCAGCGCCGGCACCAGCGCTGGCGTTTCACGGGAAACAGCCAGCCCGACGCGCACCTTCGGGTTGCGGCATTCGATCGAGGCGGCGGCGACGGCCAAGGGGGCGAAGACGCGCACCGCCCTGATCGACGCCACGCTGGCCTTGATCGAGGAAGGCAACCTGCGCCCCTCGGCGAAGGAGGTGGCCCGCCGTGCCAAGCGCTGGCCGCAGCATGTCCAGACGCACTTCGACTGCCTTCATATGCTGCATCGCGCCACAGTGCGGGCGCGTCTGCCGCAGCTCATCGCGGCCCTGAAGCTGCCGCCCGGACTGACGGGGGAGGAGTGCGAGCGGCTCGTCTGGCTGATCGTCGCGGGCGTGGAGAAGCCGAAGTGAGTGCCGCCCGCTTCGACGGCCAGCCCGTCTTCCGGCCCGGCGTCGGCAGGCCCAAGGGCTTCGACCAGCAGGTGCAGGACATCGCCTCGGCGGCCCATCTGCGCGGCATCGTGCTGATGAAGGGCGAGACGGTGGTCGGCAGCGTCGAGGCCGGCGAGCTGTGCCGGGCCCTGCGCGCCGCGCACGAGAACACGCGCGGGCAGGAGGGGCGTCACAACCATGTGTGCACCCTCGCCAACGGCATTGCCGCCCGCCTCGGCGTCAAAGGCGCCGTCCAGGTCTCGCGCTTCGCGTGGAACCTCATTCGAGGATACGCCGCGGCGCGCAAGGTGAAGGGCGGTGCCGAGTGAACAGTCTCGTCTTCGTCCTCACGCTGTTCGTGGTCGAGCCAGCCGCGGCCCACGAGATCGGCCGCTACGACACCGCCACCGAGTGCGACCACATCGCCAAGAGCGTGAAGGTCCATCACCGCGGGGCGCGGCTCAAATGCATCCCGCATCGGCCGCCGTCGCCGCAGAGTGTCGAGACTGTGGCGGTGCTGCCATGAGCGAGTCCTCCAAGTCAGTCGTTGTCGTCGCGAAGATATTCCAAGGCGATGCCGAGAACTGCATGCATTGCCGGGTACAGGGTTGGCTGACGCGCGGCATCGTCGAGGAGCTGGGCGGCGAGGTCGATGTCGAGTCGTATCTCGGTGCGCTCCTCTCTTGCGCCGCCGACATCATCGCGCGGGCCCCGACGCGGGCGATGCGCAAGGCCACCCTGCGGCAGGCGATCGACCTGCTGCGCGAGGAGTCCAAGCCCGACGACTCACCGCGGGAGCATCTCCATTGACCGCCCGCGACGGCCACTGGTGGGCGACCGCCACCATCCTGCTGGGCTGCGCCACGATCGCGGCGGCGTGGCTGCTCGAGGTGGTGCGGTGATGCGTGGCCTTATCGGTTGTGAGGTCTCGGGCATCGTACGGCGCGCCTTTCTGGATCGCGGGTACGAAGTCTATTCGTGCGACCTTAAGCCCGCCGAGGATCGCAGCAACCGGCACATCGTCTGCGACGTGCGCGATCTTCTGAAGGATGGATGGGACTTCCTTTTCATTGCCCATCCGCCCTGCACGCGGCTCTGCAACAGCGGTGTGCGCTGGCTGCATGTGCCGCCGCCGGGCAGAACGCTCGATGCCATGCACGCCGAGCTGCGCGAGGGCGCGTCGCTGTTCTCCGCATGCTGGAACGCCGACATCGCCTGCATCGGCATCGAGAATCCGGTGATGCATCGCCATGCCAAGGCGCTGATCCGCAACTTCGTGCCGCATACCCAGTCGGTCCAGCCGTGGCAGTTCGGCGATGCCGAGAGCAAGCGTACCTGCTTCTGGCTGAAAGGCCTGCCTGCGCTGGTGCCGACGCATCGCGAGAAGCCGGAGAACGTGGCCGCGCGGGTGTGGCGGATGCCGCCGGGTCCGGATCGCCAGGCCGAACGAAGCCGGTTCTTCCCGGGCATTGCGGCGGCGATGGCCGATCAGTGGGGGCCGGCGGCGATGGGGAGGGCGGCAGCGTGAGGGGGCTGTTATTTGCTCCGCTTTGTCGTGCTGGGAGGCTTCACCACATACGCGGTTATCGCCCTGTTCGTCGTGCTATCGACCAACAAGGCACCATCTTCGTAGGCGTCGCCTACAGCCATGAGAATCCTGCGACCGGCATCGTTCACAGGGATTGGACGGCGCAACGCCCCCCGCATGCGGTCGCCGATTGCGGCTGCAATATAGCTGGAGCGGGAGAGGCCCTCCCGTGCGGCAGCACGATCGGTGCTCTGGAGCAGCCCTTTGTCGATCGAAATGGATATCTTGACCGTCTCACTGGGGGCGACGATCGGCACAATGCCGCGAGCCACTTCGTTCTCGCCCTTCACGCTCGGGATCTCAGTCAGACCCCGGGCCGCGGGGAGCCAGCGGTTGGTGTCGCGGCCCTCCGCGATAAAGTCGCGCGCGGCGGCATTCCCGACCTCCGTTACGGCGGTCATTGCTTCGTTGACGGAGCGGCCGGAAGCGTGGACCCCAAACAGGTCCGGAAGGGTCGCGGTGTAGGCGTCAGGGCCGCTCTTTTTGACGATGGCCGTGTACCATTGTTCGCTCATAAGGGTTCCTCTGGTGTGGATTTTGTCCATACCGAGTGTGGAGGAATTCCATACCGCCGTAAAGCGTCTCCTTCGCGAAAGCGCCGCCGTCCCCGAAGGGACGGCGGCACCTCTCACGACATGGGCAGCCACAGCGTGAACGTCACGCTGAAGCGACCCATCCGTATCGTTACCGACACGGGAATGAGCATGTCCGCTCCTCCTCAGTCACAGCCGGCTGTGACTGCGCTAGAAGTTGACTGCTTCCGATCGCCCCCGTGCACGAAGGCGTCGCTACTCTCTGTTTTGCTCTGGGCTCTCAGGGTCCCCGGCCTCGGTATCGCTCGCCCGCGATCGATGGAGGGTTTCCGGCCTGAATGCCGAAATCTTGGCGAACAGGGTCGGATTGTCAAGGCGTGGTTCGGAGTCGCTCCATGACCGTCACCATCCTTCAGGGCGACGTGCGCCAGCAGTTGAAGACGCTGGCCGACGAGAGCGTGCAGTGCGTGGTGACGTCGCCTCCATACTTCGGGTTGCGCGACTATGGCGTCGAAGGCCAGATCGGGCTGGAGGCGACGCCGCAGTCCTTCGTCGATGTCATAGTTGAGGTGTTCCGCGAGGTGCGGCGGGTGCTCCGCGCCGACGGCACGCTCTGGATGAACCTGGGCGATAGCTATGCCGGTTCGTGGGGTGCGCAGTCTCGGGGCAGCTTCACCGAAGGCACGCTCGAAGGGGCAAGCGCCAAGGAGACGATGCTTTCCGCCCGTCAGATCAAGGCGCATCCCAAAGGCACACTGACGGGGAGTCTGAAGAACACGCCAGGTCTGAAGCCCAAGGACCTGATCGGCATCCCTTGGCGCGTCGCCTTCGCGCTGCAGGAAGATGGCTGGTACCTGCGGCAGGACATCATCTGGTCGAAGCCCAACCCGATGCCGGAGTCGGTGACAGATCGCTGCACCAAGGCGCACGAGTATCTCTTCCTGTTGAGCAAGAGCGGCCGGTATCACTTCGATGCCGATGCCATCGCCGAAGGTCTCGCGCCGTCGAGCATAGATCGGCTGTCGCAGTCGACGCTTGACCGGCAGGTCGGCAGCGATCGCGTGCCGGGCAAGACCAACGGCCGCATGAAGGCAGTGGGCAAGCTGGTCGGCGCCAATGGACCGGATCGACCCAGCAAGGGCGTGCCGAACGATGTCGCGCCGCGGGTAAGGGGCGTGCCGCCGCGTCATGCGGGTCTCGCCAGCAGCGACCAGTCCGGCCTCGATCAGGTGGAGAGGGGGGGCAAGCGCAACAAGCGCTCAGTGTGGACCGTGGCGACGCAGCCGTTCAAGGAAGCGCACTTCGCGACCTTTCCGCCGGCGCTGATCGAGCCGTGCATCCTGGCGGGCTGCCCGAAGGGCGGGCTCGTGCTCGACCCGTTCGGCGGCGCCGGCACGACCGGCCTGGTCGCCGACCGGCTGGGGCGTGACGCCGTGCTGATCGAGTTGAACCCGGAATATGCGGCGATCGCCGAGAAGCGCATCAAGGGCGACGCCCCGTTGTTCGCGACGGTGGCGGCATGAGCGTCGCGCCTCTACCGGCCGGTCCCTTCGGCGCCATCCTCGCGGATCCGCCTTGGGCGTTTCGGACCTTCTCGGGCGAAGCCTGCACGCCGCACCGATCGGCCGAGGATCACTACAAGACGATGTCGCGCGAGGAACTGCTGGCGCTGCCGGTGGCCGATGTTGCGGCAAAGCACTGCGCGCTGTTCATGTGGGTGGTCGACAGCCATATCGACGAGGGCATCGATCTCGGCCGTGCCTGGGGCTTCACGTTCAAGACGTTGAGCTTCATCTGGGACAAGGGCGATCGCATGGGTTTCGGCTACTGGTCGCGCAAGCAGGCCGAGGTCGTGCTGATGTTCACGCGCGGCAAGCCGCGGCGACAGTCGGCCGGCGTTCGCCAGATGATTCGCGCGCCGCGGCGCGAGCATAGCCGCAAGCCCGACGACATCTATTCGCGGGTCGAGCAACTGGTGGCCGGGCCTTACCTCGAGTTGTTCGCGCGGCAGCAATGGCCGGGCTGGTCGGCGTGGGGCAACCAGGTCGGGCGATTCGAAGCCGGCGTATCGGCGCCGCGTGCAACCGGAACCGCGCGGCCTCCCGCGCCTGAGAAGGCGCTGCCGGCCGCCTGCGCCGGTGACGGCGCATGACGCGCACCCTGCCGCCCGAAGCGCTGCAGGCCTCCGCCGTGCCGCAGGCCGAGGCGCTGCTCGCCCGCGCGACTGCCGACATCTTCAAGGGCGCGCCGTCCTGGCAGATGCACGTCGCGATGGCGGCGATCTACCGCTTCCGGCCGGATCTCGGCGTCGAGCCCGATGCCGAGCTGCACGCGCTGCACATGGTGATCTGGTCGCACGACGCGCACACCGATTACTTCCTGCGGCTCTGCCGGCTGATGAAGCTCTATCAAATCGGGGGCGGCGCGTGAGCAAGCGGTCCGGCAAGAACTTCAACGCCAACGTGAAGTGTCGCGACGCCCTGCTCGACATGAAGGGGTTGAGCCCGGATGCGGGCTTCGCCTACTTCAAGTTCTGGATGCACCACCATCTGCACGGCGTGCCGCTGCCGCCGCGCGAGGAGCAGGTCGACGACGTCGACGAGTATTTCCGCGACCTGCTGGACATGAAGAACGTGCGGACCTGGCGCAAGGCTCGCGACGAGCTGGTCGCCAAGGCGCGGCTGCGGGTGACCGAGGACGGGCGCTTCTACATGCGGCGCACCATGCGCGAGGTCGGGCGCGAGGACGGGCCGTGGGACATCGAGGACGATGACGACGCCGGCTCGGAGTCGGGCGGCGGGTCGCAGGGTGGTGGCCGGCAGAGCAGCCTGCCGCTGATGCGGGTTGTGGGCAAGTCTGTGGATCAACCTGTGGATGACGCGGGACAGGCGGCAACATCGGCCGATGTTTCGCCGAACATCGACGGAAGTTCGGACGATGTTTGCCCGAACATCGGGCGAAGTTCGGCCGATGTGGCGATCCAACCCCTTGATATCAAACGAAACAGGGGCCGTCCCTTCATAGTCTCTTCTCTTCCAAGTCCTTTCGATCATGAGGTGGTTGTAGCGGAGTCCCGGTTCTCCGCGCGCGCGAGGGGCGACCCGGTCGGGCCGTGGGCTTGAGGCTCGGCAGGGCGAGTGCGGGTGGCGGTGGCGTGCGCAGCGGGGAGAGGGCGATGGACGTGGATCGAAGCGAGCAGGACGTGGTGGTCGAACAGGGGCTGGACGCGAACATGACCCGCGCACGGGCGAGGTTCGTCGCGCGGAGGCCGAGACCCGAGCCGCCGAAGCCGCCCGAGCTCGGCGACCCGTGGTGCCCGCTGACGGTGCGGGCGCGGCTGCAGCGGATGGCCGAGGTGTTCCGGCGCATCCCGCACGATCCCGACACGCGGCCGGGCAAGGAGCGCTCGTGCATGCCGACGCCGGTCCGTGAGGTCTTCAAGGACCTGCCCGGCGAGCCGATGCGCGTGCCGGTGGCGCGGGTCGATTATGCGGCGGCCTGCCAGGTGCTCGACGACCTGGTGAAGCGCCAGTCGCGGCTGCAGCGCATCCTGGTGTGGGCGATCGCGGTGAAGCTGCCGCACCGGGAGATCGCCAAGCAGCTCTGCTGCTCGCACACCCATGCGGCCAAGCGCGTGCAGCAGATGCTGACGATCCTGGTGGCAGCGTGGAACGGGCAGGGCTGGCTTCCGGAAGCGGCCGACATCGAGCGGGCGAAGGAACTCATCCACAGGAATGTTCGGTAGAGCGGCGCAACCCGCTTCCACCGTTTCCAAAAACGGGTCATTAATCAGCTATCGTCGGCGCAAGCCACGCACCCCATCACAAACCGGTCAAGAATGCCTCGTCTCACGATGCTCCAGCCTCGTGTCGCGACGCTCGACACCTCGCTGGCCCCGCCGCCACCGAAGCAGACCGACTCCTACTACGGCACGCCCGAGCACAAGGCTTGGGCGCTTGCCGTCAAGGACAAGGCGGGCAGCCGCTGCCAAGACCCGGAGCACAAGGGTCCACGGCTCGTCTGCAAAGGTGTCGCCGACCACATCAAGGAACGGCGCGACCGCCCCGACCTGCAGTTGGACCCAGCCAATGGCATCTATCGCTGCTGGCCCTGCCACACCCTCAAGACCAACGCCGAACGCGCGCTCCGCCAGCGCGGTGAGAGTCGCTAGTCAGTCGCAGTCCTGAAGTGCCTTCTCGCGAGAGCGAGATGCATCTGGCCCACGTGCAACGGCACCGCACCATGCGACTGCGTCGCAAAGGGGAGGGGGTGCAAAAACTCTAGCGCCCCGGGGAGCGGCTACCGCGCGGGGTGGCATCCGGACCTTTTTTCTTGGGGCGATGAACGGGCGGCGGGGTGTCACGATCAATAGAGGTTATTGATGACTGACCGTGATGATGACGGTGTTTCTGCACAAGGAACGCCTTCCCGGTCGGGCGGGCGTCCTGAGTACAAACCTACCGACGATCAACGCGCGATCGTGCGCCGGTTGCGGGCTGCGGGCACGGCGATCGGCGATGTCGCCAAGGCGGTTGGGGTCTCGCGCAACACGCTTCGCAAGCACTTCGGCGCGGAGTTGGAGACGAAGCCGGCCCCGGTCGAGCAGCAGCTCGAGCTGGGCGGCGCGCATCATGCGACGGCGGTTGTCGTCGAGGTGCCAGGGGATCCTGGACGGCCTCCCTTCGAGCCGAACCAGCGGCAGCGCGACGACGTCAAGCTCTGGGCGTCGGACGACTGGACCGAGGACCGCATGGCCGCGCAGCTCGGCATTTCGCGCAACACCCTGCGGAAGCACTTCGCCGAGGAGATCCAATACGGCGCCGATAAAATCCGCACCATGGTGCTGCGGGACCTGCAGCGCAGCTCGGCCGCAGGTCGCACAGGCGCCTCGACCAAGCTGCTCGAGCTGACCGAGAAGGTGCGCCCGCCGAGTCCGCCGAAAGCCGACGCAGACGACGACGAACCGTCGCTCGGCAAGAAAGCCCAGGCCAAGGTCGACGCCGGCACTGCCGAGGTCGGCACGGGCTGGTCGCACCTGGTGAACTGATGCCACTCGACGCCGCTGGCTGGGACCTGTCGTGTCCCGACTGGGAACAGCGCCTGCGTGAGGGACGCTCACTCGTCCCGGACCTGCCGCTCAATGTGAAGCTGGCGGCACGCGCCGTCGGCATCTTCAACAAGCTGCGCCTCTACGACGTCATTAACACGCCGGCCATGGCCGACGTCGCGGGCGACTGGTGGCGGGACATCATGCGGGCCCTGTTCGGCTCGCTCGACACCGAGACCGGCATCCGGCTCGTGCGCGGCCTCTTCTGCCTGGTGCCGAAGAAGAACGCCAAGACGACGAACTGCGGCGGGCTGATGCTCACCGGCCTGATCATGAACGAGCGCCCGGCCGCCGAATTCCTGCTCACCGGGCCCAGCCAGGAGATATCGGACAAGGCCTTCAACACGGTCCGCGGCATGATCGCCAACGACCCGGAGAACTATCTCCAGAAGCGCTTCCACGTCGCCAATCACGTCAAGACCATCACCGATCGCACCAACGACGCGATGCTGAAGGTCAAGACCTTCGACGAGGACATTGTCACCGGCTCCGTCGTCGCCGGCGCGGGCATCGACGAGATCCACCTGCTCGGCCGCAAGCCGCGCGCCTCCTGGATCATCCAGCAGCTGCGCGGCGGCATGGTGACCGTGCCGGAAGCCTTCTTCGCGATGATCACGACCCAGTCGTTCGAGCCGCCGGCCGGCGTCTTCGCCGACGAACTCAAGATCGCCCGCGCCATCCGCGACGGCACGGTGAAGGGCGTCGACACGCTGCCCGTGCTCTACGAGTTCACCGAGGCGCAACAGAAGGACCGCACCTTCTGGGAGAACCCTGACAACTGGCCGCTGGTCACGCCGAACCTCAACCGCTCGATCCGCATCCCGCGCCTGGTGAAGGATTACGAGGAGGCCAAGCTCAAGGGCGAGAAGGACATCCGCGTCTGGGCCAGCCAGCATCTCAACATCGAGATCGGCCTGGCCCTGCACTCCGAGCGCTGGCGCGGGGCCGACCACTGGGAGGCTGCGACCTTCGAGCCCATCCGCGACCTGGCCGAGCTGCTGCGCCGCTCCGAGGTCGTCACCATGGGCGGCGACGGCGGCGGCCTCGACGATCTCCTGGGGCTCGGCGTGATGGGGCGGGAGCGGGAGACACGCCGGCGGCTCTTCTGGTCGCACGCATGGTGCCACCAATCGGTGCTGCAGCTTCGCCAGAGCGAGGCCGGCAAGTTCCTCGACTTCGAATCCGACGGCGACCTGACCATCATCGCGGAACTGGGCGACGACATGGAAGAGGTCACCGACATCGCCCGTCAGGTCGTGGCAAGCCGGTTGCTGCCGGAGAAGAACGCCGTCGGCGTCGATCCCGCGGGCCTCGGCGGCCTGGTGGAAGCGCTGGAGCAGGGCGGCATCACCCGCGAGCAGATCGCCGGCATCAGCCAGGGCTGGCGCCTGTCCGGCGCGATCATGACCGCCGAGCGCGCCCTGGCCGACGGCACGCTGGTCCATGGCGGCACGCGACTCATGGCCTACTGCGTCGGCAACGCCAAGATCGAGCCGCGCGGCAGCGCGAAGTTGATTACGAAGCAGGGCTCCGGCGTCGGCAAGATCGACCCGCTGATGGCGATGTTCGACGCGCTGTCGGTGATGGAACTCAACCCCGCGGCCAAGGGCAAGTCGTTCTGGGAAACCGCGGCTTAAGGAATCTCGAATGGGCCTGATGACCTGGCTGAAAGGCGCTCGGGCCCGGCAGGCCAAGAACGCGACGCTGGAACTGTGGCGCCAGCTCTACGGCTCTCGCGAGGTGAAGAGCGGCGCGACCGTGAACTTCAACACGGCGATGCAGGTCACCACCGTGCTGGCCTGCTCGCGCGTCATTGTCGACGCGATCGCGACCGTGCCGTTCAAGCTGTTCCAGAAGTCGGACGGCAAGCGCGTCGAGGTCTCGGATCATCCCGTCTCGCGGATGTTCTCCGGCCAGGTCAACGAGTGGCAAAACAGCATCGAATTCCGCGAGCAGATCGCGCTGCACCTGGCGCTGGTGCGCAACGCTTTCGTCTTCAAGGTGCCGGTAAGGGGCCAGATCGGCGAGCTGATCGCCTTCGAGCCCAACTGGGTGACGGTAGAGCGGGCGAGCGACTATTCGCTGAAGTACATCGTCCGCCCGCCGGGCGGCGAGGTGCAGACCTTCTCGCCGGCGCAGATCTGGCACCTGAAGGCCCATCCGAACTGGAACGGCTTCTTCGCCAGCGACGTCGTCAACCTGGCGCGCGAGGCGATCGGCCTGGCGATGGTGACCGAGGAGGCGCACGCCCGGCTGCACTCCAACGGCGCTATGGTCGGCGGCCTCTACTCGGTCGACGGCACGCTCGACGACGACCAGCACAAGCTGCTGACCAAGTGGCTGAAGGACACGATCAGCGGCATCGAGAAGTCGTCGCTGCCGCTGGTGCTCGATCGCGCCGCCAAGTACACGCCGACGGCGATGACGGGCGTCGACTCCCAGCACCTGGAGTCGCGGCGATTCCAGATCGAGGAGATCGCGCGCGCGATGGGCGTCCTGCCCATCATGATCGGCCACTACGACAAGAGCGCGACCTTCGCCAGCGCCGAGCAGATGTTCCTGGCGCACCAGGTGCACGGCTCGCGCCCCTGGCATCGCCGCATCGAGATGTCGGCCAACGGGGCTCTTCTCACCGAAGAGGAGAGGCGCACCGGCTACTACACCAAGTTCATCGACCTCGAGCTGCTGCGCGGCGCCGCCACCACCCGCGCCGATTACTACGGCAAGGGCATCAAGGACGGCTGGCTGACCCGCAACGAGGCCCGCGAGTTCGAGGAGATGGACCCGATCGACGGGCTCGGCACGCCGCTCGCGCCTCTAAACATGGCGGATGGCACCACGGCGCCGGTCGATCCGGACAAGACCGACCCGAACGATCCCGAGCCGAATCCGCCGACCGACGCCTGAGGAGGCGACCATGCAATTCAAGAACGCCGGTGGGCTCGGCCATGCCGAAAGCGCGCTGACAGAGATCAAGTTCGCCGGCGCCGAGTCGGAGCGCAGCTTCTCGGGCTACGGCGCCGTGTTCAACAACGTCGACTCCTACGGCGACACCATCGTGCCCGGAGCCTTCAGCGAGACGCTGTCGCGCGCCAAGTCGGGCGGCGAGTGGCCGGCGATGCTGCTGCAGCATGGCGGCGGCTTCCTGGGCGGTGCGGAGGATTCGACGCCGATTGGCGTGTGGACGGCGATGCGTGAGGATGACAAGGGCCTGTTCGTCGAGGGCAAGCTGGCCGATACGACGCGCGGCCGCGATATCTATGCTCTGCTGAAGATGACGCCGCGCCCCGCGATAACGGGGCTCAGCATCGGGTACATCGCCAAGGAATGGTCGGTGCGGACCCAACCGCACGAGCCCAAACGCTCCCTGAAGAAGGTCGAGCTGATCGAGGTCTCGCTGGTTACCAACCCGGCGAACCCGAAGGCGAGGATCTCCGGCGTCAAGACCGATGCCGAGGAAATCCGAGAGTTCGAGCGGCTGATCATGCGTGGCGCTGGTCTGTCCCGCTCCGAGGCCCGGCTGGTCATCCAGTCGGGATTCAAGTCGTACCTGGCCAAGCGCGACGCTGGCGACGGTGCGGATCCCGAGATGCTCGCCGGCCTCGAGGGCCTGAGCGAGCGAATCCGTAGTCTCAGCAACTGAAGAGGGCAAAATGCACACGCACCCCATCGGCCATATGGAATACAAGGACGCTCCGCCGGCGCCGTCGGCCGAGGAGTTCAAGAAGATCACCGACGGCCTGCAGAAGGCCTTCGCCGACTTCAAGTCGGCGATGGAGGAGAAGGGGTCGAGGACCGACGCCGTGTTCAAGGACCGGCTCGACAAGATCGAGGGCTCCATCACCTCCTTCTCCGAGCAGAAGGACAAGTGGAACGCCGACTTCAAGTCCTACGTCGAGCGCATGGACGCGTTCGAGAAGAAGATGAACCGTCCCGGTGGCCCGGGCGAGAAGAAGGCCGCCGATCTCGAGATCGAGCTCAAGGGCTTCAACGACCACCGCGCGTCGGTTGCGGCCGCGCACGGACGCACGCTGACGCCCGTCAACCTCGAAGCCATGATGGGCTACAAGTCGGCCTATGCGCGCTCGCTGACGGCCGACCCGCGCGCGCTCACCGCCGAAGAGGTCAAGGCCCTGCAGGTCGGCGTCCAGCCGGACGGCGGATACCTCGTGCCGGCCGACACGTCGGGCCGCATCGTCACCCGGGTGTTCGAGACCTCGCCGATCCGCCAGATCGCCAACGTCCAGGGCATCAGCGGCACCGAGCTGAAGGGTATCGTCGACCGCGACCAGGCCGGCGCCATCCAGTGGGGCAGCGAGACCACGGCGCCGACCGAGTCGGGCACGCCTCAGATCGGGGAATGGCTGATCCCGGTCCATGAAGGCCGCGTGATGCCCAAGGCGTCGCAGCAGATCCTCGAGGATGCGGCGATCGACATCGAGGCCTGGCTGGCCCGCAAGGTCGCCGACCGCATTGCCCGCGGCGAGAACGACTCCTTCGTGAACGGCACCGGCATGGGCCGCCCTCGCGGTTTCGCCACCTACACGACGGCGGCCACGGCCGACTCCTCGCGCACCTGGGGGCAGCTCGAGCATGTCCCCACGGCCAACAACGGCGACTTCCCGTCGTCCAACCCGGCCGACGTGCTGTTCGACCTGATCGGCGCCTTCAACCCGCGCTACCTCACGGGCGCCCGCTTCGTGACCCGCCGCGAGGTCGTCACCAAGATCCGCAAGTTCAAGGGCGGCACCGGCGACTATCTCTGGCAGCCGGGACTGCAGGCCGGCGCGCCCGACCGCATCCTGGGCTATCCGATCACCATCGCCATGGACATGCCGTCGCTGACGACCGGCTCGCTGTCGCTGGCCTTCGGCGACTTCATGGAAGGCTACCAGATCGTCGACCGCCTCGGCCTGACGACCCTGCGCGATCCCTTCACCGCCAAGCCCTACGTGCTGTTCTACACGCGCGTGCGGCTGGGCGGCGCGGTCGTCGATTTCGACGCCATCAAGTTCCTGAAGTTCGGCAGCTAGCCGAGGCGGAACGAACCGCAGAGCCCGTCGCGGCGGCCGGGCCACGATAGCCGCCGCACTCTCCCTTCCGCTTCTCTTCCAAGGAGGTCGCCCCATGCGCGACATGATGAACCAGCTGCATCCGGTGGTGCTCTTCGCGCCGATCGCGGCCCAGACCAACAGCAACACCGCCCGGGCGTCGGAGATCATCGACCTGCGCGGATACGATGGCTGCACGCTCATCCTCATCAACGGCACCAACACCGACCCGGACGCGACCTTCGCCGTCGAGGTCACCGAGAGCGACGATCCCGGCATGTCCGGCGCGACGGCGGTGGGCGACGGCGACCTGATCGGCACCGAGGCGCTGGCCGGTTTCAACTTCGGCGACGACAAGGAAACCCGTAAAATCGGCTACAAGGGCACGAAACGCTATATTCAGGTGACCGTCACGCCGACCGGCAACAACGCCGGCGACTGGTTCATGGCCGGCGTCGCCATTTTGGGACGGGCAGCGCAGGCACCGGCCCCGAACCCGCCGCAGTAAGCGACCTGATCCGATGCCCGGCGGGGGGGGGGGGGGGGGGGGGGGGGGGG
>NZ_JBXAPM010000024.1:0-66505 GCF_058803965.1 Reyranella sp. GW821-FHT14A01
CATCGATAAGCCAGGCTAATCTGAAATGTGTTCACCATGTCTCCGAACAGGTGTTCACCATCTCCCCGGCCCAAACATCCGAAAGAGTGGAGTCAGCTATCGGTCGTCTTGAACGCTCTGGGCAACCCCGCCACTCGCGTAAGCGATGTCAAACTATCGGATCCATCTGTTGGAAAGCTGATGGCTGACTACTTGTCGGATCGAATGGTTCGCGAAAGCATCGCAGGCCTTTCAATACCAATCTTTCTCATCCCGGCGGGTTTGAGCGTCCTGCTGCTCATCATGTGCATGTTGCTAGCGGGCACATGGGCTGCTCTTCGGCAAGCACGTTCTAATCCTCCCGACGAGGAATTCGGCTGGGTAATGCTCCATGTAGGTCCCGCTAGACTTACGCGGACAGTTGCGCTGGTCGCATCGTTCATTCTCGCTCTCGCACTTGGCCTTGTCCCCGCCGCAGCATTCTTCCGAACGCTTCAACTTCTGGAACGGCCAGATGCAGATCAAGCTGCCTTGTGGACGCTCGCGGCAATTCTGGCACTTACTGAAGCTGTACTGGCTGCGACCGTAGTCGAACAGTTCCGTCTTAGGCGCGCTATCATTTCCCGGAATGACACATCGCCGGCGTCAAACGCCACGCTCCCAGATGCGATACCCGCGACTCCAACTTAGAATGCGAACCAAGGTCACACGACGTTGAGCTCGCGGATAGGCCGGCCCGATTCAATGCGGTCATAACCAAAAGTATTGAGATCGAGCGTCCGGTAGTCCCCGTGCACGATCAGCTCGGCGACCGCGCGGCCAACGGCCGGCGATTGCTGGATGCCGTGGCCGGAGAAGCCCGTCGCGAAGATCAGGTTCTCGATCCGGGGATGACGGCCGACGATGCCATTCTGATCGAACGTGTTGTACTCGTAGTAGCCCGCCCACGAATTCACGACCTTGGCCGCCTCGAAGGCCGGCACGCGGGCCGCGAGCGTCGGCCAGACCATCTCGTCCCATTCCTGATGCTGCACCTCGAGCGGCGCGCCGGGCGGGTCATTGCCGTCGGCCGGTGTCGTGCCACCGATGTAGAAGCGACCCTCGCGCCGGAACCAGGTACCCGACGGATCGATGGTGAGCGGCGTGAGGCCCGGCGCCTCGCGGACGTCGAACACGAAGACCGAGCGCCGGCGCGGCTCGACGGGCAGCGCAATGCCCGACCGTCCTGCCACCTCGCCCGACCAGGGGCCCGCCGCCAACACGACGGTACGCGCGTCCAGCCGTCCGCCTTCCTTCAGATCCACACCTCCCGCATCGAACGAGACGACCTCGTCGGCGATGTAGGTCGCGCCGAGATCGCGCGCCGTGCGCCGGAACCCCTGCATCAGCGACGGCCCGTCGAACCAGCCTTCGTTGGCTGTGCCGTGCGAGGCCAGCGCCAGATCATCGGCCGCAATCCAGGGAAAGCGCCTCTTCAGCGCCGTCGGATCGAGCAGTTCGACCGAGCACCCCTCGCCCTTCTGCACCGCATGATTGGCCCGCAGCACCGCCTCGCCCGCCGGGCTCGCAAGGAAGAGATAGCCCGGCTCCTTCAGTCCCAGATCGACGCCCAGCAGCTCCTTCGCACGCCGCAGGAAGCCGATGCCAAACCGCGACAGATGAATGTTAAGGGGCGTAGAAAACTGCTGCCGAATCGAGCTCGCCGACAGAGCCGACGAGGCCTGCGTATAGGCCGGATCGCGCTCGACGACAGCGACCGTCCCAGTGAACAGGGGGTCTGACTTCAAATGGTACGCAACGGACGATCCCATCACCCCGCCCCCGATCACCACGACATCTGACTTCATCGTTCGCCTGGCCTATGCTCACACCCGTGAGAGCGCTTTATACCGCCATCCTCTACTTCGGCAGCTTCATCGTGATCGGCTAGGTCGGCAAACTCGCCCTCGACCGGTGGATGACCCGCCATGGCGCGACACTGTCCGAAGTGAACGATCAGGCCGGCGCGAGCGCCGGCAAAGGCCGCCGCTTCCTTCTGGGTTTCTGGCGCAACGAGAGCTAGAGACAAAAATTTCCGGCGTCTTGACCGGATTCGGGGGTCGTCCGTTCCGATTCGTCTGATTCGTTTATTTCGTTTGTTTTGTTTAGACGGCCTGTTAGCGCTACGTTTCCGTCAATCGCCTGGGACCCGGACCCAACCCTCCATAAGGCGGCGGGCGGAGCGGCTCATCATGACTTTTGCTACGGTCCACTGACCGTTCTCCTCGCGGGCCTCGGCGCCGACGTTGAGGGTGCCGGAGGGATGGCCGAAGCGGATGCGGCCGTCGGCGCCGGCGGGGGCCACGCGGCTCACGATCGTGCCGGGGATCGCCGCTGCGGCGGCAATCGCCACAGCGCCGGTACCGGTCATGGCGTGGTGCAGGACGCCCATCGAGAAGATGCGGGCCAGCAGGTCGATGGCGTTCGGCTCGACGCGCTTGCCGTCGGAGGCGGTGTAGGCCGCCGGCTTGGCGACAAAGGCGAGCTTGGGCGTATGTGGGCGCTTCTCCGTCGCTTCCTGCGGCGTGGCGACGAGGCCCATCGCGACGGCGCCGAGTGCGCGCACGGCCTCGACCCGCTTCAGCAGCTCCTTGTCGCCGTTGATGTCACCCTGAAGCTCCGTCCCCTTGAGGCGGAGGCTCGCGGCATCGACGAAGATCGTCGGGTTGCCGGCGTTGATCAGCGTGGCCTCGATCCTGCCCACACCCGGCACGTCCAGCACGTCGATGCGGTTGCCGGTCGGGAACATGGCGCCGCCGCCTGCGCCGTCGCCGCCCTCCTCGTCAGCGGCGGGATCGAGGAACTCGACCTTCACCTCGGCGGCCGGAAAAGCCACGCCGTCGAGTTCGAAGTCGCCCAGCTCCTGAACCTCGCCGCCCTGCATCGGCACGTGGTTCACGATCACCTTCTCGATATTGGCCTGCCAGATCCGCACCGTCGCGACACCGTCGGCCGGTCCCTCGACCAGGCCCATACCCAGCGCGCAGGCGCCGACGGCGGCGCTGAGATTGCCGCAATTGCCCGACCAGTCGATGACAGGCGCATCGATCGCCACCTGGCCGAAGCGATAGTCGACGTCGCAGCCCTCGCGCTCCGACTTCGACAGGATCACGACCTTACTGGTGCTCGACGTCGCACCGCCCATGCCGTCGGTGTGCTTGCCGTAACGGTCCGGGCTGCCGATCACCCTCAGCAGCAGCCGATCGCGCGTCGCCGGATCGGACGGCAGGTCTTCCTTGAGGAAGAAAACACCCTTGCTGGTGCCGCCGCGCATGTAGACGGCGGGAATACGAAGCTGCTTCATCGCGCGATGTTCGCGCGAAATCAGCGTCGCCGCCAGACCTGCAGGCGGGCGAACAGGAAGCGGTCGGCGATCAGGTGGGCGGCCTTCACCGCGGCTGAAGTGAGCACGATGATGACACAGAGCGCGGCGGCGGCGGCGGTTGTCCCCGCCTCCTCGATGTTCACGGCCGCCACCGAGGCGAGCTTGGTGTCGGGTGCGTAGAGGAAGATCACCGACGACACCGTCGTCATGGCGTTCACGAACAGGTAGATGGCGATGTCGAGGATCGCCGGCAGGCAGATCGGTGCGGTGACGCGCATGAAGGTCCGCCAGACCG
Organism: Reyranella sp. GW821-FHT14A01; assembly: GCF_058803965.1. NCBI lineage: Bacteria > Pseudomonadati > Pseudomonadota > Alphaproteobacteria > Hyphomicrobiales > Reyranellaceae > Reyranella > Reyranella sp. GW821-FHT14A01. The sequence goes on from NZ_JBXAPM010000024.1 coordinate 3,639, forward strand.
GCACCTTGAGCGAGGCCGATACCGACTCGAACTCGGGGTCGATCTGCTTCAGCGCCGTCGTCGCGGTGAGATGACCCACCGTATAGAAGTGCGCCACCGTGTTCAGCACCAGGATGCCCATGGTGGCGTAGAGGAAGTTGAGCGGATTGTTGGGCGCGTTGAAGAAGAAGATGTAGCCCAGGCCCAGGACGAGGCCGGGCACCGCCATCGGCAGGAAGGCCAGGAACTGCACGATGCCGCGCATCGTCCCGAAGCCGCGCGTCTTCTCGTTCAGCCAGGCCCCGGTGAACATCAGAACGGTGCCGAACACGGCCGCGCCCAGCGCCATCTGCACCGAGTTCCAGTAGGAATCCCAGCCGTTGGAATCGAACTTGGCGAAGTCGTAATTGTCGAGCGTGAGGCTGAGATTGTACGGCCAGTACTTGATCAGCGAGCCCCAGATCGCCATGCCGAGGATGGCGAGGATGGCCGCCGACACCACCACACAGAAGAGCGTGAAGAAAAGATCGCGCCCGAACTTGGGCCGCGGCACCAGCGGCACGGCGCGTGCGGTCAGCAGCGCCACCTGCTTGCGCTGCACCAGCCGGTCGACCAGGAAGGCCAGCGCCGCCGGCGCCAGCAACACCATGCCGACGACCGCCCCCATCGAGAAATCCTGCTGGCCGATCACCTTCTTGTAGACGTCGGTGGCCAGCACATTGAAGTTGCCGCCGATCACCTTGGCGATGCCGAAATCGGTCATCACCAGGGTGAACACGACCAGCGCGGCGCTGATCAGGCCGTACTTGGCGCCCGGCAGCGTCACGGTGAAGAAGACGCGGATCTTGGAGGCGCCCAGCACGTCGGCCGCCTCGTAGAGGCGCGCGTCGGCGGTGGCGAGCGCGGTCGTCAGGATCAGCGTGGCGTGCGGGAAGCAATAGAAGACCTGCGCGATCACGATGCCGTCGATGCCGTAGATCGAGCCGCCGCCCAGCAGCCCCTTGAAGAAGCCCTGCGTACCGAACAGGTAGATCAGCGCCAGGCCGGGCAGCAGCGAGGGCGCGAAGATCGGGATCAGCGAGATGCCCTGGAACAGCCAGCGCATCGGCAGCACCGTCCGTGTCAGCGCATAGGCGTAGAGGAAGGCGAGCGGCACCACGATGACGGTGGTGACCGCCGCGACCTGCAGACTGTTCAGCGCCGACTGGAACAGTGCCGGCGTCGAGAAGTACGAGACATAGTTGGCAAGCCCGATGAACTTGCCGTCGCGGTCCTCGAAGCCCTTGGCGAGCAAGGCCCAGAGCGGCAGGCCGAGCATGACCAGCAGCGCCGCCGCCAGCAGCACGACGCCGCCGCGCATCATGAGATCGTCGCGCGAGAGGCCGACCTTCAGCCTGGGAACGGCCAGGCTCAAGCGAAGACCCTGAGCCGGTCGGGCGGCAGGGCGATGTCGAGCTTCGTGCCGATGTCGACGCCAAGATCTCGGATCAGGTTGCTGGAGAAGTCGGCCGTCACCGCGACGTCGGCAGCCGCCCGTGCGCGCAGGGTGGCGCGGCAGAAGGCGCCGACGAAATCCAGCTCCGCCACCTCGACCGGCACACGGTTGGCGATGTCGGCCGGCAGGTCGCGCACACGTACATCCTCGGGCCGGATGCAGAGGCTCACCTTCTGGCCGGGCGCCAGCCCGTCCTGGACCGGACAGGCAAAGTCGACGCCGGCCACCCGCACCTTGTCCGGAGCCATCAGGGTGCCGGCGAGGAAGTTCATCGAGCCCACGAAGTCCGCCACGAAGGCCGTCGCCGGCCGGCGGTAGATCTCCTGCGGCGTGCCGACCTGCTCGATGGCGCCGTGGTTCATGACCACGATGCGGTCGGCCATGGTCAGCGCCTCTTCCTGGTCGTGCGTCACCATGATGGTGGTGACGCCGAGCGTCCGCTGCAGCGCCTTGATCTCGTGGCGCAGCCGCAGCCGCACGCGGGCATCGAGCGCCGACAGCGGCTCGTCGAGGAGCAGCAGGCCGGGCGACGTCGCGAGCGCCCGGGCCAGCGCCACGCGCTGTTGCTGGCCGCCCGAGAGCTGGGCAGGATATTTCGGGCCGGCATCGGGCAGGCCGACCATCGCCAGAAGTTCGGCGACGCGCTTGCCGATCGCACTCTTGTTCTGGCGCCGGCTCACCAGCCCGTAGCCGACATTGTCGGCCACAGTGAGGTTGGGAAACAACGCGTAGGACTGGAAGACGATGCCGAAGTCGCGCTGCGCCGGCGGCAGCGCCGAGACGTCCCGCCCCTTCTGGCGGATCGTCCCCGAGGTCTGCGGATCGAGCCCGGCGATGGTCCGCAACAGGGTGGTCTTGCCGCAGCCCGAGGGGCCGAGGAAGCAGACGAACTCGCCCTCGAGGACGTCGAGCGAGACGTCGCCGAGGGCGGTGAAGGTGCCGAATTGCTTCGAGAGGCTTCGAACCTCGAGATAGTTGGTCATGGCAATCACTGTCATCCTGAGCGAAGCGAAGGATCCTTCGGCTTCGCCTCAGGATGACAACAAGGCATCGATGCCCCGTGACCTTACTTGGCCTTGGGCGCCGACTTGCCGTCGTAGCGCTTGGTCCACTCCGCCAGGATGCGGTCGCGGTTCTTGGCCATCCACTCGACGTCGTTCTTCACCATCACCTTCTCGAGGTTCGGCGGATAGTTCGGCGGCGTGATCGCGACGCCCGGATAGGCGACGATCGGATAGGTCTTGGCATAGAGCTCGTTGGCCTTCTTGGTGGCGGCCCAGTCGGCGAGCTTCTTTGCGGCTTCGAGGTTCTTGGTGCCCTTGACGATCGCCGTGGCCTCGAGCTCCCAGCCCAGGCCCTCCTTCGGGATCACCAGCTCGAGCGGCGCGCCCTTGGTCTTCTCCGAGGCACCGCGGGTGTCGAGGCCGATGCCGATCAGGCGCTCGCCCTTGGCAGCCTGCACGCAGGGCGCCGAGCCCGAATGGATGTACTGCGCGATGTTCTGGTGGAGCGCGTCCATGTACTTCCAGCCGGCTTCCTCACCCATGATCTGCAGCCAGGCCGCGATGGTGAGATAGCCGGTGCCCGACGAGGCCGGGTTCGGCATCACGATGGAGTCCTTGTATTCCGGCTTGATCAGGTCGGCCCAGCTGGTCGGGACCGGCTTGTTGCCCTTCTTGCCTTCGGCCGTGTTGAAGCAGACCAGCGAGAGATAGGCGTCCATGCCGACCCAGGTCTGGGGCTGCTTGCCGCTCAGGAACATCGGGTTGAGGGCGGACGCGCCGGCCGGCGTGTAGGGCTCGAGCATGCCCATCGAGGCCATCAGGCCGACGTTCGACGCGGCGAGCCCCCAGATGATGTCGGCGCGGGGATTGTCCTTCTCGGCCATCAGCTTGGCCGCAACGACGCCGGTCGAGTCACGAACCCAGGCGATCTCGATGGTGGGATTGTCGGCCTCGAAGGCCTTCTTGAACGGGTCGAGCTGGTCGTTTTCCAGCGCGGTGTAGACGGTGAGCTTCGTCTTCTGCGCGAAGGCCGGCGACGCCAGGCCGAATATTGCGAGAGCGGCGGCGCCTGCGAGCGTGGCGCGCTTGAACATGGTCCGATTGATCATTGGTAGTCCCCCTCTTTCAGTCCCAGTGCGAACGACCTCAGGACCCTGCGCTACAGGTCGTTCATGACCTTTATGTTACACTTCTGGGGAATAGGTGCACGGGGCGTTCTCAAAGTTCCGTGGTCAATTTCTCGCCAACGGCGGCGAGCCATCGCCGGACCACCCGCTCCTCGTCCCGCCCCAGCATTTCCGACAGCCGCCCCTCGATCTCCATCACCCGCGTCCGGCAGCGCTTCAGCAGCGCCTCCCCCCGGGCCGTCGCATGGAGCCGCAGGATGCGGCCGTGCACGGCATCGGCCGACTTCTCAACCAGCTCCGCCCTGACCAGATTGCGGACGATCACGTTGATCGTCTGCGGTGTCAGGAAGGTAAGCCTAGCAAGCTCCGCGCCAGAGATGCCGGGATAGTTCACGACCATGGTCAGCACGGCGAATTGCGGCGGCGTGACGTCGAGGTCGGCCAGCGCCTTGTCCATCGCCCCGCGCACGGCGGCGTGGGCCTGCCGCACCAAATAGCCGAGATGGCCTTCCGGGCCGCGCTTGCCCTCGCCAGGACCGGGGACCGTGCTCTTGCGACTCATATCAGCACTCTTATATATTATCAGCACTCGAATATTACAGGAGGATTGCCTTGGACCCCAAGCTCGCCGACCTCGCCCGCCGCCACCTCGTGGCCGAGAACCAGCAGGATCTCGACGCCACGCTCGCCACCCTTCATCCGGAATGCCGCTTCGACGATCTCGCGACCGGCCAGACCTGGCATGGCCGCGACGGCGCCGCAGCGCACTACCGGCAATGGTGGACCACCTTCGACGTCGAGGTAAAGCGCGGCCCGGGACAAGTCTCGGCCTGGACCGCCGACGATGTCTGCATGGCCGAGGCGACCTGGCACGGCCGCCATATCGGGCGCTTCCTCGGCATCGAGCCGACCGGCCGCCCGATCGTGCAGCCTTTCGTCGTAGTCCTCGGCTTCCGCGACGGGCTGATGGTCAGCGAACGCTTCCACTACGATCTCGGCGCCCTTCTGCGCCAGATCGGCAGCCCCGCCCTGCCCGCCCTCGACGAGCTGCCCTATCGCAAGGCTGCCTAGTCGCGGAACACCTTCTTGAGGTCGCTCGTCGGCATCGTGTCGCGCATCCACAGGAAGCTGCCGGCCTTCATGTCGTTCGCGCCCTTCATGAAGGCGGCCAGCGCCAGCCGCGACAGGGAGCCGCCGACGCTGATGCGCTTCACGCCGGTCGCCGCGATCTGTTCGGCCGTGAGGTCGGGATCGCCCGCGCTCATCACGACGTTGAGCGGCTTCTTCACCTCCGACGCCACGGTGCGCATGGTCGAGAGATCGCGGAGGCCCGGCGCGTAGAGCACGTCGGCGCCGGCCTTCTCGAAGGCCTGCAGGCGGCGGATCGTGTCGTCGAGATCCTTCACGCCGTGGATCAGGTTCTCGGCCCGCGCGGTGAAGGTGAAGGGCACGTCGAGCGAGCGCGCCATCTCGGCGCCCGCCGCCACGCGCTCCACGGCATGGTTGAAGTCGTAGATCTTCTTGCCGCTCCAATCCTCGATCGAACCGCCGACGACGCCGACCGCAGCCGCGTCGCGCAGGATGGTGGCCGCTTCCTTCGGATCGTCGGCATAGCCGTTCTCGAGATCGGCGTTCACCGGCAGGTCGGTCGCGCCCGCAATGATGCGGCAATGCTCGATCAGCTCGTCACAGCTCACCGCATTGTCGCTGTCGACGCGGCCCAGCGCATTCGACATGCCGAGGCTGGTCGTCGCCAGCGCCTCGAAGCCGAGCGACTGCAACAACTTGGCGGTGCCGGCATCCCAGGGGTTGGGCAGCAGCAACAGACCGGGCCGCTCGTGCAGCTCGCGAAACACTCGTCCCTTTTCCGCCTGCGTGCGCATCTCGTCTCCTCCGGTTTCTGCTAAGGAACACCCATGGACCTGACAGCGCAACGGGAACTCGCCCGCCTCCTCGCCTCCCTGCGTCGCGAGCATCGCGGCCAGAGCGGCCTCGTCCCGCACCTCGTGCCGCCGGACAAGGCAACCGCCTACCGTATCGCCGGCATGGTCGCCGAGGAACTGGGTTGGCCGGTGCTGGGCTGGAAGATCGCGGCGATGAAGGAGGAGATGCAGCAGGCTCTGCGGACCGACTCGCCGATCTACGGCCGCGTCTACTTCCTGAAGGAGACGCCGCACAGCGCCGTGCATGCAACGCTGGCAAACCCCATCCCCGAGGTCGAGTACCAGGCGAAGCTCGGTCGCGATCTGCCGCCGCGCGACAAGCCCTACACGGTCGAGGAGGTCACCGATGCGGTTGCGTCGCTGCACCCCGGACTGGAACTGGCGGAATGCCGCTTCATCCATGACGAGTCGTTTCCCGCTCTACCCGCCATCCTGGCCGACGGCGCCGGCTCCGGCACGATCGTCTACGGCCCTGCCATCGACGACTGGCGAAACCGCGACATCCCGGGCCAGGAGGCGACGCTGTCATCCAACGGCCGCCTGCGCCGCAAGGGCACGGCCGCCGCCGCGCTCGACCATCCGATGGTCCCGCTGACCTGGCTCGCCAACGAACTGTCGCGCACCGGCGTCGGCATGAAGGAAGGCCAGATGGTGAGCACCGGCACGCTCACCGGCATGCTGGCGCCCAAGCCCGGCGAAAACTACGTGGCCGACTTTGGCCCGTTCGGCTCGGTGACCGTCTCGATCACCTGAGTTCTACTTCGTGAAAACCATCGCCTTGTCGCGCACGGAGCCGTGCCGCAGGGTCAAGAGGTCGAGCACGTAGTTCTGGTAGAGCTTCCACGGCCGCTTGCTGCCCTGCCTGGGCTGGTGCGGCAGGGCGCGCTGGATGTAGCCGGAGGAGAAGTTGACCCACGGCTCCTCGGTGAGAGTCGGGTCGCTGTTGTGCGGCGTCGCCTGTTTGAAGCCCTTGCGGTCCATGAAGTTGAGCAGGCGGCAGACATATTCGCAGACGAGATCGGCCTTCAGGGTCCACGAGGCATTGGTGTAGCCGAAGACCGAAGCGAGGTTCGGCACGTCGGAATACATCATGCCCTTGTAGATCATGGTGTCGGACGGCTTGACCGGCTTGCCATCGACCACGAGCTTTGCGCCGCCCAGCGGCTGCACGACCAGGCCAGTCGCCGTCACGACCACATCGGCTTCCAGCTCGGCGCCGGACTTCAGCTTGATGCCCTTCTCCGTGAAGGTCTCGATCGTGTCGGTGACGACGGAAGCCTTCTTCTTGCGGATGGCGCGAAACAGGTCGGCGTCAGGCACCAGGCAGAGCCGCTGGTCCCACGGATTGTATTTCGGCGTGAAGTGCGTGCCGACATCGTAGTCCGGCCCCAGCATCTGGCGCACGCCACCCAGGATCAGGCCCTTCACCTTCTCCGGCTTGCGCTTGCACATCTGGTAGAAATACATGCCGAGCAGGACGTTCTTCCAGCGCGTCAGCATGTAGGCGAGCTTGAGCGGCAGGCGGCGGCGCAGCTTGTTGGCGATCGGATCCTGCGCCGGCCGCGCCACGACATAGGTGGGCGAACGCTGCAGCATGGTGACGTGCCCGGCGGTCTCGGCCATCGCCGGCACGACCGTCACGGCGGTGGCGCCGCTGCCGATCACCACGACCTTCTTGCCGGCATAGTCGAGATCCTGCGGCCAGTGCTGCGGATGCACGACCCGGCCCTTGAAGCCGTCGATGCCGGGGAATTCAGGCAGGTAGCCCGCCTCGTAGCGATAGTAGCCGCTGCACATCCACAGGAAGCCGCAGGAGATGAACACGCGCTCCGCCCCGCGCTCGATCTCGACCGTCCACTTCGCCTCCGGCGTCGACCAGGACGCGCCGACGACGCGATGGCCGTAGCGGATATGGCGGTCGATATCGTGGTCGCTCGCGACCTCGCGAATGTAGCTCAGGATCGCCGGGCCGTCGGCGATCGCCTTGGGGTCCTTCCACGGCCGGAAGCGGTAGCCCAACGTGTACATGTCGGAGTCCGAGCGCACGCCGGGATAGCGGAACAGGTCCCAGGTGCCGCCGCTGGCGCCGCGTCCTTCGAGGATCGCGTAACTCTTGCCGGGGCAGTTCTTCTGCAGGTGCCAGGCGGCGCCGATGCCCGAGAGGCCGGCACCGACGATCAGCACGTCGAAATGTTCAGATTCCGTGCGGCTCTGCGGCGCCGGGGCGATGATCGTGTCCATCCCGACTTCATTGCGGAAAGCATTCCGACTGGCAACTCGCCTTTTCGCAAGCCTTGGAACGGGTCGAGAGGCGCCCTAGTCCTCCGCCCGTCCCTGCACGTTGGTCCTGAACCCATTTGTCCACTCGATGCTGAGCTCGATGGTCTTGTCGCCAAACACGTGCGTCACCCGGGCCATGTCGTCGTTGCCGAGCGTCTGGATCTCGAGCCGGAGACTTTTGCCATCGAGCGACCAATCACCGCGCGCAGCGCTCGGCCCGGTGGGCATGCGCCCGCCGATGGCGAAGCGTCCGTCGAAGCCAATCGGTCCACCGAACCGGCCTGCCGGTGCACCGGGGAAACTACCGTCGATCTCATAGGAGGGCTGGGGATCGTCGAGCTTCAGGGTGTAGGACTTGATGCGCAACGGATTGGCGGCGAACCGCCAGGTCTTGCCGGAGACCGCCTTGGCCATCGGCGGCGGCACACCGATGCCGGCGCTGCCCGGCGCCGGCTGCTCGAGGGCGACCGCCTTCACCTTCCCGGCGAGCTCGGCCGTCGCGGCGGGATCGGCCGCCACGGCTCCGTCGGAAGTCACGGCGGCGGCGAGATGGCCCACCAGCGTCCCGAAGCGGTAGCGCGGCGTGCTGACCCTGTTGCCGGTCGCATCGGGAAACCGCGCCGAGCCGGTCACCACCGCCACGATGTCGAGTTCGGGCATCACGACGATGAGCTGACGGTTCTTGCCGACCGCCATGAAGGTGTTGCGCTGGGGCATGACCCAGAACTGCCGGCCATAGCGCAGGTCGGTCGCCCAGCTCTCGCGCATATCGACGTCGGCCTGGCGCACGCCCTCGATCCACGCGGCCGGCAGTATCTGCTTGCCCTCCCACACGCCGGCACGCAGCCAGAGATAGCCGATCTTCGCCATGTCGCGCGGCTGCAGGTAAAGCCCCCAGCCGCCGATGGAGATGCCCTGCGGGTCGGCCTGCCACAGCACGTCGTCGATGCCGAGCGGCCCGAACAGCTTCTCCCGCGCGTAGTCGAGCGCGCTCCGGCCGGTGACCTTGCTCAGGATGGCCGACAGAAGCTGGCTGTTGCCACTGCTGTAATAGAAGCGCGCGCCCGGCGCCGACGCCATCGGCTGGTCCAGAACATATTGCCGCCAGTCGGGTGCGCGCGCCATGGCGATGGTGGAGTCGTAGGGGCCGTCCAGCCCCTCCTGCCAGGCGAGGCCCGACGTCATGTCGAGCAGATGCCGCACCGTCATCGCCTTCTTGGGCTCGTCGAGGTTGGCGATCGGGCGGTCGCCCAGGAGATCGACGACCCGGCGGTCGGCGCTGTCGAGCAGGCCCTCGCCGAGCGCCATGCCGATCAGGCTGCTGGTGACGGCCTTGGTCGCCGAATAGATGTGGTGCCTCAGCCCGGCTCGGAACGGCGCATAAGTCGCCTCCAGCACGATCCGGCCGTGGCGCGTCACCAGCAGGCTGTCCATGTTGTTGGCGGCGCCGAAATCGACCAGGCGGGCGAGCCGCTCGGAACTCATGCCCTGCTCCTCGGGCGAGGAGACCAGCCAGCCGCGGGTCGGCCAGGGCTGCGTCGTCTGCTGCGCCATGGCCAGCGGCGCGCAGAGCAGCGCCGACATGGCCAGCAGGATCGCCAGAAGCGTGTTCGCCAGCCGATGCATCGCAGCCCCCATCCGCTACAGCGCCGCCGTGATGATGATCTCGATCAGGTCGCCCTCGGGCATGACCGACTGCACGAAGGAGCGGACCGGGCCGTGATTGGCCGGCATCCAGGTGGCCCAGGCCTCGTCGAAGGCCGGCTTGTTGTCATGGTCGGTCACGACGATCTCGGCCTTCACGATGCGCGTCCGGTCCAGGCCGGCATCCTTCAGGTAGCCGTCGATGACGTCCAGCGCGCCCAAGGTCTGGGCGCGGATGTCCTGCGTGCGGTCCGGCGACGTCGCCACGCCCCACAGGAAGCCGCCGCCGCCCGGCAGGCGGTAGATCGCGACCGAGGATTTGGCCGGCACCCGCGGATTGGGGACGCGCGTGATGTCGCTGGTACTCATGTTTTACTCCCTGACGAAACGACCGGCACTATGCGCCCAACGCGACCGCCGGCGAACAGGGAAGCGCAGCCGATCAGGGTGACGATGGCGGCGATGACGAAGCCCGGCCCGTAGCCGCCGAACCCATCGCGCAGGAAGCCGAACAGCGCAGGCCCCAGCGCCGAGGTGAGCTGGATCGCGGTGGCGGCGGTACCATAGGTCGCGCCGAACGCCGCCGCGCCGAACTCGCGGCGCACCACGACAGGACCCAGCGTCGTCACATGGCCGATGCCGTAGCCGTAGACGAGACTTGCCACCACGAGCACCGGCACGGTCGGCCAGACGGCGATGGCGAGCAGCGATGCAGCCTGGGCGATCATGACGAGGCAGCCCAGCCGCCGCGCATCCACACGGTCGACGATGCGTGCCAGGATGAGGCGGCCGATGAAGGCCGTGACGCCCGCCGCGCTGACGAGCATCCCCGCCCCCGCCCGTCCCAGCAGCGGCTCGGCCAGCGCCACATGATGGGTGATGAAGCCGATCTGGATCGTGAGCCCGAGAGCAAAGGCGACCGTGGCGCTCCACAGGAGCAGGCGGCGGTTGGCCGGCGTGGCCACCGGCGCCAGATGGATCTTCGGCGGCGCATCGCCCTGCATCGCCTCGCCATCGCGCTGCAGGCCGAGATCGCCCGGGCCGCGATAGCGCAGGACGATCGCAATCAGCGGTCCCAGAAGCAGTACGGCCATCAAACCCGCGGCCATCAGTCCGCGCGCCAGGCCCAGCTCGCCGATGGACAGCAGCAACAACGGCACGCCCGCGATGGCGCCGACGCTGGCGCCCATGATGGCCAAGGTCATCGATCGGCCCTGATGGCGTTCGAACCACGGCGCCACCGTCGTGGTGATCCCGGTCATGGAGAGCGACGACCAGCCGAAGCCCAGCAGCACGAAGCAGGGATAGAGCTGCCAAGGTGCTGTGACCTGACCGATCAGCGTCACGCCCGTCGCCATGCAGGCCAGTCCCAGCAGCAGCACCGGCCGCGGCCCCCATCGATCTATGGAACGTCCCACGATGCGCTGGATGCTGGCGCTCACGAGGAAGAATACGGTGATGGCCGAAGCGACCCCGGCGATCGGCCAGCCATGGGCCGACGTCACGGCCTGCAGATAGACGCTCGATCCGAAGAGCCCAAGCGACCAGGCGACGGCGGCGATGACGAAGCAGGCCGCGACCACCCGCCATCCATGGAACAGGCGGATCAACTCAGCTCGGTGCGGCGGTACGAAAACGCCATGCCGTTTCCTCATCGTTTTTGTTTTGCGGCCTCCGATACGAAAGGCCACTCTGGCTGGACGATCAAGCCATCCGGCCGGACGATCAAACAACCTTCATCGTGTCCGTGCTACGCCGCGCTTGCCGAACAACCGCAAGGAGGAATTCATGCCCACGAGCGTCAAGCAGATGATGGAAGCGGCCAACGCCGTCGTGCCGAAGATCTCCCCGGCCGAGGCCAGGGAGATGATCGCCAAGGGCGACACGCTCGTGGTCGACGTGCGCGACTCGGCCGAAGTCGCCAACAGCGGCAAGGTCCCGGGGGCGGTCAACGTCTCGCGCGGCATGCTCGAGTTCCGCGCCGATCCCGATTCGCCATACCACGACAAGGCATTCGACAAGACGAAGACCGTCATCGTCTACTGTGCCTCGGGCGGCCGCTCGGCGCTCAGCGGCAAGGTCCTGAAGGACTTCGGCTACGCCAACGTCTTCAACCTCGGCGGTTTCAAGGACTGGGTCGACAGCGGCGGCGCGGTCGACAAGGCCTGACGCTACTTCTCGGCGAATTTGAGCTGCTGGATCGCCGTCATCAGCTTCGTGATCTGCTTGCGCTGGTCGTCGTCGAGTGGCTTGTCGTCGGGCAGCGGCTGCAGCAACAGCTCGACATCCTCGAGTTCCCTCACGAGGTTGTACGCCTTGTTGGTCTTTTCCTTCTCCGTGCCGCTCAGCATGGGATAGATCGTGAGGTAGAGCGACGCCAGGCTGCGATTCTGCAGCTCCGGCGTGAGCGGGATGGCACTCTTGAAGACGCCGCCCAGGGCAGCCTTGGCATCGCCGACCGTCTTGGCGCGGCGCAGCAGGAAACTCATGCCGTCGAGCCGGTGCTCGATCTCGAAGCGATGGCTTACGAGATCGGCCTGGTTCTTCTGCGAGATCTCATGATCGTGCTGGACCTGCTGCAGGAAGGCCGCACCACCGGTGAGCACGACGGACGATAACAGCCACATTCCGACGGAGCTGTTCAGGAACTCGTACACCCTGGAGCCGAAGCCCGGCTTCTCCGGAGGCACTGCGGGCGCCGGCTCGACGGTCGGCTTTGCCGCCTCCTGCTCCAGCGACGTGCGGATCGAATGGCGATAGCGCTCCTCGGCGGCGATGCGCTTCATCTCGTCTTCGGTCAGCATCGCTCGCCGCTACTCCTTCATGAAGGCGTTGAGATCCGGTGTCGGAATCGCCCGGTCGAGATAGGTGAAGGTGCCCTTCTCCTTCACTTCCTTCGCCGCATCGACCAGCCCGGTCATGGCCGCACGATAGAGCGAGGTGGCGAGGCTGATGCGCTTCACGCCGGCGGCTTCCAGCTCGGCCTTGCTGAACGACTTGCCCTTGATGCCGACCATGAAGTTGAACGGCTTGCGCAGCGCGCCGCACACCTTCTTCACCGAGGCGAGGTCGGGCAGGCCCGGAGCGAACAGCACGTCGGCGCCGGCCGCCTCGAAGGCCTGCAGGCGCTTGATCACGTCGCCGAGATCGGGCTTGCCGCGCAGGAAGCCCTCGGCGCGCGCCGCCAGGATGAACGGCACCGGCAGCGACCGCGCCGCCTCGACGGCCGCCTTGATGCGGGTCGTGGCCGTGTCGATGTCGAACAGCGGCTGGTCGGGATTGCCGGTCGCATCCTCGATCGAGCCGCCGACCAGGCCGACGCCGGCGGCCTGGCGGATCGTCTCGGCCACGTCGCTGATGTCATCGCCGAAGCCCTTCTCGAGATCGGCCGCCACCGGCAGGTCGGTCGCATTCACGATCAGCCGCGCATTGGCCAGCGCCTCGTCGCGTGTAACCCGGCCGTCACGCTTACCCAGAACGCCCGCCTTGGCGCCGCTCGAACTCGCCAGCGCCTCGAAGCCGAGACCGGCCAGCACGCGCGCGGAGCCCGCATCCCAGGGATTGGCGATAATGAACGCGCCCGGCGCGTCATGCAGCGCACGGAACTTACGGGCCTTTTCGGCTTGGCTGACACTCATGGACGATCCCCGATCGAAAATTGGGCCGCAGTTTGTCTCGCCCGTTCTCTGCAGGGCAATCGAGATTATTTCAACTGCGCCTCTTGGCGCGCTGCTTGTGTTGTCATCTTCCGGCGCCAACGCATGTAGGGCAGCGTGATCGCGACCGAGATCGCGATGTAGACCGAGACCACCACGGCCGCCCGCACGCCGGGCATCGAGGTGGCGACGACCACGGCCACACCGATGTGCCGGGTCGCGCAGGCGACGGCGAGCGCCGTGCGGTCCTCCTCGTTGGGGCCGCCGACCAGATGGCCGATGACCAGCGACACCAGGATCAGGACCGCGAGGGCCGCCACGCCCGGTCCCCGCACCTCCATTGCCACATGCCAATTGACCGCCAGCAGAGCCAGCGCACTGACCGTCAGCGCAAGTCCCGCCAGACCGACCACGCGCGCACCGACCCGGGCCGCGAACGCCGGAAACAACCAGCGGACGGCCATGCCCGCCAGCAGTGGCAGGAAGAACGATTCGCCCAGAACGCGCGCGGCGTGGTGCGGCGCGACATGCGGCAGCCGCGGGAAAAGCGGGATGAGCGCCTCCAGCCAGAGTGGGACGAGGATCACGGCCATCACCGAGGAGACCACGACCAGGCTGAAGATATAGGCGCCGTCGCCGATGCCCAACAGCTTGCGCGGCAGCAACGGCGCCCCGGCCGAGACCGCGAGCACCAGCAGCGCCGCCTCCACGCCCGCCGGCAGGTCCAGCAGCTTGACCAGCGCGACGGCCGCCAGCGGCACCAGCACATACATGGCCAGCAGCGAGCGCAGCAGCAGCGCGGGATGCCGGAACAGACGGATGGCGTCGCGCGGCGTCGAATCCAGGCCGATGCCGAAGATGATGATCGTGACGAAGAGCTTGAGGAGGATGAGGAGCGCGACGGTCACGGTTCCTGGCTGCGCCTCGGCGAATGCGGGATGGTCGCCCTACGGCCTCTTCATCGCATCGGCAGCGGGTACATCACGCCCCCTCGCGTATACAGCGCATTCGCGCCACGGTCGAGGTTGAGCGGTGAGTTGGCGCCGAGATTGCGCTCGTAACTCTCGCCGTAGTTTCCGACCTGCCGGATGATGTTGTAGGCCCAATCCTCCTCCAGGCCGAGGGCCTTGCCGTCGCCCGGCGCCGTCCCCAGCAGCTGGCGAACGTCGGGATCGGGCGACTGGCGCTCGCTGACGATCGTATTCCTGCCGAGGTTCAGTTCCTCGGCCACCAACATGGCGTGGAACGACCAGCGGACGATGTCGCTCCAGTTATTGTCGCCGCCGCGCACATAGAGGCCGAACGGCTCGCGCGAGATCGTCTGCGGCAGGACGAGGTAGTCCGCCTGCTTGTTGCGGCTGGCCAGCACCGCCGCGAGGGCCGACGCATCCCGGGTCATGCCTGCACATCGGCTGGCGAAGAAGACCTCTTACATCGCCTCGGCATTGTCGAACGGCATGATCTGAACGGAGTAGCGGCGGGCGCCGAACCAGTTCGCCAGATTGGCTTCGTGCGTTGTGCCCTTCACGACGCAGACCTTGGACGTGGCCAGTTCCGACGGCATGGTGATGCCGGCCTTTCGCGACACGGCGAAAGCCTGCCCGCCATAGAAATTCACCGCCGCGATCTCGATATTGGCGCCGGCATCGCGCCGCAGTGTGACGGTCGAATTACGTGCCAGCAGGTCGATCTTGCCCGCCTGCAGATCGGCAAAACGGTCCCGTGTCGTCAGCGGGATGAATTGGACCTTGCCCGCGTCACCGAGAACGGCGGCGGCCACCGCCTTGCACATGTCGACATCGAGGCCCGCCCAACCCCAGCTCGCGCGCCAGGAGAAGCCCGGAAGCTCGCCGTTGATCCCGCAGTTGAGATGTCTCCGCTTTTTCACCGCATCGAGGGTCGATTCCGCGGCGGCCGGCAAAGCGCCCAGCGCAAGAACCAGGCCGACGATACCCAGGATGCGAACACCAAGGCTGGCCCCCATAGATACTCCCCCGGCCTCGACGACCTCTCATGAGCGCAGTCGTGTGTCGGCTTTTGTAGACCGGGAGAGATGTGCGTTATTTGAAGAATGCGTTAAGGAACGAACACGAGGGCGATCGTATAGGTGAATGTTACTTGCTGCGACCGTCCCACGGCTTGGGATTGAGCATCTCGACATCGAGACCTTCGATGCAGCGCAGATTGATGCCGACCGTCGGCGTGCCGTCCGGCATCGAGCCCTCGGCATAACTCTCGATGCCGCATTGGCTGCAGAAGCGGTGATGCAACGACTTCTTGCCGAACTGGTAGTCCCCCTGCCCCTTCGCCTCCGACTTCAGGGTGAAGCTCGCCTTGGGCGCGAAAGCCCACACGGCGCCGAGCCGGCTACAGATCGAGCAATTGCACTTGATCGCGCCTGAAACGTCGAGATCGACATCGAAGGCAACGGCGCCGCAGTGGCAGCTTCCCGAATAGTGCCTGGCCTCGGACATGTGCAGCTCCCTCATTGGAGCGCGCCACTCCAGTGGCGCTCAGGCATCGTCTATGCACAAGAGATGAGCGCAACTGGAGTTGCGCGTTCCATTGTTTACTTCCGTGCGCCGAGCCTATCCCGGCCAGGGTAGCGACCAGGTCTTCACGTTGGTGAAGCTCTTCATCGCCTCCAGCACGCCTTCCTTGTAGCCCAGGCCCGAATCCTTGATGCCGCCGAAGGGCGACATCTCGATGCGATAGCCCGGCACTTCCCAGATGTTCACCGTGCCGACCTGCAGCTCGTCGACGAACTTGGTGATGTAGTCCAGACGGTCGGTGCAGACGCCCGACGACAGGCCATAGGCCGTGCCGTTGGAAACCTGAATCGCGTGATGGATGTCCTTCACGCGGATGATCGGGATCGCGGGGCCGAACGTTTCCTCGCGCACCAACTCTGCCTGCGGATCGACATGGTCGACCACGGTCGGCGGAAACAGCGCGCCCTGGCGGTCGTTGCCGTACAGCAGCTTCGCGCCATGCTTGGCGACGGCCTCGCTGACGCGGTTCTGGAACAGCGTGGCGGCGCGCTCGTGGATCACGGTGCCGACATCGGTCTCGGGATCGAGCGGATCCCCGGCTTTCAGCTTCTTCGCCTTGGCGAGCACGCGCTCGACGAAGGCATCGGCCACCTTGTCGACGACCAGGATGCGCTTCACGGCGGTGCAGCGCTGGCCCGAATTCTTGGTGGCGCCGGCGACGGCCAGCTCGGCCGCCTTGTCGAGGTCGGCATCCTCCATGACGATCAGCGGGTCGTTGCCGCCCAGCTCCAGCACGATGCGCTTGTAGCCCGCCTTCTCGGCGATGTACTTGCCGACCCGGACAGAGCCCGTGAAGGTCACGAGATCGGCGCGCGGATCGACGATCATCGCATCGCCGATGTCGGACGGATTGCCGGTGATGACCGACAGCATTTCCGGCGGCAGGCCGGCCTCGTAGAGCGTGTCGGCGAGGAACAGGGCCGTGAGCGGCGTCAGCTCGGTCGGCTTCAGCACGACGCAGTTGTTGGTCGCGAAGGCCGGCGCCAGCTTGTGCGCCACCATGTTGAGCGGATGGTTGAACGGCGTGATCGCCGAGATGGCGTTCAGCGGCTGGCGCAGGGTGAAGATCTTGCGCGACTTGCCGTGCGGGGTGAGATCGCAGGAGAAGGTCTGCCCGTCGTCCAGCATGCAGAGCTGGCCCGCGAAGGTGAACACGTCGTAGGCGCGGCCGACTTCGTAGAGCGAGTCCTTCAGGCAGAGGCCCGATTCCAGCGTGATCAGGCGCGACAGCTCTTCCTTGCGCGAGACCAGAAGATCGGCGGTCTTGAGCAGGATCTGCTGGCGCTGATAGCGCGTCAGCTTCGGCTTGTAGTCATGGGCGATCTGAAAGGCTTCGGCCACCAGCTCGGGCGTGGCGCGCGGCACGGTGCCGACCAGGCGGTTGTCCCAGGGGAAGCGCACTTCCAGGCGCGCCTTGGTTTCGACCTTCTTTCCGGCGATGCGGAGAGATTCGTGCCGGACGTCGGAGCCCGTGCGGGTGATCGTGTCCATCGGGGCGGTCTCAGGCGACGAGGTTGAGGGCGAGATCGAAGGCATCGAAGTTGCGCCAGCGATGCGCACCGCTGCTGGCGTTCGCGAGCTTGCGGTTGCACAGCAGCGGCACGCGCTGTTCCGAGATGCCGCCATGGCTGCGCAGCGGCTCGGTGAGGCCCGACAGGTCGTGCCGCGAGGCAGAGGTGCCCAGCACCTTGTGCTGGGTCGAGACGACGATGAGGTCGCCGAGACGATCGGCCGGCAGCTCGAACTTCGCGGCCGCCTCTTCCTTGGTGAGCGCCGCCTCGATCCCCGGCATGGCCTTCAGCTTGGCGGCCCACTCCTTGGGATTGTCGCAGTAGACGACCGCGAACGAACCCAACGCGCCGTGATGGACGACATAGGGATCGGTGATCGGCAGGATGACGCGGGCCTTGTCCTTGCCCACCCAGCCGTCGAACAGGTCCTGCAGGTAGATGACGTCGGGCTGGCCGTCGGCGCCGAACTTGGCGTTCATGCCATGGTCGGCGGTGACGACGATGGTGCAGCCCATGGCGTCGAGCTTGCTGAGATACCCGTCCATCATGGCGTAGAAGTCATTGGCGACCGGCGTGCCCGGTGCGTGCTTGTGCTGGATGTAGTCAGTCGTCGACAGATACATGATCTGCGGCCGGTCGCGCTCCATCAGCTTGACGCCGGCGGCGAACACGAACTCCGAGAGGCCGGCGCTGTAGACGTCCGGCACGCCCATGCCGACCAGCTCGTTCACGTGGTCGATGCCGTTTTCGGCGAGCGTCGCCTTGTCCGACTTCTCCGACGAGAAAGAGCAGGCCTTGCCGGCACCCAGCTCGAGCCCCTTGCCCAGCAGGCCGCGCAGCTTGTCCTTGGCGGTGACGACGGCGATGCGGCAGCCGGCGCGCTGGAAGGCCGGGAACAGCGTCTCGACCCGCAGGAACTTCGGATCGTTCATCATCACTTCCTTGCCCGTCTCCGGATCGAGGAAGTAGTTGCCGCAGATGCCATGGACCGCCGGCGGCCGGCCGGTGACGATCGACAGGTTGTTCGGGTTGGTGAAGCTCGGCACTACGCAGTCGCCGATCAGGTTGGTGCCTTCCTTCAGGGCTTTGGCGAACCACGGTGCCTGGCCCGCCTCGACGGCGCGCTCGATATAGCCGGGCTCCGAACCGTCGACGCAGACCACGACGACGGGCTGCCGGGGCAAACGATAAGTCCGGCCGTTGACGGAGATGTCGCCGCCGCTGACGTTCATGCTGTCGGGTGCCATGTCTCGTTCCCCTATTCTGCCGCCAGAGCCGGGCCGCCGTTGGTGACTCTCATCTCGTCCAAGACCTCGCGCACCGCCGCCAGGGCGCCGCGCATGTGGTCGGGATAGAGTCGGCCGATGCAGCCCATGCGGAAGGAGTCCGCCACGGTGAGCTTGCCCGGATAGATCACGTAGCCGCGGTCCTTGAGCCCGTCATAGAAACGCTGGAAGACGAACTTCGGATCGGTCGGCATGTGGAAGGTGATGATGATCGGCGCCTGCAGGTCGTTCGGCAACAGCGTCTGGAAGCCCATGGCGCGCATGCCGTCGATCAGCACCTTGGCATTCTCGCGATAACGCTTGCCGCGCCCCGCAACGCCGCCCTCTTCCGCATGCTCCTCGATCGCCTTGCCCAGCGCCACGATGACGTGAATCGGCGGCGTGAAGCGATACTGGCCGGTCTTGGCGAAGCCCTCGGCCTGGTCATGCAGGTCGAGCACCAGAGTGGTGGCGTTGCCCTTGCACTCGGCGAGAGCGCTGTTGCGGCAGACGACGAAGCCCAGGCCCGGCACGCCTTCGAGGCACTTGTTCGAGGAGGCCGCGAGCGCGTCGTAATAGACGTTGCGTGCGTCGATCTCGAGGGCGCCGAAAGCCGACATCGAATCGACCAGCAGGCGGCGCTTCTGCTTCTGCACCAGCGCGGCGATGCCGACGATCGGATTGAGGATGCCCGACGTGGTCTCGCAATGGACGGCGAAGACATGGGTGATGCCGGGATCGGCCACCAGCATCGCTTCGAGCTTGGCCAAGTCCGGAGGCGTGTCTTCCGCCGTCTCGTAGGTGGCGACGGCGCGACCGGCAATCTCGGCGATCTTCTTGGCGCGCTGGCCATAGGCGCCGTTGATGACGACCAGCAGCTTGCCGGTCTTCGGCACGAAGCTCGTGATCATCGCCTCGACGGCGAAGGTGCCGGAGCCCTGCACCGGCACGGTGACGTGGGTCCCTTCGGCGCGGGCGAGCTCCACGATCTTGGTCAGCACCATCTTGTTGATGGCGATGAAACCCTGATCGCGGGAGCCCCAGTCGTGGATCATCGCCTGCTTGACGCTGGCCGAGGTGGTGAGCGGGCCGGGCGTCAGCAGCAGCGGATCGCCGGTTTCGGAGGCGGCAGGCTTGGTGTTCATGGCGTGGATGATCGGCTCGCCGTGTCTATCCGTCCAGTATATATTCCATATGTTAACTATTGGTTTATCATATATGACCCCGACCCAGCTCCGTGCTTTCCACCTCGTGGCCGAGGCCGGCTCCTTCTCCGCTGCCGCCCGCGCCTCGGGCGCGAGCCAGCCCAACCTCTCGGGCCAGGTGACGGCGCTGGAGAAGGCTTATGGCGTGCGCCTGTTCGACCGGCGCGGCCGCAGCGTCACGCCGACCGAGACCGGGCGGCAGTTGCACGGCGTCACGACGCGCCTGTTCGCCCTCCAGGACGAGGCGCAGGCGCTGCTGCAGGGCGAGCGGGCCCTGACGCGCGGCCATCTCCGCATCGCGGCCGACTCCGCGCACCACGTGGTGCCGATCATGGCCGCGCTGCGCAAACGGGCCGGCGGCCTCACCTTTGCGCTCTCTATCGATAATTCCGCCGTCGTGCTGGAGCGCCTGCTGCGCCACGAGGCCGACGTCGCGGTGATGGCCAAGAGCCTGTCCGATCCGCGCCTGCACGCCGTGCGCCTGCGTACTGATCGGCTGGTCCTGTTCGCACCGGCGGGACACGCACTCGCCAGGCGCGGTCGCACGCCGCTCTCGGCACTCGGCGGTCAGGAACTCGTATTGCGCGAACGCGGCTCGATCACGCGGGAAGTGCTTGAACAGGCGATGGCATCGGCCGATATCAGGCCCGCGTCGATCGTCGAGGTGCAGACCCGCGAAGGCGTGCGCGAGGCGGTGGCGGCCGGGTTCGGCGTCGGCGCGGTGTTTGCGAGCGAACTCGGCGAGGACCGCCGCTTCCGCCGCATCACCATCACCGATCAGGATCTGGCGGTTGCGGAATATGCCGTGTGCCTGCAGGAGCGTCGGAGGGTCGCGCTCGTTCGGGCTTTCATGGATGAAGCGACGCGGCTGGCCTCCTGAAGATCATGGGCGTAACAAAATTGTCAAAAAACTTTCTTCACTGAAAAACGAGGCGTAGGATTCCGCGATCATGCAAGGCGTCGACACGATCCTGAACGTTCTCGGCAGCGTCTGCCTGCTGCTGTGGGGCGTGCGCATGGTGCGCACCGGCCTGACGCGCGCCTTCGGCGCCACTCTGCGTCGCGCCATCGGCGCCTGCTCGCGCAACCGCTTCTCGGCCTTCGCGGGCGGCGTGGTTCTGACCGGCGTCCTGCAGTCGAGCACCGCGACCGCCCTGCTGCTCGCCTCGTTCGCCGGCCGCGGGCTGATCTCACTGTCGATCGGCCTTGCCGTGATGCTGGGTGCCAATGTCGGCACGACCCTGACGGCGCAGATCTTGTCCTTCCCGCTCGGCTGGATCTCGCCGCTGATGATCGCCGTCGGCGTCATCGCCTTCCTGTCGAACAGTTCCGACCGGGCGCGCCATCTCGGCCGTGTCGCCATCGGCCTTGGCCTGATGCTGCTGTCGTTGCACCTGCTGGAGGCCGCCGCCCTGCCGCTGCGCAACGCGCCGGCCTTCGTGGCCGTACTGGAAGGGCTGCAGGACGAGTATGTCATGGGCGTCCTGATTGCGGCCGGCGCGACCTGGTTCATCCATTCCAGCCTGTCGACCGTGCTGCTGGTCATGTCGTTCGCCTCGAGCGGCATCATCGACCCCAAGCTCGGCATGGCGATGGTGATCGGCGCCAATATCGGCGGCGCGATCGCACCCTATTTCGACCAGGCCTCCACAGACGTGGAGGCGCGGCGCCTGCCGCTGGGCAACCTCATCACCCGCGTGGTGGTCGGACTGGCGCTGCTGCCGTTCCTCGGCCAGTTCCACCAGTGGCTGCTGATGCTCGATCCGGCGCCGGGCCGCCTGCTGGTCAATTATCACACGGCCTTCAGCGTGATCGCCGGCATTGTCTTCCTGCCGCTGACCGATCCGATGGCAGCACTTTGCCGCCGCCTGGTACCCGACCGCCCGCAGACCGACGATCCCGGCAAGCCGCGCAACCTCGACCCCAACGTGCTCGACACGCCGGCCGAGGCGCTGGCCTGCGCCATGCGCGAGACGCTCAATCTCGGCGACAAGGTCGCCGACATGCTGCGCCAGACGATGGACGTGTTCGAGAAGAACGACGCCCGCGCGATGAAGGCGATCGAGACGGCCGACGATGCCGTCGACGCCCTCTACGAGGCGATCAAGCTCTACCTGATCCAGACCTCGCGCAACGAACTGGGCGAGGAGGACGGCAAGCGCTATGTCGAGATCCTGACCTTCGTGACCAATCTCGAGCATGCCGGCGACATCATCGACAAGAACCTGATGGAACTGGCCGCCAAGAAGATCAAGAATCGCTATTCCTTCTCGGCCGAAGGCACGGCCGAGCTGCGCGCCTTCCATGCCCGTGTGCTCGACAATCTGCGACTGGCGCTGAACGTCTTCACGACCCGCGACATCACCCTGGCCCGCCGCCTGGTCGCCGAGAAGACCGCGATCCGCGAGGCCGAGGCCCATGCCGCCGACAGCCACTATGCCCGCCTGCGCGAGGGACGGCCGGAATCGATCGAGACCAGCTCGATCCACATGGACGTGATCCGCGACCTGAAGCGCATCAACGGCCACCTGACGACGGCGGCCTATCCGATCCTCGAGGCGGCCGGCGAACTGGCCGAGACGCGCCTCAAGCCGACCGATCAACCCTTGATCCGCAACCCGCTCGGATCGTAGGGCGCGCGCAGCGAGACCTTCGCCGCGTGCCGCGTGCCGGCCAGGTCGACCTCGAAACGGCCGCCTTCCAGCCAGGCGGCATCGATCGCGGCACCATCGCTGCGCTTCACGTAGCCGAGGCCAACCGACGCGCCGAGCGTGTGGCCATAACCCGCCGAGGTGAGGTCGCCGACCGGCCTGCCGTCGCGCAGCAGCGCCTCACCGCCCCACAGGAGCGGCTCACTATCGTCCAGCACGACCGAGACGAGCCGCCGGGTCAGCGGCTTGGCCTTGGCGTCGACCAGCGCCTTCTGCCCGATGAAGCCGCCCGGCTTGTCGAGCTTCACAGCCCAGCCGAGACCGGCCTGGAACGGCGTATCGTCGGGCGTCAGCTCACGGCCCCAGGCGCGGTAGCCCTTCTCCAGGCGTAGCGTGTCGATGGCGTAGTAGCCGGCATCGCGCAGGCCGACCTCGACGCCCGCCTCGTGCAGCGTCTCGAACACGGTGACGGCGAACTCGACCGGGACGTAGAGCTCCCAGCCCACCTCGCCCATGTAGGTGCGGCGTGAAGCGAGCACCGTGGCGTAGCCGACGCCGATCTCGCGGATCGTGGCGAACGGAAAGCCTTCGTTCGAGAGATCGGCTTTGCTCACCTTCTGCAGCAGCTCGCGGCTTCTCGGCCCCATGACCGACAGCACCGTCCAGCCCGACGTGACGTCGGTCAGCACGGCGTTGGCATCCGGCGGCATGTGGCGGCCGAGCCAATCCATGTCGCGCATCGGCTGGGCCGAGCCGGTGATGACCAGGAACTTGTCGCGCGCCAGGCGCGCGATGGTGAGATCGCTCTCGAAGGTGCCGCGCTCGTTCAGCGCGCCGGTATAGACCGTGCGACCAACGGGGACGGCGACGTCGTTGGCGCAAAGCCGCTGCAGCACCGCCTCGGCATCGCGTCCCTGCACCAGCAGCTTGCCGAACGAGGTCTCGTCGAAAATCGCGACGCCCTCTCGGGTCGCGCGATGCTCGGCGGCGACCGCATCGAACCAACCGCCGGGGGCACCGCGGCCCCAGCCATAGTGCATCTCGGGCGCCTTGCCTTCGCCCGCGAACCAGTTGGGCCGTTCCCAGCCCATCTTGTTGCCGAACCAGGCGCCGCGCGCCTTGAGGCGGTCGTAGAGCGGCGAGCGACGGAACGGACGGCCGCTCTCCTGCTCGCGCTGCGGCCACGGCATCTTGTAGTGCAGGCCCAGTGTTTCGGCGACGCGGCTGCGCAGCCAGGCATCGTTGCCGTGGAAGCCCGCGAAGCGTCGGATATCGACGGGCCACAGATCCATCGTCGGTTCGCCGGCCACGATCCATTCCGCCAGCGCCATGCCGGCGCCGCCGGAACTGGCGATGCCCATCGAGTTGAAGCCGGCGCCGACATAGAAGCCGCGCAGTTGCGGCGCCTCGCCCAGGATGTAGTTCATGTCGGGCGTGAAGCTTTCCGGCCCGTTCATGAAGGTCTTGATGCCGGTCTTCTCCAGCGACGGCACGCGGATCAGCGCGTTGTCCATCAGGATCTGGAACTGGTCCCAGTCGTCCGGCAGCATGCCGAACTCGAAATCGTCGGGGATGACGTCCTTGTTCCACGGCTTGGCCTCGGGCTCGAAGCCGCCCATCAGCAGGCCGCCGACCTCTTCCTTGAAGTAGATGTAGCCGTCGGGATCGCGCATCACCGGCAGGTCGCGCGGCACGTTCTCCATCTTCTCGGTGACGATGTACATGTGCTCGCAGGAATAGAGCGGCACCGTCACACCGACCATGCGGCCGAGCTGGCGCGCCCACTGGCCGCCGCAGTTGACGACGATCTCGGCCTTGATCGGCCCCTCGGTCGTCTGAACGCCGGTGACCCGCGGACCCGAAGGGCCGTCCTCGGTGTCGATCGCCGTGACCCTCGTCTTCTCGAAGATGCGGACACCGCCGTTGCGCGCGCCCTTGGCCAGCGACTGGGTGATGTCGGCCGGGTTGGCCTTGCCGTCGCCCGGCAGCCACACGGCGCCGACGAGATCGTCGGTGCGCATGATCGGGTACTTGTCGCCGGCCTGTTGCGGCGTCAGCGGCTCGCAGACGACACCCTGCGCATTGGCCATGGCGGCGGAGCGGCGCAGCAGGGTCATGCGCTCCTCGGTGCGCGCCACGATGAGCGAGCCGGATTCTTTCCAGCCGGTGGCGAGACCGGTCTCGGCCTCGAGCTTCGAATAGAGCTCGGTGCTGTAGCGGATCAGCCGCGTCAGGTTCTGCACGCTGCGCAACTGGCCCACCAGACCCGCCGCATGCCAGGTCGTGCCGCCGCTCAAGCGCCCCTGCTCCAGCAGCACGATGTCCTTCCAGCCGTGCTTGGCAAGGTGATAGGCCGTCGAGCAGCCCATGATGCCGCCGCCGATGATGACGACGCGGGCCTGGGAGGGAACGCTCATTTGCCGGGGGCGCGCCACTCCAGTGGCGCGATCTTCTTGGGTTGCGACACATGACGCGCCACTGGAGTGGCGCGCCCCCGGCACACTGAACTCATCAGAGCCTCCCTGCGACAGCGGCCTCGTACATCTTGCGCATCTCCGGCACGCCGGCCTTGACCGGGTTGCCGCCGGCCGTCGGATCGACCGCGGCCATCTCCGAGAACTTGTCGAGATGCTCGGCCTTCACGCCGAGTTCGGCCAGCGTATGGGGAATACCGATCTCGCGCCGCAGGTCGAGCGTCCACTGCAGGAAGCCGTCGAAGGTCGGCGTGCGCAGGTCGAGCGAGCGCGCGAGCCGCACGATCTTGTCCTCGATGGCGGCGCGATTGAACTGCACCACGTATGGCATGACGACCGCGTTGGTCAGACCATGATGCGTGTCGAGCACGGCACCGACCGGATGCGACAGCGAATGGATGGCACCCAGCCCCTTCTGGAACGCCGTCGAGCCCATCTGCGAGGCGGCCAGCATGTGGCCGCGGGCCTCGATATCGCGGCCGTCCTTGACCGCACGCGCGAGGTTCTCCTTCACCAGCCGCATGCCTTCAACGGCGATACCCTCGGCATAGGGGTGATAGCCCGGCGCGCAATAGGCCTCCAAGCAGTGGCAGAAGGCATCCATGCCGGTGCCGGCCGTCAGCTTGGGCGGCAGGCCGACCGTCAGCTCGGGATCGGCGATCACGAGCTGCGGCATCATCTTCGGGTGGAAGATGATCTTCTTCGTCTTCGTCGCGGGATCGGTGATCACGGCGGCGCGGCCGGTCTCCGAGCCGGTGCCGGCCGTGGTCGGCACGGCGATCGAGGGATGGATGCCGGCCGGATTGGCGCGCGTGTACCAGTCGCCGATATCCTCGAAATCCCACAGCGGCCGCGTCTGCCCGGCCATGAAGGCGATGGCCTTGCCCGCGTCGATGCCCGAGCCGCCGCCCCAGGCGATGACGCCGTCATGCTTGCCGGCGCGCAACACGCGGACGCCCGCCTCGACATTTGCCAGGACCGGATTGGGCTTCACCTCGCTGAACACCGCGACCTCGATGCCCTCCTTGCGCAGCGACAGCGTGGCGCTGGAGACCATCGAGAGCTTCGCCAACCCTGTATCGGTGACCAGCAGTGGCCGCCGCAGGCCCACCACCTTGCAGGCATCGGCCAGCTCGCGGACGCGGCCGGCGCCGAAGCGGATCGAGGTCGGGAAGTTCCAGTTGCCGAGGAGCGGCGTTGCGGGTGGCATCAAATGATTTCCATGTAGCGGTCGAGTTCCCAGTCCGTGATGGCCTTGCGGAACTCACGCTCTTCCCATTCGCGTGTTGCGGAATAATGATCGACGAAGGCGTCGCCGAAGAGGTCGCGCGCCGGCTTCGAGGCCTTCAGTCGGCCGGCAGCTTCCATCAACGTTCGCGGCAGCTGCGACTTGGCCGGATGCTTCTTCTCGTAGGAATTGCCCGTGACCGGCTCGCCGGGATCGATCCCCTGCTCGATGCCCCACAGGCCCGAGCCGATGGCGGCGGCGAGCGCCAGGTAGGGATTGGCGTCGGCGGCGGCCACGCGATACTCGACGCGGGTCGACTTGGCCGAGCCCGGGATCACGCGCAGCGAGGTCGTGCGGTTTTCCACGCCCCAGGTCGAGGCGGTCGGCGCCCAGAAACCCGGGATCAGACGGCGATAGGAGTTCACGTTCGAGGCCACCATGCCCAGCAGCTCGGGCATCAGCGCCGCCTGGCCACCGACGAACTGGCGCATGATCTTGCTCATGCGGTGCGGCGCCTTCTCGTCGAAGAAGACCGGCTTGCCGCCCTTCCACAGCGACATGTGCATATGGCCGCCGCAGCCCGGCCAGTCCTTCGACCACTTGGCCATGAAGGTGGCCAGCCAGCCCTGCTTCTGCGCCAGCACCTTGGTGAAGAGCTTGAACAGCGCCGCCTTGTCGGTCGCGGCCAGCGCATCGTCGACCCTCAGGGCCGCTTCGAGCACGCCGGCGCCGGTCTCGGTGTGCAGGCCCTCGATGCCCATGTCCATCGCCTCGCACATCGCGAGCAGGTCCTTGTACCAGTCGGACAGGACCGAGTTGCGCAGGACCGAGTAGCCGAAGAAGCCCGGCGAGATCGGCTTCAGGTTGCGATAGCCCTTCTCGCGGATCGACTCAGGCGTTTCCGCGAAGACGAAGAACTCGTACTCGAACCCGACCTTCACGTCGAAGCCGAGCTTCTTCGCGCGCGCCAGGACCCGGCGCAAGGTGCCGCGCGGACAGATCTCCTCGGCCTTGTCGACGAACTCGCAGAGGAACATCAGGTTGCCGGGCTCGGTCGCGATCTCGCGGCAGGTCTCCGGCAGGATGCGGACGTTGGCGTCGGGATAGCCTGAATGCCAGCCCGTGTAGGTGACGTTGTCGTAGAGCTGGTCGTTCATGTCCCAGCCCAGCACCACGTCGCAGAAGCCGAAGCCTCCCTCGAGGGCGGAGCGGAACTTGTCGACGTGGATGTACTTGCCGCGCAGGATGCCGTCGATGTCGTGGACGCCCACCTTCACGTGGGTGAGCCCGCGCTGCTTGACGATCTTCAGGGCATCGGCCGCCGTCTTGACCTGCCGCGGTTCCATTCAGCTCCCCTCGTTACCCGAGAGGGCAGACTAGCTGCTGAGATAGCGCGGAAGCCAGAGGGCAATGTCGGGGAAAACGGCGATGAGCATGGTGAACAGGATCATGATCATCAGGTACGGCAAGGTCACGCGCGCGATGTAGCCCAGCCCGTCCTCGGTCAGGCCCTGGATCACGAACAGGTTGAAGCCGACGGGCGGCGTGATCTGTGCCATCTCGACCACCAGCACCAGGAAGACGCCGAACCAGATCGGATCGAAGCCCGCCCCCTTCACGATCGGCATGACGATCGGCAGGGTCATCACGATCATGCTGAACCCGTCGAGGAAGCAGCCGAGGATCAGGTAGAAGACGATGAGCGCCACGATCAACATGAACGACGACAGGCCGAGGCTCTTCACGAACTCCGCGACGGCTGCGGGAATACCGAGAAAGGCCGCCGCACTGCCGAGGATCGAGGCGCCGAGCACGATCAGCGCGATCATGGCGCAGGTCTGGACCGAGCCGATGGCGATCGCCTTCAAGGCCGCGCGCGACAATTCTCGCTGGATGCCGGCCACGACCAGCGCGCCTAGGACGCCCACGGCGGCAGCTTCCGACGGCGTTGCCAGTCCGCCATACATCGAACCGAGCACGCACAGGATCAGGAACACGGCCGGCCCGAGTTCACGCAGCGATGTCAGGAATTCCGCCGCCGTCGCGATCCGGACCTTGCGCTCAGAAGCGGGCACCAGTTCCGGCTTGAGGGCGGTGTGAAGCATGATCCAGCCCATGAAGCAGCCGGCCAACAGGAATCCGGGGATGAAGCCCGCCGTGAAGAGCTTGGCGATCGAGACGTCGCCCAGCACGCCGTAGATGATCATGATGTTGGACGGCGGGATCAGGAATCCCAAGGTGCCCGCGCCGGCGAGCGAGCCCACGGCGACGTCCTTCGAATAGCCGCGCTTTAGGAGTTCGGACAGCGAGATGCGGCCTACGACCTGGGTCGTCGCGGCCGAGGAGCCCGAGATGGCGGCGAAGATCGTGCAGCCGATGACGTTCACGTGCAGCAATCGCCCCGGCAACAGCGCGGCCCACGGCGAGAGGCCGCGGAACAGCGTCTGCGACAGGCGGGTGCGGAACAGGATCTCGCCCATGATGATGAACAGCGGCAGCGCCAGCAGTTCCTGCGTCGTCAGGATGTTCCAGGTGTACTGCGCCAGCAGCTTGTCGAGCGGGATGTCGCGGAAGATCGCCAGCAGGACCGTGCCGGTGACGGCGAGCGTCCAGCCGATCCACAGGCCGCCCGCCAGGAAGGCGAACAGCACGACGAACATGACGATGACGATTTCGAGCATCGCAGCCTAACTCAAACGCTGGATCATTCGGTGACCGACCCGGCCCGCATGTTGACGTCCTCGAGCGGCAGGCCGAACAGCGCCTGGAAGAAGCGGGCGACGAACTGCATGACCAGCAGGCAGATGCCGAAGGTCACGAGGGCCTGAGGGATCCAGAGCGGCGTGGCGCTGGAAATCGACACCTGGTCCGACGTGAAGCTGCGCCAGGTGAAGTTCACCATCGCCACCGCCAGGTATCCAGAGAAGGCGACGCCAAGCGCCGCCAGAACCGTCTCGAGCCAGCGCCGTACCTGCGGCGAGACCCGCGCCACGACCAGGGTGACCCGGATATGGCCGCCGGCCCGCAACGTCATGGCGGCGCCGAAGGTGAAGGCCGCTGCCATCAGGTAGGAGCTGTACTCCCAGGCGACCGGAATATCGGACGGCACCCAGGGGAAGATGTCTGACAGGGCGCGCAGCAGCACCTCGGCCAGCATCAGGCAGGTGAGCGTCGCCAAGCAGGCGGCGCCCATCCAGCCGTCGAGGCGGCCCAGCAGGTCGATCCCGTCGAGGAAGGCGCGCAGCGGCTGCGGCGCGCCCGCATTGGGATTGGGCCCGTGGCCGCTCACCCGCGCTTCATCTCGGCGAGGTAGGCTTTGATCGGCTTCTCCGCCGCCGGGACGCGCTTGTAGAACTCCACGATCATCGGCGCCGTCTTCTTCTGCAGTTCGGCCGTCATCGCCGGCGGCGGGATGACGAGCTGCATGCCGCCCGCGATCAGCTTGGCGTTGCTGTCCTTGTCGGCCTGCAGCGAGGACTGCCAGAACTCGGGCTCCAGCTTCTTGGCCAGGTCGACGATGATCTTCTGGTTGGCCGGCGAGATCTTCTTCCAGGTGTCGTTGTTGATCGTGACGATCTCCGACGACCAGGCATGGTTGGTCTGGTGGAAGAACTTCAGGAACTCCCAGAACTTGCCATCGACGCCCGACACCGACGAAGTCGACACGCCGGACACGGCGCCTGACGACAGGGCCGCGATCGTCTCACCCCACGGGATCAGCGCCGGCGCCATGCCGATGGCGCTGCACATCTCCTGCGCGTTCTTGTCGGGCACGCGGATCTTGATGCCCTTGAGGGCGTCGAGCGTCTCGACCTTGACCTTCAGATGCAGGTACTGCGTCGGCCACGGCACCGTGTAGAGCATCGTCTGGTTGTTCTTCAGCAGCACCTTCTCGTATTCGGGCCGCAGATACTTGTGCAGCACCTTCAGCTCCTCGATGTTGTTCGATATGAAGGGGATTCCTTCGACGCCCAGGATCGGCTCGTCACCGATCTGCTGGATGTTCAGGATGTCGGCCATTGGCACGAGGCCGTCGCGCACGGCGCGCATCTGCTCGGGTCCCTTGAAGCCGAGCTGGCCGCCCGCCTTGACGTCGATCTCGACGGCGCCGTTCGTCTCCTTCTTCACCTCTTCGGCGAAGCGCTTGACGTTGACCGTGTGGAAGTTTCCATCCGGCCACACGGTCGCCAGCGGCAACTTGAGCGCCGCCTGTCCCATCACCACGGCCGGCGCACCGACCATCGCCATCGCACCGACACCCACGCCCGCCTTCAAGGCGCCCCTACGTCCCAGCTTCATCGAAGCCCCCATTGTTGAGGTTGACACCCTTCCCCTATCCAGCCGACGCCCTACTCCGCAGCCTGCGGCGGCTTGAATTCATAGACCTTCTCGGCCGTCTCCTCGGAGATCAGGCCGTCGGCAAGATCGTTGGCGACCTGCGTGCGATCGCGCTCCTTCGGCGCGCCGATGCCGGCGCCGCCCGGCGTCAGGATCATCAGCCGCTCGCCCGGCGGGATGAGCTGGAAGCCCTTGCCCTTCAGGGTCTGGCCGGACTTGAACGCCACCACGCCCGCCTCGCCGTCGCCGCCGCCATCGCGGCCGCGCGCCGGATAGTCGATGCGGTCGAAGGCGGCCAGCAGGTCGAACGGCTCGTCGATGCCGCTCTCGATCTCCATGATCTGGCCCAGCCCGCCGCGCGTGCGGCCGGCGCCGCCCGAATCGGGGCGGAATTCCTTGCGCCAGAAGATCAGCGGCGTCTGGGTCTCGGCGATCTCGACCGGCGTGCCGCGCACGCCGCTGGGATAGGCCGTGGCCGACAGGCCGTCCTTGTCGGGACGCGCGCCGGTGCCGCCGTTCGAGGTGATGGCCATGCCGAAGCCGTAGTTGCCGCCCTCGCCACCCTTCACGCGACCGCGCACGTTGATGTTCCACAGGCACGAGGTGCCCTCGGCCGGCACCCTCTCCGGCACGACCTGGCGCAGGCAGCCGAAGGTCACGTCCGGCAGCATCTGGCCGATGACATGGCGCGACGCGACCGCGGTCGGCTTGGGCGCGTTCAGGATGCAGCCCTCGGGCGCCGACACGGTCAGCGGCTCGAGCGAACCGGCATTGTTCGGGATATGCGTGGAAACCACGCAGCCCAGGCCGAACACGGTGTAGGCCGTCGTATAAGCGTGCGGCACGTTGATGCCGCGCCGCGACACGCCGGTCGTGCCGGTGAAGTCGACATGGATGCCGGTGTCGGAGATGGTCAGCGTCGCCTTCAGGGTCACCGGCTCGTCGTAACCGTCGACCGTCATGCTGTTGTGCCAGGTGCCCTTGGGCAGCTTGGCGATCTCGGCCAGCACCGCCTCGCGCGAACGCGCAATGACGTGATCGCCCAGCTCGTCCAGCGACTCGATGCCGAACTCGTCCATCATCTCGACAAGGCGGCGCGCGCCGACATCGTTGCAGGCGGCCAGGGAGTAGACGTCGCCCTCGGTGTCGACCGGCTGGCGCGTGTTGGCGCGGATCATCGCGAACAGGGTCTCGTTCGCCTTCCCCTGGTCGAACAGCTTCAGCATGGGGATGTAGAGCCCCTCCATGAACACGTCGGTCGCGTCGGGTCCGAAGCCGATGCCGCCGATGTCCATGAGATGGCTGGTGCAGGAGAACAGCGCCACCAGCTTGCCGTTGCGGAAGCACGGCGTGGTGATGACGAAGTCGTTGAGATGGCCGGTGCCCATCCACGGGTCGTTGGTGATGTAGGCGTCGCCCGCCTTCATCGTCTCGACCGGGAAGTAGCGCAGGAAGTGCTTCACCGATTCGGCCATCGAGTTCACGTGGCCCGGCGTGCCGGTCACGGCCTGGGCCAGCATGCGGCCCTGCAGATCGAAGACGCCGGCGGAGAGGTCGCCGCACTCGCGCACGATCGGGCTGAAGGCGGTGCGCATCAGGGTCTGCGCCTGCTCCTCCACCACCGCGATCAGGCGGTTCCACATGATCTGCAGATCGATCAGGCCGACGCTGTTGGACTGGCTCATCGGTTACTCCTCACGCGTCCTTGCGATCCATGACGATACAACCTGAGGCATCGATGTGCGCGGCAAAACTGGCCGAGATATAGGTCGATGTCTCGTCCTCGGCGACGATGGCCGGGCCGGCGAAGGTGCTGCCCGGCGGCAGCTTCTCGCGACGGTAGACCGGCACGTCGGCGGTCTTGCCGCTGCGGCCGTCGAACACGGGACGCCTGCCCACCGGCTGCGGCGCCGGTGCGCTGCCGGCCTTGCCCTGGACCTCGGGCCGCTTGGCCTCGGTGGAGACCTGGACCGACCAGCTCAGGATCTCGATGGCGGCATTGGGGATATGGCGCTCGAACAGCATGCCATAATCGCGCTCATAGGCCTCGCGCAGGGCGTCGGTATCGGACGCCGTCAGCGGCCGTTGCGGCAAGGTCACCATGATCTCGTGGCCCTGGCCGACATAGCGCATGAAGGCGACGCGACGCTCGAAGGTCGGCAGGCCGCGTGCACCCGGCACCACCAGCGCCGTTGCCTCCCGGCTCATCTCCTCCAGCAACTCGGTTGCCCCGGCCGCGTCGAACGTATCGAGGCGCATGTAGCGGCTGCGTACCAGCTCGAACGAAACCGGCGCTGCCAGGAAGCCGACCGCGGAGCCGACGCCGGCATTGGGCGGCACGATCACGCGCTGCACGCCGATCTTCTCGGCGACGCGCGCGGCATGGAGCGGCGCGCCGCCACCGAAGGCGATCAGCGTGTACTGGTTGACGACCGCGCCGCGCTCGACGCCGTGCACGCGCGCGGCACTCGCCATGTTCTCCGACACCATCTCGTAGACGGCATAGGCTCCCATCTCGGTCGACAGGCCGATGCCCTCGGCCACGTCGCGCTCGATGGCGCCGCGCGCGGCGTCGATGTCGAGGGCGATCGAGCCACCGGCGAAGTGCGCCGGGTCGATCGTGCCCAGCACGACATTGGCATCGGTCACGGCGGGATGGAGACCGCCGCGGCCGTAGCAGGCCGGGCCGGGCTCGGCGCCCGCGCTTTCGGGCCCGACCGTGACGCGCTTCAACGCGTCGAGCCGGGCGATCGAGCCCCCGCCCGCGCCGATCTCGACCATCTCGATCACCGGGATGCGGACCGGCAGGCCGGAGCCCTTGAGGAAGCGGGCCGCACGATCGACCTCGAACAGCCGTGCGGTATGCGGCTGGTAGTCGTCGATCAGGCAGATCTTGGCCGTGGTGCCACCCATGTCGTAGCTGAGTGCGCGTGCTTCACCGGCACGCGCCGCCACCTGCGCAGCAAAAATCGCGCCGCCTGCCGGGCCGGACTCGACCAGCCGTACCGGGAAGCGACGCGCCGTCTCGATGGCGGTGAGGCCGCCGCCGGAGGTCACGAGGTAGATCGTGCCGGTGAACTTCTCGGCCGCCAGCGCCGCCTGCATGCGGGCGAGGTAGGAATCCATCAAGGGCTGCACATAGGCGTTGGCGACTGCGGTCGAGGTGCGCTCGTATTCGCGGACCTCGGGGCAGACCTCGCTCGACAGCGTCACCCGGAGATCCGGCAGCTCCGCCTTCAGGATCTCGGCGACACGCCGCTCATGGGCCGGGTTCACATAGGAATGCATGAAGGAAACGGCCACGCTCTCGATGCCCTCGGCCTTGAGCGTTGCCGCCAGCGTCCGCACCGCACCTTCGTCGAGGGCCAGTCGAACCTTGCCGTTCACGTCCATGCGCTCAGGGATCGTGAAGCGCATCGCGCGCGCGACCAGCGGCCTGGGCTTCTCGATGCTGAGATCGTACTGGTCGTAGCGACTCTCATTGGCGATATCGAGGACATCGCGGAACCCTTCGGTGGCGATCAGCGCCGTGCGCGCCCCGCGCCGTTCGATGACGGCATTGGTGGCCAGCGTGGTGCCGTGCACGAAGACGCCGACATCGCCGAAACCCTTGCCGGCATCGCCCAGGATCAGGCGCACTCCCTCCAGGACGGCCTCTTCGGGCCGCTGTGGCGTCGTCAGCAGCTTGCGCGTGATCCGACGGCCTCCCTCTTCCAACACCACATCCGTGAACGTGCCGCCGATGTCGACGGCAATGCGCAAATCGCTGACCACCTTGAATACAGACCTCTTTGTCGGGAATGGGCTGGACGGTAGACCGGGCGACCCCACGTTGCAATTCGCAGGCCAGCCCGCCTATGGTCGCTCCCGTGACGGCTACCGAGAAGACGCTCCGCGCGCAGGTGTTCGACATCCTGCGCCCCTCCGACCCTGCGCCGGCCGCCCGCCGTTGGCGGAAGCTGCATCTGGCCGTCCTCGGCATCGGCCTGCTCGCCGTCATCCTGCTCTCGATCGATGAGATGCTCAGCCCCCACCGCGCGATCCTGCGCGGCGCCATCTGGGGCGTGACGCTCTTTTTCCTGGGAGAATATGCGGCGCGGTTGTGGGTGGCACCGGAATCGCCGCAACTGGTCGACATGTCACCCACGATGGCGCGGCTGCGCTGGGCAACGAGCCTGTCCGGGTTGATCGGCCTGCTGGCGGTAACACCCGCCGTCATGCTGGCGGGCGGCTACAGCATCATGGGTGCCGACGCCGCCTCCATCTTCTGCATCCTGTGGATCATGAAACTGGGGCTGCACGCGCCCGCCTTCGGCACCCTGGGGCGCGTGATCTCCAACGAACGCGCGCCGATCGCCAGCGTTCTGATCGTGTTCGCGATCCTGCTGATGTCCGCGGCGACCGGCGCCCATATCGTGGAGCGCGACGGCCAGCCCCAGCAGTTCGGCAGCCTGCCCAACGCCATGTGGTGGTCGGTCGTCACCCTGACGACGACCGGCTACGGCGACGTGGTGCCGCTGACGCCGGCCGGCCGCATCATCGGCTCGGCGCTGATGATCAGCGGCATCGCGGTGCTGGCCCTGATGACCGGCGTGCTCGCCACCGGCTTCGCACAGGAGGAGCGGCGGCGCGAATATCTGCGTGTCTGGGACCAGGTCACGCGCGTGCCGATCTTCGCGTCGCTGGGGGTCGTCACCCTGTCCGAGATCGTGGGCAAGCTGCGTACGCGCTACTATCCTGCCCGCGTTACCGTGCTGCGGCGCGGCGATCCCGGCGATTCGATGTTCTTCATCTCCAGCGGCGAGGTCGAGGTGCGCCTGCCGACCGGCGGCACCGTCCGCCTGGGCGACGGCGCCTTCTTCGGCGAGATGTCGCTGCTCAATCGGCAGCCTCGTGCCGCCACAATCGTCACCACCGCGCCGACGACCCTGCTGGTGCTCTATGCCAGCGACTTCTACGAGATCGCTTCCCACATTCCGGCCCTTGCCGAAGCCGTGGAGAACGAAGCCCGGCGCCGCGGCGAAGAGAATATCGAGCGCCAATCCGGCGGTTCGAAGCCATGATCGAGACCGACCTGCTGGTGGTCGGTTCCGGAGCCGCCGGCTTCTCGGCGGCATTGACGGCCTCGCATGCCGGCCTCGATGTGCTGATGGTCGAAAAGGAGAAGCTGTTCGGCGGGACCACGGCCTATTCGGCGGGCGTCATCTGGATTCCCGGCAACCGGCACGGCCGGGCGCTCGGCATCGCCGACTCGAAAGAAGACGCGCTCACCTATCTCCAGCACGAGGCGGGCAATCGCCTGAACCTCGAACTGGCCAACGCTTTCCTCGACAACTGCAATCCCGCCGTCGAGTTCATCGAGAACAACACGCACGTGCGCTACGAGGCCGTGCCGATCTGGGCCGACTATCATCCGACCAAGCCGGGCGCCGCGCAGGGCGGCCGCTCGTTGTTGCCGCTGCCATTCGACGGGCGGCGGCTCGGCAAGCGGTTCGACCAGCTGCGCGCGCCATTGCGGACCATGATGGCGTTCGGCGGCATGATGCTCGGCCGCAACGACCTGCCGCACGTCTTCAGGATGACGCGCTCCGCCCGCTCGGCGCTCCACGTCGCCGGCATGACGGCGCGCTATGCCATCGACCGGCTGAACCATGATCGCGGCACGCGCCTCACCAACGGCAACGGCCTGATCGCCGCCCTAGCCCTCTCGGCCGGGGAGCGCGGCATCGACCTGTGGCTGGACAGTCCGGTCGTCGAACTGGTGCAGAGCGACGGTGCCGTCACCGGCGCGATCGTGCAGCGCGAGGGAAAGCGGCAGGAGATCCGGGCGCGGCGCGGCGTCGTGCTGGCCTGCGGCGGCTTTCCCGCCGACGACGAGTTCAAGCGCCGCTACTACGGCCATGTCCGTGACGGCCACTTCCATCGCTCGGCGCCGCCGCCGGGCAATCGCGGCGACGGTATCCGGCTCGGCCAATCGGCCGGCGGCGCCATGGCCGAGGATGTCGCCTATCCCGCCGCCTGGGTCCCTGTCTCGCTGGTGCCGCAGCCCGATGGCTCGACCCTGCCGTTCCCGCATTTCTACGAGCGCGGCAAGCCCGGCTATATCGCCGTCGATCCGACGGGCCGACGCTTCGCCAACGAATCGGCCTCCTATCACGACTTCGTCCCGGCCATGGTCGAAGCCTGCCGCGGCCGCAACGAGACGAGCGCGTGGCTGCTGTGCGACCACCGCGCCATCCGGCGCTACGGCATGGGCGCCATCGGCCCGGCCCCGCTGCCGCTCGGGCCTCATATCCGGAATGGCTACCTGCTGGCTGCGGGAAGCTGGGCAGAGCTGGCAGTAAAAATGGATGTTGATTCAGTCACACTGCAATCCACGATTGCCCGGTTCAGCGCAAATGCCGCACGAGGCGAAGACCCCGATTTCGGAAAGGGTACCGACGCCTATCACCGCTTCAACGGTGATCCCACGCACGGACCCAATCCCTGTCTGGCACCCCTAGAGCAGGGTCCCTTCTACGCCATGAAAATGGTCCCGGGAGACATCGGGACCTTACTGGGCCTCCGGGTGGACGGGCATGCCCGGGTCCTCGATGGTCAGGGAACCCCGATCCGCGGCCTCTATGCGGCGGGCAACGACATGACCAGCGTCATGGGTGGTACCTATCCAGGCGCCGGCATCACCATTGGCCCGGCCCTCACCTTCGGCTATATCGCGGCTCGGCACGCGGCCGCAGAAGCCGCCCGTTAAGCCCCCAAAAGCAACGAAAGCCGCCGTCATGTCGCTCATCACGCCCGTTATCCTGGTCGGAGGCTCCGGCAAGCGCCTGTGGCCGCTGTCGCGCGAGAGCATGCCCAAGCAGTTCGTGCCGCTGCTGGGCAAGCAATCGACCTTCCAGCAGACCCTGCTGCGCGTCGCCGACCGCACCCTGTTCGGCAAGCCCGTGATCGCGACCAACGACGCCTATCGCTTCATGTGCGAGAGCCAGGCGCGCGAGATCGGCGTCGAGATCGACATCCTGGTCGAACCGTCGCGCCGCGACTCCGGCCCCGCCATGGCCGCCGCCGCTGCCTATACCCGCGGTCTCGGCGCGAGGGCCGTGCTGGCGCTCGCGTCGGACCATCTGGTGATCGGCGCCGAGGAATTCCTGGCCGGCTGCCGCGAGGGCCTCACGGCCGTCGAGAAAGGCGGCATCGTCACCTTCGGCATCCCCCCGACGGAACCCAAGACCGACTACGGCTACATCCGTCCCGGGACCGAGAAGATCGGCCCGGTGATGAAGGTCGCGGCCTTCGTCGAGAAGCCCAATGCCCAGACGGCGATGCAGTACATCGCCGAGGGCCTGCTGTGGAACAGCGGCAACTTCCTGTTCCCGCCCGAGCTGCTGCTGTCGGAGATGGCCCGCTTCGAGCCGGCGATGGCCGCCGCGGCCGAGGAGGCCGTCGCCAAGGCCCGGAAGACCGACTCGACCGTGTTCCTCGACGCCGAAGCCTTCGGCAAGGCACCGGCCAAGTCGATCGACTATGCCGTCATGGAGCGCACCGACAAATGCTGGGTCGTGCCGGCCCGCTTCCGCTGGTCCGACCTCGGCACCTGGGACGCGCTGCTCGATGTCGGCCATGCCGACAGCGCCGGCAATGTCACCGAAGGCCCGGTCGAGATCGACCATGTGCGCAATTCCTACATCCGCTCGGACGGGCCGCTCACCGCGGTGATCGGCGTCGAGGATGTCGTCGTGGTGTCGATGAACGACGCCGTGCTGGTCGGCCATCGCGACAACCTTCCGCGCCTGAAGGACGTGGTGCAGCGCATGTCTGACGGCAAGCACCGCGCCGCCACCGAGCATGCGGTGATGCACCGCCCGTGGGGCAGCTACCAGGACATCGACCGCGGCGAACGCTTCCGCGCCAAGCGGCTGACGGTCAAGCCCGGCGCCAAGCTCAGCCTGCAGAGCCACAACCGCCGCGCCGAGCACTGGGTGGTCGTCAAAGGCATCGCCGAGGTCACGCTCGACGGCAAGGTCACGACCCTGCACGAAAACGAATCGACCTACATTCCGATCGGCGGCGTCCATCGCCTCGCCAATCCCGGCGAGGAGCTGCTGGAAGTGGTCGAGGTGCAGACCGGCGAGTATGTCGAGGAAGACGACATCGTGCGCTACGAGGACATCTACGCGCGGGTCTGAGCATGTTGTTCGGCGTCCACCACGAGTGGGGCAAGCTTCGCGACGTGGTGATCGGCATCTCGCCGGCCGAAGACTTCGTCGTCTTCCATGAGGACTCGCAGCGCTGGCTGACAGAGGCCGGCGCCGAGTTCAGCAGCACCTACGCCGGCAAGCGGCTGATCGATGTCGATCCCGAATGGGCGCACCGGATCGAGCGCCAGGTCGATGCGCTGGCCGAACTCGTGGCCCGCGAGGGCGTCTCCGTGCATCGCCCGCAGCGGCTGAAGGGCGAGGAACGCACCTTCCTCGCTCCGAACGGCGAAGGCGCGCAGCTCTTTCCGCGCGACGGCATGATCGTTGTCGGCAGGCACGTGATCGACGCCTCGCTGCGCCTGAAGTGCCGCCAGCGCGAGCGCTACGGCCTGCGACCGCTCATCCAGAAAGCCGTGGCCGCGAAGGGCGCCCATTGGTCGAGCGTCCCGCTGGGCTCGCCGGCCTGCGTCGACGGCCCCTTTCTCGAAGGCGGCGATACGCTGCTCAACAGCCGCGAGATCTATGTCGGCATCTCGGGCTGCGCCTCCGATCTCGCCGGTGCCGACTGGCTGCAGGCCCTGCTCGGCGACACCTACCGGGTGCTTCCCGTGGCGCTGCGCTCCAACGTGCTGCACCTCGACTGTGCACTGGGTCTCGTGAAGCCCGGCCTGCTGGTCTATTGCCCCGGGAAGCTGATCGACGGTCTGCCGATGTCGCTGCGTGAGTGGGACAAGATCGAGGTCTCGGTCGAGGAGGCCACGCTCCTCGCGACCAACGGCCTGGTGCTCGAGGAAGGCCGCATGATCGTCGACGCCGACAATCGCCGGGTGATCGACGAACTGAAGCGCCGCAAGGTCGACGTCATCCCGCTTCCCTTCGACGGACCGATCCGGACCGGCGGCGGCCTGCGCTGCGCCCACCACCCGCTGCTGCGCGAGAGCGTGCTGGATTAAGTTCCGCGCTTGGGCGTGCGGTCGAACACGACCGGCTTGGGCTTGCTGAACATCTTCCGGAAATGGACGCCGAACGAGCGGACGACGGTCGCCACCTGGCCGCCGACGAAGCGCATCAGCACGACGGCGAATTCCAGCGGCGGGATCTCGCCGCCGCGGATGAAATTGTGACCGGCGCGCAGGAAGGTCGTGGCGCAGACCAGCACCCAGGCCACGGTCACGACGAACAGCGTCAGCAGCAGCGGTATCAGCGAGGGGGCCAGCAGGCCCGCCAGGATGCCGGACACGACGCCGACCAGAAGCACCGGCTGGTTGAGCGCCATGCAGAGATGCAGCAGCGCCGCCAGCTTGGCGGACGGCGTGATGTCCCGGCTCTTCAGGATCTCGGGGAACATCCGCATCGAGACGTGGCGGAAGCCGTCCTGCCAGCGCTGCTGCTGGCGCAGCCAGGTCTTGGTGTCGGCTGGCAGTTCGCCCGGCACACCGACGCTGGTGAGGAACAAGGCGCGCCAGCCCTTCACCCAGCCGCGATAGGTGAGGTCGAGATCCTCGGTGACGGTGTCGCCCTTCCAGCCGCCGCCTGCGTCGATGGCCGCGCGCTGCCAGATCCCGCAGGTGCCGTTGAAGGGCAGCGGATGGCCGGCCCAGCAGCGCGTCGCCTGCTCGATGCCGAGATGGGCGTCGAGCGTCACCATCTGCATCTCGGTCAGCGCATTCTCGTGCGGATTGAGGAAGTCGAAGCGCGCCTGGACGAATGCCGTCTTCGGCTCCGCAAAGAACGGCCGCATGCAGACGCGCAGGAAGTCGGTCGGCGGGATATAGTCGACGTCGAAGATCGCGAAGAAATCGTACGGCGTCTGCTGCATCGCCTCGTGCAGCGCGCCGCCCTTGTAGCCGCTGCGGTCGGTGCGCTGCAGCGCCACCACGTCGAAGCCCTTGGCGCGCAGCTCCGCCGCGACCTGGCGGACCATGTCGGCCGTCTCGTCGGTGCTGTCGTCGAGCAGCTGGATATGCAGTCTGTCGCGCGGCCAGTCGAGCGCCGCCGCAGACTCCGCGCCGCGGCGCACCACAGGGCCTTCGTTGAACGACGGGATCTGCACCACGACATGCGGCAGGTCGGCATCGGCCGGCAACGGCGTCGACAGCAGCCTCTCCTCGCGCTGGAGGCCCCTCGCCTTCAGGCGGTGATGCAGCACCACCATGTAGAGCAGGCTGCCGATGAAGGCGGCCAGCAGGACGCAGCAGACCGCGAACACGGCGCCGAACAGAAGAGCCAGGGTGGCGAGGATGGCCATCGAAGCTGCCTCAGATGCCCGTCTTGGGCGTGCGGTTGAACTCTGTCTTCTTGCCGAAGCCGGCGCTTACGATCGCGGCGGCGTTGGCGACGGCGAGATATACGATCAGCACCGGCACGCTGGCAGCCGTGACCAGATAGCGCGCCACGCTGCCGCGCTGCAGGCGCTTGTAGGCGCCCCAGGTCATGCCGAACAGCACGACCAGCATGCCGATCAGCCACAGCCAGAGACCGAACCGGAAAAGTCCGAGCAGCCTTCCATGGCCCACGATGGAGACGACCAGGGCCACGATACCGACGACGAGCAGCGGGAAAATGAGCTGCTGGGCGAGTGCCACGGTGGTGGTGAGCTTGGCCTCGGTCGGCCAGGCGGACCTCCAGATCGGGCCCAGCAGCTTGCGGGCGACCTGCACGAAGCCCTTGGACCAGCGGCTCTGCTGGGCGCTGAAATCCTCGACCTTCTGCGGCAGCTCGCCGACCACGTGCGTGTCCATCAGGAACACGCCGGTCCAGCCCTTCAGGTAGGTCCGCAGCACCAGGTCGAGATCCTCCGACAGCGTGTCGTGCGACCAGCCCCCCGCCTCTTCGACGGCGGCGCGGCGCCAGATGCCGCCGGTACCGTTGAACTGGAACGGCACACCGCGCCGCGCCCGCACGTCCTGTTCCACGGCGAAGTGCGCGTCCTGCATGAGTCGCTGGGCGCGCGTCAGCCAGTTGCGCTCGCCGTTGCCCCACTCGATGCGGGTCTGCACGAAGGCGGCGCGCGGGTTGGCCAGCATCGCGGCCATCGCCTGCTTCAGCCAGCCGGGCGGCGGCACGAAGTCGGCGTCGAACACGGCGACATAGGGCGCATCGTCGAGCGCCAGGCCGGCCGCCAGCGCACCGGCCTTGAAGCCGCCGCGGTCGCTGCGCCGGACGTGATGGGCGTCGATCCCGGCGCGGCGCAGGCGTTCCACCGCATGGGCGGCGATGTCCGACGTGATGTCGTTGCTGTCGTCGAGGAGCTGGATGGTGAGGCGGTCGCGCGGCCAGTCGAGCGCCCCCATCGCGGCCATCGAGCGCTCGACCACAAGCGGCTCGTTGTAGACCGGCACCTGCACCAGTACGCGCGGCAGCCCGTCGGGCAATGCCGCGGCCGGAGCCTCGTCGCGCGGCAATTCGAACAGCCAGTAGACCAGGTAGAGGAAATAACCCGCGATCGCGAACTGGGCGGCCAGGCACAGGAAGACGAGGAGATCGATCAGGAACAGCAGCATGCCGGGGCCGCCGTTCTCAGTGGTAATGAATCGGGACTTCGAAGCACCGGCCGTCCTCGATATGGAGGCGGCGCGAGGCGACGTCGAAGATGCGTTCGTCGTGGGTCGACAGCACCACCGCGCACTTGGCGCGCATGGAGAGATCCTTGAGCTGGTCGACCACCAGCCGTCCCGAGACACGGTCGAGCGCCGAGGTGGGCTCGTCGGCAATGATGAGGTCGGGCAAGCCGATCATGGTGCGCGCGATCGCCACTCGCTGCTGCTGGCCGCCCGACAGCTCGTCCGGCCAGGCCGATCCCTTGTCGGCGAGGCCCAGCATGCCGAGGAGATGCCGCGCCCGCGGCTCGTCCCAGTCCGGATCCGCCAGGGGCGTCGTCGAGACGCCGGCGATCACGTTCTGCAGCGCCGTCAGGGAGGACAGGAGATTGCGCTTCTGGAACAGGAAGCGGATGCGGTTGCGCAGGACATCGAGGTCGGAGCCGCCCAGGCCCACGATATCGGTGCCGAGCAGCCGCAGCTTGCCCTCGGAGGGCTTGCGCATGGTCCCGAGGATGGTCAACAGCGTGGTCTTGCCCGATCCCGACGGGCCGGTGACGATCACCAGCTCGCCCTCGCGGACCTGCATGTTGATGTCGAACAGCACGTCGACCCGCTGCGGCCCTTCGCCGTAGTGATGATGGACGTCGACCGCCTCGACGACCGCCGGCCCGAAACCCTGTGTATCGGCCGTCATGGTCACTCGAACAGCATGATGGGGTCGACCCGCCACAGGCGCCGGATGGCGAACAGGCTGGAGACGGCCGTCATGATCAGGCAGGCGACCAGCGCCACGACCATTTCGCGCAGGCCCATCGTCATGCCGAGATGCATGGCAGCCTCCGTGGCGCCGTAGACGAGGCGGCCCAGCGTGAAGGCCACGAGGAAAGCCGGCGTGATGATGGCCGCGCCGATCTGGGCGATCATGAACAGGAAGAACCACCAGTCGTAGCCGAGGCTCTTCAGGATGGCGTATTCCGGCAGATAGAATCGGATGATCTGATACTGGGCGTAGTAGATGAAGACCATGCCGATCATCACGCCCATCACGAAACCCAAGTCGGTGATGTAGCCGAC
Source organism: Reyranella sp. GW821-FHT14A01 (assembly GCF_058803965.1). NCBI lineage: Bacteria > Pseudomonadati > Pseudomonadota > Alphaproteobacteria > Hyphomicrobiales > Reyranellaceae > Reyranella > Reyranella sp. GW821-FHT14A01. The sequence goes on from NZ_JBXAPM010000024.1 coordinate 46,805, forward strand.
CGGCGTCTCGCGCGACCAGTAGGTGCGTTCGCGTCTCTCGAAGTCGCGCAGGCTGAGGACCTCGCCGCGTCCGGCCAGCGCGGTGTTCAACTCCTGACGGACGGCGTCGATGTTGGAGCCCTTGGCCAACTGAATGGCGATGAAGGCCGGACGGTCGGACCACCACGAGCCGAAGACCTCGGCCATCGTGTCCTCGGACATGATGACGGCGCCGTCGTTCAGCACGTTGGGCCCGAGCGCGAAGGTCCCGACCACGAAAAGCTGGCGCAGCAACCCGCGATTGTCGGGCGGTCCCAGGACCTGGAATTCCGGCTTGCCGGGGCCGACCTGCTCGGCGAGATCGCCGAAATAAGGCCGCGATTCGCGATCGTAGAGCAGCCGGCGCGCCTCGCGCAGCCGGTAGAGATTCTCGCGCAGGCCGGGAACGTCGAAGGCGGGCCGTTCGACATCGACCGCGTACCAAGCGATGCGGCGGGCGGTCGGCATCCCGGCATGGGTCAGCGACATCACGCCGAACCAGAACGGCAGCGTATTGGTCACCGCCTGGTTGGCCGCCAGGACGTCGGTCAGGGAAGCGGGCACTTCGGCATGAAGCTGCAGCGACTTGAAGCCGTTGGGCACCAGGACGAGGTCGCCCACCACCGACCGGTGAAGCCGGATCGCCGAATCGTAGACGGCCCGTTCGATGCCGAGCTGGGCGAAGATCACCAGCAGGCTGGCGGTCACGCCGGCAAGCGAGAGAAGCGTGCTGGTCCGCTGACGCTTGAGCTGCTGGGCGCCCAGCGGCATCCGCGTCGCGGTGATCGCGGCCGCCCGCAGACGGCTGAACGAGAAATTAGGGCGCCACGAAAACCACCGCCTCCGCCGCGGCAGCGACTTGGCCGCTGGCAGCGTGACGGTCATCAGAGAAAGGTGACGCGCGTCTCGCGGCCCAGGACCTGCGGCATGCTGGACGGGTCGTCGAGCTGGATCTCGACCTGCACCACGCGGGCGTCGGTGGACGACCCGCCATCGGGCTCCATGCGCTGCATCCGCTTCACAGTGGGTGCAACGCGCGAGATCGTGCCTTGATAGACGGTCGGGCTGCCGCGGAACGTCACCTCGACCTTGCCGCCCGCCGCGATCCGGCCGACGTTCAGCTCGTCCACATCCGCCAGGACACGGAGCTGCGACAGGTCGACGATCTTGGCGATGCCGTTCATCGAGATGCGCTCGCCCTGGCGCGTGTAGATCTGGATCACCATGCCGTCCAGCGGCGAGCGCACCAGCGCCTGCTCGCGGGTGTTGCGGGCATTGTCGAGCTTCGCCTGGATGATCGAGATGTCGGTGTCGATCTGCTGAAGGTCGGTCTGCAGAGTTTCCTTGAGAACACGCAGCTTGGCCTGCTCGCGTTCGAGGCTTTGCTGGGAGATGCTCTGCTCGAGCTGCTTCTGGTCCGGCGGCTTGCCGGAACGCTGCATCTCGAGGTTCTTGAGCTTGACCTCCTCGGTCGCCGACTTGACCATGACTTCCTGCATGGCGATCTCGGCAGTGCGATAGCCGCTGACCATCGCTTCGCGCGCCTGCTTGGTCTTGGCTAGTTCCGCCTCGGAGGTCCGGACGGCGATATCGGCCTTCGGATAGTTCGACAGGACGGCGATCACCTCATCGCGCTTGACCTTCTGGCCGTCGGTCACCTTCAACTCGATCAGCACGCCGCCACCCACCGGGTCGCCGGCGATCACGGCCGTGCCCGAAGGTGCGTCGGTGTATCCGCGGGAAATCAACGGCGCCACCGGACGCGGTCCGTCCTGGGCACTGCTGGTCTGCCGGCTGGGCGTCATCCACAGGACAAGGGCCGCGATGACGAGCAACGCGGCCAAACCTGTGGCGCCCCAAGTGAACTTTCGTGCCTGCGCCATAATAGATGGTACCAGAAAACGCTCCGGTACGCTTCCTTTAGTTAGTAGCCCGTGGTGAGGATATTGCCTCGCGCGACCCCCACGATCGAAACTGTGCGATAGATTGATGTCAGAATCTTGTCGTACTCGTACAGCGGGGCGTTCGTGATGTAGACAACGTCCTTGGGCAGCACGGGAAACTGCTGCGCGACAAAAATGGATACGGGTTGATAGAGATCAAGCCGGAAAACCCGGCCCCGCGCCGTGGGGTTGTTCAGCGAATCCCCCAATCTGAACACATAAACGCCCGTTTTGTTCGCGCGCGAGTCGTTCAGCCCGCCGACCATGCCCATGGCCTCCAGCAGGCTGACCGTATGCTTGGACATGTCGACGTTGCCCGCCTTCACCACGGCGCCCAGCACCGTGAACATGCGCGGGTTGGGGCGCACCACGATCTCGTCGTTCTTCTGGAGGGCGATGTCGCCTCCCGCCAGCAGGTCGGAGAACTGCGACTGCAGGATGATCTGGCCGTTGCGGCGCACCACGACTTCGAACTGGTTGGCACCGACCCCGCCGGGGACCTGACCACCCATGCCGGACGGACCGCCGGACTTGTTGATCGCCTCGACGACGGTGCGGACACCTTCCAGCAGGGAGACCCGGCCGGGGTTCCTCACGTCGCCCGACACCATGACCGTATGCGTCCGGTCGGCGACGAATTCGACGATGACCTGCGGATCCTGGGCCTTGCCGGAAGCGGCAACCTGCTGGGCGACCTTCTTTTCGATCTGGCTGAGATCGAGCCCCGCAACCTTGATCGTGCCGACGAACGGCACGGTGATGGTGCCGTCATCGGTGACGCGCTGGACGCCGAAATCCGCACCCGGCCTCTGGATGGTCGGGAAAATGCTGCCTTCGTAGGGCTCGAAGACACGGACCTTGATGGCATCGCCCGGCGCCACGGCGACCCGGCCGCCGGCCGGCAGATTGCTCACCGTCGAGGGCTTATCGACGGGCGGCGGCTGCCGATAATTCACGATCGTGGTGGGCGTGAGATCGATCACGTCGAACGGCAATGCCTCGGTCGACGTCGTGGCCGCTCCGCCCATCCAGGGACCGTCGCCGGGCATCGCGGTACAGGCCGCCAAGCCAATACCCAGGCCGAGGACAATGGCGGTCGGTCGCGCGGCAGCGCGCAGCCAGCTCCAGATTGTCAAATCCCGATCTCCGTCCGGAACTGTCGCAGCGATTCTTGCCGCGCCATGCCCCAACTCATTGATATTTCAACTCAGCCCAAGATGTAGTTAACCCGCAGGCCCGCGCGGGTGCAAGCTTTCCCCGGTGGATGGCGACGTTACTTCTGGAGCCTCGCCGCGGCTTGCTCCGTCGTTTCGGCGATGTCGAGCAACTCCGAGAAGCCGCTGACAAGGAGGCAGTCCCAGGCCGCACCGGTGAACCGGCAGAAAACGACGCGGGCCTGCACCTGCGCTGCCTTGTGCAGAACGGACGCAAAGGTGCGCACGCCGGCGGCACTCATATAGGCGACCTGACTGCCATCGACGATGACGCGGGCCCCCGGCCGAAGAGCCGCCATCAGCATGACCTCGACGTCCGACACCGTCACGGAATCGACTTTCGCCGGCAACGTCACGGTGGAGATCGGATGCCTGGTACCCATACTACTCATGCGGATTTCCCGGTTGCGGTGTTGCTCGGCGTATCCTTGCCAGTGTCCCGGCGGTCGCGCCATTGGCCGCCGAGGTCGGTCCCGCGCCAATAAATGGTCCGGCCCCACAACGCCGTTACGATGAGCGCCGGCGCCAGCGCCTCGCGAACCATCGCCGCCGCCGCCGCGCGCCTTCCGAACGCCAGGCCGCGGCCCGCCATGAACCACTTCTCGGCCAGCAGCCAGGAGGCGGTATGAAGGGCAAGGGCCGCGGCGATCAGGGTCGCGTTCGCCCCCCAACCGATGAGTGCAGCGGCTCCGGCTCCGCCTGTGGCGGCCCAACCGATCGCGGGTTCCCACAGCACGAGCGGCCAGACCGGCAGGCGCAGCCGGGTTCTTGCCCAGCGGACCTGCCGACGCCACACGGTGCTCCAAGACCGCCTCCCGAGCGGCAGGCGCGGCATGACTTCGCCGAGGCGCGTGGGAAGCCCCAGGCCACGCACGGAACGCACGACCGAATAGTCGTCGGCGATCCAGCGATTGAAGCCGCGCCAGTTGCCGATGCGTTGCAGCGTGTCGTGGGTCATCAGCGTGACACCGCCGGACGCCACGGCCAGGCCCAGCCGGTCGGCTGCGAACAGGAACCTTGCCTGATGGCCGTCGATATAGGCCCGCTCGATCTCGGCCGCGAAAGTCCCCGGCGCTTCCGCCGCCTTGAGCGCCAGCACGAGCCCCGCCCCCGCCGACAGAGGCGCCGCCGCGCGGCACAGTTCGTCGAGGCTGAGATGGATGCCGGCGTCGCACAGCGCCACGATCCCGCGGCTTGCCGCCTCGAGCCCCTTGCGCACGTTGTTCATCTTGGGGTTGAAGGTGTCGTCGCGCCCGACCAAGATCGGCGCCTCCGGCCACAAGGCCCGGGTCGGCACCACGGCGCCGTCATCGGCGTCGGCCACGCAGATCAGCACTTCCGCCCCGGCTTCGGCCAGCCGCCGCAGGACCTGCACATAGGCCTCGGCCGCGTCCTCGGCGCCGGCCATCGGCGCCACGATGCTGAAATCAGTGGCCTTGTGGCGGGCGGGAATGGCCGGACGGGGCGTTCGCGCCAGCGCGGCGCTTACCCAATGGATTGCCGAGCCGAGGGACCACCAGCCGAAGCCGAGCCACGCCAGGGTCCCCGGCTCCATGCCGCATCACTCGCCGGCAGCAACCTGCTTGGCGGTCCCAGGCTGGGCGTTCCCGGACTGGGCGTTCCCGGAGGAGAAGCGCTGGACATCGTCCTTCTCGACCAGCAGGGCGCGATGATAGGAGCGGATGACGTCGTTGGGATCGCCCTGCTCGCGGATACGCCCTTCCTCGATCCAGATGGCGCGTGTGCACAGGCGGCGCACCTCGGCCATCGAATGGGACACGAAGAGCAGCGTCCCGGTCTTGCGGAAATTGTCGATCCAGTCGAGGCACTTGCGCTGGAAGGCGGCGTCGCCGACCGACAGGGCCTCGTCGACGACCAGGATGTCGGCCTCGACATGGGCGCAGATCGAGAAGGCCAGGCGCGTGCGCATGCCCATCGAATAGTGCTTCACCGGCTGGTCCATGTACTCGCCGATGCCGGCGAATTCGGCGATCGAATCGAACTTGCGCAGGACCTCGCTGCGCTTCAGGCCGAGCACGGCGCCGCCGATCAGGACGTTCTCGCGACCCGACAGCTCCATGTCGAAGGTCGAGCCCAGCGCCAGCACCGGCGCGATGCGGCCCGTGACCCTGAGTTCGCCATGGCTGGGCAGGGTCATGCCGCAGACCACCTGTAGCAGGGTGGACTTGCCGCAGCCGTTGCGGCCGAGGATGCCGATGCTCTCGCCCTTCTTCACCTCGAGGCTGACGTCGCGCAGCACCCAGAACGGCTTGAAGTAGGCTTTCCACCAGCCGAACAGGACCTGTTTCAGCCAGTCGTTGCGATGGGCGTAGAGCTGGAAGGCCTTGCCGAGGTTTTTCGCCTCGACGACGACCTCAGAGGACGTCGACGATGACATTCCGATACCTGTCGAAGAACCAGTAGCCGAAATAGAAGCTGAACAGCGAAATAAACAATGTCCAGCCGTAAAGGATCATGTTGGGCAATCTGCCCCCCAGCACCAAGTCGCGCAGAATTTCGACAAAGCAAACCAGCGCATTGCCATACATCCAAAAATCGTAGGGCGCCGGCACCATCGACGGCAGATAGAAAATCGGCGTCGCAAACATGAAAAGAGGCACGATCGTGATCATCAGATAGCCGGCATCGCGCGTGAACGCTCCGAGAGCCGCCAGGAACCATGACATGCCGATCAAGAACGCGATGAACGGGATGAAAATGAACGGCAGCAACAGCACCGTCACGGGCAGCTCGCCAATCACCGCCAATTGGAACAGCAGCATCACCCCCAAGGAGATCAGCGTATAGGCCGTGGCGCGCAGCGTCGAGATCACCGCCAGCATGTCGCTGGGAAAGATCGTCTGCTTGATGAAATGGGTGTACTCGTGCAGCAGCATCGGTGCACGAAATGCCATCTCTGAGAAGAAATTGAAGATGATGAGGCCGCCGAAGATGAATAGGGCGTAACCGGCCTGGCTCTTGGCCAGATTTTCGGGCAGCGGCAGAGTCAGGGCCGTGCTGAACACCAAGGAATAGACGGCGATCATCAGCAGGGGGGCAATGATCGCCCAGATCCATCCGGCGATCGACCCCTTGAAGCGCTCGCGAACCTCGCGCCGCAGGATGGCAGCGATCAGGTCGCGATGCTGCGACATCCGGACGAACGGCTTCACGATGAAGCTGAAGAGGCGCTCGATCGGACCGAGATTCTCGACCACGATCTGCTTGCCGTTGACGACTTTCACCGACGGCATGAGCCGTTCTTCTCCCTCTTGGGTCCAGTGGTGAGCCCGGTGGGGTACGATCCCACGACCCTCTGATTAAAAGTCAGATGCTCTACCGCTGAGCTACGGGCTCTTCCCGGTTCCGCGCCGCGGGCCTGTCCACCGCGCGGCGCCCATATAAAGTGTGGCGGGCCGGGGGTCAACGCGACCGGTGCCTGCCTTATTTTTTCCCGAATTTGGCTTTGAGCCGCTCGAACACGCGCTTGGACACGAACTGCGACGTGTCGCCGCCCAGGCGTGCAATGTCCTTCACCAGCGACGAGGCGATGAACTGATGCCGGTCGGACGCCATCAGGAAGATGGTTTCGATGGCAGGCTCCATGCGGGCGTTCATGTTGGCCATCTGGATTTCGTACTCGAAATCCGAGACGGCCCGCAGCCCGCGGATGATGACGGACGCATTCACGTCGCGCGCAAAGTGAATCAGCAATCCCTCGAACGGCACGACGGTGATGCGATCGCGGTCCGCCTGTGGAAAATCCGCGATGTCTTCCTTGATGATCTCGATCCGCTCCTCGAGCGAGAACAGCGGTCCCTTGCCCACATTGATGTGCGGCCCGATCACCAGCCTGTCCACGAGTCGCAGCGAGCGCCGCACGACTTCCATGTGCCCGCTCGTGATGGGATCGAACGTGCCCGGATACACCCCGGTGCGTTCTACGGCCATGTCTCCCCCTTGTGCGCAGACTGCGACGGCGAAGTCTTAGCGACACGATCGGTCCTTATCCACCGCTAGTTTCGGAACTTGGCTCGGAACTGGCATCGATGTCTGGTTCGGCATTCGGCTCCGAACCGGCGTCGCCATTTGCGCCACCATTGCCGGCATCGTCCTCGCCGATGCGCACCGCCGTGACGACGCGCTCGCCCTCGCTCACGTTGACGATGCGCACGCCGCGCGTCGCCCGTCCCGCGATGCGGATTCCATCCACCGGACAGCGGATCAGCGTGCCGCCGTCGGTGACCAGCATGATCTCGTCGGTATCCAGCACCGGAAGTGCCGCGACGATCTCGCCGCCCTTGGCGAGGTTCATGAGCTCGACGCCCTTGCCGCCGCGACCGGTCACCCGATACTCGTAGGCCGAGGTGCGCTTGCCGAAGCCCGACGAGGCCACGGTGAGCACGAACTCCTCCTTGGCCTGCAACTCGGCGAAGCGCTCCGGCGAGAGCGTGGTGGCCGCCGCCGCCGCCTCCTCGCCCGCTGCGGCCTCTTCCTCTGCGACGGCTTCGCCGGCCTCCGCCGCATTCTCGGCCTGGCGCAGCGCCCGTGACTGCCGCAGGTAGGCATCGCGATCCTCGGTCGGGATGCCCTTGCCGCCATCGACCAACGACATCGAGATCACCTCGTCGCCCTCGGCCAGCGCGATGCCGCGCACGCCGGTCGAATTGCGGCTGGCAAAGACGCGCACGGTCGAGACCGGAAAGCGCATGGCGCGGCCCTGACGCGTCGCCAGCAGCACGTCCTGCTCCTCGGTGCAGACGCCGACGCCGATCAGCCGGTCGCCCGCATCCTCGCCCTCGAACTTCATGGCGATCTTGCCGCCCTGGTTGACGCTGGTGAAATCGCCGAGCTCGTTGCGGCGCACGCCGCCGCGTGCGGTGGCGAACATCACGTTGAGCGTCGACCAGCTCGCCTCGTCCTCCGGCATCGGCATGACCGTGCTGATCGTCTCGCCCTCGCTGAGCGGCAGCAGGTTCACGAACGCCTTGCCGCGCGCCTGCGGCGCGCCGAGCGGCAGGCGCCACACCTTGAGCTTGTAGACGATGCCGCGGCTGGAGAAGAACAGCATCGGCGTATGCGTGTTGGCCACGAACAGGCTCGACACGAAATCGTCGTCGCGCGTGGCCATGCCCGAGCGGCCCTTGCCGCCGCGGCGCTGCGCGCGATAGGCCGACACCGGCACGCGCTTGACGTAGCCGCCATGAGTCACGGTGACCGCCATGTCCTCGCGCTGGATCAGGTCCTCGATGTCCTGCTCGAACTCGTTGTCGACGATCTGGGTCCGCCGCGGCGTGGCGTACTTCGCCTTGATCTCGCTCAACTCGCTGGCCATCAGCGCGAACAGCTTGTCGCGATCACCCAGCAGCTCGAGGTAGCCCTCGATCAGCTTTGCGACCTCGGTCAGCTCTTCGGCGATCTTGTCGCGCTCCAGGCCGGTCAGGCGCTGCAGCCGCAACTCGAGGATGGCGCGGGCCTGCACCTCGGAGAGCCGGTAGGTCCCCTCGGCCGACACTTCGCGGCCGGGCTCGGCGATCAGGTCGATCAGCGGCTTCACGTCGGCGGCCGGCCAGTCCTTGGCCATCAACCGCTCGCGCGCCACGTTCGGATCGGGCGAGGTGCGGATCATCGCAATCACCTCGTCGATGTTGGCGACGGCGATCGCGAGACCGACCAGCACATGGGCGCGGTCGCGCGCATGGTTGAGCTCGAAGCGGGTGCGCCGGGTGAGCACTTCGGCGCGGAAGCGGATGAAGGCCTCGAGCAGCTCCTTGAGGCTCATCAGCTTCGGGCGGCCACCGTCGAGCGCCAGGGCGTTGACGCTGAAGCTCGTCTGCAACGGCGTGAAGCGATAGAGCTGGTTCAGCACGACGTCGGACATGGCGTCGCGCTTCAGGTCGATGACCAGCCGCACGCCGTCCCTGTCGCTCTCGTCGCGGATCTCGGAGATGCCCTCGACCTTCTTGTCGCGCACCACCTCGGCGATGCGCTCGTGCAGCCGGGCCTTGTTCTCCTGGTACGGAATCTCGGTGACGACGATCGACTCGCGGCCGCCGGATTTCTCCTCGATGCTGGTCTTGGCCCGCATCATCATCGAGCCGCGGCCGAGCTCGAAAGCGGCGCGGATGCCGTTGCGGCCGAGGATGATGCCACCGGTCGGGAAATCCGGGCCCGGCACATATTCCATGAGCTGCGGCACGGTCAGCTCCGGATTGGCGATCAGCGCCAGGCAGGCATCGATCAGCTCGCCGAGATTATGCGGCGGGATGTTGGTCGCCATGCCCACCGCGATGCCGCCGGCGCCGTTGGCCAGCAGGTTCGGATAGGCCGCCGGCAACACCGTCGGCTCGTTCTCGCGCTCGTCGTAGTTCGGCTGGAACTCGACGGTATCCTTGTTGATGTCCTCGAGCAGCGTCTCGGCGACCGTGGCGAGACGCGCCTCGGTGTAACGCATCGCCGCCGGCGGATCGCCGTCCATCGAGCCGAAATTGCCCTGCCCCGAGATCAGCGGCAGGCGCATCGAGAAGTCCTGCGCCATGCGCACCATGGCATCGTAGATCGCGCTGTCGCCGTGCGGGTGATACTTGCCCATCACGTCGCCGACGATGCGCGCCGACTTGCGGAAGGGCCGCGTCGAGTCGTAGCCGCCTTCCTTCATCGCGTAGAGGATGCGCCGCTGCACGGGCTTGAGGCCGTCGCGCGCGTCGGGCAGCGCACGCGACACGATCACGCTCATGGCGTAATCGAGGTAGGAGCGGCGCATCTCCTCTTCGATGGTGATCGGAGCGATATCGTGCGGAGAAGACGGGGGCGGAGGCGCGTCAGAGGGCGGCGGCGGCGCCGGCGGCAGGGTCGTATCGTCGCTCACGGAGACCTGGGATTTTTCTCGTTCTTGCAGCCTGTCCGGAGACTCCGGAAGGGGTATTTCGCAAACTAGCAAACAAGCCCCGGAAGACCAACAAAAATCGCCTGAAGACGCCCCCTTTAACGCTTTGATTTTATTAACTAAATTCTCGCCGAATTTACCTCAGGGAAAGGCTTTGTTTTGCCCCCAGAAAGCGCCCCTTCCCGCCCCTCCGTCGTGGTCTTCGACATGGGCGGCGTGCTGATCGACTACAATCCGCGCCACCTCTACCGGAAGCTCATCCCGGAGGTTGCGGAGATGGAGGATTTCCTAGCCACCGTGACCACCCGCGAGTGGCACATGCGGCAGGACTACGACGGCGATCCCGCCACCGCGACCCGCGAGCTGCAAGCCCGCCATCCCGGCAAGGAAGCCCTGATTGCGGCCTATTACGACCGTTTCGATGAGATGCTCGACCATGCCTTCCCGCTGATGGCCGCCCTGGTCGAGCGGCTGGGCGATGCCGGCGTGCCGCTCTACCTGCTGTCAAACGCGCCCGGCTTCCTCGACGCCTGGCTGCGCGGTCCGGCACGGGTGCGACACCCCTTCATCGGACGCTTCCGCGACTTCATCGTGTCCGGGAATGTCCGCTGCTGGAAGCCCGACGCCGCGATCTTCGAGCTGACCTGCCGCACCGGCGGCTTTCGTCCGCAGGACGCCGTGTTCATCGACGATGTCATGGTCAACGTCGAGGGCGCCCGTGCCGCCGGCATGAGCGCAATCCATCATCGCTCGGCGGACGAAACGACCGCCGAGCTGTGCGCCTTGGGATTGCCTGCGTAAGGCGCCCGAGCGCTAGAACGGAATGTCGTCGTCGAGCTCGGCCTTGCCGCGCGGCGCAGCGCGTCCACCACCACCACCACCGCCACCACCGCCGGACATGCCGCCGCCGTAGTCGTCGTCCATTCCGCCGCCGCCACCACCGCCCTCACCGCCACTGCGGCCGTCGAGCATGGTGAGCGTGCCGCCGAAACGCGGGACGACGACTTCGGTCGTGTAGCGTTCCTGGCCGCTCTGGTCGGTCCATTTGCGGGTGGTGAGCTGGCCTTCGAGATAGACCTTGGCGCCCTTCTTCAGGAACTTCTGGGCCACTTCGGCCAGCTTGTCGTTGAAGATCACGACGCGGTGCCACTCGGTGCGCTCCTTGCGCTCGCCGCTGTTGCGGTCGCGCCAGGTCTCCGACGTCGCCACCGACATGTTCACCAGCGAACGGCCGTCCTGCATGGACTTCACTTCGGGGTCGCGGCCGAGATTTCCGACGAGAATGACTTTGTTGACGCTGCCCGCCATGGGGGCCTCCTTGGCTTTCCCGGCGCCGCGGGACGCGGCACCTACCTCACGGCGGGCAACCTAGCTCCGAGAGCCTGTGAAAAGACACCGAATAACGGTTGTGAAGTTAGGTCTGCTCATGGGCGCCCTCCGACAATTCATTCGTTGCGGCGGCAAACTCTCCCGTATCTTCCCCGGCCATGAGCAAATCCTTCCACGTTCCCCAGGTCTCGACCGGCCAGGCCTACACCATCCTGGGTGGTGCGGCGCTGATGATGACCCTCGCCATGGGCATCCGGCAGAATCTCGGCCTGTTCCAGGCGCCAGCTTCCAAGGAACTGGGCATCGCCATCTCGGACTTCGCGTTGGCGATCTCGGTCCAGCAGATTGCCTGGGGCGTGAGCCAGCCGATCGCCGGCATCTTCGCCGACAAGTACGGCACCCGCTGGGTCGCCCTGATCGGCAGCGCCCTGTTCATCCTCGGCATCTGGCTGACGGCCACGGCGCAGGGCATCCTGCCCATCATCCTGGGCGCCGGCGTCCTGATCGGCGTGGCGCTCTCCTGCACCACCTCGGGCATCACCGCCAACATCGCCGCCCGCGTCGTCGAACCGGGCCGCCGGACCCTGGCCTTCGGCATCGTCTCGGCCGCCGGCTCCGTCGGCACCATGCTGACGGCTCCCATCGCGGCCTATCTTCTCAATACGGACGGCTGGCGCGCCGCGGTCTGGGCCTTCGTGATCCTCGCACTCGCCATGCTGCCGGCCGCCTGGATCGGCAGCCGCTCCGACAAGCTGCCCAACACCCTGTCGACCGACCGCAACCTCACCCTGGTGGGCGCACTCGACGAAGCCCGGCGCCACACCGGCTATGTCGTGATGGCGCTGGCCTTCTTCGTCTGCGGCCTGCAGCTCGTGTTCATCACCACCCACCTGCCGACCTATCTCGCCCAGTGCGGCATGGACCCGTCCTACAGCGCCGTCGCACTGATGCTGATCGGCGGATTCAACATCCTGAGTTCGTGGTTGTTCGGTTGGCTGGGTGACAAATATCCCAAGCGCCTGCTGCTGGGCGCGATCTACCTGCTGCGCTCCCTGGCGGTGGCCCTGTTCTTCCTGTTCCCGCCGACGCCGCTTTCGGTCGTGCTGTTCGGCGCCGCCATGGGCACGCTCTGGCTGGGGGTCATTCCCCTGGTCAACGGGCTGGTGGTGCAGATCTTCGGGCTGCGCTTCCTGTCGACCCTGACCGGCATCGCCTTCCTCAGCCATCAGGCGGGCTCCTTCCTCGGCGCCTGGGGCGGCGGTTACCTCTACGACCTGATGGGCTCCTACGACCTCGCCTGGAAGATCGGCGTGCTGATCGGCCTGATCGCAGGCACGGCGCAGCTGCTGATGAACGACCGGCCGACGGCGCGGGTGCTGGCAGCGCAAGCATCGCCAGCTTGACGCAGGGACTGGCGGGCCTGGGGGTTAATCGCCATATGCGATGGCCCCCCGCTCCCCTATTGTTCCGGTCCTGATGGCCAAGTCACGCTTACCCGCTGCCGAGCCGCATCGCTTCATCTCCGTCCGGGGAGCGCGCGAGCACAACCTCAAGAACGTCGACGTCGATCTGCCGCGCGACCGGCTGGTGGTGATCACCGGCCTGTCGGGTTCGGGCAAGTCGTCGCTTGCCTTCGACACGATCTACGCCGAGGGCCAGCGCCGCTACGTCGAGAGTCTGTCCGCCTATGCGCGTCAGTTCCTCGAGCTGATGCAGAAGCCCGATGTCGATTCGATCGAGGGCCTGTCGCCCGCCATCTCGATCGAGCAGAAGACGACATCGCGCAATCCACGCTCGACCGTCGGCACCGTCACCGAAATCTACGACTATCTGCGCCTGCTGTTCGCGCGCGTCGGCATCCCCTACTCGCCGGCCACCGGCCTGCCGATCGAGAGCCAGACCGTTTCGCAGATGGTCGACCGCATCAAGACGATGCCGGACGGCACGCGCCTCTATCTGATGGCGCCGATCGTGCGCGGCCGAAAGGGCGAGTATCGCAAGGAACTGCAGGAGCTGCAGCGCAAGGGCTTCCAGCGCGTAAAGGTCGACGGCAAGCTCTACGAGATCGCCGAAGCGCCGGCGCTCGACAAGAAGTTCAAGCACGACATCGACGTGGTCGTGGACCGCATCGTCGTGAAGCCGGACCTCGGCAATCGCCTGGCCGATTCGCTCGAGACCGCGCTGTCGCTCGCCGAAGGCCTGGCCATCGCCGAGAATGCCGACAATGGCGAGCGCACGGTCTTCTCCGCGCGCTTCGCCTGCCCGGTCTCCGGCTTCACCATCGAGGAGATCGAGCCGCGCCTCTTCTCATTCAATGCGCCGCAGGGCGCCTGCCCCTCCTGCGATGGCTTGGGCGTAAAAATGTTCTTCGATCCGGAGATGGTGGTGCCGGACGACCGGCTCTCGCTCTCGGAAGGCGCCGTCGCGCCGTGGGCCGATTCGTCGGGCCAGTATTACATGCAGACGCTCGACAGCATCGCCAAGCACTTCAAGGTCAAGACCTCGGTGCCGTGGCGCGACCTGCCGAAGAAGGTGCGTGACACGATCCTCTACGGCAGCGGCAGCGAATCCATCGCCATGCGTTACGACGACGGCATCCGCCAGTACCAGACGACCAAGCCGTTCGAAGGCGTGATCCCCAACCTCGACCGCCGCTGGAAGGAGACCGATTCCTCCTGGGTGCGCGAGGAGCTGGAGCGCTTCCAGCACGAGAGCAAATGCGAGACCTGCAACGGCGCCCGCCTCAAGCCCGAGGCGCTGGCCGTGAAGATCGCCGGCCTCAACATCAGCCAGACGACCGAGTTCTCGATCGGCGAGGCGGTGAAGTGGTTCCTGGCGCTCGATCCCAAGCTCACGGCCAAGCAACGCGAGATCGCCGCCCGTATTCTCAAGGAGATCAACGAGCGGCTGGGCTTCCTCGACAATGTCGGCCTCTCCTACCTGACCTTGAACCGGACCTCCGGCACCCTGTCGGGCGGCGAGAGCCAGCGCATCCGTCTCGCCTCCCAGATCGGCTCGGGCCTGACCGGCGTGCTCTATGTGCTCGATGAGCCGTCGATCGGCCTGCACCAGCGCGACAACGACCGGCTGCTGAAGACGCTCACCCGCCTGCGCGACCTCGGCAACACGGTGCTGGTGGTCGAGCATGACGAGGATGCCATCCGCTCGGCCGACTATCTGGTCGACATGGGCCCTGGCGCGGGCGCCCATGGCGGCAACGTGATCGCCCAGGGCACGCCCGAGGAGGTGATGCGCAACAGCGCGAGCCTCACCGGCCAATATCTCTCCGGCTTCCGCCAGGTTCCGATCCCCAAGGTACGCCGCGAGCCGCCGCCCAAGAACGGCCGCTGGCTCACGCTGAAGGGTGCCACGGAGAACAATCTCCAGAACGTCACGGCCAGCATTCCGCTCGGCACCTTCACCTGCGTCACCGGCGTCTCGGGCAGCGGCAAGAGCACCTTGATCGTGGAGACGCTCTACAAGGCGCTGGCCAAGAAGCTGAACAATGCGCGCGAGCATGCTGGCGCGCATGCCGGGCTCGACGGCGTGAACCATCTCGACAAGATCGTCGACATCGACCAGTCGCCGATCGGCCGCACGCCGCGGTCCAATCCGGCGACCTATACCGGCGCCTTCTCGCCGATCCGCGACTGGTTCTCCCAGCTGCCGGAATCGACCGAGCGCGGCTACAAGCCCGGCCGCTTCTCCTTCAACGTGAAGGGCGGTCGCTGCGAGGCCTGCCAGGGCGACGGCGTCATCAAGATCGAGATGCACTTCCTGCCCGACGTCTACGTCGAATGCGATGTCTGCAAGGGCAAGCGCTACAACCGCGAGACCTTGGAGATCGTGTTCCGCGGCAAGTCGATCGCCGACGTGCTCGACATGACGGTCGACGAGGGCTGCGAGTTCTTCAAGGCGGTGCCGGTCATTCGCGACAAGATGCTGACGTTGCAGCAGGTGGGGTTGGGCTACATCCATATCGGCCAGCAGGCGACGACGCTGTCGGGCGGCGAGGCCCAGAGGGTCAAGCTCGCCAAGGAACTGTCGCGCCGCGCCACGGGACGCACGCTCTACATCCTCGACGAGCCGACCACGGGCCTGCATTTCGAAGACGTGCGCAAGCTGCTGGAAGTGCTGCATCGCCTGGTCGAGACCGGCAACACGGTGCTGGTGATCGAGCACAACCTCGAAGTCATCAAGACCGCCGACTGGGTCCTCGACATGGGCCCCGACGGCGGATCGGGCGGCGGCCGCCTGGTCGCCGAGGGCCCCCCCGAAGCGGTCGTCAAGGTGGCGGAGAGCTACACGGGCCAATACCTCGCCCGCCTGCTCCCGCGCAGCGCGACCGCCAAAAAACGCGCGTAATGCCGGCCAACCGGCTCGCGCGACGTCTATTTCGTATAGGGGCGTAGCGGAAACATGGGCTTGAACTCGGGCGTGTCGCTCCAGCGCAGGCCGAACTTGACGCGATCGTAGTTGATCGAGTTCAGATTGCGATAGACGAGAGTATCGTTCGGAACTTCGCGATACTGGCCCGTAAGCCCATCCACGAGGATTTTCCCACGCCTGCCCTTGAAGTTCTCCATCAGGAGATCGAGGAAAGCATAGCGCCCACCGGGCAAGACATTGGCGTTAACCTCGTAGATGCCGTCGACATAACGCCCCTTGAGCGGTTCGACTCCGCCATTG
This sequence comes from Reyranella sp. GW821-FHT14A01, assembly GCF_058803965.1. Taxonomy (NCBI): domain Bacteria; kingdom Pseudomonadati; phylum Pseudomonadota; class Alphaproteobacteria; order Hyphomicrobiales; family Reyranellaceae; genus Reyranella; species Reyranella sp. GW821-FHT14A01. The sequence goes on from NZ_JBXAPM010000024.1 coordinate 62,884, forward strand.
AACTGGAAGATCGCTTCATCGCTGTTCTTGGAAAAGAACCCCCAGCGGCCGTTGTAGTCACGGATAGCGAAGCCCGCCCCTGTGAGCCAGAGCCCACCTCTCGACCATAGAAACGAAGCGAAGGGTTTTCCCTCGACGCTCGTGCCGTCGTCCATCAAGAGGCGGTGGTCCTCGATCACTTCCGGTGTCTTCTCCACACCATCGACGATGCATCTCCGGATGAGGTCACCTCTGTTGACTACCCGGTTGAAGCAGATGGCATCGCTACCAATGAAAAAGATGCTGGATACGGATATGTCGCTGGTGATTTCGACGGCATTGGCTGGATCCGCCACGTCGATGCGAAAAAGCGTCGAATGTGCGGGATATCGATTTTCCCACACGCCTCGGCGAATGTAGATGAAGCGGCTCGAAGCGTCCCACTGCAGATCTCGATAGTCGTAGACCGGTTTGCCAATCGGTCCTTTCATGACGCCCTGTCCCATCAGATTGTAGGCATCTCGAAGCAGAAGCGTCGCCGGCTGGCCGGGTAGCACGAAGTACAAATCGCCGCCGCTCGCCACCACGGCCTTCGTCTCGTCAGGACTGACATAAACGGCCCATATCCCACCGTCCGAAGGCTTGGCCTCGAAGAGGATCGGCCCCTCGTCCGCAATGACGCTCCCAAACCTCAGCCTGTTTCCAACCGAGTAGAAGAAGGGTGCCGCCGGCTGCTCGACAAACGTCGAGGGCTTGTAGTCGACAATCCCGAAAAAAATCTTTGCCTTGGTAGGAAACACCGGGTTCGAGATCGCGTACAGGATCCCGACCAGGATCGATAAGGTGAGCAGGAGCCCCGCCATGCTTCCTGCCTTGCGCTCGGAGCCTTCTGCCTTGCTCATCGCGGCTCCCGAAGACTGCTCACCGCGCCCCCTGATTCGGGAGCCGCCGCTCCCGAATCGTTTGTTTCGTTTGTTTCGTTTATTTCGTTTGTTCGACAAAGGTCGAGATCGCGGTGACGCGGGCGGCGCTGCCTCGTTCGTCGGCTTCCCAGCCGGCGACGGTCAGCTGGCCGGTCGCCGGACACATCTCGACCGAGAGGCGCGTGCAGGCGTTGAGGACGGGAGCCGTTACCCAGTCAAACTCGTCGGCATCGCGTCCCGACCAGGCAGCGAGCGCAGTGCGGCGGCGGATGTTGTTCTCGACCGGTGCGCCGTCGCCGCAGGCGCGGGGGCGCCAGCGGCTGCTGCGCTCGCGCCAGTCATTGGCGAAGACCGTGTCGTCGCGATAGGTCCGCACGCGCGTCTCCTCGCGTTCGATCACGATGCGCTGGCCCCGCTGCGGGCCGACGAGCATGAAGAGAACCGGTCGCGCAACCGGCACGGTTTCCAGCAGATGGCGTGCCTCGTCGAAACTCGCGCAGGTCTCGAAGGCGTGGCGCAGCAGATGCTCGGGCGGCAGGCGCCCCGTGCTGCGCAAGCCGGCAAGCGCATTCAGCACATAGTCGAGCCACAGCAGCATCGAGGTCCGCCAGCGGCGGCGCATCGGCGCCTGGTTGATCGAGGCGGCGAAGCGTGCCGGCGCCACGGCGGTCAGCACGCCGACGAAGCCCGGCCAGGTGACGTTCAGGAACTCCCCGGCCACGCCGCGCTGGCGCCTCACCTCGACGAGACGGCCGAGACCGGGGAACGGCCAGTCGAGCGTGCGGCGGAGACGCGGTCCCTGCGCCGTGTCGTCGGCCAGCGTCGTGCAGCCGAAGAGATAGGCGCCGTGCAGCAGCCAGATGCCCGGCCGCTTCAGCGTGCGGGCGACGGCGTCGATCTCGGCCGCATAGGCGGTCCCCGCCCGCTTCATCCACCACCGCACGATTGGATCGGCCAGGCGGGCCAGCAGCCCTCCGACAGGAAGCCAACCGAGGCAGGCGTCGCGCACGGCGAGCGCCTCTGCCTCCCGGCCGCGCACATTTCCGGCCAGACCACCGTCCCGAACATCGATCAGAGGGACCTGATTCATAAGTGAGTGATTACTCACTCACAGTTGGCTCGTCAAGCGTTGCGACGATCCCAATCAATGCGACCGAGGTCATAGTCGAACTGGCGCCCGACCACGGACGGCGTCGCGTCGGAGGCATCTCCCTTGCGCTCCGCAACACGCTGCTGCGCCACGTCCTTCGGCACGTCGAGCCAGATGCCCTGGAACGGCACGCCGACCTTGCGGGCCAGCGCCTCGGCCGCCGCGCGCTCGTCCTGCCGGGCGAACACCGCGTCGAGCACGACGCTGTGCCCTGCCCGCAGCACGCGCTCGGCCCGCGCCATAAACGCGGCATAAATCCTGGCAGAGGCCTCCGGCGAGTAGCTGCCGGCCGGCATGCGCTCCTCCAGCGCGATACCCGCCTGCCGCTTGCGCTCGACATCGGTGCGCACCACGACGGCGCCCGGCGAGCGGCCGATCTCGGGCGCCATCTTCAGCGCCAGCGTGGTCTTGCCGCTGCCCGACAGGCCGCCGATCGCCACCAGCCGTAGCGGCGCGGGCTTGAGGAATTCCAGCGCCGCCTTTTGATAAGCGCGCGCCGGCGCATTGTCGGCGCCGCTCACGGCCGTGACGGCGGAATCGACATAGGCGCGGATCGAGGCCCGGCGCGCGAGGAACATCGGCAGCAGCGCCAGCGCTTCCTCGTGCGAGGCGCCCTCGACCTCGCCGACCCGCCACAGCCATTCGTTCAGCAGGCGATTGGCCAGCGCGCCCAGCCCCTGTCGCGCCAGGTCCATCAGCGCGAAGGCGAGATCGTAGAGCACGTCGATGTTGGCGATCTTGTCGGAGAACTCGATGGCATCGAACGGCACCGGCTGGCCGTTCAAGGTCACGATGTTGCGCAGGTGAAGATCCCCGTGACAGCGGCGGATCGCCCCCGCGGCGACGCGGCGGGCCACGAGATCGACGAAGGGCTCGAGCGAGCGCGGCATCGCCTCGGCCAGCGCTTCGCTGGTCGCCGGATCGAGCCGCTCGCCCGCCTCACGCATCTGGCGCACGTCGGCCGCCACCGAGTGGCGATAGTCGTCGGGCGCGCAGAAGCCCGAGGCGATGGACGGCAGCGCATCGTGGAACTGCGCCACCCGGGCGCCGAGCGCCGCCATCAGCGCCGGCGTAAGCGCCCCGCGTGCCGCCATCCGATCGAGCAGCCCCTCCTCGTCGAAGCGGCGCATCACGACCAGCCAGTCGATCGCGTGCGCGGACGTCTCACCGATCTCGCCCAGCGCCAGCTTCCCGTCGCGGCGCAGCACGGGCGCGATGCCGAGATAGATCTCCGGCGCCGACCGGCGGTTGACGTCAATCTCGGCCGCGCACATTTCGGCGCGCCGGGTCTCGGTCGAGAAATCCATGTAGGGGAACTTCACCGCGCGCTTCAGCTTGTAGGCACGCTCGCGGCACAGGAAGACGACGGCGCCGTGCGTGTCGATCTTCCGCTCCGGCTTCAGCTCGCTTTCGAGGAAGGCAACGGTCTCGGACTGGTCTTCGATGATGAAGGACGGACGGGCGTTCATGGTCAGATCAAGGATCCTTCGCTTCGCTCAGCAACCATTAAGATTGAACTGTCATGCGACAGTGTTGCGAGCTGAGATCCACGGGGTGCCGCGAGCGACGA
>NZ_JBXAPM010000025.1:0-55020 GCF_058803965.1 Reyranella sp. GW821-FHT14A01
GCGTCAGATAGTCGATCGAGAGCTGGCTCGACATCGGCCCCATCAGGAAGCCGATCAGGCGCCACTGGAGTGGCGCGCTCCAAAGCTGGCACCGATAAATAAAAGGGGCGCCCGAAGGCGCCCCTTTGTCTGCGGGATGGGCCGCTATATGCGTCCCATCAACAACAGAATCACCACGATGATGAGCACCAGTCCAATGCCGCCGCTTGGATAGTAACCCCAGCCGCTGCTGTGCGGCCAGGTCGGCAGCGCCCCGATCAGGATGAGGATCAGGATGATAAGAAGGATGGTGCCCAACATTGCTTGCTCCTTAGTCTAGGTTTTTCTCGGCAAACGACCAGTTCGCGAGCTTGTCGAGCCAGGCCTGGATGTGGTCCGGGCGGCGGTTCTGGAAATCGAGGTAGTAGGCGTGCTCCCACACGTCGGCGACGAGGAGCGGCTTGCCGCCGTGCGCCAGCGGGGTGTCGGCATTGGCGGTCGTCTCGATCTTGAGCTTGCCGTCCGCGCCCTTCACCAGCCACGCCCAGCCGCTGCCGAACTGGCCGACGGCCGCCGCCTTGAAGGCCGCCTTGAACTTGTCGAGGTCGCCGAAGCTGTCGTCGATCGCCGACTTGATCTTGCCGGTCGGGTCGCCGCCCTTCGGCGCCATGCTGTTCCAGTAGAAGGTGTGGTTCCAGATCTGGCCGGCGTTGTTGAAGATCGCCTTGCCCTTCTCGTCCTTGGCCGACTTCTTGACGATGTCCTCGAGCGACAGGCCTTCGTACGCCGTGCCCGGGACGAGCTCGTTCAGCTTGTCAACATAGGCCTTGTGATGCTTGCCGTAGTGGAACGAAATCGTGTTGGCCGAAATCACCGGCGCAAGCGCGTCATCGGCGTAGGGGAGTTTCGGGAGAGTGAAGTTGGACATAACGCTATCCTCAGCTGGCTGGCCCGGATCGACCCGGGCGGGCGGCGTCCGACATGAACGCACCTCACCTTATGACGTTGCGCGTTGCGATGGTGCTACGATTTTTGCCGCAAAAGGCCCGAAAGCCCCGATTTTGCGTGTGGGTTCGGCTCTCTGTTTCGCGGTGGGATTCGAGGATGGCCTGAACGAACGTGCGCTCACCGCGGCCGGTTCCTCCGTCGCCTCGTCCTCCGATTCGATTCGAGAGGCGCGACGGGGCAAACGAGTGAGTGATTCTCAAACGCGAGCGAGTGCTTCTCACATGCGAGCAAGTCGTTCTCACTTGCCCGACTTCGATGCGTTAAGGGCAGATTTCTCCGCTAACGTTTCTCACTCGCTCACTCTTTGGTTGCGCCACTAAAATCGGTGAGTATCTGTAAGAACCGACTCATCCAAAGAGGAGGTTCGCCATGAAGGGCAACCCGCAGATCGTCGCCGAACTCAACAAGCTCCTGAAGAACGAGCTGACGGCGATCAACCAGTATTTCCTCCACGCCCGCATGATGAAGCACTGGGGCTTCGATCGCCTCGGCCATAAGATCTACGAAGAGTCGATCGGCGAGATGAAGCATGCCGACAAGCTCATCCAGCGCATCCTCCTGCTCGACGGCCTGCCCAATCTCCAGGACATGGGGAGGATCGCGATCGGCGAGAACGTGCCGGAGGCGCTCGAGGCCGACCTCAAGCTCGAGAGTGCCGCGCGCACCGCACTGGTCGAGGCGGTGACCGCCTGCGAGGCGGCGAAGGACTATGTCAGCCGCGAGATCGCCGTCAGCATCCTCGAGGACGCCGAGGAGCATATCGACTTCCTCGAGACCGAGATCGGCCTGATCGAGAAGGTCGGCGTGCAGAACTACCTGCAGAGCCAGATGGGCGAAGGGAAGGGCCCGAGCTGATCGCTCGGGTCGGAGCCTAGGAGACCGGCTAGTCGGCCGCGAGCAGGGTCTGCTGGGCGGAGCGCTCGTGGGCAACTGTGTGGGCGATCCGCTCACGCATGTCGCAGGCGCAGGAGCCGCATTGGGGGCTCTTGCCACAGGCCCGGAAGACGTCGGCTGGACGCCGGGCGCCCGCGCGGACGGCGGCATCGACTTCACGTTCCCTGATGGCCTTGCAGATACAGATATACATGCCTTGGCGGCCGTTTCTTCCCGCTGTTGCGACTTACTCGCAGGCAGAAGATAGGGGCGGGCGCCCCAGCCGGTCAAGTGGTCTGAAAACCCCCGATTCGGGACTTTTCCGGACTGAAGTGTAGAATCGGCCTCCATGACCCATCCGATCTTCACCGAAGAACACGACCTCATCCGCGCCCAGCTCCGCCGCTTCGTCGATGAGCGCGTCCGACCAGAAGGCCCGAAATGGGAAGAAGCGGGCCTCGTGCCGCGCGACGTGCTGGCCGAGATGGGCGGGCTGGGCTTCTTCGGCCTGCGGGTGCCCGAGGCGCTGGGCGGCTCCGGCCTCGACGCCCGCGCTTCGGTCGTGCTCGCCGAGGAGGTCGGCCGGTCGACCCATGGCGGTTTCGCCATCACCGTGCTGGTCCATACCGACATGGCGAGCCCGCATCTCGTACGCTTCGGCACCAGGCGCCAGCTCGAGAAGTACATGCCGGGCATCGTCGCCGGCACGGCCATCACCGCGGTCGGTGTCACCGAGCCCGGCGCCGGCTCCGACGTGGCGGGTATCCGCACCCGCGCCGTGCGCGACGGCAGCCACTACGTGCTGAACGGCACCAAGATGTTCATCACCAACGGCGTGCATGCCGATCTCTATTTCATCGCGGCCAAGACCGATCCCGAGGCCAAGGGCAGCCGCGCCATCACCATGTTCATCGTCGAGAAGGGGACGCCCGGCTTCAAGGTCGGCCGCGCCCTCGACAAGACCGGCTGGCGCTCGTCGGACACGGCCGAGCTGATCTTCGAGGATTGCCGCGTGCCCGCCGAGAACGTGCTGGGCGAGGAGAATCGCGGCTTCTATTCGATCATGGCCAACTTCCAGACCGAGCGGCTGGTGATCGGCGCCATGGCGATGGCGGAGGCGCGCGAAGCGATCCGACTCACCTTCGAGCACGTGAACCAGCGCACCGCTTTCGGCAAGCCACTGTGGGACAAGCAGGCGATCCGCCAGCGACTGTCCAAGCGGCTGGCCGAGGTCGAGGCGGCCCGCCAGCTCGTCCATCACACGGCCTGGCTCGATGCGCAGGGCGGCGATTGCGTGGCCCAGGTCTCGATGGTCAAGGCGTTGGCCGGCGACCTCGTGAACGAGGTGCTGTTCGACTGCGTGCAGTTCCACGGCGGGATGGGCTTCATGCGCGAAACCCCGGTCGAGCGCATGTCGCGCGACGTGCGCGTCCAGGCGATCGGCGGCGGCGCCTCGGAGGTCATGCTGGAGGAGATCGCCAAGCGCTTCGGCGCGGCGATCGCGGATTGACTAACAGTCATCCTGAGCGCAGCGAAGGACCTAACGGATCGACCGACGGACTCCTTGGCGGGCGTGAGATCCTTCGCTTCGCTCAGGATGACACGGATTACTGTGGCGCGACCATGAACGGCCCGATGGCCGTGATGGTGCACTCCGAGCCGCCGGCATCGCGGCAGGCCTGCAACGCCATCGAGGTGGCGTCCTGTTCGCTCGATCGGCCGGTCGTGATGCCGATGCGGCCATTGGCGGCCAGCGCGACGGCGCGCCAGCCGTCGGCGATCAGATACTGCTCCAGCGCCTTCGTCTGGGCGTCGTCGAGGCCGCCCATGTCCTGCGGCGTAAAGATGTCGGTGACGCGCATCGTTTGCGGCGTGCGGACCAGCACGTTGTTGTTCACTGCATAGACGACACAGGGCCGGCCTGTGAGATGGCCGCAGATCTGCAGGTTGCGGCGGATCGCGTCGGCGTCGGTTTCGCTGGGGGTCCACCAGTCGAAGCGGTTGTGGCCCAGCACCAGCGCGCGGCTGTGGGTGTTGGTCAGGTAATGCGAGGTCAGCCGTTCGCGGGCTGGCGGATTGAGCAGCGGCGCCGTCGCGGGATCGAAGGCAATCGGCGGCGACGGCTTCATGGCGGGCACATAGGGTGGCGGCGGCATCGGCGGCGAGCGGAACGACCAGACCACGTCGTTCTCGACCGCGTAGAGCATGCAGCTGTCGTAGGCGCGCACGATCGGCACGTCCTTCTGGACCTTCTTGTTGCACTCCTCCAGGGCGGCCTGGCGCGCGGCGCCTTCGTCGATCCGGTCGATGGCCGTCCCGAAGATGCCGCGCACATTCAGCGCGAAGGCCTTGGCGCCTGGCGCGTCGGCATAGTTCTGCAGGGCGCGCCAGTGGAAGTCGGGAACGAAGGGAACCTCCTTGGCCACGAAGCGACGCGGTGCCGAAGGGGGGGCAGGGGCCGCGGGTGCGCTTGGCGCGGCGACGCTTTGCGGAACTGCCGGCGTTGGTGCCCGGGGGGCCGCCGGCGTGGCAACCGTTTCCGGCACGGGCCGGGGCCCGGCCGGCTGAGCGGAAGTGGGTTCGGCGGTCTGCAGGGACGGTGGCGCCGAGGGATGGCGCAGATAGAAGGTTCCGGCGAGCGCCCCCAGGACCAGGACCGCCACGACCCCGCCGACCAGGAACATGCGCGTACGCGGCATCGACCGGGCTACCGCATGCGCGGGGTGCGCCGGGCTCGCCGGGCGCGCGCCGTCGATGGTCAGGCGATAGGCATGGATGGGACGGGGGATGTTCTTGACGTGCTGCTCGCCGATATCCTCGGCACCCAGCATCAGCTTGCCGACGATCTGTTCGTAGACCGACGACGAAATGCAGACGCCGCCGGCCGCCGAGATCGACTCCAGACGCACGGCCACGTTCACGGCATCGCCCATGAGATCGTCGCCGCTCTCCACGACGTCGCCCAGGTTGACGCCGATCCGCAGGGTGAGCTGGTCGTCGGCCTTCGACGTGGCGTTGGCCGAACGCATGGCCTCCTGGATTTCGAGCGCGGCGCGGACGGCTTCGACCGGGCTCGGGAATTCCGCCAGCAGCCCGTCGCCGGTCATCTTGAAGACGCGCCCGCGATGCTGGCGCACCAGCGTGCCGGACGAATCGAGGCGGGCGGCCAACAGGGCCAGCGCATGCTCCTCGTCGCGCGCCGACATGGTGCTGAACGCCACGACATCGATGGCGAGGATCGTGGTGAGCCGTCGTACGAGATTTGATTCGGTCATTGCGCGCTGATCTTCCGCGGGGAAAGTACCATAGCGCGCGGCAGAGGACATGCTTGCGTGATTGTCCATGCTCTGCGAAGACCGGGATATGCAGTCCGCGGAGCCCCGTTACTGGGAAGACTACGAAGTCGGGAAGAAATATCCCCTCGGCTCGACCAGTTTCACGGCCGAGGAAATCATCGAGTTCGCCAAGAAATTCGATCCGCAGAGCTTCCACGTCGATGCCGAGGCCGCCAAATCCTCCCTGTTCGGAGGTCTTTGCGCCTCGGGCTGGCACGTTGCAGCCAAGCTGATGCGGCTTTTCGTCGACAGCTACGTCGACCAGCGCACGGCGCTGGGTTCTCCGGGCATCGACGAGCTGCGCTGGCTGAAGCCGGTGCGGCCGGGCGATACGCTCACCGCCTGGGTCGAGTGTGCGAACAAGGTCCCGTCCAAGAGCCGCCCGACCATGGGTGTCATCCACGAGCATTGGACGGCGGTCAACCAGAATGGCGAATTGGTAATGACCTCCAAGGGGGTCAACATGGTGCGCAGGAGGCCGGTATGAAGCGTGCGGTGAAGGGGCTCGACCATGTGGTGGTCATGGTCGACGGCATCGACGCGGCCGAGGCGGCCTACAGGAAGCTCGGCTTCCAGGTGCAGCCGCGCGGCTTCCACAAGAAGCTCGGCACGGCCAACCATCTGATGATCTTCGATACCGACTATTTCGAGATCCTGGGCATCGTCGAGGACACCGAGTTCAACGCCGAGCGGCGCGAGTGGCTGAAGGGCGGCGGCGGGCTGGCCAACGTGGCGCTGGCGACCGATGGCGCCGACGTGGCTTACGAAGCCTTCAAGGCAGCCGGCCTCAATCCCGATGCGCCGTTGTCGTTCGACCGCGCGGTCGACGTGGCGGGCAAGACGGAACTCGCCAGGTTCCGCACCGTGCGCATTCCGAAGGACAATATGCCGGTCGTCGGCTTCTTCGTCTGCGAGCACCAGACGCCGGAGTTCGTCTACCGGGCGGAATGGGCGGCCCATCCCAACGGCGCGCGCGGCATCCTGGGCGTCACGGTGATCGCCAGCCAGTCGGCCAAGTGGATCCCCGAACTCGAGAAGTATTTCGGCCCCGACTCGGTCAAGCGCGAGGGCGAGGGGCTGGTGGTCGACACCGGCACCCAGCCGATCCGCTACATGACGCCCAAGGACTATGCCGTGCGCTATCCCGGCATCACGCCGGTACGCCCGGGCGATCATCCCGCCCTGCTCACGATCCGTGTCGAGAATCTCGCGGCCTGCGAGAGCCTGCTGAAGAAGAACGGCGTCAAGTTCACCAAGCCCGACTCCGGTCGGCTGGTCGTGCCGCCGTCCGAGGCGGCGCATCTCACCCTGGAATTCTCGGAGTTCTAGTCTTCATGGCGTTCGATCTTGCCGACCGCGGCATCTACGGCTTCTCCACCACCGAAAACCTGCGCTTCGCCGACGTCGACGCCAACGGGCACATCAACAACGGCGCCTTCCTCGAATTGCTGGAGAATGTGCGCGTCTCCTACCTGCGCGGCATCGTGCGCACAGGCCTGCCCCGCTTCCGGCTGGTCATCGGCCGCATCGAGGCCGACTTCAAGCGCCAGATGTTCTATCCCGGCACCGCCGTCGCCTGCGCCCGCCTCATTGAGGCGCACGACCGCAAGTGCGTGATCGGCCAGGGCCTGTTCGATGGCGAGGGGAATTGCACCGCCGTCCAGCGTGTCATCATGGTGTCGCTGAACGAGGAGACACATCGCGCCACGCCGTTCGATCCGGTGGTGCGCGCGATGCTCGACCGTCTCGCTGCTTCGAAGGATGGGCTCGATCCATGACCGATCTGGTACCGGAAGGCTTCCGCAAGCTCGACGTCATCGACGACTTCGTCTCGCTCGCGGGACCGCTCTGGTACAAGGCTGAAGAGGATGGGCTCAGGATCGGCCTGCCGCTGGAAAAGAGGCACGGCAATCCGATGGGCATTGCGCATGGCGGCCTGCTGGTCACCGTCGCCGACATGGTGATGGGCGTGGGCTCCGGCTTCGCCACCGGCATGTTCTGGCCGCATCCCACCATCTCGCTGACCAGCGAATTCGTGCGCGGCGCCAGGCTCGGCCAGTGGCTCGAAGGCAAGGCGCGCATCGCGCGGCGCACCATCAACTTCTGCTTCGCGAGTTGCGATCTCGTCTGCGGCGGCGAGATAGTCTTGGTATCGTCCGGTGTCTTCAAGGTGCCCGACCCGGACAAGATTCCCGAGGCGGCCCGCGCCGTGGCCTTGTCGCCACCCTGGAAAAAGTAGTCGTCTTCGTCCGACGTTGCCGCTCAGCCGGTCACGGCATCAGAACGTTTCGCCAATCATTTTGGCGCCGCTGCGAAGATGTTCGGCGAGCGGTGATCCCTGAGCCATGTACGCGACATCACGCTCGCCCTGGTTCCCCTGATCCTTCACTTCCGCCAAGGCGTCTTCCCAGGATTCAAAGTCTCCGCACCCAAGCCAGGTGAGGGCCTTGAGTTCGGTCATGGCATCGTCGCCGAGGGCGGTGAGGGCGTCGAAAAGCGGGCGGGTATCGCCGGATGCGGAGGCGTCGAGAAGCTCCGCCTTCGAAATGATATCGATCAACTGGGCATGTGTCAGGAATCTACGCATTACGAACTCCCTGCCCTTAAGTCCTGGGGATTGTGCCTCCTCGACAATTAAGACGTTTCAGCGACACCAACAAACAAAGGCTTTTTCGTCTTCTGCCCAGGGAGAGCACAGTTCCCAGCCCGATTGCGCGCCAATTTGACGGGATTGTTTTCCAGGAGGCCGCGAGGGCTCTACTTCTTCACCTTCTTCCGCCGGTAGATCTGATACCGGTCGAAATCCATCAGGTGCTCGTAGTTCTCGAAGGCGTCGGCGAACACCCGATTCTGCATGAAGTATTCGAGGTAATCGAACTCCTTGCCCTGGCAGCGCGGGACACCGGCGATGCGGTCGACGATCAGCAGGTCGGGATGCTCGCGGGCGAAATCCTCGCTCAGCGTGTCGAACACGAACTTCTCCGAATCGCCCATCGTGTCGGGCGGATTGTAGAGCGCGGGGAAGTCGTCGCAGGTCGCGTAAACGCCCTGCAGCACCCACATGGTGAGGAACCGCGTCGTCATGCGGCCGCCGATGTAGTTGATCATCGGCCAGAACGGATAGATGCCCGGCGACAGGACGAGGATGGTCCGGTGCGGCGCGTTCTGCTCGATGATGTGCTGCAGCCGGCCGCCGATCGAATCCTCGAACTGGCGCTGCTTGTAGAAAGGCGGCGTGTAGAGCGCGGCCTGGAAGTAGAGCAGCACCATGAAGGTCGCGCAGATCACCGCCACCGGCAGGCGGTGGGCGCTGCGGCTGATCGGCAGGTAGCGGTCGACGGTCTGCGAGACGGTGAGGGCCGCCAGCAGGATCGCGGCCGAAAGCGCCGGCAGCACGTGATAGGGCCAGCCCTTGGCCTGGCCTATGGCCGACAGGGCGGCGCCGACGCCGAACACCACGAGGACGCGCGCCGCGATGGTCTTGGTGAAGACGATGGCCAGCAGGCCGAAGATCGCCAGCGCCAGCAGGGTGGGGCCCAGCACGTTGCTGGTCAGCACCTCGCGCCAGCCCGAATCCCCGATCGGCGCATAGGCCTCGACCGCGAGCGGCAGGACGAAATGCCCGAACTCGGGGAAGACCAGGTACATCAGCCCGAGATGGACCACCGCGAGCAGGCCGATCGCCCAGGGGATCGGGTCGGTGAAGGTCGTCCGCCAGCCGCGCCGGACCAGCAGATAGAGTTCGACCGCGGCCGGGATGGCGAGATAGTGCGGCTTCATCGCAAGCGCGATGCCCGCCACGAGGCCCACGAGGATCGAGGAGACGCGCGTCGGATTCACGCCCTCGGCGCGCGCCATCGAGGCGATCAGGTAGGGCGCGCAGGCCACGAACATGATGTGCTCGCGCTGCCCGAAATGCTCGTTGGGCAGCACCGTGAACAGGAACAGCAGCACCGGCGGCAGCAGCGCCTCGGTGAGCGCATGGTCGGCCGAGGGCACCAGATGAATCAGCCGCCGGCAGGCCCAGAACGAGGCGAAGATGCCGGCGACCACCCAGGCCGTGAACCAGAAGGCCACTGTTCCAGGCAGCAGCTTTGCCGTCAGCACCGGCAGCCCGTGCACGATGAAGGTCAGCGGCAGGTTTTCGTCCAGGACCTCGACATAGAGCTTCTCGCCACCGATCCAGCGCGTCGATACGTCGAGGATGGCGGCGACGTCGTGGTTGATGGGCGGAAAGAAATAGCCGGCGAGCCAGAGGATCGGCAGCGCGAACAGCGGCACCAGCAGCAGCCGCTCGACACGCGGCGGAATGGTCGGAGGTTTGGTCTGAGCGGTTGGCAAGGCGGGGCGAAGATATCATAAGCGGACGGGAAGAGGAGACTTCCCGGGAGAGAGGCCGCTTCGTGGAACGGGCCGAGTACGAGCGTATGCATGCGGTCGAAGACCGCATGTGGTGGTATCGCGGCCTGCGGCGGCTGATTGCCGACCAACTCGCTCGGGCATTGACGCGATCCAGCGCCATCGGCCCGGTGCTCGATGCCGGATGCGGTACCGGCGGCATGCTGCGCGTGATGGGGCCGGGCGTGGCCGGGCGTCCCACCATCGGCCTCGAATACGATCCGGTGGCCGCGGGCCTGGCGAAGACCAAGGCGGGGCGGCCCGTCGTGTCGGGGTCGGTCAACGAAATGCCGCTCGGCGACGGAGCCCTGGGCGCCTATGTCTCGCTCGACGTCCTCTGTCACGCCAACGTGGAACCCGCGCGTGCCCTGAAAGAGGCGCATCGTTGCCTCGGGCCGGGCGCGATCGCGGTCTTCAATCTGCCGGCCTATTCATGGTTGCTGTCGGCGCACGACAGGCGCGTCCACAATGCCCGCCGCTTTACGCGAGGGCAGGCCCGCGCTCTGATCGCCGCCTCAGGCTTCCGTATCCTTCGTGCGAGCTACTGGAACATGCTCCTGTTTCCCCTGATGCTCCTTCACCGGCTGGTCGAGCGCGACGACGCGGAGAGCGATGTGCGTGACTATCCGCGCTGGCTCGACGCAATATTCTCCACTGCGCTCGCCATCGAGCGCACCGTCATCGGCGCCGGGATCAGCCTGCCGTTCGGCGGTTCCCTCATGATCGTGGCGGTGCGTGATGCTTGAGACTTCCGAAAATGCGCCGGCTCTTTCGATCGTCGTGCCGGTCTACAATGGCGCATCGACCGTCGGCGAGCTGGTGAAGGCGTTGCGCGCGCTGGAGATCGAGGGCGGGTTGGAGGTCGTGCTGGTGGTCGACGGCAGCCCGGACAACAGTCTCGACGTCTGCAAGCAGCTCGCGGTCGAGCCCGGCGCGCCGGTGACGGTGCTGAGCCTCAGCCGTAACTTCGGTGAGCACAACGCGGTGATGGCCGGCCTCGCGCGGGCGCGCGGGGCCTATGCGATCACCATGGACGACGACCTGCAGAACCCGCCCGAGGAAGTGCGGCGCCTGTTCGAGCATGCGCGCGACGGCCACTACGACGCGGTCTACACCTATTACGAAGAGAAGAAGCACGCGGCCTGGCGCAATCTCGGCAGCCGCTTCACCAACTGGTGCGCCGACAAGCTGATCGACAAGCCGCCGGGTCTCTATCTCTCCAGCTTCCGCTGCGTCTCCCGTTTCCTGCGCGAGAGGGTCACGGCAAGCTACGAAGGGCCGGCGCCCTATGTCGACGGGCTGATCTTCCAGATCACCCAGAATGTCAGCCGCCTGCAGGTCAACCACCTGCCGCGTGCCGAGGGCCGGTCGAACTACACGCTGCGCCGGCTGCTGCGGCTCTGGCTCGCCATGTTCCTCAATTTCTCGGTGATGCCGCTGCGGGTGGCGACGATCCTCGGCCTGGCCTTCGGCGCCCTGGGCGCGTTGGCTGCCGGCATCGTGATCGTCGAGGCGATCATCTCCGACAAGCCGCCGCAGGGCTGGGCCTCGCTGATGGTCGCGGTCCTGGTGCTGGCGGGCGTGCAGCTCCTCGTGATCGGCATGATCGGCGAATATCTCGGCAGCATGTTCCTGGCCGTGAACCGCAAGCCGCAATACCTGGTGCGCGAAGTGTTCCGCCGCGGCGATGGCCCCGGGGGGCTCGACATCGAGCGGCCGAAGGTCGATACGCGGGCAGCCGGCCAGCCGCATCGCGAGCCGTCAGGCGAGGCGACGGGCGGGCCGGGCTAAGGGTCCTTCGCTGCGCTCAGGATGACACTATTGTTGGAATCGGCGCAGTGCGCTGATCCAAAAAAAGCTGTCATCCTGAGCGCAGCGAAGGACCTTTCCGCGGCCTCTCGACACATGAGCGGCAATAGCGAATGAGGAGCGACAGGGAATGACGATCTACTACGTGGCGCTGGGGATCGGCATTCTGGCCGGCATCGGCGGCCAGATGCTGCTCAAGGCGGGCGCCGATGCGCCGGACTTCGTGAGCCAGCTCCTCCGCCCCTCGACCATCGCGGGCCTGGCGCTCTACGGCTCGGCCGCCTTCCTCTACATCGTCGCGCTGCGCAAAATTCCGGTCTCGGTCGCCTTTCCCAGCGTGTCGCTCTCCTATGCGATCGTTGCAGTGCTCGGGCACTTCCTTTTCGGCGAGCCCTTCGGCATCAAGCAGATCGGCGGCATCGCGCTGATCGTGGGCGGTGTCGTTCTCATCAACCAGAGCTGAGGAGCGCCCCGTGGATTACGAGCAGATCAAGTACGAGACCAGGGACGGCATCCTCACCATCACCCTCAACCGTCCCGACAAGCTCAATGCCTTCACCGGCAAGATGCTGTCGGAGCTGCTCGACGCGATGGACCGCGCGGACCGCGACGACGATGTGCGCGCCGTCGTGTTCACCGGAGCGGGCCGAGGCTTCTGTGCCGGCGCGGACCTGTCGGGCGGTGCCAACACCTTCAACGCCGAGAATCGCGGGCCGGTCGATCCCGGCCTCGACGGTCATCGCGATGGTGGCGGCCTCTTCACCCTGCGCCTCTACGAATCGCTGAAGCCCACGATCGCCGCCTGCAACGGCCCGGCGGTCGGTGTCGGCATCACCATGCAGCTCGCCATGGACATCCGCCTCGCCTCGGAGGCGGCGCGCTACGGCTTCGTGTTCACGCGTCGTGCCATCGTCATGGAAGCCTGTTCGAGCTGGTTCCTGCCCCGTCTCGTGGGTCCGCAGCAGGCGCTGGAATGGGTGATGACCGGCCGCGTCTTCTCCGCCGAGGAGGCGCTGAACGGCCGCCTCGTGCGCTCGATCCACAAGGCCGACGATCTCCTGCCGGCGGCCTATGCGCTGGCCCGCGAGATCGCCGACAACACCGCGCCGGTCTCGGTCGCGCTGAACCGCCAGATGATCTGGAAGATGCTGGGCGCCGACCATCCGATGGAAGCCCACAAGGTCGATTCCAAGGGCATCTACTCGCGCGGCAAGTCGGACGACGTGAAGGAGGGCGTGACCGCCTTCCTCGAAAAGCGCCCGGCCCGCTTCCCCATGAAGGTCAGCGACGGCATGCCGTCCTACTTCCCGTGGTGGCAGGAGCGTAAGTTCAAGTAGCGGTTTCTCCGCGACCGCCTGGCGGTTGCCGCGACGGGGGCCTTGCGGCAAGCTGCCAGAAAACAAGCCTGTCGCGGAGGAAACGATGACCAAGCTGCAGATGCGGCGCCGGACCTTGATGGCGGCCGCCCCGATGATCGTGGCGGCGCCCTATGTCGCGCGGGCCCAGAGCAAGCCCGAGAAGAGCAAGGTGATCCTCGCGGTCGGCGGCAAGTCCGCCCTCTATTACCTCTCGTTGACCATCGCCGAGCGCAAGGGCTTCTTCAAGGAAGCCGGTCTCGACGTCGAGATCAACGACTTCCAGGGCGGCGCCAAGTCGCTGCAGGCTCTGATGGGCGGCAGCGCCGATGTGGTGGCCGGCGCCTACGAGCACACCATCCGAATGCAGCAGCGCGGCCAGGACGTAACGGGCTTCGCCCTGATCGGCCGCGGCATGCAGATCTGCATCGCGCTGCGCAACGACGTGGCCGCCAAGGTGAAGGGGCCGGCCGACATCAAGGGCATGAAGTTCGGCGTCACGGCGCCGGGCTCGTCGACCCACATGCTGCTGAACTTCTGGGCCGCCAAGGGTGGGCTGAAGGCCAGCGACGTGGTGGCGATCGGCGTCGGGGCCGGCGCCTCGGTCATCGCCGCGATCGAGAAGGGCGAGGTCGACGGTGTGTCCCAGACCGATCCCGCGCTCACCATCCTGACCGACAAGAACCTCGTGAAGGTGATGGTCGACACGCGCACGACCAAGGGCAACCAGGAAGTCTTCGGCGGCGCTTTCCCGGCGGCCAGCCTCTATTCGCAAACCGACTTCATCAAGAAGAACCCGGGCACGGTGCAGGCGATGGCCACCGGCATCGTGCGCGCCAACCAGTGGCTGCAGACGGCCACACCGGCCGATGTCGCGAACGCCGTGCCCGAGGGCTACCTGCTGGGCGATCGCGCGGTCTACGAGAAGTCGTTCGCGGGCGTGCGCGAGACCATTTCGCCGGACGGCACCATGCCCGCCGGTGCCATGGAGAACTGCCTCAAGTTCCTGGTCGAGAGTGATCCCGCCATCAAGGCGTCGACGGTGAAGCTCGCCGACACCTGGAACAACGAATTCGCCCAGCGCGCCGCCAAGCGCAGCTAGTTCGACGTGACGATCAATGAGGGGCCGGCGCTGGCGCTGGCCGATATCACCTGTCGCTTCGCCGCGCGCGACGATGCGAGCAAGGCCTACACCGCCGTCGCCAACGCCACGCTGAACGTGGCGCGCGGAGAATTCGTGTCGGTGGTCGGACCGACCGGCTGCGGCAAGTCCACCCTGCTCAACGTGGCGGCGGGGTTGCTGGAGCCGTCGTCCGGCACGGTCGAGGTATTCGGCGAGAGGCTGCTGGCGGCCAACGGCGTGAACCGGCGCGCCGGCTACATGTTCCAGGCCGATGCGCTGATGCCGTGGCGCACCGGCATCGACAATGTCATCGCCGGCCTCGAATTCCGTGGCGTGCCGCGGGCGGAGGCGATCGGGCAGGGCGAGGCGTGGTTGCGCCGCGTCGGGCTTGCGGGCTTCGGCGATCGCTATCCGCACCAGATGTCCGGCGGCATGCGCAAGCGACTGGCGCTGGCCCAGACGCTGATCCTGAGTCCCGACATCCTGTTGATGGACGAGCCTTTTTCGGCGCTCGACGTGCAGACGCGGCAGCTCATGGAGAACGAGCTGCTGGCGCTGTGGGCGGAGGATCGCAAGTCAGTCCTGTTCATCACCCACGACCTGGAGGAGGCGATCGCGCTGTCCGACCGGGTCATCGTCCTGTCGGCCGGCCCGGCAACGCATCCGATCGGCGATTTCAGGGTCGATCTTCCCAGGCCGCGCGACGTCTCGGAGATCCGCATGACGCCCGCCTTCCTCGACCTGCATCGCGAGATCTGGAGCGCGATGAAGGAAGAGGTGCTGAAGGCCTACGAACAGCAGAAGGCGATCTGAGATGAAACTCAGGATCGCACAACTGCTCGTCCTCGGCCTGCTCGTGCTGTTCTGGTACGTGATGACCAAGCCGGGCCTGGTGCCGCCTTTCTATTTCGACAAGGACAATCGCGCCGCCTTCTTCTTCGGTGAGCCGCAGAAGGTCTTCTGGGTGGTCGTCGAGTGGTTCTGGAGCGGCGAGATCTTTCCCCATCTCGGCATCACGTTGCTGGAGACGGCCTTGGGCTTCGCGATCGGCGCGGCGTCGGGGCTGGGCATCGGCCTTTGGCTGGCTCTGTCGCCCACCGCCTCGGCGATCATGGATCCCTACATCAAGGGCTTCAATTCGATGCCGCGCGTGGTTTTGGCGCCGATCTTCGCTGTGTGGTTCGGCCTGGGCATCTGGTCGAAGGTGGCGCTGGGCGTCACGCTCGTCTTCTTCGTGGTGTTCTTCAACGTCTACCAGGGCGTGCGTGAGGTCAGCCCCAACCTGATCGCCAACGCCCGCATGTTGGGCGCCTCGCAACGCCAGCTCCTGCGCTCGATCTATCTGCCGAGCGCCATGAGCTGGGTGTTCGCCAGCCTGCACAATGCGGTGGGCCTCGCTTTCGTGGGCGCCGTGGTCGGCGAGTATCTCGGCTCCTCTATGGGCGTCGGCTACCTGATCCTCCAGGCCGAGGGCACCTTCGACATCAACACCGTGTTCGCCGGCATCCTGGTCCTGACCGCCTTCGCCCTCGTGCTCGACGGTCTGGTCGGAACCGTCGAGCGTCGCCTCATGACCTGGCAGCCGAAGGCCGGCCAGACGGAGAAGGTGTAGCGCGCTACTTCCCGGTGAACCGGGCCGCGCGCTTTTCCAGATAGTGGGCGACGCCTTCCTTGAAGTCGGAGGTCTGGAAGGACAGGTCCATCTCGTGATTGGCCTGGGTCGTGGCCTCGGCCAGGGTCTGGAACTCGGCCTCCCAGAGCTGGCGTTTCATCACGGCCACCGAGCGCGGCGAGACCGTGTTGGCGAGCAGGGTGGCGTAGGCCCGCGTCTCGGCCAGCAGCTTGTCGTCGGGGATGACCCGGTTCACCAGCCCCATCGCCAGCGCCTCGGGCGCGCGGAACTTGCGGGCCGTGCAGAGCAGGTCGAGGGCGGTCGGCAACCCGACCAGCCGAGGCAGCAGCCAGCTGATCCCGTGCTCGGCGATCAGGCCGCGCTGGGCGAAGGCGGTGGTGAAGACCGCCGATTCGCCCGCGAAGCGCAGGTCGGCATGGAGCGGGATCACCATGCCGAGCCCCGCTGCCGGGCCGTTGATCGCAGCGATGATGAACTTCGGAATCGACGGGAAATACGAGTAGTTCATCTTGAATTCGGCCAGGGTGCTGCCGCCCGGCAGGCCCTCCTGGGCCTTGGAGGACCGGTCCGTGGAGGCCCCGGCGCCGATCGCCTGCAGGCCTCCCATGTCGGCGCCGGCGCAGAAGCCGCGGCCTGCGCCGGTCAGGATGATCGCCCGCACCTCGGAATCACCGCCCGCTTTGTGCATCGCGTCCTTAAGGTCGAGGTGCATCTGTCGCGTCCAGGCATTGAGTTTCTCGGGACGGTTGAGCGTGATCGTGCAGATCCGGTCGGCGACGTCGTAGAGGACAGTCTCATACGCCATTGGGGGGTCTCCTCCTGTGCATTCTTGTGAGTGGCATGATGGGCAAAACCCCGCGACGATACAAACGCGGGGAGAGGCCGGCGTTTCTGCGCGCGCGTTTCGGGCCTAAATTGCAGTCAATGCGAAATCAATGAACCAGAGGCGGTAGATGGCAAAGCGTGAGTTCGCCCACCCGAACGAGATGCATAAGTACGTGGGCCAGGAAATCGGCGTGAGCGACTGGGTCGAGATCACCCAGGAAAGGATCAACCTGTTCGCCGATGCAACCGGCGATCATCAGTGGATCCATATCGACGTCGAGCGCGCGAAGAAGGACATGCCGGGCGGCAAGACCATCGCCCACGGCTTCCTGACGCTGTCGCTGATCCCGATGCTCAATTCAGAGATCTCGCACATCAACAACGTGCGCAACGGCATCAACTACGGTTGCAACAAGGTGCGCTTCACCAGCCCGGTGCAGGCCGGCTCGAAGGTGCGAGCCCGTGCCAAGCTGATCGCGGCCGATCCGATGGACAAAGGCGGCGTGCGTCTGACCAACCAGATCACCATCGAGATCGAGGGACAGGAGCGCCCGGCCTGCGTGGCCGAGACCATGTCCATCGTCTACGGCACCTGAGGGGCGCGCGCTTGCTGACACGCGAGGACCTCTCGTCGGAGCGGATCGACCAGATCGTGGCCGATGCGCGTGCCGCCGGCTACGACTTCTTCCTGTTTTCGCCGGAGCGCGAGGCCAGCCTGAACGAGGCGCTGCTCGACCATCGTCCGGAAGAGGAGGCGTGGGTGTTCGCCTACGGTTCGCTGATGTGGAACCCGGCGTTCGAACACGCCGAGGTCCAGCAAGGCAGGATCGAGGGCTGGCGCCGGTCCTTCTCCTTCTGGACGCCGATGGGCCGCGGCACGCCGGAGCTGCCGGGCCTGATGCTGGCGCTCGAAGAAGGCGGCGGCGACTGTGAAGGTATGGTCTATCGCCTGTCGCCCGAGCTGGTGCGCAGCGAACTGGGCATCCTGTGGAACCGTGAGATGCTGGCCGGTCTCTACCGGCCGCGCTGGGTGTCGGCGAAGCTGCACGATGGGCGGACCGTCAAGGCCGTCACCTTCGTCGTCGAGCCCGAGCATTGCCAGTATTGCGGCGAACTGCCGATCGAGCGGGCGGCCTTCCATATCGCCTTTGCCGAGGGCCGCCGCGGCAGCTGCCGCGACTACCTGGCCAACACGGTGGAGCATGCCCGGTCCCTGGGCATCCACGATCCCTATCTCGAGGAGATGGTGGTCCGCGTCGCGCAGCTGCGCGAGCAGCAGGTGCCCGCCGCGGCCGTAGCCTGACGCCTCGGCTGGATTCGCCTCTCGGAAACCGCCGCACCGTCAAAGGTGCGGGTCTGCAGCGCCTGTGACATAGTCGCTTCGTGTCCGCCCTCGTTTCCCGCTGGCTCGCGCTGCCGCCGAATTTGCGCGGCATCCTGTGGGTCGCTTTCTCGGGCGTGCTGTTCGCGCTGCTCAACGTCTTCACGCTGATCCCCGCGCAGCATCTCAATCCCTACGTGATGGCGTTCCTGCGCTATTTCTTCGGCGCGCTGTTTCTCGTGCCGATCGTGATGCGCCTCGGCCTCTACCGCTCGCTCCATACGCGGCGGCTGCCGCTGCACGTCTCGCGCGGCGCCATCCATACGATGGGCATGATGCTGTGGTTCGTGGCGCTGCCGCTCACGACCCTGGCCGAGATCACGGCGCTGGGTTTCACGGGGCCGATCTTCGTCACCATCGGCGCCGCGCTGTTCCTCTCCGAGAAGGTGCGGCTGCGGCGCTGGATCGCCGTCATCGTCGGCTTCATCGGCGCCATGATCATCATCCGGCCGGGCTTCGGCGACATCCATCTCGGCGTCATCTGCATCCTGGTCTCGACGCCTATCTTCTCCGCCTCGAACCTGATCTCCAAGGCGCTGGCCCGCACCGATTCGGCGACCACCATCGTGATCTGGCAGAACATCGTGATCGTGGCCTGTGCCCTGCCGGTCGCACTGTGGTTCTGGCAGACGCCCGGCCTGGGCGACATCGTCTGGTTCCTGCTGGCCGGCGCCGCCGGCACCTTGGGCCATATCTGCCAGCAGCGCGGCTACCAGCTCGCCGACATCACGCTGCTGCAGCCGATCGGCTTCCTGTCGCTGATCTGGAACACGATGCTGGGCTACTTCCTGTTCTTCCAGAAGCCCGACATCTGGACCTTCATCGGCGCCGCAGTGATCTTCGCCAGCGCCCTCTACATCTCCCACCGCGAGGCGGTGCGGCGGGCGCAGATCAAGACCGCGACCGCGAAGGCCAATCCCGAGGCGTAGCTCAGCCGCCGGTCACGCTCATGTGGCGGGGAACGGCGGGGCCGCTGTGGCGGCGGTCGATGATGAAGTCGTGGCCCTTGGGCTTGCGCGCGATCGCGTCGGTGATGGCGCGATCCAGCACCTCGTCGCTCTCCGACGCACGCAGCGGTCCGCGCAGGTCGGCCGCATCCTCCTGGCCCAGGCACATATAGAGCGTGCCGGTGCAGGTGAGGCGCACGCGATTGCAGCTTTCGCAGAAATTGTGGGTGAGCGGCGTGATGAAGCCCAGCCGGCCGCCGGTCTCCTCGACCTTGAAATAGCGGGCCGGGCCGCCGGTCCGGTAGTCGGTCTCGGTCAAGGTGAAATGGCGCGCAATGTTGGTGCGCGCCAGTGACAGCGGCAGGTACTGGTCGAGCCGCGCCGCGTCGCCGATCTCGCCCATCGGCATGACCTCGATCAGGACCAGGTCCATGCCGCGGCCGTGGCTCCAGCGGATCAGCTCCTCGAACTCGCCGTCGTTGACGCCGCGCAGCGCCACCGCGTTGATCTTGATGGCGAGCCCGGCACGCTGGGCGGCGTCGAGGCCGCGCATCACCTGGTCGAGATCGCCCCAGCGGGTGAGCTGGCGGAACTTGTCGGGATCGAGCGTGTCCATCGACACGTTCACGCGGCGCACGCCGATATCGGCCAGCTCCTGGGCGTACTTGGCGAGCTGGCTGCCGTTGGTGGTGAGGGTGAGCTCCTCCAGGGCGCCGCTGTCGAGGTGCCGGCCGAGGCCGCGGAACAGCGACATCACATTCTTGCGCACCAGCGGCTCGCCGCCGGTCATACGCAGCTTCTTGACGCCGCGGCGCACGAAGGCGGTGCACAGCCGCTCGAGCTCCTCCAGCGACAGCACCTCCGCCTTGGGCAGGAAGGTCATGTCCTCGGCCATGCAATAGACGCAGCGGAAATCGCAGCGATCCGTTACCGAGACGCGCAAATAGGAGATGTGACGGCCGAACGGGTCGATCATGGCTCTACGATTACAACAACGCCCGGATAATGGGCATGGGACATACCCCCTGCAAGGGGCGATCTAGCCTTAGGAATCGCTCGCAACAACCGGCAAAACCGGCATTTCCAGCAACCGCAGGAGATTGTCCACGGTATCGGCCTCGGCGGCCGGCTTGTCGGTCCGGATGCGGTTGATGCGCGGGAAGCGCATCGCAACGCCCGATTTGTGCCGGGTCGAGCGGGCGATGCCGTCGAAGGCGATCTCCAGCACCAACTTCTGCTCGACCTCGCGGACCGGGCCGAAGCGGTTGGTCGTATGGTCGCGCACCCATTTGTCGAGCCAGCGCAGCTCCTCGTCGGTGAAGCCAAAATAGGCCTTGCCCACCGGCGCCAGCTCGCGGCCCTCCGCACCGTCGCGCCAGCAGCCGAAGGTGAAGTCGGAGTAGAACGAGCTGCGCTTGCCGTGGCCGCGCTGGGCATACATCAGCACGCAGTCGGCCAGCATGGGATCGCGCTTCCACTTGAACCATGGTCCCTTGGGGCGGCCGGCGAGATAGGCGCTGTCGCCGCGCTTCAGCATCAGCCCCTCGATTCCGTCGGCGCGCATCTCCTCGCGCTTGGCGGCAAGCTCGGCCCAGTCGCCGAAGGTCACGAGCGGCGAGAGGTCGAAGCGCGGGCGCTCCTTCAGGGCGATCCAGGCTTCGAGCCGGGCGCGGCGCTCGTCGAAGGAGAGGCCGCGCAGATCCTCGCCCTCCAGCCACAGCACGTCGTAGAGCCGGACATGGGCGGGATGCTCCTTCAGCATCTTCGGCGTCACCGTCTTGCGGTTCAGCCGCTGCTGCAGGTCGTTGAACGGCGCCACCGCCGTCTCGCGCCGGACCAGCAGTTCGCCGTCGAACACGCCCTCGAAGTCGATCGCCTCGATGATGTCGGGGAAAGCGCCGGACACGTCCTCGCCGGCGCGGCTGTAGAGCCGCTTCAGTCCGCCCGAGGCCGCGACCTGCACGCGGATCCCGTCCCATTTCCATTCGGCGCGGAAATGCGCGGGATCGAGCGCGTCGAGTTCGGTGCGGTCGATCGGATTGGCCAGCATGGCCGGCAGGAAGGCGGCGCCGGCATTGCTGCTTGGCCGCGGCGCGCCCTGCAGCAGCCAGTCGAACAGCGGCCGGTAGGGCGCCTCCAGCCCGTGCCAGACTTCCTCGACGGCATCGACCGGCTGCTCGCCGATGTTGGCAACGGCCTGCTTGGCCAAGCGCGCGGAGACGCCGACGCGAAGCGCGCCGGTCAGGAGCTTCAGGAGCGCCCAGCGGCCGGTCGAATCGAGCGCGTCGAGCCAGTGCTTCAGGATCGCCGGCGTCTGCGTGCGCGTCGCGCGCTGCAAGGTCTCGACGACCTCGCCGAGCGTCGGCGGCGGCCCGGCGGCGGGATCGGTCTCCCAGATCAGCGCCAGCGTTTCGGCCAGGTCGCCGACATAGTCGTAGGAGAGGGCGAACAGCTCCTCGCCGATCTTCTCTTGGCCGAAGCCGCGCAGCAGCGCGGGCTTGGCCGACGGAAAGTCGAGGCCGCCGGTCAACGCCGCCAGCGCCCAGCCGCGATCGGGGTCGGGCGTGTCGCGCAGATAGGTCTCGATCAGCCGCAGCTTGGCATTGCGCGCCGGCTGGAAGGAGAGGGCATCTAGGAGGCGGGCGAAGGCCTGCACGGATCAGGAATCCTCATCCTCGCGGCCGGCGAGGTGCAGCGCCTCGGCGTCGATGCCGATCCCGCGCGCATAGTGGACGAGCGCTTCCTCGCGGCCGTGCGTCACCCAGACCTTGGGCGCGCCGACATCCTTCAGGGTCTGCGTGAGTTCGGGCCAGTCGGCATGGTCGGAGATGACCAGCGGCAACTCGGCGCCGCGCTGCCGCGCGCGGGCGCGCACGTTCATCCAGCCCGAGCACACGGCAGCGATCGGATCGGCGAAGCGCCGCGACCAGCGGTCGGCAATGGCCGAAGGGGGGCAGAGCACGATGGCGCCCTTGAAGGTCTCGAGGATCGCCTCCGAGACCGGCGCCACGTCGCCGAGATCGACGCCATGCTCCTGGTAGAGCTTGCACAGGGACATCAGCGCGCCGTGCAGCCAGATGCGCTTGTCGTAGCCGGCTTCGCGCAGCAGGCGGATGACCCTCTGGCACTTGCCGAGCGCATAGACGCCCACCAGATGAGTGCGCTCGGGAAAGGTCGCGACGGAGCGCAGCAGCTTGCCGATCTCGCCGGCATCGGAGGGATGATGGAAGACCGGCAGCGCGAAGGTCGCTTCGGTGATGAACACGTCGCACGGTACGGGCTCGAACGGCGGACAGGTCGGATCCGGCCGGCGCTTGTAGTCGCCCGACACGACGATGCGCTGGCCCTTGTATGCCAGCACTGCCTGCGCCGAGCCGAGGATGTGGCCGGCCGGCGCGAAGCCCACCTCGACCTCGCCGATCCGCACGCTTTGGCCGTATTTCAGCGCCTGCTGCTCGGTGTCGGGCATGTCCTGGAAACGCGTGCGCATGATCGCCAGCGTCTCGGGGGTCGCCAGCGCCTTGCGATGGCCCGGCCGCGCATGATCGCCATGCCCATGCGTGATCACCGCGCGCGGCACGGCGAAGGCCGGATCGATGTAGAAATCACCGGGCTCGCAATAGAGGCCGCGCGGCGTCGGATAGAGCCACGTCCGGGGATTTAGGGTCGCGGTTGCCATGAGCCTTGCTGCATCCTACCCCATGGATATGGGGTTTCTTCGGCCGTATGCGAGATCGTCCCCCAACGGGGCGCAGCCAGCGGGCAGCGCGGCCAATTAGGAAAGCTTATCGAGCGTGATTGGCAGGTCTCGCACGCGCACGCCCGTGGCATTGAATACCGCATTGGCCACTGCGGCTGCCACGCCGGTGGCACCGATCTCGCCAATCCCGCGTGCGCCCATCGGTGCTCGCGGATCGGGTATGTCCGTCCACATCACCTCGATCTCGGGAATGTCGAGATGCACCGGGACGTGATAGTCAGCGAGCGAAGCGCTCATGATGCGGCCATTGCGCTCGTCGAAGAGTGTCTCCTCCGTCAGTGCCATGCCTAGTCCCATGATCATACCGCCGCGAAACTGACTGGCGGCAGTCCTTGCATTGAGGATCCGACCGCAGTCGAACACGCCCAGCAGCCGATCCACCCGCACCTCGCCCGTCACATCGCTCACCCGGACTTCGCAGAAGTTCGCCGACGTGCTGTGCATGGAAAATTTGAGCATCTCGAGCGGCGGGCCGCTTTGCCCGATGACGCTGATCTCCGAGCGCCCAGCACGTCGCAGGATCGACTCGAAGGTCTCATGGCGCCTGGGGGTGGCAATGCTGCGGAGGCCGCCATCGGCGAATTCGATCTCGCTGGCCTTCAAGCCGGCGAGGGGCGTGTCGTTTCCTGCCAGCCGAACCAGTTCCGCTGCCAGTTTACCGCTTGCCGCGATGATCGCCGCACCCAGCGAGGCCGTCTGGGACGATCCGCCGGCATAAGTGGCGGTCGGCAGGCTGGTATCACCGATCCTAACAATGACCTTGTCCAACGGCAGCCCGAGACGGTCGGCTGCGTGCTGGCGCTGTACGGTGGCGGTTCCCATTCCCATCTCATGCGCCGCGCTTGCCACGGTCGCGTGACCGGCGGCGGTCAGCGTGATGCGCGCCGACATGCCGGGTAGGCGTACATAGGGGAAGGTGCCGGTGGCGCAGCCCATGCCGATTCGCCATTCACCCTCACGGCGCGGCGCATCGGTGGTCCGGCGGTCCCAGCCGAAGCGTTCTACGCCCAATCGCCAGGCGCGTGCGGCATCGTGCTGCGAATGCGGCGCGCCGCTCACCGGGTCCGTTTCGGGCATATTGCGTATTCTCAGTTCGACGGGATCGATGCCGAGCGCATGGGCAAGCTCGTCCATCGCGCTTTCGATGGCGAAGGTACCGACGGCCTCGCCCGGGCCGCGCAGGAACGTATTGGCCAGTACGTCGAGATCGACATGATGCTGCACGACGTCAAAGCTGTCGCAGGCATAGAGCGAGCGGCCGGTCAGCCCATATTGTTCGTCGCAAACGCTGTGTGGCGGCTTCACCGAATAGCCGTGATGCAGCAGTGCCTTCAGCTTGCCGTCGGCGCTGGCGGCCAAAGCGACGCGCTGCTCCGTTTGCGTGCGTCCGCCGATCAACCGGTACATGCCCGCGCGCGGCAAAGTGAGTCGCACCGGACGGCCCGCCAATTTCGCGGCGGCCACGGCCAGGATCTGATGATCCCAAAGCGCCTTGCTGCCGAACCCGCCGCCAACGAAGGGCGAGCTGACATGGACCTTGTTTTCCTTGATGCCGAACACCTTGGCCAGCGATGCCGCCGTCGCGTTCAACATCTGGGTGGCGTCGTGCACGACCAGCCGATCGCCCTCCCAGACGACGGTCACGGCATGAGGCTCGATCGGATTGTGGTTCATCCACGGTGTGCGATAGACAGCGTCGACGCGGTACGCAGCCGCTGCCAGCGCGCTCTTCGCATCGCCTTTGAGGAGACGATTCTTCTCGATGAGAATCGACGCCGGCGTTTGCGCATCGGCCTTGGCGTCCTCGAACCTCGTGCGTGCCGGCGCCGCCTCGTAGCGGGCCCGGACCAAGGACGCCGCATGATTGGCCTGTTCCTGCGTCTCGGCAAGCACGAGTGCCACTGCCTGGCCATTCCAGCGGATATCCGTGCCTTGCATGACCGGCAGTATGTTGTTGCCAGCCGCCTTGGGGTTGGTGATTCCCATGGACGGCGGCGCTGTCATCCGCGACGCATTGCGATGAGTCATCACCAAGGCCACGCCGGGCGAGGCTTCCGCGGCGGCGGTGTCGAGATCGGCGATGCGCCCGCGTGCGATCGTCGAATGGACCAGCGCGGCGTAGAGCAGCCCGTCCATCGGCACTTCGGCCGCGAAGCGCGCAGCGCCGCGCACCTTGTCAGGGCCGTCGACGCGGGGCTGCTGCGTGCCGAGCGTGACGCGCTTGTCGATCATCGGATCGGGGCTGCCGCCGGGTAGCCACTCGGCGGGAACGTGGCTGAGGATCCCTCGCACACCGCTCACGATGACGTTCTGCAGCTTGCTCATGCCGCCACTCCGCCCAGAGCGCCGAGCACGGCGGCGATGGTGTTGCGGGCAAGCGCTATCTTGAAGGCGTTGCCGTTCAATGGCGTCGCGTCGGCGAGTTCGGCGTCTGCGGCTTCCAGAAAGCCTGCGTGGCTCGGCGCCCGCCCGCGTAGCGAGGCTTCGACGCGTGCGGCTCGCCATGGTTTGGGCGCCACGCCGCCGAGCGCCAGCCTGACGTCGGCGATAGCCCCGCCCTCGATGTGCAAAGCGGCTGCCACGGAGATCAGGGCGAAGGCATAGCTCGACCGGTCGCGGACCTTTCGGTAGCCAGAGTTGGCGGCGGCAGGGCAGGGCGGGATCTCGACGGCGGTGATTAGTTCGCCCGGCAGTAGCGCAGTTTCCAGGTGGGGCGTGTCGCCTGGCAGCAGATGCAGGTCGGCGAGCAGGAGGCTCCGCTTGCCCGCAGTGCCGTCGAGATGAACGACGGCGTCCAGCGCGACCAGCGCCACGCACATGTCCGACGGATGAGTGGCAGCGCAACTTCCCGAAGCACCGAGAATGGCGTGGTAACGGGTGAAGCCGCCGATCGCGTCGCACCCGGCGCCAGGATCGCGCTTGTTACAGCGTGCGCCTGGCACGTCATAGAAATAGGCGCAGCGCGTGCGCTGGAGGATATTGCCGCCGACCGTTGCCATGTTCCGAATCTGCGCCGAAGCGCCGGAGAGCAGGGCACGCGACAGCACAGGATAACGTGTCCTGACGCGCAGATCGGCGGCCAAGACCGAGTTTCGAACCGCCGCACCGATCACCAATCCGCCGGCCGGAGTCTCTTCAATGCTGCCCGACAGCCGCGAGACATCGATCAGACGTTCCGCCTGCTCGACATCCTGCCGCAGCAGATCGACGAGGTTGGTCCCGCCGCCCAGAAACCGGGTGGCACTGGTGCTCGCCTGCGCGATAGCGTCCTGAGCACTGCCGGCCACGCTGTAGGTGAACGGCGTCACGTCGCTTCTCCGGCATCGGCAAATTCCAGGATCGCGTCGACGATCCCGTTATGGGCTCCGCAGCGGCACAGATTACCACTCATGCGCTCGCGGATCTCTTCGCGCGTCAGTGTTTCGTGACCGGCCGCGAGATCGACCGTGACGTGGCTCGGATCGCCGCGGCGCGCTTCCTCCAGCATGCCCAGCGCCGAACAGATTTGGCCGGGTGTGCAATAGCCGCATTGGAAGCCGTCATGCTCAATGAACGCCTGCTGGAGTGCGTGGAGCTCGCCGCGGTCCTCGACGCCTTCAATGGTCGTGAGGTTCTGTCCGTCGCATTGCACGGCAAGTGTCAGACACGACAGGACCCGGCGTCCGTCCAGCAGCACGGTGCAAGCACCGCAAGCGCCCTGGTCGCATCCTTTCTTGGTGCCGGCCAGCTCGAAAGATTCACGCAGCAGGTCCAGAAGCGAGTGGCGCGGATCCGTGTCCAAAGTGCGAAGCACGCCGTTTACGATGACCTGCATTGTTCCCTCGCACTTGGCCGCGTGACCTATACGCCGCCGGTTAGGTAAGGTTCCCTACGGTGACTTGCCGGTTGCTTGTTGATCGTTCGACTTCCCACGCGATCAATGTGGCGCTCGGGACCCCCTCGATGCCAAACACAAGCTGAGATGCCCGAAAACATCGGCCTGAACATCGAGCTTCCCGACCTGTTTGCCCGCTGGTTCGAGAGTCGCGGCTGGGCGCCGCGGCCGCACCAGCTCGCGCTGGTCGACCTGGCGCGGCGGGGCCGGAGCGCGCTGCTGATCGCGCCGACCGGCGGCGGCAAGACGCTGGCCGGCTTCCTTCCGTCACTGATCGAACTCACGGAGCGGCGGCAGGCCGGGCAGGACCTCGCCTACAAGAAGGGGCAGGGAGAGCTGCACACGCTCTACATTTCGCCGCTGAAGGCGTTGGCGACCGACATCCGCCGCAACCTCGAACAGCCGATGGCGGAGATGCAGCTGCCGGTGCGCGCGGAGAGCCGGACCGGCGACACGCCGCAGAGCCGCCGGCTGCGCCAGCGCGAGCGGCCGCCCGATCTGCTGATGACGACGCCCGAGTCACTGGCGTTGCTGCTCTCCTATCTCGACGCGGCGAAGTTCTTTGCGAGCCTGAAGTGCGTGATCATCGACGAGCTGCACGCTTTCGCCACCAGCAAGCGCGGTCATCACCTGGCACTTTGCCTGTCGCGGCTGGCGACGCTTGCACCGCAGGCGCGCTTCGTCGGTCTGTCCGCCACCGTCGCCGATCCGCCGGCGCTGGCCGAGTTCCTGAACCTGCGCGACGAGCCGGTCGAGATCGTGATGGGCGAGCCCGGGGCGCCGCCGGTCGTGTCGATCATCGATGCGCACGAGCGCCTACCGTGGGGCGGCCATATGGGGCGCCATGCGGTGCCGGAGATCTACAACATCATCCGCCAGCACAAGACCTCGATCATCTTCGTGAACACGCGCGCCCAGGCCGAGCTGGCTTTCGATGCACTCTGGCGCATCAACGACGACAACCTGTCGATCGGGCTGCATCACGGCTCGCTGGCTGTCGAGCAGCGCCGCAAGGTCGAGGCGGCGATGGCGGCGGGCAAGCTGCGCGCCGTGGTCGCGACCTCCTCGCTCGATCTCGGCATCGACTGGGGCGATGTCGACCTGGTGATCCAGATGGGGGCGCCCAAGGGCGTCAGCCGCCTGATGCAGCGCATCGGCCGTGCCAATCATCGGCTCGACGAACCCAGCCGCGCCATGATTGCGCCGGCCAACCGCTTCGAAGTGCTGGAATCGCTGGCCGCGCTCGAGGCCGTCGAAGCGCGCGAGCTCGACGGCGATCCGCCACGGCCGCCCTGCCTCGACGTGCTGGCCCAGCACATCGTGGGCTCCGCCTGTGCCCAGCCGATCGACCGGGAGGCCTTCTTCGCCGAGGTGCGGCGCGCGCAGCCCTATCGCGGCCTGCCGCGCCAGGATTTCGACGACACGTTCGACTTCGTGGCGACCGGCGGCTATGCGCTGGCAGCCTACGATCGCTGGCACCGGCTGAAGCAACTGCCCGACGGGCGCTGGATGCTGGCCTCGCTTCTGGTGGCGCGGCAGTTCCGCATGAATGTCGGCACCATCGTCGAGCTGCCGCTGATGAAGGTGCGGCTGCGGCGCGGCCCGGTGCTGGGCGAGGTCGAGGAGGGCTTCGTGCAGGGGCTGGTGCCGGGCGACACGTTCGTGTTCGCCGGGCGCCTGCTGCGCTTCGAGGGCGTGAAGGAGCTGGCGGCGATCTGCTCGCCGGCCACCGGCGGCGATCCCAAGGTGCCGGCCTATGGCGGCGGCCGGCTGCCGCTCTCGACCTTCCTCGCCGCGAGGGTGCGCGGCATCCTGCAGGATCCGCTGAAGCATCCGAAGCTGCCGGCCGAGGTGCAGGAGTGGCTGCGCATCCAGGTCTTCCGCTCGATGCTGCCGCCGGCCGACAAGTTGCTGGTCGAGGGGTTCCCGCGCGGCGGCAAGCAGTTCCTGGTCGCCTATTGCTTCGAGGGCCGCAATGCGCACCAGACCCTGGGCATGCTGCTGACGCGGCGCATGGAGCGCATGGGGCTGCGGCCGCTGGGCTTCGTCGCCACCGACTATGTGCTGGGAATCTGGGGCTTGCGGCCGGCCTCGCCAAAGCAGCTCGATGAGCTGTTCGACGAGGACATGCTGGGCGACGATCTCGAAGCCTGGATGGACGAATCGAGCATGCTGCGGCGCTCGTTCCGCAACGTCGCGGTGATCGCCGGCCTGATCGAGCGGCGCTTTCCCGGCGAGGAGAAGTCGCGCCGCCAGGTCACGTTCAGTTCCGACCTGATCTACGACACGCTGCGCCAGCACGAGCCCAACCACATCCTGCTGCGCGCCACGCGCCAGGACGCCGCCTGGCAGCTTGCGGACCTGAAGAGGCTGGGCGACCTTCTGAAGCGCGCCAAGGGCCGCATCGTCTATCGTCGCCTCGACCGCATCTCGCCGCTCGCCGTGCCGGTACTGCTCGAAATCGGCAAGGAACGCGTGCTCGACGGCACCGCCGAGGACGAGCTTCTGGACATCGCCGCCCAGGAACTGATCGACGAGGCGACGCGGCTCTGAGCGGGTCAGGGCTCGGCCAGACGACGATACTTCACTTCGAGGCGCGTGAGGACGGCGAGGTTGCGGGTGGCCTCGGCACCAGCCCAGCGGCGGTTGATGGCGCTGGCCTCGCGCACCCGTTCGAGCGTCCGCCGATAGGTCTCGATCCAGGTCGTGCTGTCGTTGGCCTGGACGCCCTCGCGCATCGCCTGGCTCAGCGTCTTGTCGATGTTGATCATGCGGCAGGTGTAGCCGTAGGCCGCGAGCTTGAGGTCGGAGGAGGCGATCCAGGCTTCGAGCGTGCTCGGAACGTAGTGCGGACAATCTTCCAATGCCTGGGCGGCGGCAGGCACCGTGAAGGCCAAGGCGACGAAGAAGATCGAAAGCGCGCGCAAGAATCCGGCAGTCCGACTCAGTGGAAGTCCCGACTATGGATGCGAATCTTGGGGCGGTCGAGGACGATGCGGTTGCGGTCGTAATCGGGTTTGACGGTTGGCTTGGCGGGCACGCCCCGGCTCGACCGATGGCGGGTGGCATTGGCCTCGGCGACCTTCATCCGGCGGTCGCCCGGATCGGTGCGCACTTCGTCGCCACGACCGTTGGTCAGGTGGAACAGGTCGAGCTCGGAGATCGCGTCGAGTTCGGCCGACAGGTCCCACACTTCGTCGGCGACGAGATGGATCACCTTGTAGTTCTTTTCACCTTCGCATTGGATTTTCCCTCGCACACCCATCAGGCGCGCGCCCATCACGATGCGGCGATGCGCTTCGAACACCTTGGGCCAGACCACGAGATTGGCGATGCCGAATTCGTCTTCCAAAGTAACGAACACCACGCCCGAGGCCGTGCCCGGCCGCTGGCGTACCAGCACGAGGCCTGCCAGGGTGAGGAAATCGCCGTTTTGAGAGGCTTTCAGCACCTCGGTGCTGGAAAATCCCCGCTTCGCGAAGGTCGCTCTCAATAGCTCCAGCGGATGCGACCGCAACGACATCGAAAAGCTGCTGTAATCATCCACCACCTGTTCGCCGAGCGTCAAAGCCGGCAAGGTGACAGGAGGCTCGAGGTCGCGCACCTGCGGCTGCGCATCGAGCAGCGGCAACTGCCCCTCGGCAAAACCACGCGCGGCCCATAGCACGTCACGGCGCGTGAGGCCCAGGGACGCGAAGGCGTCGGCGCGGGCCAGGGCGATGATCTGCCGCTTGGTGAGGCCACTGCGCTGCCACAGATCTGCAGGATCCTGATAGGGCTTGGTCCCACGGCGTTCGACCATCCTGTTGGCGGCGTCTTCGGAGAGCCCCGTTACCTGGCGCAGGCCAAGGCGGAGCGCACACCGATTGTTCTGTCCCGGCTCGAGTGTGCAGTCGCGCTCGCTGGCGTTGATATCGGGCGGTCGCACTTCGACGCCGTGCTCTTTTGCATCGCGCACGAGCTGGGCAGGCGCATAGAAACCCATCGGCTGGGAGTTGAGCAGGGCCGCGGCGAAGACCTCGGGATAGTAGTGCTTCACGTAAGACGAGGCGTAGACCAGGATCGCGAAGCTCGCGGCATGGCTTTCGGGAAAGCCGTACTCGCCGAATCCTTCGATCTGCTTGAAGCAGCGTTCGGCGAAGTCTTCTTCGTAGCCGTTCTTCTTCATGCCGTCGATGAATGGCGTCTTGAACTTGTAGATCGTGCCGTTGTGTCGGAATGTCGCCATGGCACGGCGTAATCCATCGGCCTCCTCTGCGGAAAAACCCGCACCGACCATGGCAATCTGCATCGCCTGCTCCTGGAACAGCGGAACACCCAGCGTTCTTTTCAAAACCTCCTTGAGTTCCGGCTTGGGATAGACGACGCCGCCAGGATTGGCGCGGTTCTTCAGGTAAGGATGCACCATGCCGCCCTGGATGGGACCCGGACGCACAATCGCTACCTCGACAACGAGATCGTAATACTCCTTGGGTTTGAGCCGTGGCAGCATCGACATCTGCGCCCGGCTTTCGACCTGGAAGACGCCGATTGAATCGGCACGGCACAGCATCTCGTAGACCTCTGGATCGTCCGGCCGCATGTCGAGTGACAGCTTTTCTCCGAAATGCTTCTCGATGAGGGCGAAACCTTTGCGCAACGCCGTCAGCATGCCGAGTGCCAGCACATCGACCTTGTAGATGTTCAAGACATCGAGATCGTCCTTGTCCCACTCGACGACAGTGCGATCTTCCATCGCCGCTTTCTGGATCGGCACCAATTCATCGAGTCGGTCTTGGGTGAGAACGAATCCCCCGACATGTTGCGAGAGATGACGGGGGAAACCGCACAACGCCGAAGACAGTTCGAGCGCCAGCATGATGCGAGGATCCATCGGATCGAGGCCGGCCTCCCTCACGTGATCGACTTTCACGCCGCTCGATCCCATGCCCCACACCGTGTCGGCCATTACGCCCACTGTGTCGGGTGAAAGGCCCAGCACCTTGCCGACCTCGCGGATCGCGCTGCGGCTCCTGAAGGAGATCACCGTAGCCGCCAGGGCGGCGCGATTACGGCTCTTCGTCTTGTAGATCCACTGAATGATCTCTTCGCGGCGCTCGTGTTCAAAATCGACGTCGATGTCGGGCGGCTCGTCGCGGGTATTGGATAGAAAGCGCTCGAATAAGACGTCGATCTCGGCGGGGTTTACCGAGGTGATGCCGAGACAGTAGCAGACGGCGGAATTGGCGGCCGAACCGCGGCCTTGGCAAAGAATTTCACGCCTGCGGGCCTCCATCACGATCTCATGCACCGTCAAGAAGTAGGGTGCGATCTTCTTGAAATCGATGAGCGCGAATTCCTTCCGAATCGTGCTGGCCACTTCCTCGGGAACGCCGCCCGGATAACGCCAGTTCGCGCCTTCCCAAGTGAGGCGCATGAGCTTGTCCATCGGCGTCTCGCCGCCCTCGTAGAGGATCGGGTACTGGTAGGTGAGCTGCCGCAGCGAGAAGCTGCAGCGGTTCACGATCTCCTGCGTATGCGTGATCGCATGCGGATAACGTCGGAACAGGCGCGCCATCTCGGCCGGTTCCTTGAGATGGCGCTCGGCGCTGGCGAAGCCGCGGAAGCCCAGCTCCTCGACGGTGCAGCCGAGGCGGATCGCCGTCACCACATCCTGCAGCGCCCGCCGTTCGGGCACGTGATAGTGCACGTCGTTGGTGGCGACGAGCTTCACGCCGTGCCGGTCGGCGAGATCGTCGAGCAAGGCAAGGCGGCGGGCGTCATCACCGCGATAGAGCATGGAGGCCGCGAGGTAGCAGCGCCCCTCGAACAGGTTTGCGAGCTTCTGGAGCCGGTCTTGGAAGACCGTCTCTTCTGGTTTGCGTGGCGGCAGCGCGATCGCCAGCAGGCCTTCGGCATGCTCGGCGAGATCTTCGAAGCCGATGTCACACTTTCCCTTCTCGGTGCGTCGATTGCCCAGGGTCAGCAGGCGGGACAGGCGCTTGTAGGCGTCGAGATCCGTCGGATAGACGAGCAGCGAATAGCCGTCGCGCGTTTCGAGGCGACTGCCGACCAACAGCTTGATCCTGTCTTTTTCGGGATCTTTCGGTTTCTCTTTGTCGCGTGAGGCCGCGAAGGCGCGAACGACGCCGGCCAGGGTGTTGCGATCGGTGATGCCGATGGCGGTATGGCCGAGCTCGATCGCCCGTTCGACCAGCTCCTGCGGGTGCGAGCCGCCGCGCAGGAAGCTGTAGTTGGTCGTGACCTGGAGCTCGGCATAGTCCATGGCGTCAGGGATCGACGAGTTCGTCCGCCTGGGCGAGCGGCACGCCGCGCACCGGGATGCCTTCGCTCTTCAGCGCCTGCAGGAATTCCTCGTCGGCGCTGACCAGCGGTGCCTGGGCGGACTCGGCGCAGGCGGCATAGAAGCATTCGTGCACCGGCCGGCCGCACTGCAGCGCGATGGCCAGCGCGCGATTGCGCAGTTGCGGCGATTCGACGAAAGCCGAGACGAACGACGGCAGCGCGATGTTGCGCACGATCGGCTCGGCCTGCTCGACCGTGATCTCGCCGCGCGTCGCCTTCTGCCGGGCCAACTCGGCGACGCCCGCGATCAGGATGTCGGGCGCGATCACCTCGTGCCGGTTGGCCAGCAGCGAGCGCGCCTGCGGCCGCAATGGCTCCTCGACGAACCATTTGATGGCGACGCCGGGATCGACGACGACGATCACTTGCCGCCTCCCATCTGCGCGACGACTGCCCGCGGTGTCATGGCGGCAATGCGGTCGGCCTCTTCCAGCGGATCGAGCACCAGCGGCTGGCCCGACGCGTAGGTCAGCAGGTCGCGCAGGTCGGCTTCGAGCGAGCGGCCCTTGGCGCGCGCATGGACCTTCAGGCGCTCGATGATCGCGACATCGAGACCGCGGATGGTGAGCGTGGTGCCACGCTTGTTCGTTGCTGTTGCTATTGCTGTTTCTGTCGCTGCTTCCATTTCCCTCTCCCCTTCAGGCGCAGAATCCGTGGAGGAACCAGCGGGCCGTCGGCTGACCGTTGGCGGCGAGCTGGTAGGGCCCGTCGCGGAACAGCCAGAAGCGTCCGCCGTCATCGTCCTCGACGCGGTAATAGTCGCGCACCGGCGGCAGGGTGCCGGCCGCTGGATGGCTGCCGTCGGACCGGGGCCGCCACCATTCATTGGCGATCCGTTCCGGCCCGTCGGCACGCACGATGCGATGGGCATGCCGCCGCCAGCGGAAAACCGAGGGCGGATCGTCGGGCACGAAGGCGGTGACTTCGACCAGTTCGGGCTGCTGCAGCAGGCGCGTCGGCCGGGCGCCCTTGAGATCGCCGATACGACGCCAGGCGCCCGCCGCGGCGGGCTTCGACGAAACCGGCGCGGCGACCTGTACGCGCTCGGGCAGATGGCTGTCGCGCGACAGCAGCCGCACGACGTTTTCGGCGCCGAGCCGCAACGCCAGCCGGTCGGCGAGATCGATCGTGCCGTCCACGCCCGAGGCGATGCCGGGCGAATCCTGGTCGGGCAGCGCATCCTGCGTGCCGCTCCACGCCTCGACCTCCGGCGCCGACAGGATCATCAACTCGACGCCGAAACCGGGATCGAGTTGGCCGAGCCTCTCCTCGAACAGCTTCATCAGCTTCGGATTGTCGCGGTTGGGCCGGCTGGTGCCGATCGAGGTGCGGTCGACCGAACCGTCGACGCGATAGAGCGCGATCTCGAGCTGGCGTGCGCCGACGCCGGCTTGCTCGAACTGGCGGCAGAGGGCGGCCAGCAGGCGGCTGGTCGCGGCGGCGATATCCTCGGCCCGGCCGATCGGTTCGGCAAAGGCGAGACGCGTGCGGAAGGCCGGCGGGATACGGCGCGGCTCGATCGGCTCGGCGAGCGTGCCCAGCATCTGGTCGATGCGATTGAGCGGCTGGTCGCCGAAGCGGCGGACGAGCGGCGCGCGCGGCAGGGGATAGAGATCGCCGATGCGGCGCAGCCCCAGCTTCAGGAAGGTCTCGAGGATCGGCGCGTCAAGACGCAGCCCTTCGACCGGCAGCGACGCGAGCGCATCGCGTTGCCCCCGTGATGGGCAGAAGAGATCGGCCTGGCGCTCGGCGAAGCGCGCCAGTGCCCAGGCCGCGCCTGCCGTGTCGGCCATCGCGGCACGACAGGAAAGGTCGCGGCGGGCCAGGCGCGTGACGAGATCGGCCAGCAAGGCCCGCTCGCCGCTCTCGCCGTCACCGAAGAGATGCGTGCAGCCCGTCACGTCCAGCAGCAGGCCGGCATCGCCGCCGAAGCCGCCGGCGCTGCAGGCCGTTTCGATGTCCTCGGCCAGGGCGCCGCCCAGCGGATCGATCGCAACCCAGGGCGTGTAGCGATCGCACCAGCCCGCGATCGCCTCGAGGAGACGGCAGTCGGCCTGCGGTTCCCCTGCCTCGGTGACGAGATCGGGCAGCAGGGCCCGCGCATCGGCCAGCCGCATGCGCGGACGCAGGCCGGCGGCGCGGGCATGCGGATTGAGGGCCGCGAGACGCGGGCAGCCGTCGTCCCAGACGACGGTGGCGGCCGCCCTATCCGACCAGTCTTTCTTCGAAGCGCGCGCCAGCCGGTCCGTGGAGAGCTTGGGGAACCACAGCGAGACAATGCGTTTCATCGTTCCACTCCAGGAGCCAGGACGGTGTTTCGGCGGCGGACGGCGTGCCGAAGCGGTTGCGCCGCAGTTCGAGGCGCCAGCGCGCGGCACCGACATCGGTGAGGCCCGGCGTCGAGGCCGAGGCAGCAGAGGCGACCCGCCAGCGCGTCGCGCACACGCTTTGCGGCGGTGCCGGCTGGGCGCGCAGCAGCAGGGCGGGCACGCCGTTCTTTTCGGCAGCAAGCGACAGGCGGCGGCCGGCCGTGGGATCGGCGGCCCGCGTCTCGCCCAGCACGGCCGCGATGCCGGGGCAACGCAGCCCTTCCTCCATGGCCCAGAAGAGATCCTCGTCGCGCTGCGCCGTGACCATCAGCAGGCGCGCCGGATCGAACCAGGCGGAGAGGGCGGGCGCATAGGGGGCGGCATCGAAGCGGCCGGTGGGGCGGCGACACCACAGGATCGTGCCGGGACCGAAGCGCCCGAGCAGATGGGCGGCGAAGCCGAGGGCGGCGCCATCGTGCGGCGCCACACGGCCGGAGGGGCCGGGACCGGCCTCGATTTCGTGCAGGGCGCCGGTCAGCAGGCCGCCGTCGGGCAGCAGCGCGTCGATGGCCGGGATCCCGAGCGGAACCGCGGCTGCTTTGCCGCTGCGCTGGACACTGTTCGCTCGCTCCAGCCGGCGCACTTTTTCCCGCAAGGCAGGGGACACCGAGGCAGCCGGGTCGTTGGCGGCCTTGGAAGCAGGGCCAGAAACTGGGGAGGCAAAGGCACTCGGGGAAATGACCGGCATCGCCCCCTCGCAGGTTGATGGAATGGGCTGGGATTAAATGTTCCTATTTTGTTCTAGTTCCCTCCAAGTCAGGAGTCAACGGGAGTCAGGGCTGGCATATCGCCTGCATATGGGGAGATGCTGTCGTCCTGCGCAGAGGCTTGCTGCCGCGCAGGACGTCATCGGGGATGTTCGGTGAGCACAGAGAAAGCGCAGACGCCAGATCAGCACACGCTGTCGAAGGACCCACTCCGGGCCGAACGCAGAAAGCGGCGTCTCCTCCGGCGACAGGCGCTCGCCAAAAAACCGGAATTGCCAATAGAGGACCAATCGACTCCCAGGAACTGGACCATTGGTGGACTTACCTATTTCCACAGGCCGCCCAAGGCCCATCTGCCAGTCGTCGAAGCCATCCCCCTGACCGCCGAGTCCATCTCGTCGGCCTTCGTGGCCGGGACTCGCCATCCGACATTGCCGTCCGCGACCCATTATTCCGGCGCCATCTATCGCGACGACCGCAAGATCGTCTCCGAATTCCTCGAGTACGATTCGCTGACCGGTCATCGTGTGCCAAGACGCACCAATCCGCAGGCGGTCGAAACGTCTCGCGTCAAGCAAGCCGCCCGCATCGACCGGACATGCGTCTACATGGGGCCGCTTTCCGTGCATTTCGGGCACTTCCTCTTGGAGTCCCTGCAGCGTGCCTGGTACCTGACGAAGGCCGACCCCACGAGCCTGCTGCTGTTTCACGGCAGGGACGAGCAGGTGAACCTGACGTCTTTCGCTCGCATCATCTTCGCAGCCCTCGACGTCGATCCTGCGCGAATCAGGATCGCCGTGAACGATGTGCGGGTATCGCGGCTGATCCTTCCGACGTCACAGTTCTGGCAGGGGATCAAGGCATCGCCCGGGATGGGCATCGCCTTCGACCATGTCAGGGAGAAGATACTGAAGGGCCGGGCGAGCTTGCCGCCGACACCGGCCAAGATCTACTTCAGCCGGAAGGGCCTCTCATCGGAGAGAGCGTCGGGGCTGCCGCGCGCCATCATCTCCAATGAAGGGGAAGTCGAAGCCCTGTTCCGCAAGCGCGGCTACGAGATACTGCAGCCCGAGACCCTGCCATTCGAGGAGCAGGTCGCCCTCGTTGCAAACGCGACCCACGTCGCGGGTACTTCCGGTTCGGCTTTGCACCTGATGCTGTTCAACGGCAACCCGCGGACCAGGTTCATCGAATTGCGGACCAGACCGGCCGTCAATCAACTCCTGATCAGCGCCATCCGCCCGGCTGCCGCTTTTCACATATGGAGTTTGGCGAAAGCCGGTTCACCCCGGACGGCCATCCTCGACGTGGATGTCATCGATCGGTCCATGAGACAAATCGATTGAGATCGTTGTTCCCCTCAATGATATTGATCACGTCCGATGGCGGGATCGGTGGCGCGCGTCTCATGGAGGCTCCATGACTCTTCGATTGTCCATAGCCGCTTTGTGTGCCGCCGCCCTCGCCCTGCTGGCGGGACCGGCGCTGGCGCGCTGTTCCAAGAACCTGGTCGAGTTCGGCCCGACCCTGCAGGGCCGCGGCGTGCAGATGGCGTCGCTCGACGGGGCGCAGATGGCGGCCGACACGGCGAGCCGCGCCATCATCACTTTCCTCGGCCATGCCAGCTTCGAGATCGACACGCCGCAGGGCGTGCGCGCCATCACCGACTACAACGGGCTGAACGGCTTCGGCCGAAAGCCCGACATCGTGACGATGAACAATGCGCACTCCACGCACTACACCGACACGCCCGAGGACGGCATCGCCTACGTGCTGCGCGGCTGGCCGAGCGAGGCCGGCCAGACCGAGGCCCGCCACGAGGTCTCGCTCAAGGACCTCAAGGTGACCAACCTGCCGACCAATGCGCGCGACTGGGGCGGCGGCTCGGCGCGCATCAACGGCAACTCGATCTTCACCTTCACCATCGGCGATCTCTGCATCGCCCATCTCGGTCACCTGCATCACCGGCTGACCAAGGACCATCTCGACGAACTCGGCCGCATCGACGTGCTGATGGTGCCGATCGACGGCGCCTATACGGTCGGCCTGCCGGTGATGGTTGAGGTCATCCGCCAGGTCCAGCCACGCGTCGTGCTGCCGATGCACTATTGGGGGCGCGGCCAGGTCGCGCGCTTCGAGGAGCTGATGGCCGACCAGGACGCCGTCTTCATCTGGCCCAATAGCCGGACCATCGAAGTCGCGCACGATACATTGCCC
The DNA here is from genome assembly GCF_058803965.1 of Reyranella sp. GW821-FHT14A01. Classification (NCBI taxonomy): domain Bacteria; kingdom Pseudomonadati; phylum Pseudomonadota; class Alphaproteobacteria; order Hyphomicrobiales; family Reyranellaceae; genus Reyranella; species Reyranella sp. GW821-FHT14A01. Next base: position 37,939 of record NZ_JBXAPM010000025.1, read on the forward strand.
GAGAAGCTCACTGTCTATGTCGTCGGCGGGAATGGCGGCGACTGATCCTGCGGATCCGGCGACCTGGCTCGACCGCTGGCATCTCGAAGCCGACGGCGAACCGCTGAAGACCCACAGCAGCCTCCTCTTGCCGGTGCAGCGCAACGGCGTGCCGGCGATGCTGAAGATCGCGCACGAAAAGGAAGAACGCCGCGGGGCTAAGCTGATGGCCTGGTGGAACGGTGATGGCGCGGCCCGCGTGCTGGCCGAGGATGACGGCGTGTTGCTCCTGGAGCGAGCGACCGGACCGCGCTCGCTGGCCGCCATGGCATGGGCGGGCGGCGACAGCGACGACGAGGCGACCCGTATCCTGTGCACAGCGACCCGGCGTCTGCATGACCATCGCGCGCCGCCGCCAGCCGGCCTCGTGTCGCTCGACGAATGGTTCGTGCCGTTGCTGCAAGCTTCGGATCGGGGCGCTCTCCTAAACACAGCACGTGATGTCGCCCGCACTCTCCTGTCGGAGAAGCGCGAGACCGTGGTGCTTCATGGCGACATCCATCATGAGAACGTGCTGGATGCCGGCGCGCGTGGCTGGCTCGTCATCGATCCAAAGGGACTGTTGGGTGAGCGCACTTTCGACTTCGTGAATATCCTGCGCGACCCAGATGAGAAGACTGCACTGATCCCGGGGCGCTTCACACGGCAGATCGATGTCATCGCCGAAGCGGCAGTGCTGGACCGCACGCGGCTGCTGCAATGGACACTCGCCTTCGCCAGCCTGTCGGCGGTCTGGATTCTCGACGATGGCGATAACCCAACCCTCGACCTCGCGGTCGCGGAGCTGGCGACCGCAGCCTTGAAGAGCGGACGCTAGGCGCCGCGTCCCTTCTCGAAGCCGGTGAGGAACTGCACGAGGTTGCGGCCGAGATCGTCACCGAGATAGCCGCCTTCCTGGACCAGCACGGTCGGAAGGCCCATGCGCGCGATCTTTTCGGCCATCGCGTGGAAACCAGGCCCGGTGACCTTGAGGCCCTGCAGCGGATCGCTCTCGCTGGCGTCCAGGCCCAGCGCCACGACCAGCGCTGTCGGCTGGAACTCGCGGATGCGGGCGAGCGCTTTATCGCCGGCTTCGAGCCAGGGCGCGTCCGGCGAGCCGAGCGGCAGCGGCAGATTGAGGTTGAAGCCCTGGCCCTCTCCGGCGCCATGCTCGTGCGCATGCCCCCAGAAGAACGGGTAATAATTGTCGGGATCGGCGTGGATCGAGACGGTGAGCACGTCGTCGCGCTCGTAGAAGATGCCCTGCGTGCCGTTGCCGTGATGCACGTCGACATCGAAGATCGCCACGCGCTCGTGCCGGCCACGCAGGCGTTGCGCGGCGACGGCGGTGTTGTTCAGGAAGCAGAAGCCGCCCGCCATGTCGGCATAGGCGTGATGGCCGGGGGGCCGGCAGAGCGCGTAGGCATGGCGCTCGGTTCCCAGCACCATGTCGGCCACGGTCGCGGCGACCTCGGTGGCGGCGAGGGCGGCCTCCCAGGTGTGCGGGCCGATCGGGCAGGCCATGTCGACCTGATGCCAACCGGCGCGGCCGGCTAGCGCCTTCGGGTAGGAGGCATGGGCGCGCGCCGGATGGACGTTGGGCACGACCTCGGGGCTGGAGCCCGGCAGCTTGGCCCATTCGCGCGCGGCGATCTGCAGGAAGTCGATGTACTCCGGCGTATGCACCGTGGCGGCCGGCGCCGGACCGTATGACCGCGGCGGCAGGATCGTGTGGCCGGAGGCTTTCGCCGCGGCCAGCAGGCGCGTGGCGCGCTCGGGCTGCTCGGCGCTGCGCAGCTTGGTGCCGCGCACGACGAAGTTCTGCGGATCGTGCCGGGCGTGCTTCTCGGAATAGACGATCTTCACGGGAGGACCTCAGGTCGTAGCGATGGCCTTCGCCGACTTCAGCGCGGCGATCTCGTCATCGCTATAGCCGACCTCGCGCATGATCTCGACCGTGTGTTCGCCGATGCCGGGCGACTTCTGCCGCGTCTCGACCGGCGCGGCAGAGAGCTTGATCGGGTTGGCGGCCGATTTCACCGGGCCGATGCCGGGATAGTCGATCTCCAGCACGCTGCCGCGCGCCCTGGCGTGATCGCTCGCCATCACGTCGCTCACCTTGTAGGCGGCGGAGCAGGGCATGCCGGCGGGGATGAGCTTGTCCAGCAGCTCGTCGGCGGTGTGCTCCAGGAAATAGGCCTCGATCATCGATTCGAGGAGAGCGCGATGGGCGACGCGGCCGGCATTGGTCTTGAAGCGCTCGTCGTCCAGCCAGTCCTTCTTGCCCAAGGCGGTGCAGAGCAGGCGCCAGAAGGCGTCGTTGGTGCCGGCGACGAAGACCGGCTGGGTCTTGGTCGGGAAGACGCGCAGCGGGCAGAGGATCGTGTTCGAGGTGCCCATGCGCTCCGGGTTCTCGCCGGTCAGCCCATGGTTGGTGATCCAGTGGCTCATCATGTGCATGCCGACATCGAACAGCGACAGGTCGAGGCGCTGGCCCTTGCCGGTCTTGATCCGGTGCAGCAGGGCGAAGGCGATACCGCCGGCGCAGGCGAGGCCGGTCGAATAATCGATGGGCGCGGTGCCGACGCGGCACATCTCGCCCTGGTAGGGGCCGGTGGCATCCATCAGGCCGATCTCGGCCTGGATGCAGGGATCGTAGCCGGCGCGCGGCGAATAGGGGCCGGTCTGGCCGTAGCCCGAAATCGAGGCATAGATCGTCTGCGGATTGACCTTGGAGACGGTATCCCAACCGAAGCCCAGTTTGTCGATCACGCCCGGTGTGAAGGCCTCCATGAACACGTCGGCCTTCTTCACCAGCCGCATCAGCACGTCCTTGCCGCCCTCGCTGCGTAGATCGAGTGCGAGGCCGCGCTTGTTGCGGTTCATCGACGGCACCCAGGCGCCGCCGAAATGCGGCCGGAAATGCTCGCCGTTCAACGGCTCGACCTTGATCACGTCGGCGCCCATGTCGCCCAGGATCTGGCCGGCCGTGGGACCGGCGATGACCTGCGTGAGGTCGAGAACGAGCGTATCGGAAAGGGGAAGCATGAGGCGGGTATCCATTTTGTCCGGAGGCGGGGGACAGCTTTCTACCTCATCCTTGGAGAGGACCCGAGGGGCGCGTCTCGAAGGATGGAACCGACGGTGCTTTTGCCGGCTTTTTGAGAGGCGGTATTACGTGATGGCACGGCCATCGCACGCCGCCTCAATAGGCGAGTGCTCCGTGTGTGAAATGTTGAAAAAGATCCTTCGCTGCGCTCAGGATGACACCATTGTTGAAATTGGCGCGCTGCGTCGATGCCAAAACAGGTGTCATCCTGAGCGCAGCGAAGGACCCTTAGGTCATGTGCTGTCGCTCATTCTTCAGACGATCTCTAAATCGCTGCAAGGCTTCTACCGCCGGCACCGTGTTGCCCTCGCGGACCTGTTGCTCGCCGAGCTCCAATATTCTGACGAAAGCCCTCGTTTCTGCGTTCGCGGCAGGTTCTGACGAGGCATTGGGTTTTTCGCGTGGCGTATTGGACATGCTAGGTTCCTGCGCCTCCAATTCCAGATCGGATTATACATGACCACCGCCGACCGCCCCAATCTCCGCGTAGATCCAGACCGGCTTTGGTCGAGCCTGATGGAGCTGGGGCAGATCGGTGGCACGGAGAAGGGTGGCGTCTGCCGCATCGCACTGACCGATCTCGACCGGCAGGGGCGCGACCTGTTCGTGCGCTGGGCCAAGGAGGCGGGCTGCACCATCAAGGTCGACCAGCTCGGCAATGTTTTCGCACGCCGCGAGGGGCGCGATCCGGCCCGGCCGCCGGTCATGACCGGCTCTCATCTCGACACGCAGCCGACCGGCGGCAAGTTCGACGGCGCTTATGGCGTGATGGCGGGGCTCGAGGTGCTGCGCGTGCTGCACGATTCCAACTACGTCACCGAGGCGCCGATCGAGGTCGCTGTCTGGACCAACGAGGAAGGCTGCCGTTTCGCGCCGGCCATGGTGGCGTCAGGCGTGTTCGGCGGCGCCTTCACCCTGGAGCATGCGCTCTCGATCAAGGATCGCGATGGCGTCACCTTCGGCGAGGCGCTGAAGCAGATCGGCTATGACGGCAAGGAGCCGGTGGGCGGCCGGCCGGTCGGCGCGTTCTTCGAGGCGCATATCGAGCAGGGGCCGATCCTGGAGCGCGAGAAGAAGACGATCGGTGTCGTCACCGGCGCGCAGGGCCAGCGCTGGTACGAGATCAACTGGACGGGCATGGAGAGCCATGCCGGCACGACGCCGATGGAAGGCCGCCGCGACGCGCTGGTCGGTGCCGCCGAGCTGATCGTCGCCGCGCGCACCATCGGCAACCGGCCGAACGGCCGCTCGACCATCGGCGTGATCGAGAGCCAGCCGCAGGCGCGCAACACCATCCCGGGCCGCGTCTTCATGACGGTCGACTTCCGCCATCCCGACGATGGCGAGCTCACGAAGATGGACGCCGAGATGCGTGCCGCCGCCGCCGACATCGCCAAGCGCCACGGGCTCGAGGTGAAGATCGAGCAGATCTGGTACTTCCCGCCATCGCCCTTCGCCAGGGAGCTGGTCGACGCGGTACGCCGGGGTGCCGAGCAGGCGGGCTATCCGCACATGGACATCGTGAGCGGTGCCGGCCACGACGCCTGTTACGTGAACCGCGTCGCGCCGACGGCCATGGTCTTCGTGCCCTGCAAGGACGGCGTCAGCCACAACGAGATCGAGGATGCCAGCAAGGGCGACATCGGTGCCGGCGCGCAGATCCTGCTGCAGGCGATGGTCGAACGCGCGAATGCCTAGAGTTGGCGCACGAATACCCTTTCTTGTCATTCCGAGCGCAGCGAGGGACCTTTCGCGGCGCCGATTAAAGGTCCCTCGCCTGCGGCTCGGGATGACAATGGTTGCGTATTCGACGGGCGTGCGCCCTTGAAATCGAGCGGACTCATCTCGGTCGCGGCCGCCGCTTTGGTCGCGACGATTGCCGGCGTGGGCGGAACCTTGCCGGTCGTGCTGGCCGCCGCGCAGGCGGTGGGGGCGACGCCCGACCAGGCGAGTTCGTGGGTGTCGGGGCTGGGCCTTGCCACGGCGGCGAGCGCGCTGCTGCTCAGCGTCCGCTATCGCATGCCGATCATTACTGCCTGGTCGACACCGGGCGCCGCGCTGATCGCCTCGACTTCGGGCGTGCCGAGCTTCGCGGCGGCGGTCGGTGCCTTCGTGCTGGCGGCCGTGCTCATTCTCCTGACGGCCGCGATAAAACCGCTCGGACGGCTGATCGGGAAGATCCCCGCCAGCATCGCGGCGGCCATGTTGGCGGGTATCCTGCTGCGCCTCGTGATGGCGATGGTCGAGCATGTGCCGACCTCGCCGCTGCTGGTCCTGCCGCTGGTCGCGCTGTTCCTGGTGGCGCGCGCCTTTTATCCCGCTCTCGCCTCGCTGATCGTGCTGGTGGCCGGTGCGCTGCTGGCCTGGTCGCTGGGTCTAATGAAGCCGCTGCCATCGATCGGTTTCTCGACACTGGTCGTCACCGCGCCTGCGTGGGACGTCGCGACATTGATCGGCCTCGGCGTACCGCTTTATCTCGTGACGATGGCCTCGCAGAACCTACCGGGCTTCGCGGTGCTGCGCGGCTCGGGCTACCAGCCGCCGACCCAGCCGATCCTCGCGGTGACCGGCGCGGCGTCGCTTGGCACGGCGTTCCTCGGCGCGCACACCTCGAACCTCGCGGCTATCTCGGCGGCGCTGTGCACCGGACCCGACGCCCATCCCGATCCGGCGCAGCGTTGGAAGGCGGGACCGTTCTATGCCGTCTTCTGGGGCCTGATCGCGCTGTTCGGCGCCTCGCTGGTCGGTCTGTTCGGCGCGTTGCCGCCGGCGCTGCTCGCCACCGTTGCGGGCACAGCGCTGCTGGGCTCGACGGCCGGCGCTTTGGGCATCGCACTGGCGGGCGACCAGGATCGTCTCGCGGCGGCAGGCACGCTGGCTGTCACCGTCTCGGGCGTCACCCTGATGGGCGTCGGCTCGGCCTTCTGGGGGCTCGTCTTCGGTCTGCTGATCCTCGGGATTGACGGTCTTACGAAGGCGAAGCGCTAGGGAAGCGTACGCCATAGGCTTCGAGCGGCAGGTCGAGGGCGCGGCAGAGGAAGCTGATCGTGTGGTAGTAGCCGGTGAGCGCGATCACCTCGAGGATCTGCGCCTCATCGAAATGAGGCGTGAGGGCGGTCCAGGTTTCGTCGCCGATGGTGCGGCGGTCGACCAGATCGTCGACGGCGGCCAACAGGGCCTGCTCATCCGCCGACCAGCAGGATGCATCGGATGGGCCGTGAACGGTCGCGGAAATCCTGTCCGCGTCGAAGCCGACCTTCTCCGCAAAGAACGCGATGTGGACGCCCCATTCGTATTCCGCGCCCAGCCGCGCCGTCGTGCGGTCGATTACCAGCTCGCGCTGGCGCAATGACAGCGCGCCCTTGTCGAGCAGGCCGCCGGCAAAGATCCGTTCGAAGATGCGGGGATTGCGCGCCATCGTCCGGAACAGGACGAGCGGCGGCACACCCGCGGGCATGATGCGCGCCAGGGCGACGGCGATCTCGGGGGCATAGGGCTCTTCGGCGGGAGCGATGCGGGGCATGGTTTGTATCCTTTCGCGATGCTACATATTCCGTAGCGGACGCGATCGGTCGACGCTACATAAAATGTAGTAACGGAGTGTAATAGATGGTGAAGCGCGTGCGCGGCTCGAAGACCGGCCGGCCGATCATGGCGCTGCTCGACCTGCTGGGCCGGCGCTGGACCCTGCGCATCGTCTGGGAACTGCGCGAGGAGCCGCGTCGCTTCCGCGAACTGCAGGACCTGATCGGCGCCAGCCCGACCATCGTGAACACGCGGCTGGCCGAGCTACGCGAGGCGAAGCTGGTCGAGCTGGACGACGCGACGGGCTACCGGCTCACGGCACTGGGCAACGAGCTGCTGCGGCTGTTCCTGCCGCTGCATGTCTGGTCGGAGAAATGGGCGAAGGCGCTCTGACTATTTCAGGAACGGATTGTCGTTGCCGCGGCCCTTGCGGCGGGGCGGAAACTGCTCGGCGAGATAGTCGAGGATTTCGACGCGTTCCTCGGCCTTGATCGGCGGCATGCGGTGCTTCTCGACCATCAGGTCGAGGGTCGAATCCCACAGCTCGCGCGTCAGGCCCTGCGCCTTGATCAGCGCCACGCCATGGCAGGCCGTGCACGTATAGAACGTCAGCTCGCGGTTCTTGCCCTCGGGCAGGTCCTCGACCTTGTCGTTGTGCGGCGGCGGCTTGCCCTTGTCTGGATCGACGGCGGGCGGAGCCGCCGCCACCTTGGGCGCCGGCGGCACGTAGACATACTTGTCCTTGCGCAGTTCGCCGGCGCGGTCGAAGGCGAGCAGGAGAAACGTCGCCGTCAGGGTGACGACGACGGCATGCGTGATGTTGATCCGGCTCAAGATTCGACGAGCACCCGGATGCGGTTGATCGGGTTGGCGCCGTAGCCCTGCGGGTTCCAGTTGGCGGCCTGGAAGGGCTGCGTCACGCCCTTGCTGTCGGTCGCCTTGGCCCACACCTCGTAGTAGCCGGTGGTTGGCAGGTCGATCGAGGCGCTGAAGTTCTGCCACGCAAACTTGTTGGCCGGTGCATCGACCTTGGCCGGCTTCCAGGTGACGCCGTAGTCGGTCGAGATGTCGACTGTCTTGACCTCGAAGTCGCCGGCCCAGGCGTGGCCGCGCAGGTCGAGCTTGCGCGAGGTGAGCTTGGAGCCGTCGGCCGGGAAGGTGATGACCGAACGGACCGGCATCGATTCCAGGATCGCCATGTCCTTCTCGTTGCCCTTGCTGCCGGGCACGATCGGCGTCTTCGGCACACGGTAGGAGAAGCCGCCCATGCCGGGGCCGTCATGCTCCTTGTCGCGGACCCAGATGCGGTTCAGCCACTTGGTCGAGACCGACGCGGGCCAGCCCGGAATGACCAGGCGCACCGGCGCGCCGTGCACCAGCGGCATGTCCTGGCCGTTCAGCTTGAAGGCGATCAGCGAGTGCTCCTCCATCGCCTTGGCGATCGGCACGCCGCGCGAGATGGTAGGCTTGTCGGTCTCGCCCGCCAGCGTCGGATCGGCGCCATAGCTTCCGATATAGACGGCGGAGGACTTCAGGCCGGCGCTCTTCAGCACGTCAGACAGGCGCACGCCGGTCCACATCGGGCAGCCGGCACCGCCGTTGGTCCACTGGTTGCCGCGCGCATCGGGCGAGAAGAAGGAGCGGCCGTTGCCACCGCATTCCAGCATGAGCTGGTAGGTGACGGCGGGGAACTTGGTCATCAGGTCGCCGACATTGATCTCGATCGGCGTGTTGACCTCGCCGTCGATCTTGATCTTCCACGCCTTGGCGTCGCCCGTGATGTCGGGCACCTGGCCGTTGTTGCGGATAAAGAGCTTGTTGGTCGGCGTGACATTGTCGTCGAGCAGCTCGGCCTGGGTCTCGGCCACGAGCGGCTTGTCGCCCAGGACCGCAAGCTTGGCCTTGCCTTCCATCTCGAGCAGCTTCGGGCCCTTGGCGGCGGCAGCAGGTGTGCCCTGCGCATGAGCCGCGCCAATCGGCAGAGAAGCACCCAGTGAAGCGCCGACAGTGGCCATTCCGACCCCCTTCAGCACATTACGACGCGACGCCTTGGACGTTCCGGAACGAAGCATATTTTCCTCCCTGAGAAGGTTTTCTTAGCTCAAACTTTCCGCCGCGTCAGCCAGCCGAGCCCTGATCGATGCACAGGCCAAATCCCGATGACGAGGGCAGGGATCGACGATTCTTCCGGACCTGATACAACTTCACCTTGTGCAGAGCCGTGATCTTGGGCGATCCAGGATTGCGCCTTGATCGAAAGCCAAAGTCCGAAGGTCAGGTTCATGTCGATTCGTTGCTTCAGGCGGGCTTCGGGTTTTTATGCGGCGCTTCTTGTCATGGGGACGATGTCCACGGCCCTGGCGGCCGATCCGCCCGATCCGACGCTGATTGCGGCCATCGGCGTCGCCGCCAACGACTCCGTCAAGAAGGCAGGGGAATCCGGCGCTGGGAAGCTCTCGTCGCTGAATGATCTGGCAACGGCGCAGCTCAGAATAGGGGACCTGAGCGGGGCCCGGCTCACTCTTGAGGCGGCGAAGTCGGCTAAGCCCGACGGGTATCTTGTCGCCGACATTGCCGTGATGACCGCGCGAGCCGGTGATCTGAGTGGTGCCCTCGAGCTTGTCCAGAAGGCATCGGAAGAGCGTCAGGTACAGGCACTTGGGCAGCTCACGGTCTATTTGATCGAGGCTGACAAGCCTGCAGAGGCGATCGGGATGATCACGCGCCTCGAAGCCTTCTATCTGAAATCCTCTCAGGAAATGGCGGCCTCCGCGCTGGACTCGAAGAAGCAGAGTTTCGCGCGGACTTATCAGGCCGCGCTGAGCGCTATCGGACAAGCCTTTGCGAAAAAGGGCGACATCCGTCAGGCCATGGAAGTGGCGGAGAATCTTTCGGGACGGAAGGCGGGGTTGCTCGGGGAAATTGCCCGGGTACAGCGCCAGTCGGGAAATCAGGATGCGGCCGCCGAGACGGTTCGCCGCGCGACGAAGGAAATCGAGCAACAGTATCCTGACGATCCGGTGCAGCGGGCTCGTAGCGAAGCGCTTATGCTGGCACGTGCTGGGAGCAGCGGCGACGTGCTGCGAGTCATCGAGGCTTTGCCGGAGAAACAGAAGCGCGATCAGCTCTTTTCGGAGCTCGCGAACACTTTCCAGCGGGATGGTGATTTCGTCCACGCGAGGGAAATGGCGGAAGCATCCGAAAGCCCGCGAGCCCTCTATTACCTGGGGGGAGCCCTGCGCCTTGCCGGTGACGAAGCCGCGGCGCGAGAGGCATTCATGGCTGCGCATGAGGCCTTGAACAAGAAGAAGGGCATGGCGCGAATCGACCGTACGATGGAAATCAGCGGGATCGTCGAAGGATTGATTTCGGTGGGGGCATTTTCGCAGGCTGTTTCCCTGTCGCGAGAACTGGACGAGCTCAATCGTCCGTCGCGGATCGTCATGGCGATCAAGGAGGAAACGCGGCGGGGCGATGAGCAGGCACTGCGTCAGACGGTTCCGATCGCTCTCGAAATGGCCAAATCGACCACGCGCGCCAACAAGACCTATCTTCCGGAACTGGCCGGCGCCCTTCTGGCGGCGGGATACCGGAATGAAGCCAGAACGGTGATCGGCCTCGCCGAGCAAAACGCCAGCCGGCTCTCTTTCTGGCAGCGCCTGGATGCCCTGAAGGGGATCAGGGCCGCGCAAGCCGAGTTTGGCGACAAGGAGGGGCTGGAGAAGACGAAGCAGGCCATCCGGCAAGAGATGGTCGTTTTCAAGGAGGAGACCCAGCGTGCCCTGTCGCAAGGCGGTGATGTTGCCAAGATGGCCGAGGCCCTGAAGCTGTTGCAGCAGCGTGAAGAGTCCGATGACCCCAGGATGGGCGAACAGAACCTGAAGCAAGCCGCAGAGTTACTGGGGAAGAATGCGGGGCAGCAGTTCATATCGTTGATGGCGATTGCCGATCGCTATTCTCCCCAACAGGAGACGATGGACGTTCTCGGCGATGAAATTAAGCAGCGCGACTTCGCCTCGGCCCGGAAGACCGCCGGTTCGCTGAAAGGGATGCGCCGGGATGTGGGATTGCGTAACCTCGCGCGCGCTCAGGCCGAGGCCCAGCAGTTCAGGGCGGCCTTCGACACAGCGCTTGAGATCGCCGATGCGCAGCAACGGGCAACCGTTCTGACATCCGTCCTCAACGCGATGCCGAAGGCACCCTGATCCCTATCGCCGCCGCGTCAGCCAGCCGGACAGGATCAATGCAGAGGCGGCGATCGTGACCACGATGGTGGCCAGCACGTTGATCTGCGGATCGACGCCGAGGCGGACGCTGGAATAGACTCGCATCGGCAGGGTTTGCGACTGCGCCCCCGCCACGAACTGGGTCAGAATCAGATCGTCGAGCGAGAGCGTGAAGGCGAGCAGCCAGCCCGAGCCTACGGCCGGCGCGATCAGCGGCAAGGTGATGGTGCGGAAGGTGATCCAGGGCGTGGCGCCGAGATCCATCGCGGCCTCCTCCAGCGCGCGGTCGAAATCGGTGAGGCGCGCCTGCACGACGATGGCCACGAAGGCGATCGAGAAGGTCGTGTGGGCGATGGCGATGGTGAGGAAGCCGCGGTCCGGCCCGCCGAAGAGCTGTTCGGAGCCGACGAACAGAAGCAGCATCGAAATGCCCATGACGACCTCGGGCATGACCATGGGCGCCACGATCAGGCTTCCGAACAGCGTGCGTCCCGGGAAGCGCGGCGCCCGCACCAGCGCGTATCCGGCGGCGAGACCGAGCAGCGCCGCGCCGGTCGCGCTTACCAGCGCGATGCGCAGGGACAGCCAGGCGGCTTCCAGCATCGCCTCGTTGGCGAACAGCGCATGCCACCATTTCAGGGAGAATCCCGACCAGACGGTGACGAGGCGCGATTCGTTGAACGAGTAGACGATCACCAGCGCGATCGGCAGGTAGAGGAAGGCATAGCCGAAGGCCAGCATGCCGAAGGCGAAGCGGGCGCGGCCCGTCATGCCAAGGCCCTCATGAGCGCTTTTCCAGGCTGCGCGCCTGGTTGCGCTGGAAGAGCGCGATCGGGCCGACCAGCAGCACCAGCAGGCAGACCGCGACCGCGGAAGCGAGCGGCCAGTCGCCATTGGTGAAGAACTCGTCCCACAGGACCTTGCCGATCATCAGCGTGTCGGTGCCGCCCAGCAGGTCGGGGATCACGAACTCGCCAACCGCCGGGATGAAAACCAGCAGGCAGCCGGCGACGATGCCGGGGAGCGACAGCGGCAGCGTGACCGTGAGGAAGGCCGCGAAGGGCCGCGCGCCGAGATCGGCCGCCGCTTCCAGCAGGCTCCCGTCCAGTTTCTCCAGGGTGGCGTAGAGCGGTAGCACCATGAACGGCAGGTAGGCGTAGACGATGCCGAGATGCACCGCCCATTCGGTGCCGAGGATCGTGCCGGGGTTCGAGGCGAGGCCGGTCCAGCGCAGGAACTGCCCGATCAACCCGTTGTCGGCCAGCAAGCCCATCCAGGCATAGATGCGGATCAGGAACGAGGTCCAGAAGGGCAGCACGACCAGCATCAGCAGCAGCGGCCGCCGGTTGGGTGCTGCACGCGCGATGGCGTAGGCCATGGGATAGCCCAGCAGCAGGGTCACCAGGGTCGAGGTCGCGGCGATCCTGATCGAGGAGAGCCAGGCCGCGAGATAGAGATCGTCGGAGAAGAGGAGGGCAAAGCTCTTGAAGCTCAAGCCCAGCTCGACCGGCGGGACGGAGTCGGGGGCGTTGGTGCCGAGCGCGATCGCCAGCACCAGCAGGCAGGGCAGCAGGAAGAACAGGCCGAGCCACAGGAACGGCAGGCCGATGACGAAGCGCATCGCCTAGGTCTCCAGCCGCTGGCCGGCCTCGTAGGCCCAGCCCAGCCAGACCGGTTGGCCACGCGCAAAGGTCTCGCCGGCGGCGCGGCTGATGTTGGTCGTCGACACGATCATGGTGCCATGGGCTTCGGTGGCGACGTGATGGAGCGAGCGGTCGCCCTCATAGGCGACGTCGATGATCTTGCCGGCCACAGCCTGCGGCAGGTCGGGCCGCGCGGCCGAGAGCGCGATCTTCTCCGGCCGTAGTGCCATCCAGCCGCCATCGGGCAGGGCGACGATGTTGGCGATGCCGATGAAGTCGGCCACGAAACGCGAGGCTGGGTGCTCGTAGACTTCGTGCGGCGTGCCGATCTGCGCGATGCGGCCGGCGTTCATGACGGCGAGCCGCGTCGCCATCGACATGGCCTCCTCCTGGTCGTGAGTCACCATGACGAAGGTGAGTCCGAGCTGTTCCTGCAGGCGCACCATCTCGAAGCGCGTGCTCTCACGCAGCTTGCGATCGAGTGCGGCCAGCGGCTCGTCGAGCAGCAGGAGCTTGGGCCGCTTCACCAGCGCCCGTGCGAGCGCCACCCTCTGGCGCTGGCCGCCGGAGAGCTGCGAGGGCTTGCGCTTCGCGTGATCCTCGAGGTGCACGAGCTTCAGGATCTCCGCGACGCGCGCGGCGATGTCGGGCGCCTTCACCCCGTCGCGGCGCAGCCCGTAGCCCACGTTCGCCGCCACATTCATGTGCGGGAACAGGGCGTAGGACTGGAACATCATGTTCACCGGCCGCCGGTAGGGCGGCACGTCGGTCATGTCCTGGCCGTCGATGAACAGGCGGCCCTCGTCGGGCGTCTCGAACCCCGCCAGCATGCGCAACAGGGTGGTCTTGCCGCAGCCCGAGCCGCCCAGCAGCGCGAACAGCTCGCCGCGCGCGATCTCCAGGTCGACCTTGTCGACGGCGACGATTGGCCCGAAGCGCTTGGTCAGTCCCTCGATGCGGACGATCGGTCCTGTATTCAACTCAGCGACCCGTCTTCACCGAGGTCCACAGCCGCGTGCGATCGCGCGTCTGCTCGGCCGTGCCGGCGGTGATGGTGTAGAACTTGGCGCGCACGTCGGCCGGCGGATAGATCAGCGGGTTCTCCGAGATATCCTTGGGCAGCAGCGCGAAAGCGGCCTTGTTGCCGTTGGCGTAACCCGTGAGTTCCGTCGACGCGGCGGCGACCTTGGGTTCCAGCATGAAGTCGAGGAAGCGGTAGGCGTTGGCCTGGTTGGGCGCATCCTTGGGGATGGCGACGACGTCGATCCACAGCATCGCGCCTTCCTTGGGGATCGCATATTCGATGTCGACCTTGCTGGCGGCCTTGGCGCCGCGGTCGCGCGCCTGGAAGATGTCGCCGGAGAAGCCGAAGGCGAGGCAGATGTTACCGCCGGCCAGGCCGTTGATGTACTCCGACGAATGGAACTTGCGCACGTAGGGCCGCACGGCCTTTATGACGTCGGCCGCCTTGGCGAGGTCTTCCGGCTTCTTCGAATCGGGATCGAGGCCGAGATACTTGAGCGCGGCCGGCAGCATGTCGGTGGCGCTGTCGAGCAGCATGACGCCGCAATCCTGGAACTTCGACACGACCGCGGGATCGAAGACCATGCGCAGCGAATCGACCGGGGCGTCCGGCAGGCGCTTCCTGATCTCCGCCACGTTGTATCCGATGCCGATCGTACCCCACATCCAGGGGACGGCATGCGCATTGCCGGGATCGTAGGTCGCCAGCGCCGTCATGATCTCGGGATCGAGGTTCTTCCAGTTCTTCAGCTTCGATCTGTCGAGCGGGAGGAAGATGTTGGCCTGCAGCTGGCGCACGAAGAAGGGCGAGGCCGTCGGCACGACAATGTCGTAGCCCGACTTGCCGGTGCGCAGCTTGGCGTCGAGGATCTCGTTGCTGTCATAGGTCGTGTAGTTGACCTTGATGCCGGTATCCTTGCTGAAATCCTTGAGCTGGTCCTCGGCGATATAGTCCGACCAATTGTAGACGTTCACCTGGCCCTGGGCGAAGGCCGGCAGGGCGATGGCAGAGGCGAGCAAAGAGGCAACGGCAAGCAGACGCATCGGCAACTCCGCGGGATCAGACGCCAAGATACCTGTGCTGCAGGTCCTTGTCCCCGGCCAGCGCCTGGGACGAACCGGCCCACACGACGCGGCCTTTCTCGACGATGTGGTGGCGGTCGGCGAGCGGAATCAGGGCCGACACGTTCTTGTCGATGACGAGGATGGCCTGGCCCTCGCTCTTCAGCCGGCCGAGGCAGGACCAGATCTCCTGCCGAATCAGCGGCGCCAGCCCCTCGGTCGCCTCGTCGAGGATCAGCAGCTTCGGGTTGGTCATCAGCGCACGGCCGATCGCCAGCATCTGCTGCTCGCCGCCGGAGAGCTGGTTGCCCATGTTGCGCTGGCGCTCGGCCAGCCGCGGGAAGAACTCGAAGACACGCGCGATAGTCCACGGGCTCGGCCGGGCGGTACGGTTGGCGCTGGCGGCCACGAGGTTCTCGCGCACCGAGAGGTTTGGGAAGATCTGCCTTCCCTCCGGTACCAGTCCGAAGCCGAGCCGGGCGATGCGGAAGGCGGGCAGTCCATCGACCCGGCTGCCCTCGAACTCGACCGTGCCGCGGCGCGCCGGCATCAGGCCCATGATCGTGTGCACGGTCGTGGTCTTGCCCATGCCGTTGCGGCCCATCAGGGTCACGACCTGACCGGCGTCGACGGCGAGTTCCATGCCGAACAGCGCCTGGCTGGGACCGTAGAAGGCGTCGAGCTCGCGGACCCGCAGCATCAGAGTGCCTCCTCGCCGAGATAGGCCTGGCGAACCTCTGCATTGGCGCGGATCTCGTCGGGCGTGCCGCTGGCGATGGCGCGACCATAGACCAGCACGGTGATACGGTCGGCGAGCTGGAACACGGCATCCATGTCGTGCTCGATCAGCAGCATGGCGTGCTTCTGCTTCAGCGCCCGCAGGAAG
Organism: Reyranella sp. GW821-FHT14A01; assembly: GCF_058803965.1. Taxonomy (NCBI): domain Bacteria; kingdom Pseudomonadati; phylum Pseudomonadota; class Alphaproteobacteria; order Hyphomicrobiales; family Reyranellaceae; genus Reyranella; species Reyranella sp. GW821-FHT14A01. The sequence continues at coordinate 53,431 of NZ_JBXAPM010000025.1, forward strand.
CCGATCAGGCGCTGGCTCTCCTCCACGCCCATGCCGGCCATCGGCTCGTCGAGCAGGAGCAGGCGCGGATCGCCGGCCAGCGCCATGGCGATCTCGAGCTGGCGCTGTTCGCCGTGGCTGAGGGCGGAGGCAAGCGTGCCGGCGCGCTCGCCGAGGCCGACTTCCTCGAGGAGACGGCGCGCGGGACCGCGCAGGCTCTCGTCGCGGCTTGCGTCTGCCAGGAAGCGGAAGGAATGGCCGGCATGGCCTTGCACGGCCAGCGCCACGTTCTCCAGTGCGGTGAACTCGCGCAGCACCGAGGTGATCTGGAAGGAGCGGCCGAGGCCCAGCCGCACGCGCGCATGCGTCGGCACGCGCGTGACGTTGCAGCCGGCGAAGTGGATGGTGCCGGAATCGGGGGCGACGACGCCGGTGAGCTGGTGGACCAGCGTGGTCTTGCCCGCACCGTTCGGGCCGATCAGCGCATGGATCTCGCCCGGCCGCACGTCGATCGACACGTTGTCGGTGGCGAGCAGGCCGCCATAGCGCTTCACGAGGCGCTCGGTGCGGAGCAGGGGGTCAGTCATGACGGCGTCCCAGCAGCGAGTCGATGCCGCCGCGCGCGTACAGCGCGATCAGGACCAGCAGCGGGCCGAAGACGATCATCCAGTATTCGCCCCAGCCCTTGTGGACGAGGTTGAGGACCGGCGGCAGCGCTTCCTCCAGCACGAAGAAGGCGATGGTGCCGTAGAGCGGGCCGAACAGGGTGCCCATGCCGCCCAGCACGATGATGACGATGAGGTCACCCGACTTCATCCACGACATCATGGCGGGCGAGATATAGGCGCCTTCGTTGGCCAGCAGGATGCCCGAGAGGCTGCCCAGCGCGCCGGAGATCGTGAAGGCGGCCAGCCGGTAGCGGAACACCGGGAAGCCGAGTGCCGTCATGCGCAGCTCGTTGGACTTGGCGCCGCGGATCACCAGGCCGAAGCGGGAATTGGCGTAGCGGCCGCAGAACCACAGGCTGGCGCAGAGCAGCGCGAGGCACAGCCAGTAGAAGCTCGCCTTGTCGCGCAGGTCGATCAGGCCGGGGAAGCGGCTGCGGCTGATGTTGAGCCCGTCGTCGCCGCCATAGGCTTCGAGGCCGCTGCCCACGTAATAGACGAGCTGCGCGAAGGCGAGCGTGATCATGATGAAGTAGAGGCCGCGCGTGCGGAGCGACAACGCGCCGATCAGCGCCGCCCAGGCCGTGGCCGCGAGCAGCGCGATCGGCCACTGGATCCAGCCGCTGGAGATGCCATGCGCCGACAGGATGCCGACCGCATAGCCACCGATGCCGAAGAACATCGCGTGGCCGAAGCTCACCAGCCCGCCATAGCCCAGGATCATGTTGAGGCTGACCGCGGCGATCGACCAGATGACGATGCGCGTGCCGATCGACAGGAGATAGCGCTGGTCGAAGGCCTGGGTGAGCAGCGGCAGGACCGCCAGCACCAGCAGGATCAGCGCCGTCGCGATCCCGCGCGGCGTTCGGAGGGAAGAGATCAGGTCTCTCATTGGAGCGCGCCACTCCAGTGGCGCTCATGAAAGATTGCGCCACTGGAGTGGCGC
>NZ_JBXAPM010000026.1:0-50574 GCF_058803965.1 Reyranella sp. GW821-FHT14A01
TCGTCGCTCGCGGCACCCCGTGGATCTCAGCTCGCAACACTGTCGCATGACAGTTCAATCTTAATGGTTGCTGAGCGTAGCGAAGGATCCTTCGCTACGCTCAGGATGACACCCTTTGTGTTTGTTGATCATTGGCGATCCCATTCGATCTTGAAGGAATTGCCCTCGGGTTTGACGTAGCCCGCATTGGCACCGGGGAAGTGAGCCGGACAGAGGAGTGCGTTGCTCTCGACGCAGTCCTCCAGCAGCTTGCGGCGCGAGACGGCGGACATCGCCTGGTCCCAGCAGAACTGGCTCGACCAGTCGGGGTGATAGACCTGGATCGGGTGATGCATGATGTCGCCCGAGAAGCAGGCCTGCTTCCCCTGGTCCTTCAGGTTGATCGCGATCGAGCCCGGCGTGTGGCCGGGATAGTCCTTGATGGTGAGTAGCGGGTCGGGCTGGTGGTCGCTCTCGATCATCACCGCCTTGCCGGCCTCGACGATCGGCAGCACCGAATCGTCGAACGAGCCGTCGTTGATATTGTCCTTGGTCTTGCGCTCGCTTTCCCAGTGCGCGTACTCGCGCTTGGCGAAGAGATACTTTGCGTTGGGGAAGGTCGGCACCCAGCTTCCGTTCTCCAGCCTGGTGTTCCAGCCGACATGGTCGACATGCAGGTGCGTACACATCACGAAGTCGACGGACTCCGCGGGGCAGCCGCAGGCCTTCAGCCGGTCGAGGAACGGCGTGTTTAGGTTGTTCCAGCCGGCATTGTGCCGCTGCTTGTGATTGCCGAGGCAGGTGTCGATCAGGATCGTGTGCTTGGGCGTCTTTACGATCCAGCTATGGACCGAGCCGATCAGCCGGTCACTGCCGTCCTGCACATGCTCCGGCACCATCCAGCCCTTCTGGGCGTCGAAGGCTTCCTGATTGAATTTCGGGAACATGCGGCCGGGCTTGAATCCCGGGCCGCAGATCTCCTCGACCTTCTCGATGGTGGCTCCGCCCAGCTTTCGCACGGTCATGGCGTGGCTTCCTTCAGGAATGGGCGGCTAGAACGTCACGACGCTGCGGATCGGCTCACCCTTGTGCATCAGGTCGAACGCGTCGTTGATCTTCTCGACCGGCATCGTGTGGGTGATCAGCGAATCGATGTCGATCTTGCCGTCCATGTACCAGTCGACGATCTTCGGCACGTCGCGGCGGCCCTTGGCGCCGCCGAACGCGGTGCCCATCCAGGTGCGACCGGTCACGAGCTGGAACGGGCGCGTGGCAATCTCCTGGCCGGCGCCGGCGACGCCGATGATCACCGACTTGCCCCAGCCGCGATGGCAACATTCCAGCGCCTGGCGCATCAGCTTGGTGCTGCCGACGCATTCGAAGCTGTAGTCCGCGCCGCCGTCGGTCAGCTCGACGAGATGCGCGACCAGATCCTTAGTCCCGAGGTCCTTCGGGTTGACGAAGTGCGTCATGCCGAACTTGCGGCCCAGCGCCTCGCGCGCCGGGTTGAGATCGACGCCGACGATCATGTTGGCGCCGACCATGCGCGCGCCCTGCAGCACGTTGAGGCCGATGCCGCCGAGACCAAACACCACGACATTGGCGCCGGGCTCGACCTTGGCGGTGTTGATGACGGCGCCGATGCCGGTCGTCACGCCGCAGCCGATGTAGCAGACCTTGTCGAACGGCGCGTCGGGGCGAATTTTCGCCAGCGCGATCTCGGGCAGGACCGTGTAGTTCGAGAAGGTCGAGCAGCCCATGTAGTGATGGATCTTCTGGCCCTTGATCGAGAAGCGCGAGGAGCCGTCGGGCATCACGCCCTGGCCCTGCGTGGCGCGGATCGAGGTGCAGAGGTTGGTCTTGCCCGAGAGGCAGGATTTGCACTGCCGGCATTCGGGTGTGTAGAGCGGGATCACGTGGTCGCCCTTCTTCAGCGACACGATGCCCGGCCCGACGTCGACGACGACGCCCGCGCCTTCGTGGCCGAAGATCACCGGGAACAGACCCTCGGGATCGCCGCCGGAGCGCGTGAATTCGTCGGTGTGGCAGACACCCGACGCCTTGATCTCGACCAGGACCTCGCCGAACTTCGGCCCTTCGAGATCGACGGTTTCGATTTCGAGGTTCTTGCCGGCCTCGAAACAGACGGCTGCCTTTGTCTTCACGCGATCCCCCTCAAAACTCTGGATGTGAAACCTAGAGCAGGGGGGCGCCCACCGTCTACGCTGCGGCGCTGCCCGTGAGCTGACGCGCCATTTCTGACTTCGCCTCGCGATACTGGCTGACGAGACGGCGGACGAGATCAGCGGCGGCCGGCACGTCCTCGATGTTCCCGACACCGTGACCGGCCGTATAGATGTCCTTCCAGCGCTTCTTGTTCTCCTGCGCGCCGACGATCTTGCCGGGCAAGGTCGTGCGAAGCACGTCGAGGTCGATGCCGGCGGCCAACAGGCTCGGCGTCAGCCAGTTGGCCGGTGCGCCGTCGACTGAAGCCGTGAGGAACACGTCGGTCGCACGCGTGGCGAGGATCATGTCCTTGTGCGCCTGTGCCGCCATCGCTTCCTGGGTCGCGATGAATCGCGTGCCGATATAGGCGAGGTCCGCGCCCATCGCCTCGGCCGCCAGCACGTCGCGTCCGGTGGTCTGGCCGCCGGCCAGCACCACGGCGAAGCTGTCACCCAACTGTCGCACTTCGTTCATCAGCGCGAAGGGATTGATCGTGCCGGTATGGCCGCCGGCGCCGCCCGCCACCGCGATCACGCCGTCGACGCCGGCTTCCAGCGCCTTCTCGGCATGGCGCCGGTTGGCGATGTCGTGCAGCGCGACAGCACCCCAACCATGGATGCGCTTGATGGCGTCGCCCGGCGCACCCTTCGAGGTGAGCACCACCGGCACCTTGTACTTCTCGACCAGTTCGAGGTCGCCCTGGTAGCGCGGGTTCGAGGCATGGACGACGAGGTTGACCGCCCAGGGCGCCGGCTTCCTGCCGGCATCCTCCAAGCGCTTCATCCCCTCGACCATCTCGTCGAGCCAGCCCTGAAACTCCTCTCGGCTGCGCGTGCCGTGGGCGGGGAAGCTGCCCATCAGCCCCTCGCTGCAGCAGGCCAACGTGAGCGCGGGATTGGAGACCAGAAACATCGGCGCGGCGATGGCGGGGATCGCCATGCGCTCCATCAACTTGTGCACTTCGGCGCGCGGCATGGCTCAAACCTCTCCGATGGTGGGCGTGGTCGAGGTCACGCCGCTGTCGTTCAATTGTTTCAGGCGGGCATCGTCGTAGCCCAGCAGCTCGCGCAGCACCTCGTCGGTGTGCTGGCCGAGATCGGGCGCCGGCCGTTCGATGGCGAGGCCCTTGCCGTCGAGCCGATAGGGCAGGCCCTTCACGAGGCCGCCGTTCTCGTCGCGCACGAGCGTGACGCCTTGAAGCGCGGTGTCGCGCAGAAGATCGTTACCGTCGAGGCAGGGGGCGGCGGCGATGCCCTTGCCGAGCAGCGTTGCCAGCGCGGCGTCGCGATCCTTGCCGGCGCAGAGGGCTTCCACTGAGACATCCGGAGCGTCGAGCGTGACGGCCAGCCACTTGCCGTCGGCGCATTTATAGGAGTCCTGCAGCGCCACGCCGGCTTCCGTGTTGCCGCGTGGCGCCAGGCGGTGATTCGGGTCGGCCGAAGCCGCAAGAATTTCCTCGCCGAGGGTGAACGACGCGACCTCGCGCTGGGAGAAGTCGAGGAACGCTCCCTTGCCGGTGCGGCGCGCTTCGGTGACGGCGGCGATCACGATGCCGGTGGCGAACAGCGACACGATCTGGTCGGGATAGTTCACGTCCATGCCCGAGATGCGCGGCTCCTCGCCCTGGTAGCCGGTGAGCGAGGCGATGCCCGAGGTGGCGTCTAGGGTGCTGCCGAACGAGACGTTCATGCGCTCGGGCCCGGTATCGCCCTGGCTCGAGATGGCGGCGAACACCAGGCGCGGGTTGATCGCGCTCAGCTCCTTGTAGCCCAGGCCCGCGCGATCGAGCACGCCGCGCCGGAAATTCTCGACCACGACGTCACAATGCGCCGCGAGTTCGCGGATGATCCTCTGGCCCTCGGAATCCTTCAGGTTCAGCGCCAGCCCGCGCTTGTTGCGGTTGGTGAAGCGGAACTGCGGCGAGCGGTTCCACCAGCCCTCGTCGTTGTCGATCTTGCCGACGACGCGGAAGGGATCGAGATAGGCGCCGGACTCGATCTTGATCACGTCGGCACCGAGATCGGCCAGCATGGCCGATGTGTTCGCGCCCGCCGTCAGCAGCCCGAAATCGAGCACCCGCACGCCAGAGAGGGGACGATCATTGCCCTCCCCATTCAAATGGGGAGGTGCCGAGGCCTTCGGAGGCGGAGGGGTCATGGACCGTTCCGGCGCCGGGCGCGGTGCGAAGGAGCGACCGTTCCATTGCACGGGCAACTGCGGAAGGCGCAACTTGCCCTCGGTCGGATGCATCATGTCGGCTAGGAAGCCGCGCGCCACGTACTGTTCCGTCTCCAAAAGCTCGGACGGCGAGAAGATCGGCCCGAACGGCACGCCCTTCGCCTGCGCCGTCTTCTGGATCTCCTCGCGCGTCTTGCCCGCAAACCACGGCGCGAGTGCCGCATAGAGTTCGGCGATGTTCTTGCGCCGCCCGGCGCGCGTGTTGAACTTCGGATCGTCGAGCCGCGCATCGCCGACCAGGGCACGCGTCGCCGGCCACTGTGTCACCGTGTAGACGACGGCGACATGGCCGTCGCGGCAAGGCAGCACCTGGAACTCCGAGTTCTTGCCCTCGCGGCCGGGCGACGTGCCTGACGCGGCGGCGCCGGATGCGGCCTTCCAGTTCACCCACTGCATCACTTCGGCGAGCGACACGCGCACCGAAGGCGCCCGGCGCCCGGCATCGCGCGCGGCGAGGGCCGACATCAGACCGGTGAAGGCGGTGAGGCCGGCCGGATAGGAAGCCTGATGGCCGCCGAGCTTCAACGGCTTGCGTGCGGGCTCGCCCACCATGTGCATCAGCCCGCCCAGTGCCTGGATCGCCAGTTCGCTGACGGGCCGCTGCGCGGCGGCCATCTCGACCGGGAAAGCCGCGATCTCGACCGGTGTGGCCTTGCCCGCGCACAGCATCGCCGCAACCGAAGCCGGCTCCTCGAACAGGACGGCGTCCGCGCCGTCGACCAGACCGGCGAGCGCGGCGCGACCGGGCTCGCTCGAAAGATCGAGTGTCAGCGAGCGCTTCGACGTGTTGAGGAACTGGAACAGCGCGCTTTCGCCCTGCGGCAGCAAAGGCGGCGCACGACGCACCGGATCGCCTTCGGGTGGCTCGACCTTGAGCACGTCGGCGCCAAGGTCGGCCGCGATCTTCGCGGCAAGCGACGTCGCCAAACGCAGGCAGAGCGGCACATTCGCGTCGTTCACTTCGACGATCCTGAAGCGTGCCAGTGGAAGGGAAGAGGCCTCGGTCATCAGGGGATGATCTGCGCAAGCCGGTGCTGCGGTCAACGCCGCGCACATGCTACCGTCGCGGGTGACGGAGGACTTTTATGGCACAGACCGGTAATCACAAGGGACTTACATTCGGCATCTTCCTGGCGCCGTTCCATCGCGTGGGCGAGAACCCGACGCTCGCGATGGCGCGCGACATGGAGCTGATCGAGTGGATCGACGAACTCGGTTACGACGAGGCCTGGATCGGCGAGCACCACTCCGCCGGCTGGGAGACCATCGCCTCGCCGGAAGTATTCATCGGCGCCGCCATCGAGCGCACGCGCTACATCCGGCTCGGCTCGGGCGTCACCAGCCTGCCCTATCACCACCCGCTGATGGTCGCCAACCGCTTCGTGCAGCTCGACCACATGTCGCGCGGCCGCACGATGCTCGGTTGTGGCCCGGGCGCGCTGCCGTCCGACGCCTACATGATGGGCATTGACCCCTCGACCCAGCGGCCGCGCATGGAGGAGGCGCTGGAGGCGATCATGCGCTTGCTCGAATGCAAGGAGCCGGTCACGATGAAGACCGACTGGTTCGAGCTGAAGGAGGCGCGGCTGCATCTCGCGCCCTACAGCTATCCGCATTTCCCGATCGCCTGCGCCAGCACCATCACGCCCTCGGGCATGATCGCCGCCGGCAAGCACGGACTCGGCGTCCTCTCCATCGGGGCCGGTATCCCGGGCGGCCCGGAGATGCTCGGCAAGCAGTGGGGCATCTACGAGGAGACCGCGGCCAAGCACGGCAAGACCGCGGACCGCTCCAAGTGGCGTGTCGTGGTGAACGCCCATGTGACCGAGGACGACGAGCAGGCGCTGCGCGAGGTCCATGCCGGCGAGCGCCGCGAGACCGTGACCTATTTCGAGGACACGCTGGGCCGCCCGCCGGGCCGCGCCGACGATCCGCTGCGCGACGGCGTGAAGATGGGCACGACCTTGGTCGGCAGCCCCGATACGGTTGCCAAGGGCATCGAGCGGCTTCTCGGCTTCTCCAATGGCGGCTTCGGCGGCGTCCTGTTCCGCGCCCACGAATGGGCGACGCGCGAGCAGACGATGCGCTCCTACGAGCTGTTCGCGCGCTACGTGATGCCGCGCTTCCAGGGATCGCTCGACACGATCGTCAATTCGAACCAGTGGGCCAAAGACAACCGCAAGGGCATCTTCGGCCCCAACGTCGCCGCGGTGAAGAAAGCCTTCACCGACGCCGGCCGCGAGGCGCCCGAGGAGTTCCGCAACCGCACCCCGGGCGCGCGCGACGTCGCGGGCGACTAATAGAAGTCAGCCAGATTTTAAAGAGCACCCGTCGTCTCGACCGGAGCCGAGCGTAGCGAGGCGAAGTGGAGAGACCTTGTCTCCACCAAAAGCCGGCAAATCGCGGAGAGAAGGTCTCTCCACTTCGCGCCTTCGGCGCTTCGGTCGAGACGACGGAGATTTTAACCAGCCCTAGAACGTCTTCTTGTCGCCGGGGTTCATGTCGAGGATCTCGATCGAGGTCTGGCCCATCGCGGCCTTGTATTCGGCCGGCGTGCCCTTGAGGAACGGGTTGCTGGCATAGTGCATGGGCATCGCCATCTTGGGCTTGATCAGCTCCTTGGTGGCGTAGGCGGCGGCCTTGGGGTCCATCACATAGTGACCGCCGATCGGGATCAGCAGCAGGTCGGGCTTGTAGTATTCGCCGATCAGCTTCATGTCGCCGAACAGGCCGGTGTCGCCCATGTGGTAGATCTTGAAGCCGTTCTCCAGCTCGATGATGAAGCCGCAGGGCTCGCCGGCGGCGTAGCTCGTGTCCTTGCCGGTGGCCGGGTCCTTCAGGATCATCTCCGACGAATGGTCGGCATGGACCATGGTGATCTTGACGCCCGGGAAGGGCTCGATCGTGCCGCCCTTGCTCATGCGTGGCACGAGGTTGGCGGGCATCAGGCCGAGCGTCGCCAGGGTCTGGTTGAGGCCGGCCGGCGCCCAGATCGGCACGTTGTTCTTCTTGGAGATCTCCAGCGCGTCGCCCAGGTGATCGCCATGGCCGTGCGTCACCAGGATCAGGTCAACCTTGCCGATCTTGTCGAGGTCCTTCAGCTCCGGCGGAATCTTGGTCGCGCCCATGATCCAGGGATCGATCATGATGACCTTGCCGCTCTGGGTCGTGAGCTTGAAGGCGGCCTGACTGTACCAGAGCAGCTCGGCTTTCCCCTGGGCATTGGCGGCGCCGGTGAAAGCCAGGCAGGCCGCGGCGATGACGGAAAGAAGACGAAAGACCATGTGACGTTGCTCCCCGATTGTTTCGCAGAGCCTAGCATCGTTCTTCGCAGCGAAAGAGCGCACTTTCCTGTGAGCCCGCGATCCCCCACCATGTGCGCCGCACAACGACCAGGGGGATGGCTCGCCGATGAGCATCAAGGGCAAGGCCTATATCGCCGGAATTTACGAGCACCCGACACGGCTTGCGAAGGATATCTCGCTGGCCCAGATCCATGCGCAATGCGCCAAGGGCGCGCTCGAGGATGCGGGTCTCACCAAGGACGATGTCGACGGCTATTTCTGCGCCGGCGACGCGCCCGGCCTCGGGCCGATGTCCATGGTCGAGTACATGGGCCTCAAAGTCCGTCACGTCGATTCGACCGACACCGGCGGCTCGTCCTACGTGCTGCATGTCGGTCACGCCGCCGAGGCGATTGCCGCGGGCAAGTGCAAGGTGGCGCTGATCACCCTGGCCGGCCGGCCGCGCGCCGAGGGCATGGCGACCGGCACCGTGCCGCGCAGCCGCGGCGGCACGCCGACGCCCGACGATCCGTTCGAGTTCCCCTACGGTCCGACCGTCGTGAACATGTATGCCAACTGCGCCATGCGTCACATGTACGAGTTCGGCACGACTTCCGAGCAACTCGCCTGGATCAAGGTCGCCGCCTCGCACCATGCGCAGTACAATCCGCATGCGCTGCTGAAGGACGTCGTCACCGTCGAGGAGGTCGTGAACTCGCCGATGATCTCCGATCCGCTGCATCGCCTCGACTGCTGCGTCATCACCGACGGCGGCGGTGCGGTCGTCGTCGTGGCGCCGGAGATCGCGGCCAAGCTGAAGCGGCCCAAGGTCAAGCTGCTGGGCGCCTCGGAGTTCATCAAGACGCAGATGGGCGGCAAGGTCGATCTCACCTATTCGGGCGCGCGCTTCACCGGCGCGGCGGCCTTCGCCGAAGCGGGCGTCAAGCCGTCGGACATGAAGTACGCCTCGATCTACGACAGCTTCACCATCACGGTGCTGATGCAGCTCGAGGATCTCGGCTTCTGCGAGAAGGGCAAGGGCGGCGCCTTCGTGGCCGACGGCAACCTGATCTCGGGCACCGGCAAGCTGCCGTTCAACACCGACGGCGGCGGCCTGTGCAGCAATCATCCCGCCAACCGCGGCGGCCTCACCAAGGTGCTGGAGGCCGTGCGCCAGTTGCGCGGCGAGGCGCACCCCAAGGTGCAGGTGAAGAACTGCGATCTGGCCATCGCGCACGGCACGGGCGGCTCGCTCGGCCTGCGCCACGGCAGCGCGACCGTCATTCTGGAGAGGGAGTAGACCATGGCCGAGACCAAAGAGCGCAAGCTGCCGCCTCCGGCCGTCAGCGAAGAGACGCAGGCCTACTGGGATGCCGCGGGCAAGGGCAAGCTGCTGGTGCGCAAGTGCACCGCCTGCAACCAGGCGCACCACTATCCGCGCACGATCTGCCCCTTCTGCTTCAGCGACAAGACCGAATGGGTCGAGGCGTCGGGCAAGGGCACGATCTATTCCTACAGCGTGATGCGTCGCGCGCCCGTGCCCTACGCGATCGGTTACGTCACGCTCGCCGAAGGCCCGCGCATGCTGACCAACATCGTGGATTGCGACTTCGACAAGCTGAAGTGCGATCAGCCGGTGTCGGTCACTTTCAAGCCGACCGACGGCGGCCCGCCGCTGCCGATGTTCACGCCGGCCTGATCATGGCTACCTGATCGTCCCTACAGGAGGTCGCGCCGTCGCAGCCACACGACCGTGGCGACGACGCTTGCGATCGGGAGCAGGACGCCCAGGATCACGAATGAGGGGAGGCCACCCAGTGCGGTGGCCATCCACCCGAAGTTCATGCCGAAAAAGCCGGTCAGGGCCGTGAGGGGCAGGAAGATCACGGAAAAGATGGTCAGCCGGCTGATCTGCTCGCCCTGCTGGCGCGTGAGCGCGGCCGTATAGTCCTGCACGAGATCGGACGACCATTCGAAGCGCTCGTGCAGGCGGCTTTCCACGTCCTCGATGTTTTCCTGGTAGTCGTTGAATTCGCAAACGCCAACGTCGCTGATGTCGGCGATGGCCTCGATGCCGACCAGGGCAGACCGCACCGCGCTCGCGTAGCGATCGAATTTCAGCCAGATGGCCCGCAGCGTTTCCAGCTGCCGCGTGATGTCGGCGAGTTTCACCGTTCGCGGCATTTCCTTCACCACGCCCTGCAGCCCGTTCAGGCGCTCATCCATGCCGGTGATGGCGCGGTCAATGGTGCCCAGCAGCATCTGCAGGAGAATGGCCGTCGCCTGATAAGGCCGCCCGTCAAGCCGGGCAGCCCGTTCGGAGAATGCGGTGCGCAGAGGCTCCAGGGCCCGCGGATCGCCGGCCCAGACGGTGACAAGGCCGGTCGGCGAGGACCAGACGTGGATTTCGACGAGCTGAAGCAGGTCGGGCGCCAGCCATGTTACGGCACGAACCTCCGCGCGGTTTATCGTCAGCCGGCCGACCTGACCGAAGCGCAATGCCCAGCCGATGCGGGCTTCGTCCATGCCCATTTTCTTCAGCAGGTCGATCTCGGCGGTGCCTGCGACACCGCAGATGTCCAGCCAGAAGAATTTCCCATCGGCGACTTTCCGGGCCAGCTGTTCCAGCGACACATTGCGCTGCAGGCCTGAGGCGTCGATGAGCGTGGTCGTGACGGGCGATTCCACGACTTGCGTGGCTACGGAACATGTTCGCATGCACCGCCAAGATGCGAGGCGTTCGATAACGTTTTATGAAAGCAACGCCTGCCGCAGGTTCATCTCGGCGTCAGGAGCGCAGCGGCGAGGCGCTTGGCGGCGATCTCGGTCCCGAGTTCGGTCCAATGGCCGTCCGAGACACGGTAGGTGCCCGGCACGCCCTTGAGATCGTCCTCGAGATCGACGACCGTCACACCCTTGGCCTCCAGCTCGGCGCGCAACAGATGGTGCTTGGCCTCACCCTCCCGCGGATAGCTCATGTAGCGCGGCCACGGGCGCCAGAATTCGGCGTAGCTCGGGTCCACCACGCCCACCGGCGCCAGCGCGACCAGGAATTTGATGCCGCGTTCGCGCGCCAGGTCGCGGGCGCCCAGCAGCCAGCTCATGGTCGCGGCGATCGACTGCTTGTTCACCGATTGCTCGATCTCCGCCGGTGTCACCGGCACCGTCCAGGTAGCGGTCTCCCAGTCGACCATGCCGGCGAGCCACCAGGCCTGGAGATATTCCTGGTCCCGATCGCGCGGCTCGAAGCGATCCCAGAACCTGTCGCCGCCGCGCGACAGGATCTCGCGAATCACCTTCTCGTCCTTGTCCGGGTAGTAGTGGGTCTTGACGAGCTTGACCATGGCGTCGAGCCGTTCGGCGCGCGGCTTGTTCATGATCTCCTGCACCTCGTCGGCCGTGGCCTTGTTGGCACGCCCGAACTCGGACAGGCCGAGCCGGTTGACCAGCAGCCAGGTGAGGCGAGGCGCAACCGCCCCGAGCCACGATGGCTGCGGACGCTCGGCTATGGGGGGCGGGATGCGCCAAGGCGACAGAGCCTCCGACACGAAGTCGTTGCCGGAATAGAACATCAGCACGAGCGCATCGGGCTGCAGCGACAAAGCGATGTTGCGGATGCGGTAGTAGTATTGCGGCGGCCCCGTTGCCGAGATGCCGAGACTCATCACTTCCCAGTCGCGATGGCCCTCGGCCTGCCATATCTCCTCGACCCGCGCGCCGACCGACTTCTCGACGAAGCCACCTTCGAGGAAACTGTCGCCGACGAGGACGGTGCGGGAGGTGCCGGCCGGCTTCTGCAACGGATGCTCGCGGTCGCGCAGGCCCCAGCTATTGTATCCCGGTGCGGCATTGGACACTTCGATCGCGCGCAACTCACGCGCCGGCCACGATGGCACGACGAAGGAGCTCAGGGCTTCGAGCCCGGCGAGTGTGAACGCCACGAGCAGGGTCGTGAATAGGCCCCAGAACCAGAAACGCTTTTGCTTCATTAGGGCCAGCTCATAACCGATCGGCAGCGCCCCTCCAAACGGGGCGCTGCCCTCTCCATTCGACTAGCTGTTCAGCGCTTCCCACACGCGCTCTGGCGTAGCCGGCATGTTGATGTGCTTGCCGCCCAGTGCATCGGAGATCGCGTTCATCACCGACGGCAGCGAGCCCGCGCAGCCGGCCTCGCCGCAGCCCTTGGCACCCAGCACGTTCGTCTTGGCCGGCACCGAGTGATAGTCGATCTTGAACGACGGCGCGTCGCCGGCACGCGGGATGGCGTAGTCGGTGAAGCTGCCGGTCAGCGGCTGGCCTTCCTCGCTGTAGACGACGTGCTCGAAGATCGCCTGGCTGATGCCCTGCACCACGCCGCCATGGCTCTGGCCCTCGACCAGTAGCGGATTGATGACCGTGCCGAAGTCGCCGATCATCGTGTACTTCACGATCTCGACATGGCCGGTGTCGGGATCGACCTCGACCTCCGCCACATGCGTGCCATTGGGGTAGGCCGACGGCGCCGCCTCGTGGACATGGCTGACGTCGAGCGTGGTGGGCACGCCTTCGGGCAGCTTCATGCCGCCGCGCAGCTTGCTGGCCAGCTCCATGATCCCGATGCCGCGGTCGGTGCCGACGATCTCGAAGCGGCCGAGCTTGAACTCGATGTCGGCGGCCGAGGCTTCGAGGGCCACGCCCGCGATCTCCTTGCCCTTCTCGATCACCTTGTCGGAGGCTTCCATGATCGCCGCGCCCGAGGCCATGATCGATTTCGAGCCGCCGGTGCCGCCGCCCGCGATCAGCAGGTCGCTGTCGCCCTGCTTCAGCTTGATCTTGTAGAAGGGGATGCCGAGCTTCGTCGTCAGCACCTGCGCGAAGGCCGACCAGTGGCCCTGGCCGTAGTCGAGCGTGCCGGTGATGATCGTGACGTCGCCATTCTCCTCGAAGCGCAGCCCACCCATCTCGTTCATCGGCGGCGCCGTCACTTCGAGATAATCGCCGATGCCGAGGCCGCGCAGCTTGCCGCGCTTCTTGCTCTCCGCCTTGCGCGCCGCGAAGCCCGCGACGTCGGCCAGCTCCAGCGCCTTGTCGAGGAGCACCGTGAACTCGCCGCTGTCGTAGACCGTGCCCGACGCGGTCTTGTAGGGCATCTCCTCGGGCGTGATGTGGTTGCGCCGGCGCATTTCCGCCTGGTCGAGGCCCATCTCGCGGGCGGCGGTGGCGATCAGGCGCTCCATGAAATAGTTGGCCTCGGGCCGGCCGGCGCCGCGATAGGCGCCGATCGGCGAGGTGTGTGTGAAGGCCACCTTGGTCTGCACCTCGATCAGCGGCGTGCGATAGACCGCGGCGAGATTGCGCGACACGCCCAGCGCGCCCATGGCCGCGCCGACGTTCGAGAGATAGGCGCCGAGATTGGCGTAGCCCTTGAGGCGCACGGCGAGGAAAGTGCCGTCCTTGTCGAGGGCCAGCTCGGCGTCGAAATCATGGTCGCGGCCGTGCTGGTCGCTGAGGAAGCTGCCGGAGCGGTCATCGGTCCACTTCACCGGGCGGCCGAGAATCTTGGAGGCATGGAAGAGCCCGGCATATTCCGGGTAAGGCGAGCCCTTCATGCCGAACGAGCCGCCGACATTGCCGGTGACGACGCGCATCTGCGCCGGCTTGATGCCGAGCAGCGCCGCCATCTGGTTCTTCAGGCCGAACACGCCCTGGCAGCCGGCATAGAGGGTCGAACGATCGGTTTCCTTGTCGTAGTGACCGATCGCGGTGCGCGGCTCCATCGCGCAGACGACGATGCGGTTGCTGACGAGATGCAGCTTCGTCACATGCGCGGCCCTGGCGAAGGCCTCGGCGACCACGGCGCTGTCGCCATACTGGAAGTCGGCGCAGACATTGCCGGGCACGTCGTCGAACACGATCGGCGCGCCGGGCTGGGCGGCTTCGCGCGCATTGGTGACGGCGGGCAGGGCCTCGATGTCGAGGACGACGGCTTCGGCTGCGTCGCGCGCCTGTGCCGCGGTCTCGGCGACGACGAAGGCCACCGGGTCGCCGACGAAGCGCACCTTGTCGGTGGCCAGCGAATAACGCGTCGGCGTCTTCATCTGCGAGCCGTCGCGGTTGGGCACCATCATCACCGTCTTCAGCGCGCCGTAGCCGGCAGCGTTGAGATCGGCGCCGGTCCAGATGCCGAGCACGCCCGGCATGCTGCGTGCCTCCTCGGCATCGATGCCTTTCAGGAGTCCATGGGCCACCTGGCTGCGGACCATCACCGCATAGGCTTGGCCGGGGAGGTTGATGTCGTCGGTATAGCGGCCCTGGCCCTGCAGCAGGGTCGGGTCTTCCTGGCGCGGCACGGGCTGGCCGACGCCGAACTTCATCAAATCGAGATTGTCGACGGCAAGAGGCGCGTTCATGGGAATTCCGCTTCGAAAAGTGGGGGATTTGAACGCCATCATAGCGCAGCCGGGCATGGGCTGTGCTAGTGATTTGGGCATGCCTAATCTCGATCCCGTCACATTGACAGTCATCCAGAACGGCCTGATCCAGGTCTGCAACGAGATGGATCTGGCCTTCGTGCGTGCGGCCTTCTCGCCCGTGATCTCCGAGGGCATGGACCGCTCCGACGGCATCTACGACACCGTCGACGGCTCCCTGATCGCCCAGGGCGAGCTCGGCCTGCCGGTATTCGTCGGCACCATGCAGTTTTCTACCCGCGCCGTGATCGAGAGGGTGAAGACGCACTATGCCGGCAAGGTCGATCCGGGCGACGTGTTCATCGTCAACGATCCCTATCTGGGCGGCACGCACCTGATGGATGTGCGTTTCGTGAAACCGTTCTTCTACAAGGGCGAGCTGTTTGCCTGGCTGGCCAATACCGGCCACTGGCCCGATGTCGGCGGCATGGTGCCGGGTGGCTTCTCCGCCAGCGCCACCGAGGTGGAGCAGGAAGGGCTGCGCCTGCCGCCCGTGAAATTCTTCAAGAAGGGCGAGATGGACCAGGAGATCCTGTCCATCATCCTGTCCAACATCCGCATCGCCGATCAGCGCATCGGCGACATCAAGGCCCAGGCCGCCGCGCTCGCGACCGGCGAAGTGCGGCTCACCGAGCTGATCGACCGCTATGGCGCCGAGGTGGTGCGGGCCGCGATCGCGGAGATGCGCCATCGCGCCGAGCGGCAGATGCGCGCCAAGATCGCGGGCATTCCCGACGGCGTGTACGAAGGCGCCTCGCAGGTCGACAGCGACGGCGTGGTCGACGAGCCGCTGACGATCAGGATGAAGATCACGAAGAAGGGCGACGAGCTCATCTTCGACATGACCGGATCGAGCCCGCCCTGTCGCGGCCCGATGAACAGCGTGATCGCCACGACCAAGTCGGCGATCTACCTCGCCGTGAAGCATGTCTTCCCCGACGTGCCGATCAACGCCGGCACTTTCGAGCCGCTGCGCATCGTCGAGCCCGAAGGCACGTTCCTGTACGCGAAGTATCCGCGACCCGTGTCGGGCTGCGCCGCCGAGGTGAGCCAGCGCATCGCCGAGGCGGTGTTCGCCGCACTCACCAAGGCGATCCCCGATTTGTTGTTCGCGGCGCCCGCCGGCACCTCCGGCAATCTCGGCGTCGGCGGCTACGATCCGGAGCGCAAGCGTAACTACATCATGTATCTCTTCACCGGCGGCGGATACGGCGGCTTCCAGGGCGGCGATGGCTTGAGCAATGGCTGCTCGACCATCGGCATCTCCAAGATGCCGCCGGTCGAGGTGCTGGAGCAGTTCTATCCCGTGCTGTTCGAGGAGTTCTCGCTGCGCGAAGGATCGGGCGGCGCCGGCGAGTTCCGTGGCGGCTTCGGCATCAACTACGCCATCAAGCTGCGGCGTGGTGAGGCGCGTGTCTCGATGGTGATGGACCATGGCCGCACCGGCCCCCAGGGCGTGCTGGGTGGCAGCGACGGCGGCACCAACCTTGTGCAGGTCGACCAGGGCGGCCGGACCTATCATCCGCCGCATCTCTCCAAGGACCAGGATATCGAGATCGGCGTCGGCGATGTGGTGCGCGTCTCGACACCGGGCGGCGGCGGTTTCGGCGATCCGGCGAAGCGCAGCCGGGAGTCGATCGCCCGCGACGTGGCGCGCGGCTACTACACCGAAGCCGAGGCGCGCGAGAAGTTTGGCCGGGCACAGGCTGCCGAATGAGCCAGTACAGGCGGTCTTTTCTTGCGCTGCCGGTGGCGTTGCTGGCGGCCGATGCAGCGGCGCAGTCGGCCGCGTGGTTTCCGGTGGAAGGCGCCGACAAGTCGTTCTTCGTCGAGATGCCGGGCGCACCGCTTTACAAGACGGTCGACACCGTCTCCCCCGGCGGGACGGCCTTCGTCTATCACTCCTACAGTCTCGAATACCGGCGCCTGTCCTTCGTGGCGCAGAGCGCGCTCTATCCTGCCGATGTCGATGTGCGCCAACCCAAGCTCAACCTTCAGTCGGCGCTCGACGATCGCGCGCAGCGCCTGGCCGGCGGCAAATGGACCAGCGTCGATTGGAAGACGGTGCAGGGTGCGCCGGCTGTCGAATCAACCGGGCCGCTGGCCGGTGGCAATGCGTTGCGGCAACTCGTTGTGTTGAAGGGGCGCCGCTACGTGTCCCTCGGCTATCTCGCCCCGGCCGATGCGATGCGCGCGCCGGAGGCCGAGCGTTTCTTTCGTTCCCTGAGGCTTTTGTCATGACCCTTCCGCGTATCCAGATCCTGGCCCTTGGCGGCACCATCGCGACCGCGCCGGATGCGTCCGGCGCGATGCAGATGGGGCTGGGCGCCGACGATCTCGTCGCGGCCGTTCCGCTGCTGGCCACGCTGGCCGACATCCGCGCGGAGACAGTGTCGCGGGTCGGCAGCCATTCGCTGTCGTTCGACCAGATCCATTCGCTGGCGCAGAAGATCATGGGCCTCGATGTCGACGGCGTGGTGGTGACGCAAGGCACCGACACGCTGGAAGAGACCAGCTTCCTGCTAGATCTCCTCGTCGAGCGCGACATCCCGGTGATCGTGACGGCCGCGATGCGCAATCCCGCGCTCACTTCGCCCGACGGGCCGGGCAACCTGCTCGCCGCCGTGCGTGTCGCCTGCGATCCCTGGGTGAAGGCACATGCGAAGTCGCTGGGCGTGATCGCGGTGATGCTCGACGAGATCTACGCGGCGGCCGACGTGCTGAAGATCCATCCGACGCGGATCAATGCCTTCGCGTCGCCGCAGACCGGGCCGCTCGCGGCGCTGGTTGAAGATCGGGTCGTGCCGCTGTCGATGCCGGTGCGTGCGCCGGTCGAAGCGGCCCGCAAGCGATTGGGCGCGGCGTCGGAGGGCAGGGAACAGCCGGTGGCGCTCCTGTGGTTGGGCCTCGACGAGCCCGGCTATATCCTCGAGGCGATGGTCGATCATCGCGACCAGCTCGGTTATCGCGGCGTCGTGGTGGGCGCGATGGGCGGCGGTCACGTTCCCGAGCGGGTCGCGTCGCTGGTGGGCCAGCTCGGCGAGATCATTCCGACCGTCGTGTCACCGCGCGCCGGCGGCGGGCCATTGCTGCGCCAGACCTATGGCGGTCCCAGTTCGGAGATCGCGCTGCGCAAGGCCGGCCTCATCTGGGGCGGCCGGCTCAATCCGTTGAAAGCGCGCGTGCTGCTGCAGACCTGCCTACGCGCCGGACTCGATCGGTCGGCAATTGCCGAGGTCTTCGACGTTTTCGGTTGAACGAGGTTCCCCCAGCGGGCCACGTCAGTCGACGCAGCAACTCATGCTGCTTCCGGAGGGCGGGACATCGAGTGCCGGATTCTCCGCGAAGAATCCCGCGGGATGAAGGGCGAAACCGGCGGTGATCACGGGCTGGACCGGGAAATCCTCGGGGCGCGGAATATGGTGCAGCCCGAAACTGTGCCAGACCACGACATCGGTATCGACCAGCGGGCGGTCCGAGACCGTCCATGCCGGCAATCCGTCGCCGCCGCTGCTCTGGTTGGGGTAGCGGCCGGCCGCGTAGATCTCGTCGGGATGGTAGGCGGTGACCCAGAGTTGCCGGGTCATGAAGGCCGCGCGCCGCGAGACCATCGACTGGGGATGCGAGAAGGTGGGGATCGGGCTCAACGGCAGCAACTTGTAGGCAGTGGGCTGGCCCAGCCGGTTGCGAGCCTCCGCGCTCTCGATCTTCCAGAAGCGGGCGGCGTTGAAGTCGACGTTGCGCTGTGCGCCCAGCTCGGTTGCCAGGACCGTCTCGCGTGTTGTGAAGGCATTGCCGTACGGATTGTCGGCGCCCATGGGCACCGCCACGGTGTCGACCTCGACGACGCGGTTGCACTCGCCGTCGACGGCCACGTCGAGGCGCATGTTGAAGACGTGCTGATGGTAGTGGGCATAGACGCCCGGCGACACGATCGTCCCATAGTCCGGCGCTTCGCCGGGCCGGAGGCCGGCGGTGTTCACGATACCGGTCGCCTTCATCTCGAAGTGGATCGAGCCGTCCTGATGAAAGTACCAGAACGAGCCGTACTCGTAGTTGCCGACGGTCGAGATCGACGACACGACCAGCCGCCGGGCGCGCCTCACGTCAACCTCGCCCGTGAACAGGTCGGTGTGCTTCCACAGGATGCCGAAATCCTCCTCGTGCAGGCAAACCGCGCTCTCGATGCAGTAGGGATCGCCCTTGCTGTCGGCCAGCCAGGCGTCGAAGTAGCGGATGGCGCCGAGACAATCGCAGCCCAGCGTCAGGGAGTTGGCCAGCACGCCGATGCCGTACTCGCCGACATCGAAGGCATTCTTGCGAAAATGCCCGCCGCCGGGGTGTCCGTAGGGCACGACCATCTCGGACAAGGCTGCCCGGTGCAACACCGACCGCAGCCGGCCCTCTTCCTCGTAGCCGATCGCATGCAGCACCAGGCCTTCCCGGGCATTGAAGCCGACGCGGAAGCGCCATTTCTGCCAACGGACCTCGTTGCCCTCGACAACGAAGCTCGGGCCGGCCGGCTGGACGATTTCCAGCGGCTTCAGGTCGTCGCGAAAGACGCTTCGATAGCGGGCGGCATAGTTGCGATCGAGCCTCGGGACGTCGGCCACGCCGTAGTCGTCGACACGCAGCACTTCGGCGCGGTCGAGATCGATGACGGCACATAGCCCCTCGATGGGGTGGGCATAGCCGTTGTCGTTCTTCTCGCTCCGGTACCAACAGAAAGTATGCGAGAGCCGCCGGCCCTCTTCGTCCGGCAAGCCGTAGTTGCCGGCCGACCAAGGGTCGACCTGGACGTTCTCGATGTCGGTTATGCCGCGCCGGGCCAGGGCCTCGCGGAAGCGGGGATCAGCCCGCGCCACCTCTCCGACCAGCGTTATGTCGTCGATCAGGATGCGCGGCCGGACGCCGGGAACGTGACGCCAGTCGACGACCTTGTCGGCGACGAGGTCCACCCGGGCTTCCCAGACCTTGCCGTTGGCGCGGTCGAAAGCGCAAACGAACGCCTCGCGCGGAAACGAGGCACCCGCCCGGAAGTCCTTTACGATGCGCTTGTCGGGTTCGTGCAAGCTCACCGTTTCGAACATCATGCCCGGCCCGAGATCGTATGCCGCTCGCACGGCCGACGACGCTTGACGTATCTCGTGGGCGGTCAGTGGATCGAGCGGATGGCCGGGGGCCGCGTGCGTCGGAGTTTCGGCGATGGCATCGGGCATGGTCTTCCTCTCGACGGCATTGTCACTTTGACGACCGCAGAGTGCAAGAAGCCAGCCAGTATTCCGAGACTGGGCTCTTCCCGATTCAAAGAGGCGACTAACAATATTCGGCGCGCGCCTGCTTGGCTTCGGCGAAGCCGTGCATGCCCATGTGCCACTGCAGCGCGACGATCATGCCCTTGATCGGCTGAAGCAGGCCGATCGACAGGACGATCACCAGCGGCGCCCATAGGAAAGTATGGAGCCAGTAGGAGGGCTGGTAGGCGATCTCGACATACATCGCGATCGGCACGACCAAGTGGCCGACCAAGAAGATCGTCAGATAGGCGGGGAAGTCGTCGGCGCGGTGATGGTGCAGGTCCTCGCCGCAGACATTGCAGCGGTCGGCGACCTTCACGAAGGCGCGGAACAGCTTGCCCTCGCCACAGGCCGGGCAGCGTCCCAGCATGCCCCGCAGAAGATAGAGACCACCTTTCCCAGCCATCGTTTTCCTCCTTCGATTGTCGAGCTTGAATATCCATACGGTTTGCCATACATTCAAGAACAAGGAGGAATATTGTATGGATTGGAGCCCTACACTCGATGCGGCTGACGGGCCGGTCTACGAGGGCATCGTCGAGGCGCTGGAACGCGACATTGCCTCGGGTCGCCTGCATCGGGGCGAGCGCCTGCCGACCCATCGCGCGCTGGCCAAGACGCTGGGCGTCGATCTGACGACGGTGACGCGTGCCTACAATGAGGCGCGGCGGCGGGGCCTGACCGACGCAAAAGTCGGGCAGGGTACCTTCGTTTCCGAGACTCGCGCCCGGCCCGCCGGTCATGCCGCGGCGGGCATCGCCGTCGACCTGTCGATGAACCTGCCGCCATCGCCCATCGAGGCCGACCTCGAAGGCCGCATCATGCGCGGGCTGGCGGCCCTGCAGCGCGACCACGGCTTCTCCGATCTCCTGAGCTACCAGCAGGCGGGCGGCAGCCCCGTCGATCGCGGCATTGCGGCCGACTGGCTGCGGCGGCGGGTGCGTACGGTCGAGGCCGACCGGCTCGTCATCTCGCCCGGCACGCAGAGCGCGCTGATGGCGCTGCTCCTGGCCGTGACCAAACCTGGCGATGTCGTGCTCACCGACAGGCTGACCTATCCCGGCTTCAAGTCGGCGGCCGCGTCGCTTGGCGTGCGCCTCGTTGGCGTGGCGTCGGACAAAGAGGGCATGGATCCCGAGGCGCTTGCGGCGGCGTGCCGCACGCATGCGCCGAAGGCGGTGTATCTCCTGCCGACGATCCACAATCCGACGACGCAGACGATCGGTCCGGCGCGACGCGAGCAGCTCGCGGCCGTGATCCGTCGCCACGATCTCGTGCTGATCGAGGACGATGCCTATGGAAATCTCGAGCCGAAGGCGCAGCCCATCGCCACGCTGATTCCCGAGCGCTCCTATCTCGCGATGACCTTGTCGAAGTGCATCGCGCCCGGCTTGCGCGTCGCTTACGTGCTCACACCCGATCGCGCCGCCGCATCGGTGCTCGCCAATGCGCTGCGCACAGTGTCGCAGATGCCCGTGCCACTCATGGTCGCACTCGTCAGTCGCTGGATGGGCGACGGCAGCGCCGATGCCATCGTTTCCGCCGTCGCTGCAGAGGCTTCCGCGCGACAGAAGCTGGCGGCGAAGGCGCTTTCGGATCAGAGTTATGCGGCTCATCCGAAGGGGCATCATGTGTGGCTGCGCTTGCCGGCCGCATGGACCCGCGCCGAGTTTGCCGCGCATGTGCAGCGACAGGGGCTTGCAGTGGTTACGAGCGACAGTTTCAGCGTCGACGGCGAACCGGAGCATGCCATTCGAATTGCGCTGGGCGCCGCGCGCAATCGCTCGGAGCTCGTCGCGGCGCTGGACGTACTGGTCGTTGCGATGAAGTCGCCCGCCTACGCGTCGCGCATCGTCTAGGGGAGGACGCCATGTTCGAGGGATTGGACGCAATCTTCCTGGCGAGACTTCAATTCGCCTTCACGGTCTCCTTCCATTTCATCTTCCCCTCCTTCTCCATCGGCCTCGCGAGCTATCTCGCCGTGCTCGAAGGCCTGTGGCTCTGGACGGGACGCCAAGTCTATCTCGATCTCTTCAAGTACTGGCTGAAGATCTTCGCGCTGGCCTTCGGCATGGGCGTCGTGTCGGGCATCGTGATGTCCTACCAGTTCGGCACCAACTGGTCGGTCTTCTCCGACAAGGCGGGACCGGTGATCGGGCCGTTGATGGCCTACGAGGTGCTGACGGCGTTCTTCCTCGAGGCGGGCTTCCTGGGTGTCATGCTGTTCGGCATGAACCGCGTCGGCAAGGGCCTGCACTTCACCGCAACACTCGCCGTCGCGATCGGCACCTTCATCTCGGCCTTCTGGATCCTCGCCGCCAACAGCTGGATGCAGACGCCGGTGGGCCACGCGATCAATGCCAGCGGCCAGTTCGTGCCGGTCGACTGGCTGGCGATCATCTTCAACCCGTCCTTCCCGTACCGTCTCGTGCACACGGTCTTCGGTGCCTATTTGACGACAGCGCTGGTCGTCGGCGCGGTCGGCGCGTGGCATCTGCTTCGTGAACGCAGTAACGAAGGCGCGCGTGTGATGTTCTCGATGGCGATGGGCATGATCACCGTGGTGGCGCCGTTGCAGATCTTCGCCGGCGACCAGCACGGGCTGAACACGCTGGAGCACCAGCCGGTCAAGGTCATGGCCATGGAAGGTCATTTCCAGAGCCATCCCGACGGCGCGCCGCTGGTTCTGTTCGCCTGGCCCGATGAGGCGGCGGGCAAGAACCTGTTCGCCGTCGAGATTCCCAAGGCCTCGTCGCTGATCCTGAAGCATTCATGGGACGCGCCGCTGAAGGGCCTCGACACGGTCGACCGCAAGGATTGGCCGCCGGTGGCCGTCGTGTTCTGGTCGTTCCGGATCATGGTCGGCATGGGCATGCTGATGCTGACCCTGGCGATGTTCAGCCTGTTCGCCCGCGTGCGCAAGAAGCTCTACGACTGGCCGCTGCTGCACCGCTTCGCGCTGGCGATGGGGCCAGCGGGCTTCGTCGCCGTCATCGCCGGCTGGGTGACGACCGAGGTCGGCCGCCAACCCTACACGGTGCACGGCCTGCTGCGCACGGTCGATTCGGCGTCCGCGCTCGATGCGCCGGCGGTCGGTGCGTCGCTGGTGTCTTTCGTCATCGTCTACTTCTTCACGTTCGGCGCCGGCACCTATTACATCCTTAAACTGATGTCCCATCCGCCGCATCGCGGCGAGGAGGGACCACGGCGCGACCAGCCGGTGCGGGCCGCGGGCATCACGCCCGCACCCGCCGTCGCCGAAAAGCTCGCCAGCGGCAAGGGGGCCTGATCATGCCGTTCGACCTCCCGATGTTCTTCGCCTTCATCATCGCCTTCGCCATCCTGGCCTATGTCGTCATGGACGGGTTCGACCTCGGCATCGGCATCCTGTTTCCGTTCCTGCCGGTCGGTCAGGAGCGCGACAGCGCCATCAATTCGGTGGCGCCGGTGTGGGACGGTAACGAGACCTGGCTGGTGATGGGCGGCGGCGGCCTGCTGGCGGCCTTCCCGCTGGCCTACGGCATGATCCTCTCGGCGCTCTATGCGCCCATCATCGCGATGCTGCTGGCACTGGTCTTCCGCGGCGTCGCCTTCGAGTTCCGCTGGCGCGACCCGCGCCATCGCGCGCTGTGGGACGTGGCGTTCAGCGGCGGCTCGATCGTCGCCACCTTGGCGCAGGGCATCACGCTCGGCGCGTTGCTGCAGGGCATCGCCGTCCAGAACCGCACCTATGCCGGCGGCTGGTTCGACTGGCTGACGCCGTTCAGTGTCCTGGTGGGCGTGAGCCTTCTCTGCGGCTACGCGCTGCTGGGCTCGACCTGGCTGGTGATGAAGAGCGAGGGCTCGCTGCAGGAGCGTTGCTACCGGCTGGCCTTCCGCCTGGGTATCGCGACGATCGTGGCGATGGCGGCGGTGAGTGCGGCGACGCCCTTCCTGCGCGATGCCTACTGGATGCGCTGGTTCGCCTGGCCGCAGGTCCTGTTCACGGCTCAGGTGCCGGTGCTGGTGGCGATCGTCACTTTCGTGCTGTTCTGGAGCCTGCGCCGTGGGCACCACTACACGCCGTTCCTGATGGCGCTGGCTTTGTTCGCCCTGGGGCTGGCCGGTCTCGGCATCAGCCTCTACCCCAACGTGGTGCCGCCGTCGGTCTCGATCTGGGATGCCGCGGCGCCGCACGACAGCCTGGCGTTCATGCTGCCCGGCGTGCTGGTGATCGTGCCGATCATCCTGACCTATACCGGCTTTTCCTACTGGGTGTTCCGCGGCAAGACCGGCCATGAAGGATATCACTGATGGGCTATCACTGATGCCCAAGGCGCGGCAGTGGTTGTGGTTCGTCGGCCTGTGGGTCGGCGGCGTCGGCGTGACGGCGCTGGTCGGCTACGCGATCAAGCTCTGGCTGAAGTAGCCGCTCGGCAGACATTCCACTTGACGCTTAGTGTGAGTGGCGACAGTTTCGAGCAACATGCTCAGGAACCAGGACCTTCGTAATCGACGCCGACGTCGCTGCACTCATGCGGCGGCTCTTCAGGCTGCGCGTCGATCTGCGTCCGTCCGTGTGGTGACGGCCTTACCGTAGGCCGCACCTGCCGGACCGGTCACCGGTCCGCGTTCCTGAACCCCCGCAGCCCTCGGCTCCGGGGGTTTTCTTTTGCCCAAACTCCAGAGGACATCATCATGAGCATTCGCGTCGGTATTGTCGGCATCAGCGGTTTTGGCGGCGGCGAGGCGATGCGCCTGATCGCGAGCCATCCTTCCTTCGAGCTGGTCTACGCCGCGGGCGAGGGCAGCGCCGGCAGCCGTCTGGTGGACCGCTTCCCCGGCCTGCCGGCCAAACTGTCCAACCTCGTGATCGAGAAGTGGGACCCTGCGACCCTGCCGAAGCTCGACGTGCTGTTCGCGTCGCTGCCCACGGGCGCCTCGGCCGACGCGCTGGCGCGTGTGCCGAAGGAGGTGAAGATCGTCGATATCGGCGGCGACCATCGCTACGTCGAGGGTTGGGCCTACGGTCTGGCCGACGTCTGGCCGGATGAGATCGCGGGGAAGAGCCGTGTTGCCAATCCCGGCTGCTTCCCTGCGGCGACGCTGACCGCGCTGGCGCCGCTGCTGGCCGACAGGCTGATCGAGCCCGGCAACATCGTGATCGACGCCAAGACCGGCATCTCCGGCGCCGGCCGCGGCGGCAACGACAGCCGCTTCGGCTATGCCGAGAGCAACGAGAACCTGGTGCCCTACGGTCTGCTGAAGCACACCCACATGCCCGAGATGGCCCGGACGATCGAGCGGCTGAGCGGCGGCAGCGCGGCCGGACTGGTGTTCACGCCGCATCTGGTGCCGATGACCCGCGGCGTACTCGCCACCATCTACTGCCGCGGCCGCGCCACCACGGAGCAGTGCCTGGATGCGGCCCGGCGTTTCTACGCCGGTCGGGCGTTCGTCCGCGTGACCGACAAGCCGCCGCAGACCAAATGGGCGACCGGCTCGAACCTTGCCTTCGTCAGCTATGCCGCCGATCCGGAGCGCAACCTGGTAATCGCGATGGGCGTGGTCGACAATCTCGGTAAAGGAGCTGCGGGCCAGGCGGTGCAGAATGCGAACCTGATCTGCGGCCTGCCGGAGACCGCGGGGCTGGACGGTGTACCTGTCTGGCCGTGATCCTAGGTCGTGCGGCGCAGCGGCTGGCAGTTCGACGCGAGCGGAGAGCCGCCGCTCAACGGCTTGAGCGTGCCGGCATTGCCGGGACCGGACCATTCGGTCGAGGCATCGGCATAGCGGAAGCCCTGGCCGCTGCCCTGGTATTCCAGGCGCCACGTCCGGTCGCCCAGCGTCACCGAGGCGCGGTTCTTGGCATAGACGACGGCCACTTCCTTGCGGCCCTCGCAGAGATAGGCAATGCCCGTCGGCGTCGCCTCGTCGGGCGACGGACGCGGAATGTTGCCCGTGACCACCTGTTCCTTGGGCCCGCAGCCGCTCATCAGGATCAACGCAACAATCGACAGGCGCTTCATGGTGCGCTTTCCTCCCGGGGCGAACATAGCAAATGGCTTAGGAGACGGAATGGCCCTGTTCAAGCTGCGCGATGGCGCCGAACTCTATTATGAGGTTCATGGCAGCGGTCCCGCGTTGTTTCTGGTGGCAGGCCTTGGTGGGGACGGGCGCTGGTGGGGCGACAACGTGTCCGAGCTGGCGCGCCAATTCACCGTCGTCGTGCACGATCATCGCGGCACCGCCCGCAGTTCCCTGTCGAAGATCACCTACAGCGTCGAGCAGATGGCCGACGATGCGCTGCAGCTCATCGAGGGGCTGGGCTACGACAAGGTTCATTGGTGCGGTCACTCGACCGGCGGCGCCATGGGGCAGATCCTGGCGATCGAGCATCCGGAGCGGATCGACCGGCTGGTGCTGAGCGCCACCTGGGCCAAGACCGACGCCTTCTTCCGTCGCCTGTTCGAGGTGCGCTCCCTGATGCTGCGCGAACTGGGGCCGGCGGCCTATCTCAAGTCGAGCGCGCTGGCGCTCAATTCGCCGTCCTGGGTGCGCGATCACGACGCCGATCTGGTGGCCGCCGAGGCCAAGTCGGCCGGCACCATCCCCGAACCCGAGATCGTCCTGTCGCGCATTGCCGCCATCGTGGCGCACGACCGGCGCGAGCAGCTGCAGAAGGTGACAGCCCGCACCCTGGCCGTCTGCGCCCGCGACGACACGGTGACGCCGCTCTACTTCACCGAGGAGCTGGTGCGCCTGATCCCCGGGGCCCGCGCCTATGTGCTGCCGGACGGCGGCCATGCATATCCGAACGTGCACGGCGCGGAGTTTCGTCGTGTAATGACCGCCTTCCTGCTGGAGTCCTGACCGCCATGAAAATCGAACCGCTGATCGCCGCCGCTGCAGCCGAATTGACCGCCATCCGGCGCGACATCCATGCCCATCCCGAGCTCGGCTTCGAGGAGGAGCGCACCAGCACCATCGTGGCGCAGAAGCTGAAGGAGTGGGGCTGCGAGGTCACGACCGGCATCGGCAAGACCGGTGTCGTCGGCACGATCCGCGTCGGCAACAATCCGCGCGCCATCGGGCTGCGCGCCGACATGGACGCGCTGCCGATGGACGAGCTCAACACCTTCGATCACCGCAGCACGCACAAGGGCCGCATGCATGCATGCGGCCATGACGGCCATACCGCGATGCTGCTGGGCGCCGCCAAGTATCTCGCCGCCACGCGCAATTTCGACGGCACCGTGCATCTCATCTTCCAGCCGGCCGAGGAAGGGCGAGGCGGCGCCGAGGCGATGGTCAAGGACGGGCTGTTCCAGAAGTTCCCGTGCGAGATCATCTTCGGCATGCACAATAGGCCGAAGCTCGACGTCGGCAAGTTCGCGATCCGCTCCGGCCCGCAGATGGCGGGCGGCGGCCTGTTCGACATCCACATCACCGGCAAGGGCGCGCACGGTGCGCGGCCGGAGACCGGCATCGATCCGGTGATCATCGCGACGCAGATCATCTCGGCGCTGCAGAGCGTCGTGTCGCGCAACGTGGCGCCGCTCGATTCGGCGGTGATCTCGGTCACCCAGATGCATTCGGGCGACGCCTACAACGTGATCCCGCAGGAAGCCGTGCTGCGCGGCACGATCCGGGCCTTCAGGAAGGAGACGATGGCGCTGATCAAGGAGCGCATCGAGACGATCTCCAGCGGTATCGCCCAGACCTTGGGCGGCAGCGCCAAGGCCGATGTGCGCATCGCCTTCCCGCCGCTGGTCAACGACAAGGATGCCGTGAAGTTCATTGCCGACGTGGCGGCGGAGATCGTCGGGCCGGAGAACATGAACCGCGAAGGCCCGTTCGTGATGGCCTCCGAGGATTTCTCCTACATGCTGGAGCAGGTCCCGGGCGCCTTCATCAACATCGGCAATGGCGGCGGCGAAGGCGGCTGCGAGGTCCACAATCCCAGCTACGACTTCAACGACGAGGCGCTGACCCTGGGTTCGACCTTGTGGGCCCGCGTCGTCGAGAAGCGGCTGGCGAAGGATCCGCGTTGAGCGGCGAGAGCGCCAACACCAACCGGCACTGGCTGCTGCGGGAGCTTCCGTATGTGGCCATGCTGGTGCTGGCGGTCGGCGGCGTCATCCTGACCGGCTTCCGGGGACAGGCGACCTACGCCTACTGGATGGCGCTGGCACCGATCTACGGCTTTGCCTGCATCGTCACGGGCTGGCGGGAACGGGAGAAGACGGCGGACCATATGTGGCTGGTGGGGACCCAGGTCCTGCACTGGCTCGCCTTCCTCGGCGCCATGTGGCTGATGTTCCTGCCCGAGGTGCGCGGCGTGGTGAACGACAATGCGACCAGCCTGGCGCTGCTGATCCTCCTGGCGCTGGGCACCTTCGTGGCGGGCGTCCATGCACGGGCGTGGCGGATCTGCCTGGTCGGCATCGTCCTCGCCGTGTCGTTGCCGGCGGTGGCGTGGATCCAGGATTCCGCCATGCTCCTGCTGGTCGGTGCGCTGATGATCGCCGTGGTCGCCGGCCTGTTCTGGTGGTTGCGGCGGCGCGAGACGCGAGCGCCATGAAGGAGCCTGCGAAGGTCATCCTTTGGACTGACTATGTCAGCCCCTATGCCTTCGTCGCGAAGGCGTGGGCCTATCAGCTTGAGGCCGACTACGAGATCGACCTCGACTGGCGGCCCTATACGCTGGACATCGCCTCGTTCCAAGGCTCGGTCGAGCAGCGCGATCCGCATCACTGGCGCCGCGTGCGATACGCCTACATGGATGCGCGCCGCTTCGCCAACAAGCAGGGCCTGACCCTGATGGGACCGAAGAAGATCTTTTATGCGCGGACGATCAACGCCGGCATGCTCTATGCCCAGCAGCACGGCGTGTTCCGGGCCTACAACGATCTCGCCTTCGACCGTTTCTGGCGCCGTGATCTCGATCCGGAAAGCGTTGACGCAGTTAGCGCTGCGCTCGAACAGGCGGGCGCGCCGCCGGGCTTCGCCGCCTTCCTCGAGGGCGAAGGCGGTGCCCGGCACGACGCGCTCCGCACCGAGGCCGAAGCCTCGGGCATCTTCGGCGTGCCGAGCTTCGTCCTGGATGGTGAGATTTTCTGGGGCGGCGATCGAGTCTTTCTCCTGAGAGAAAGACTCGACGAAAAAGGCGTGCCGCGCCGGGGCTAGCTCTCCGCTCGATCCAGCGTGCGCTCGATGCGCTCGTGCAGGTTCTTGACCTCGCCGCGCTGCTTGCGCGACCGCTCCTTGATCTGGCGCTTGGCGCGCCGGAAAGCGTCGTTCACCGCGAAGGTCGGATCGGCAAGGCGCTCGTCGTCATGCGACGTGTGATCGATGTTCACGTCGATGTTGCCGGGCAGGGCGATGTGGATGTTGACGCTGAAAAGGTTGCTCGTGCGGTGATGGCGTTCGGGAACCTGCACGATCACCTGGCAGGAGGTGAGCCGGCCATGGAGCTTCTCAAGCGTCTCGACATGGTCGTTGATGAGCGTATTCAGCGCTTCGCTGGCCGCGCCGCCCTGGTAGCTGATCCGTACGGGTGTTTCCATTAAAGCCTCCGCTTTTGTTCGCTCCCCCGCCTAAGAAACGTAGCATGTCGGGAAGGGGTTGCGACTTCTATTGAGGGCGTCCCGGCGGCCGCCTTTCTTCGACATAGGTCTCCAGCGTGGTACTCCACAGGGCCGGCGTGGAATTTATTTGATGGCCGTTCAGGCTTGGCGGTGGTGAATACGGAACGGCCGCGACCGGCTCCCAAGGGCGCGCGAAAGCGGCCGGAAGTACCGGGGCGATCAGACCGAAAAGACTGAGGCGTTTGGCTAGTCGCCCGCCGCGACGCCCACTGTGACGCTCGTGGCACTTTCCGGTGTAACGGACTGCGCCGTGCGATGCGTCACCATGCGGTGATGCAGGGTGCGGATCGTGTCGCTTCCCCGGGTCAGGCAGAGCCATGGGAAGATACCGTGCACGAAACAGCCGAGCGAGCCAACCAGCATCTTGGCGCCGAAGCCGAAGGCCATTCCCATGTGCTGGAAGTAGGTCTCGTTGACCGAGGCGGGGTGTTCGGTGAAGCGACGGATCATGAGGAGAATTGTACCGGTCGCTGCCGGAAACGGCTTGCTAGCTTTGCGCTCGCGCGGTCAAACTTGAGAAACTCATTCCTCAAGGTGGGCAATGGCCGGAAAATTCATACTCGATTCCTTCGACAAGAAGATTCTGGATTGCCTGCAGGACAATGCCGACATGCCGCTCGCCGAGGTCGCCAAGCGCGTCGGCCTGTCGACGACGCCCTGCTGGCGGCGCATCAATCGCCTGCAGGAGGAGGGCATCGTGCGCTCGCGGGTGGCGCTGCTCGACCGCAAGGCCGTCAATGCCCACGTCACCGTGTTCGTGGCGGTGCGCACGGCGCAGCACAACGCCCAGTGGCTGACCCGCTTCGCCAAGGCCGTGGCCTCCTTCCCGGAGGTCATGGACTGCTACCGCATGAGCGGTGAAATCGACTACCTGATCCGACTCGCGCTGCCCGACATCGAGGCCTACGACGCCTTCTACAAGCGCCTGATCGCCAAGATCGAGCTGTCCGACGTGACCTCCATGTTCGCGATGGAGGAGATCAAGTCCACCACGCGGCTGCCCCTCAACTATCTGCCCTGATTACTTGCCCTAGTTGCTGGCTCTGGCCTCCCGCGCCGACCGGCTCTAGGATCGCGCCCGTTTGCACAGCAAGAACGCAGGGGAAACGATGAATACGGGCCCGAATACCGGCAAGAACCGCAAGAAGGTGCTGATCGTCGGCCGCATGCCGGAGGCGGGAATCGCCGTCCTCAAGGCGCGCGATGACGTCGACTACGAGATCCTGACCAACGACACGGTGCCGTCGCTCCATCCCAAGCTCGCGGATGCCAATGCCGTGACCCTGGGCGCCACGCCCTTCCGCCAGGCCGAGCTCGACGCGGCGCCCGGCATGATGGTGGTGGCCCGCCTCGGCGTCGGCTTCGATGCCGTCGAGATCCCGGCGCTGAACAAGCGCAAGATCCCGCTGATGACCACCGGCATCGCCAACTCGGTCTCGGTGGCCGAGCATGCGATGTACATGCTGCTCGCCGCGGCGCGCCTCACCAAGAAGTCCGACCGCTGGGTGCGCACCGGCGCCTGGAGCGAGCGGCTGAGCGACCTGCCGTCCGACGTCGCGGGCAAGAAGGTGCTGGTGGTCGGCATGGGCCGCATCGGCTCGCGCACGGTCAAGCGCTGCGTCGCGTTCGAGATGGAGACTTATGTGCTCGATCCCAACGTGTCGAAGGCCGACATCGAGAAGGCCGGCGCCACCAAGGTCACCGATCTCAAGGCGATCCTGCCGGAGGTCGACTATGTGTCGATCCACTGCCCGAAGGGGCCGGAGACGATCAATATGTTCAATACAGAGACGCTGGGGCTGATGAAGCCGACGGCGTTCCTGGTGAACACGGCGCGCGGCGGTATTGTCAACGAGGATGCGCTCTACGCCGCGCTGAAGGGCGGCAAGCTGCGCGGCGCCGGCCTCGACGTGCTCGACCGCGAGCCGCCCGATCCGACGAACAAGCTGTTCGAGCTGGAGAACGTGTTCTTCAGCCCGCACATGGCGGGCGTCACCCAGGAGGCCAGCGACCGCATGGCCGTCACCGCCGTCGAGAACATCCTGAGCGTGTTCGACGGCCATCCCAACGCGGCGAACGTCGTGAACAAGGAAGTGCTCGGCTAGACGCCGGCGCGAAACCGGAGCGTGGATATGCGGCATCGGTCGAAAGCGACCGGTGCCGCAGCTTTTAGGGGGACTATCGATGAAGTACGGACCGCTCGGCCGCTCGGGCCTGATCGTCAGCAGGATCTGCCTCGGCGGCAATTCGTGGGGCGCCAAGGGAAGGCGCGGCTGGGGCAAGTTCGACGAGTCGGAGGCGCCGGCCTATTTCAAGCGCGCCCTCGACGTCGGCATTACCTTCTTCGACACGGCGGATGCCTATAATTTCGGCCGATCCGAGGAGATCATGGGCGCCACGCTCATGAAGATCGCCAAGCGTGAAGACTTCGTGCTGTCGACCAAGGTCGGCATCCGCATGAGCGAGAATCAGAACGATGTCGGCACCGGCCGCAAGCATCTGATGGCCGCGGTCGATGCCCAGCTGAAGCGCCTGCAGACCGACTATATCGACGTCTACCAGGTCCATCGCCTCGATCCGCACACACCGATCGAGGAGACGATGTACTCGCTCGACCAGATCGTGCGCTCGGGCAAGGTCCGTTACATCGGCGGGTCGACCATGCCGGCCTACAAGTTCGCGCAGATGGTCATGATCGCCGACTGGAAGGGCTACGCCCGGCCGATTGCGATGCAGAACCTCTACAATCTGATCCAGCGCGAGGAAGAGCCCGAGATGAACCGGCTCTGCCACGAGCAGGGTGTCGGGCTCATCCCCTATTCGCCGCTGGCGCGGGGCTTCCTGGCGGGCAACCGCAGCAAGGACGGCGGCGGCACGACCGAGCGCGCGAAGAACGACACGGTCGTGAAGGACGGTACCTATCGCGACTGCGACTGGGAGATCGTCGAGCGGCTGAAGAAGATCGCCGCGGAGAAGGGCTGCACGCCGGCCCAGGCGGCGCTCGCCTGGCTGCTGCACAAGCCCTACATGGGCTCGCCCATCATCGGCGCCACCGACCTCGATCAGCTCACGTCCGCGGCGAAGTCGACCGAGATCTCGCTGACGGCGGAAGAGAGCAAGCTGCTCGAGGCGCCTTACGAGTTCCGGGTTTCCCCGGTCAACTGAGCACGGCGGCCGATCGCGGCCGAAAACCAGAAGGCCAGCAGCGGCAGGGTGATCGCGGCGGCCCAGAAGACGGGCGGCGCGCCCCAGCGGTCGACGATGGGTGCAGCGATGGGCACGCCGATCGCCTGGCCGACGAACAGGCAGAGCGCGAACAGCGCCATGCCGGCGCCGCGCGCTTCCGGCGCCATCTGCGTGCCGTTGGTCTGCAGCGTGTTGTGGAACATGTAGAAAGACACGCCCGACAGGACGATGGCGGCGAACTCGACCTCGGCGGTCGGCGCCAGCGCCATGGCGGCGAAAGCGATTCCGAGCCCGGTGCCGCCCCAGGTGCAGAGCCCGCGCTCGCCCAGGATGCGCACGAGATGATGCGCCACCATCACGTAGAGGAAACCGCCGGCGCCGAAGGCCGCGACGGCCAGTCCGATCGCGGCAAAGCCAAGGTCGAAGCGCTGGTGCAGGTCGGCACCGACGAAGGTGAAGGCGCCCCAGAAGACGCCGCCTTCCAGCGCCACGACCAGGATCACCGTCAGCGCCCAGGGCCGTTTGATGACACGGAACATCTGGCCGATCATCGAACCGGCCGCGCGTTCGCCCGGGCGCGCGACGTCGGGCCGGGCGCGCATGACGAGGAACAGCGCGCTGCCGGCCAGGATGTAGATCGCCGCCAGGACCCAGAAGACCGAGCGCCAGCCCAGCCAGTCGCCGATGGCACCGCCGAGTGCCGATCCGGTCATCAGGCCCAGCGTCTGGCCGGTCAGGAAGCGGGCCAGCGTCGCCTGGCGTTTCTCGTAGCTGACATTGTCGCCGACCCAGGCGATGGCGAGCGGGATGATCGCCGAGCCGGTCACGCCGGTCAGGAAGCGTGCCAAAGTGAGCATGCCCAGCGACACCGAGATTGCGCTCAGCATGCAGCAGAGGGCGGCACCGATGCAGGCAATGGCGACCACCGGCATCTTGCCGTAGCGGTCGCCGAACGGGCCGTGCACCAGCACGAAGACGCCGTTGGCGAACAGGAAGGCGGTGGCGGCGATCGAGGCCGCGCCGACCGTGACGCCGAAGGAGGCGGAAAGCTGCACCAGCAGCGGGTCGATCACCCTCATGTTGGCGGCCGACGCGAAGGCGGCAACCGACAGGAGCACGATGGCGATCATGGGCGCAGCGGGAGGAAGGCTGGGGGCGGGCCGCGGCGGGGCGGCGGGGGAAGACATCGGGTGCGGGCTTAGCGGCTCGGCCCTGTAAAAGAAAGGTCTCTTGGCGCGACCCAGCAATGACCTATGGTGGTGGGATGATGGAAGAGCTCCTCGTCCTCGCCCGCGACCCGCAAGCCTGGGCCGCGCTCGCGACCCTGGTGATCATGGAAGTCGTGCTGGGTATCGACAACCTGATCTTCATCTCCATCCTGACCAACAAGCTGCCGGAAGAGAAACGGTCCAACGCCCGCCGCATCGGCATCGGGCTGGCGGTGTTCCTGCGGCTCGGCCTGCTGAGCGGCGTCGCCTTCATCGTCCAGCTCACGACGCCGCTCTTTTCACTGTTCGGTCATGGTTTTTCCTGGCGCGACCTCATCCTGATCGCCGGCGGCCTGTTCCTGATCTACAAGGCCACCAGCGAGATCCGCGACCATGTCACGGCCGATCACGAGGCCGAGGAGGCCACGGCCGGTGCCGTCGGCGGCGCCACGGTCGTGGGCGTGATCGGCCAGATCCTGATCCTCGACCTGGTCTTCTCGCTCGACAGCATCATCACCGCCGTCGGCATGACCGACGATATTCCGATCATGGTGATCGCCGTCGTGGTGGCGGTTGGCCTGATGCTTGCTGCGGCCGATGGTCTGGCCAGGTTCATCGGCAACAATCCGACCATCGTCATGCTGGCGCTGGGCTTCCTGCTGATGATCGGCATGACCCTGATCGCCGACGGCATGGGCGTGCATGTGCCCAAGGGCTACATCTACGCTGCGATGGCCTTCTCCGGCCTGATCGAGGGACTGAACATGCTGGCGCGTCGTGCGCAGAGCAAACGTCCGTTGCGCAAGCGGCCACGCTGACGCGCTGACAAGGGGCGGAGGAGCGGGATAAGCTTCCTGCCATGAAGCTAAAAGATCAGGTGGCGATTGTAACAGGCGCAGCCTCCGGCATCGGTGCTGCGACCGCCCGGCTGTTCGCAGCCGAAGGCGCAAAGGTCGCGCTGGTCGATCTCGACGAAGCGGGGCTGGCGAAAACCGCCGCCGAGATCGGTAGCGAGACCCTCATCGTCCCGGCCGACGTCAGCAACAACGAGCAGGCGCGCGCTGGCGTGGCGAAGGTCCTGGAGAAATGGGGCCGCATCGACGTGCTGGTGACGGCCGCCGGCGCCTCTTTCGGCGGCACGGTCGACAAGGTCGACGAGGCGACCTGGGATCGCACCTTCGCGATCAACGTGAAGGGCACCTTCCTCTGGGTCCATCACGCCATCCAGCCGATGCTTGCTGCCAAATTTGGCGCCATCGTCACCCTTGGGTCGCAGCTCGCGCAGTCGAGCCTCGGCACCAACGTGGCCTATATCGCCTCCAAGGGCGCGATCGTCTCCTTCACCAAGACCGTCGCCGTCGATCACGCGGCCCAGGGCATCCGGATCAATGCGTTGATGCCCGGCGTCATCGACACGCCGATGCCGGCGCGCTCGCTGAAGCGCCAGCCCGATCCAGAGGCCGCGCGCGCCTTCTGGAAGGTGCGCCATCCGATGGGCCGTATCGGCCAGCCGGAAGAGGTGGCGAAGGCCGCGCTCTTCCTCGCCTCGTCGGATTCCTCCTTCACCACGGGATCGCTGCTGTTCGTCGACGGCGGCTGGACGGCGCACTGACATGCCGAGGAAACTCACACCGGAACAGATCGAAGGTTATGCGCGCGACGGCTATGTCTGCCCGGTCGATGCCTTCTCGACCGAACGCACGCGCGCCTGGCGCGACAGGCTCGAGAGCTTCGAGCGCACGCAGGGTCAGAAGCTGACGCGCGGCCATAACTTCAAGCCGCACCTGCTGTTTCCCTGGGTCGACGAGATCGTCCATTCGCCCGAAGTGCTCGACGCGGTCGAGGACCTGATCGGCCCCGACATCCGGCTGTTTCATCTCAGCGTCTGGCCCAAGGATGCGGGCTCCGGCGCCTATGTGAGCTGGCACCAGGATGCGACCTACTTTGCGCTGGAGCCCGCCTGCCATGTCACCGCCTGGGTGGCGTTGACCGACGCGCCGGTCGAGGCGGGCTGCATGGA
Organism: Reyranella sp. GW821-FHT14A01; assembly: GCF_058803965.1. Taxonomy (NCBI): domain Bacteria; kingdom Pseudomonadati; phylum Pseudomonadota; class Alphaproteobacteria; order Hyphomicrobiales; family Reyranellaceae; genus Reyranella; species Reyranella sp. GW821-FHT14A01. Next base: position 35,517 of record NZ_JBXAPM010000026.1, read on the forward strand.
AGTCGTGCCGGGTTCGCACAAGCTCGGCCAACTCCCGCATGCGGAGATGCAGGATCCCGAGAATCTGCTGTCGCGTGGGCAGGAGCTAGCGGCGAACGTCGATCGCAGCCAGACGGCGTTCATGCCGGTGAAGGCGGGCCAGTTCTCGCTCCACCACACGCACCTCGTGCACAATTCGCGGCCCAACCGATCGAACGACCGGCGCATTGGGCTCGGCATCAGCTATATCCCGACCTCCGCGCGCTGCACGTCGCCGACGCGGGTCAGCGCCATGCTGGTGCGCGGCGAGGACCGATACGGACATTTCGATGACGAGCGCCGGCCGGTGCAGGAGGCAGGGCCCGAGGAACGAGCCTTTCACGCGGAGGCGGTCGACCGTTTCCGGAAGATGAATACAGAGCAGACCGACAACAAGGTTGCGGTCGTCAAGAGGTAGGAATGCACACGATCAAGCTGCCGTATCACGACCGCTACGCCTATTCGCCGATCACCGAGCGCAAGGATTATTCCTGGCCCGAGGGCAAGCGGCTCGCGGTCTATCTCGGCCTCAATATCGAGCACTTCGCGTTCGGCGCGGGCGAGGGCCATCTGCTGACCGTCGCCAATCCGCCGCCCGATCCGCGCACCTTCGCGTGGCGCGACTACGGCAACCGGGTCGGCGTCTGGCGCCTGCTGGAGATGTTCGACGAACTCAACCTGCCGGCCGCGCACCTGATCAACACCACGGTGTTCGACTATGCGCCGCAGATCGTCGATGCGCTGAAGGCGCGCGGCGACGAGTTCATCGGCCATGGCCGCACCAATGCCGAACGGCACGGCGGCATGTGGGAGGCTGACGAGAAGCGCTTCCTGCAGGAGATCAGCGATTCGATCGAGAAGGCGTCAGGCAAGCGGCCGCGCGGCTGGATGGCGCCGTGGATGGCCTCGACCCGGGTCACGCCCGATCTCCTCAAGGAGACCGGCTACGACTTCCTGATGGACTGGCCCAACGACGACCAGCCGATCTGGATGAAGACGCGCTCGGGCCCGCTGCTGAGCGTGCCCTATCCGATCGAGGTCAACGACAGCCCGCAGATCCTCGTGCGCCATCACAGCGGCGACGAGTTCCGGGACATGATCATCGGCCAGTTCGAGGAGCTGCTGCGCCAGTCGGCGAAGCAGCCGCTGGTCTGCGGCATCGCGCTCCACACGATGATCGTGGGCCAGCCCTACCGTCTGCGCGCGCTGCGCGAGGCGCTGGAGCACATCGCCAACCATCCGCAGAAGGACAAGGTCTGGTTCACGCGGCCGAGCGACATCTACGATCATTGCGCTGGCTTGCCGAAGGGGACGATGACGCCGCCGCCTGCATGAGGGCACGATGACATCCATCGAATTGGCGGGCTGGCTGGCACAGGCCGGCCTGCGCAACATGTCGCTCGACGAGCTGGTCGACGGCTTCGGTCGCCGCCTCAGCGAGGCCGGGGTGCGGGTCGAGCGCATGTTCGTCGGCATGAACACGCTCCATCCGATGCTGCGCGCCCGCAGCCTGATCTGGGACACGGTCCGGGGCGTGAACCAGCATCTCGAATTCTCCCATCGCGAGATCGATTCGGCCGTGATCCAGGAGAGCCCGTTCGCGGCGATGCTGCGGGCCGGCGTCCAGGAGCAGCGCCGGCGCTTCGATACGCACGGCGATGCGGCCGGCGTGCCGGTGTTCGAGGAGCTGGCGGCCGCCGGCGTGACCGAATGGATGGGCTGGGTGCAGCCGTTCGGCGAACTGTCCCCGCAGGTCGGCAGCCCGACCGAAGTCGAGCATGCCGAGGGGCTCTGGCTGGTTTTTTCCGCCTCGACGGATCGGCCCGGCGGTTTTCGCGACGAGGAGGTCGCCTATCTGCGCGAGGTGCTCCCGGTCTTTTGCGTCGCCGTGAAGTCCACGAGCCTGCGCGGGATCGGTCACGGCCTGCTCGCGGCCTATCTCGGCAACGATCCGGCGAGCCGTGTTCTCTCGGGCACGGTGCTGCGCGGCGAGGTGCAAAGCCTGGAGGCCGTGCTGTTCTTCGCCGACCTGCAGGGCTTCACGGCGATGGCCGATACGATGCCGGGCCAGGAGCTGATCGCGCTGCTCGACGATTACTTCAACTGCATGGTCCAGCCCGTCGTCGCGCGCGACGGCGAGGTGCTGAAGTTCATGGGCGACGGCATGCTGGCGGCCTTCGCGGTGGTCCTCGGCGACCGGGCCGAGGTTTGCGCCGATGCGCTGGCGGCGGCGGAAGAGGTGCTGGCCCGCGTCGATGCGCTGAACGTCGAACGCCGCAAGGCGGGGCAGCATGCCGCTTCGCTCGACATCTCCCTGCATATCGGCCGCGTCCTCTACGGCAATGTCGGCTCGGATACGCGGCTCGACTTCACGGTGATCGGCCCGGCGGTGAACGAGGCCTCGCGCATCGAGGCGCTATGCCAGCCGCTCGGCCAGGCGCTTTTGATATCGCAAGCCTTCGCCGAGGCGGCGACCGCAAGCCGCGACCGCCTCGTGTCGCTCGGCCGCCACCGCCTGCGTGGCGTGAGGGAAGAGACGGAGCTGTTTGGATTAAAAAGCCCGCCGTCCTGACGTCATTGGAGCGCGCCACTCCAGTGGCGCTCATGATCATGATGCGCCACTGGAGTGGCGCCCTCGGCCGAGAGATTGCGCTGTGTCGCACAGTCGTCGAGACGAAAACCCGGCGGATCGTCGTTTCCCGGCGCTTCGACTAACGCCCGTAGACCGCGCTCTCGAAGGCGTAGAAGAGCGGCAGCGACTTCACGTCGGCGAAGGGCAGGATCTGGGTCATGTAGACGCCGCCCACGCGCTTCTTGCGGTCGATCCAGTAGTAGGTGTTGGGAAGGCCCGCCCAGCAGAGGCTGCCGGCTGAGCGGCCGGTCGGCGCTTCGGTGTTGTTGATCAGGAAGCTCAGGCCCCATTGCTTGGTGACGCCAGGGAAGAACTCGGCATCGTTGGACAAAGCGGGCATCACGGTCTTGAGCAGCGTGACCGTCGAATCGCCCATCGAGTTGGCGGCCATCGCATCGACCGTCTCGGGCTTCATCACGACATCGCCGCGCGAAGACTTGCCGCCGTCCAGCACCATGCGCACGAACTTCAGATAGTCGTTGGCCGTCGAATAGAGACCGCCGCCGCCCGCCTCGAACTCGGGATCCTGCGGGATCTCGCGCTTGAGGTCCGCGACTAGGCTGCCGTCTTCCTTGCGGTGATGGACCTTGGCCAAGCGGGCGCGCATCGTGGGCGTGATGCGGAAGGCGGTGCTGTCCATGCCGAGCGGGGCGAACAGATCGTCGTGCATCACCTGGCCGAGCTTCCGGCCCGTGACCGCCTCGACCATCTTGCCGGCCCAGTCGATGCCGATCCCGTACTGCCAGCGCGCGCCGGGATCGAACAGGAGCGGCGTCGTCAGCGCCTTGTCGAGGCCGGTGCCGATGGTCGGCACGTCCATGGCTTCGCGATACTGCAGGATCTCGGGATTCCAGATGTCGTAGCCGAAGCCCGCCGTGTGGGTGAGCAGATGGCGCAGGGTGATGTCGCGCACGGGCTTGCGCAGGCGCGGCTTGCCGGCGGCGTCGAAGCCTTCCAGCACCTGCACTTCGCCGAGATAGGGGATCACCTCCTTCGCCGGCGCATCGAGCTTCAGACCGCCGCGCTCGACCTGCTGCATCGCCACCGCGCCGGTGACGGCCTTGGTCATGGAGGCGAGCCACACGACGGTGTCGGGCGTCATGTCGGCTTCCTGGCCCAGGACCGCCTTGCCGAAGCCACCCTCGTAGATCGTGCCGTTCCCGTCGGTCGCGACAGCCGCGACGCCGGGCACGTCGCCGCGACGTACGGCCTCGTTCAGGATCGCATCGATGCGTGTCTTCATGGTTTCGCTTCCGCAAGGCCCACCGTATCCAGGGCGAAAGCGTAGCCGATCGCCACCTCGTCGAGGCGGGAGAAACGGCCCGAGGCGCCGCCATGGCCTGCGCCCATGTTGGTGTGCAGGATCACCGGCCCGCCGCCCGTCATGGTCGCGCGCAGCCGGGCCACCCACTTGGCTGGCTCCCAATAGGTGACGCGCGGGTCGGTGAGGCCGGCCATCGCCAGGATCGCCGGATAGGCCTGCGCCACCACATTGTCGTAGGGCGAGTAGGAGCGGATGTAGTTGAACGCCGCCTCGTCGGTGATCGGATTGCCCCATTCGGGCCATTCCGGCGGCGTGAGCGGCAGCGTGTCGTCGAGCATGGTCGCGAGCACGTCGACGAACGGTACCTCCGCGAGGATTCCAGCAAACAGGTCGGGCGCCCGGTTGGCGACCGCGCCCATCAGCATGCCGCCGGCGCTGCCGCCATGTCCGACAATGCGCTTGGCCGAGGTGTAGTTCGCCGCGATCAGGGCGTGGCCGGCGGCGATGAAGTCGTCGAACGTGTTGATCTTCTTCTCGCGCTTGCCGTCGAGATACCAGGACCAGCCTTTGTCGGCGCCACCGCGGATATGGGCGATGGCATAGACGAAACCGCGATCGACCAGCGACAGGCGGTTGGCCGAGAACGAAGCCGGCATCGCCATGCCGTAGGAGCCGTAGCCATAGAGCAGGAGTGGTGCGCTGCCGTCCCGGACCAGGTCGCGGCGATGCAGGATCGACACCGGCACCTCGGCACCGTCATGCGCGACGGCCGTGATGCGTGTCGTGACATAGGCTGCGGGATCGTGGCCGGAGGGGATTTCCTGGCGCTTGCGCAAGGTGCGCTGCCGCGTCGCCATGTCGTAGTCGTAGACCTCGCTCGGCGTCGTCATCGACGAGTAGGCGAAGCGCAGGGTCGTCGTGTCGAACTCGTAACCGCCGATCATGTCGAGCGAATAGGCGGCTTCGTCGAAGGCGATCGTGTGCTCGGCCCGGTTCGCGAGGTCGCGGATCACGATCGAGGGCAGGGCATTGGCGCGCTCAAGTCGCACGAGATGGCCGGTATAGAGATTGAGGTCGAGGATATAGGTGCCCGGCCGATGCGGCACCAGCTCGCGCCAATTCGTGCGCTCGGGTGCAGCGAGCGGCGCAGTGACGATCTTGAAATCGATGGCGCCACCCTCGTTGGTGAGGATGAACAGCTCGTCGCCGCGATCGGCCACGCTGTAGCGCACGCCCGTCTCGCGCGGCGCGATCAGGCGCGGCGCGGCGTCGGGCACCGAGAGATCGATCAGCCATTCCTCGGTCGTGTCGTGGTCGCCGCCGGAGATGATGCAGAAGCGGCCGCTGGCGCTCTCCCCGATATGGGTGAACCAGCCGATATCCTTCTCCTCGTAGACGAGGACGTCGTCGGCCTGCGGCGTGCCGAGGCGATGCCGGAAGACCCTGAGTGGGCGGTGGTTCTCGTCGACCTGGATGTAGAAGAAGAACGAGGAATCGCGTCCCCAGACGACGCTGCCGCCGGTCTCGGTCAGGATGTCCGGCAGGTCCTCGCCGGTGTCCCAGCGGCGAACGCGTAGGGTGAAGAATTCCGAGCCGCGCAGGTCGGCGCTCCAGGCTTCGAGCGCATGGTCGGGCGAATGGCGCGTGCCGCCGAACTTGAAGTAGTCCGATGCCTTGGCCAGTGCGTCGCCGTCGAGGATCGTCTGCGTCTCGCCGCCGTCGCGCGGCGTACGGCCGATCTGCTGATGCTGGCCGCCTTCACGGAATTTCCAGAGATAGGCGAACGGCCCGTCGGGCGTCGGCACGCCCGAATCGTCTTCCTTGATGCGGCCGCGCATTTCCGCGACCAGCACCTTCTGCAGATCCTTGGTCGGCCCGAGCCTCTCGTCGGCATAGGCATTCTCGGCCTCGACATAGGCGCGGATGTCGGGATCGAGCAGCGACGGATCGCGCAGCACCTCCTGCCACTTCTCGTCCTTCAGCCAAGCGTAGTCGTCGGTGACGGTCACGCCGTGCAGGGTGCGCCGCGACGGGCGTCGCGGCGCGATCGGTGGCTTCATGAGGCTCTCACACAGACGTTAGTAGTTGCCGGCCTTGGCCGGCGCCTTCACTGCCGGAGCTGCGGCGCCGCCACCCAGCAGGCTGCGCATCTCGGCACCCTTGGTATCCCACCAGTCGGCGAGGATGCGGACATCCCAGCCGATGCAGAAGTGCTTAACGCCCATGTCGAGATACTTGGCCGCCTGGCTCGGGTCGCGCAGTTCCACGCGCGGGTGCAGGCCCTTCTTCAGCGCCGTCTGGATCGTCTTCTTCTCGGCCGCGACCACGTCGGGGTCGAGGGCCTGGCCGGTCTTGCCGATGCTCATGGAGAAGTCGGAGGCGCCGAACTGCACCATGTCGAGGCCGGGCACGTCGAGAACGCGGTCGAGATCGTCCACGCAGGACTTCTTCTCGACCATGATGGCGATCACCACCTCGTTCAAAGCATCGACATAGGCCGGCGAGCCGCCGGTGCGGACGGTGCCGACGTCGCGGCGCATGCCGACGCCGAGGCGGCCGCGTCCGCGCGCGCCCTCTGCCATCGTCGTCTCGGCGCGCACCGCATCGACCGCGGCCTTGGCGTCCTCGACCGAGCGGATATCGGCGAACAGCACGCTCTGGAAGCCCGAGCCGATCGCCCGCATGGCCTGGTGCGTGTACTGGGTCTGCTCGATCTTGATCATGCCCGACATGCCCATCAGCTCGAACGAACGGCCAAGATTGTCGAGGTCGTGCATCGTGAACGGCGCGTACTCGGCCGTGAACTCCACATAGTCGTACTGCTTGGAATGGCCGATCAGCTCGACCAGCGTCGGCCAGGCCGACAGGATGTGCGTGCCGACGGTCGGCTTGCCTTCGTTCAGGCGTTCACGAAGCGGATTGCGGCTCATCTTGATTCCCCCTGGGTGGTCGTTCGGGCTAGTGTGGCACCTTGTGCAGGGGGAGTTCCATGTTTCCGACGAGAGATAGACTGACAATCTGCTTCGCGCATGCGGCATACCAGATGAAAGGCCGGTTCGATGCCCGGAATACCGGCATCAACAGCTTCCAGGTGCGCAGCTACGACGAGTTCGTGCAGAGGGTCGGTGAGGCCGATGTCGTCTCGGCTTCCGGCATGTGGAAGAACGACATCATCCCCCATGCCACCAAGCTCAAGTTCGTCCAGTCCATCAGCTCCGGCATGGACCAGTATTCCAAGGAATTGCTCGGCGCCAAGGGTATCCGGCTGGCGAGCGCGGCCGGCGTCAACGCCCGCGCCGTGGCCGAACATGCGCTGGCGCTGATCCTCGCCGTCTTCCGGCGGATCCCCGAGGCCCGCGACAACCAGCACAAGAAGGTGTGGCGCGGCATGCTGGGCGACCTGACGCAGCGCGAGGACGAGCTGGGCGGCAAGACGCTGCTGATCGTCGGCATGGGCCGCATCGGCAGCCACCTCGCCAAGTTCGCCAAGGCCTTCGACATGAAGGTGATCGGTATCCGCCGTGATCCCAAGGCCGGCACCAACGGCGCCGACGAGATCTACGGCATGGAAGATCTGGTGCAGTTGGTCCCGCAGGCCGACATCGTGGCGCTGACCTGTGCGCTCACGCCCGAGACGACCGGCCTGATGAGCGCGGCAGCCTTCGCCGGTATGAAGCCCTCGTCGGTTTTCGTGAACGTCGCGCGCGGCAAGGTCGCCGACGAGGCAGCCCTCATCAAGACGATGGAGGGCAACAAGATTTGGGCGGCGGCGCTCGACGTCACCGCCGAGGAGCCGCTGCCGGCGGCGTCGCCGCTGTGGACGCTGCCCAATGTCTTCATCACGCCGCATACGGCGGGCGAAACGCGTGCCTATGAAGACAATGTCATCGATATCCTGATCGAGAACCTCGACCGCCTGTGGCGGGGCGAGGCGACGCTCCGCAACCAGGTTCTGTAGGCAGGCTTCCAGCGCCCGCTGCTCGAGAAGGACGAGTTAATCCTTGTCCTTCTTGTTGCCGCCGCCGCCGCCGCCCCCATTGTTGCCACGTTGAGGCTGCTGCTGCTGGGGTTGCTGCTGCGGCGGCTGGGCGATCTGCTGGTTCTGCTGCTGCGGAGCCGGCGCGCGGGTCTCTCTTTCACGCGGGGCCTGCTGCTGCGGCTGAGGTTGCGGCTGAGGCTGCGGGCGCGGCGGCTGAGCCTGTTGCGGTTGTTGCTGCTGCGGCGCCTGCTGCTGAGGCTGAGGACGCTGCGGCTGGGCCTGCTCCTGGCGCTGCGGCTGCGGTTCGGCTCGCGGCTGGGGAGCCGGAGCGGGGGCGGCCTGTCGCGGCGCCTCCTGACGCGGCGCTTCCTGGCGTTGCGGCTCCTGACGGGGCGCCGGCTGCGGAGCGGCCTGACGAGGCTCCTCCTGCCGTTGCTGGGGCGTCCCGGCCGGCTTTTGCGGAGCGGGAGCCGCCTGCTTGGGTTCGTCCTGCTTGGGCTGCGGGGCAGCGTTCGGCTTCTGCTGATCCGGCGCAGCCTGCTTGGGCTCGTCCCGTTTCGTGTCGTCCCGCTTCGCGGGTGACGGGTCGGGCGAGGCGAGGGCCGGCTTCGGCGGCGCGGGCGCGGCCTCCTTCGGCTGGTTGGCGGCCGGCTTGCCCGACTCCTGCTTGCCCTGTTCCGGCGTGCCGGATTCCTGCTTGGCCTGATTAGGCTCAGCCTTGTCCGTTTCCCTGAGTGCCGGCGGGGCGGCACCCTGGCGCGGCTGAAGCGGCGGGGTGGCAGGCTTGGCCGTCTTCACGTCGGGGTTTTCCGCAGTCGGTACCTTGGCCTCGGTGCCCGCCTTGGCGTCAGCCCGGGCGATCTTCGGGCCCGGGGCGGCGGTCTTGGTCTCCTTGGCCGCGGCCTGCGGCTTGGCCAGCGTCTGCATGTCGGCAACCGCCGTCTTGGTGACCGCGACGTCACCGGACTTTGCCTTGGCCTCGGCTGCCGTCTTGGCGTTCGTAGCGGCCTTGGCGTCGGCGGCTTCCGGCTTGGCGACAGTCTTGGCATCCGCCACGGCGGCAACCGACGCGGTCGGCGCCGGCGGCGCCGAAACCGGCGCCACGGCCGCCTTCGCGAGCCTGTCCGCCGGGATGTTCAGCACGGCGCGCTGCACCGGCTGCGAGCGCACGAAGGCCTGCGACGGTACCACGGTCGCAAAGCGCTGGTTGGCCAGCACGGAGTTCTGTCCGGCAACGAAGGCCTCGCGGCGCTGCGCGCGCTCCCAGCGATCCTCGAGATCGCGGTCCTGGATGCGCGCCGCGCGGTTGATGCGCTGATAGTAGTCGCGGTTGGTCGAATAGGGCGGCACATAGACTTCGCGCGGCCCCAGCGGGAACCAGCCCACCGGTCCGGTATTGCGGCCCTGGTTGCCGAGCTGGGCCGCGAGTTCGATGCCACCCACGAAGGCGACCAACGCCGGCGCATAGACCGGCCGCTGCTCGCGCTGCGGCGGCACCCAGACCCAGCGGTTGTTGCTGTTGGCCCAGCGGCCATAGTGATACGGCGCGAAGCCCCAGGGCTGCTCGTCGATCCAGGTCCAGCCCCACGGCTTCACATAGGACCAGTGGCCGGTGCGATACGGCGCCCAGCCGGCCGGCGTCGAGCGCGGCACCCAGACTTGGCCGTAGCTGCCGTCGTTCACCCAGTTGCCGTAACCGTTCAGGTCCTCATAACCGGTCATGCCGGCGGGCACGTACTGCGGCTGCTGGTCGTAAACCACTTGCCGGTCGCGCGCGGCCCAAGAAGCCGCTGGCGCCGGCGGAGCGGCGCGCACGGTCTTGAGCTGCATCGAGCTGCCGTCACCATAGACCTCGCCGACTTCGCCTGGCCGCACGGCCAGGGTCTGGCCGTTCATGCCCTGGATCTGCGCCGCGCCGGCGCGCACGCCGAGGCGCGTCGGGTCTTGCTGCGAGCCGGCCTCGACATAGTAATCGCCCTGCTGCTGCAGCGTGATCGTGCCGCGCGGGGTCACGATCTCGTAGGGTTGCGAGGTGTCCATCTGGGGGGTCTTCACGTCGACGCGGCCCTGCGCCAGTTGCAGGCGCACCTGGTTGTCGTCGATCTGTGACATGTCGAGCTCGGTGGAACCTTCCATGCGGACGCGCGTGCCGGCGATGGAAACCTCGCTGCGCGCATTGGGTTCGGTCCAGATGGCGTCGCCCGTCGTGAGCGGCGTGTTGATCACGGCCTTGGTCCAGCCATCCTGCTCGTCGTCATGGAACGAAACCGTGCCGTCGACGAAGGCCAAGCGGCCGACACGACCCGGCGGGTCGTTTTGTGTCTGTGCCATGACGGTGAAAGTGATGAGAGACGCGCCGACGACACCGGCCAGAAGCTTCATCGTCGTGCGTGCAAAGGCTTCGCCCATACGGGACCTCCTGCTAGGCTCCAGATGTGTGAACGGCCGGTGGTTACCGCGGTTGCGCACATCGTGAGAAACACAGGGAGAGAGAAGATGAGCGTCGCCGATCCGCACCGCGTCGTCCTGACAGGCGAGAATCCGTTCCTTCGCCTCAGCGAAAAAGATGGCGATCCCAATTCCACCGATGCCAGCTACTGGCGAATCCTGTTTTGCCCCGCCGGCCCCGGCCATGTGCTCTATCTCAAGAGCGAGCTGACCGAAGGGAAATGGCGCATCTACTCCGACAACATCGCCATGGCGCGCTGGCTGCAGCAGACCGTGCAGGGGATGCTCAATCCCGAGCTGAAGGACCTGTCGATCCCGGTGATCGATGCCGATTTCAGCAAGTCCGGCGACCCGCGCTACTTCTGGACGGAATATGTGTCCGCCGCTGACGCCGAGATCGCGCTGACCTGGCACGATATCGGCGACCCGCTGCTGATCCATACCGAGCCCAACAAGGAGCCGAATCCGCGGCCCTACGGTGTCTGCACTGTGTTGGTCCCAGCGCTGTCGGGCCGGCTGACGCTGAACGGCCAGCAGGCCCGCGGCAAGCCGTGGCCGCGCGAACGCGAGGGCCGACCCTTCAGCACCTCGGCACTGGCCTTCTCGGAAAGCTGGACGGAACCGCACTAGTCTACGACGCCGACAGGCCTACGGTGCGAAGCCGTAGGCCTTGGCGAGTTCGGTGTAGCTGTCGCGGCGGACCTGTTCGTCGTGGGTCCAGGTGACGACGGCCATCTCGTCGACGCCGACGCGCTCCTTCAGCTCGGTGATGCGGGCCGCGACCTCGGGGCCGGTACCGACGAAGGAGTCCTTGCGGAACTGTTCCATCTTGGCGCGCTCGAAATCGGCGAGCGGCGCTTGTGCCGCTTCATCGGGCGGCAGCAGCGGGCCCAGGATGTTCTTGTCGCGGTTGATGCGGCTCAGCGCCCGCGACGTGTAATGGTACTGCGCCTTCTCCATCGAGTCGGCAGCCAGCGCCAGGACGCAGAGCGCCGAGTGCGGCTCGGGATGCCGTGCGCTCGGCCGGTAGCTGCGCTTGTAGAGATCGATGGCGCGCTCGCCGCCGGCGCCGTCGCTGAAGAACCAGGCATAGCAGTAGGGCAGGCCGAACAGGGCCGCGACCTGCGCGCCGTAATCGGAGCTGCCGAGGATCCACACTTCCGGCGCGGTCTCTGCCTGCGGGAAGGCCTTCACCGCGGCGAAGGGATGACGGTCGATCAGCGGTTCGTTGTGTACCCAGGCGATCAGGTCGCGCACGTCGGCGGGGAAATGCTCGGGCCGCTCGTTGGCGGCGGGGTTGAGCGCAAACGCAGTGCGGCCGTCCGAACCCGGTGCGCGGCCCAGCCCCATGTCGATGCGGCCCGGCGCCAGCGCGTCGAGCACGCGGAAGACCTCGGCCACTTTGAACGGCGAATAATGCGGCAGCATGATGCCGGCGCTGCCGATGCGGATGCGCTCGGTCGTGGCGGCGATGGCTGCCATCACGATCTCGGGCGCGGTGCCGACGATGGTCGGATGGTTGTGATGCTCCGACACCCAGAAGCGCTCATAGCCCAGCGCCTCGCAGTGCTGGGCCAGAGCGACGGTGTTGCGGATCGACTGGTCGTGCGGCCGTCCTGAGACGGCGATCGACTGGTCGAGGACGGAAAGGCGAAAGGGACGCGACATGGGAGCGGAGATGGGCCTTCCGGCTCACTCCGGCAAGGCCGAGACGAGGTAGAGCGTCTGGAGCTGCTGCGTGGGCTGCGCGTTCTTGCCGAACACGTTGCCGAAGATGGTGGCGATCTGGCCCGACTTGTAGATGTGGCTCAGCGCCCGGTCGACGGCGAGGCGGAAGTCGCTTTCGCCCTTCTTCATCGCCAGCGCGAACGGCTCGATGCTGAGATAGGTGTTCGCCATCAGGATGCGGGCGGCGTCCTTGTGGCCCTTGATCATGGCGGTGAGCATCGCGCCGCCGGCGAAGTAGGCGGCGATCTCGCCCTTCTCCAGCGCCGTCATGGCCGCCGTGAAGTCGGTGAAGGGCACGATGGTCGCGTTGACGTGCACGGCGGCCAGCGCCTTGCGCAGCTCCTCCTCGGTCAGGGTGCCGGCGATGGCGCCGACCTTCTTGCCGGCCAGCAGCTGGATGTCCTTCGGGCCGTCGTTGCGGATGGCGAAGCTGGTGCCGTCGACGAAGGTGGCGATGGAGAAATCGACAGTGGCGCGGCGGTCCAGGGTTTCGGTGAGCGAGTCGCAGAGCAGGTCGATCTTGCCCTGTGTGATCATGTCGAGCCGGTTCTCGGTGGTGACCGGCACGAACTCGACCTTCAGGCCGGGGAGCTTGAGCTGCTGGGAAATGTCCTTGGTCACGGCCTCGCAGAGCTCGACCATGAAGCCGGCGGGCTGGCCGTTCGGGCCCTTGTAGGCGAAGGGATGGGCGTTTTCGCGGAAGCCGCCACGGATGACGCCGTTCTTGGCGACGTCGTCCAGGGTGCCGGCCCAGGTGCTGCCGGCGGCCAGGAGGCCCATGGTCAACGCCAATGTCGGGGCAACGCCGCTCAGGAATCGCTTCATCTCGTCCCTCTTCGAATCAGGGCGAAACAATCCGATATTCGGCCCGTTGTGACCACTGGAAATCCGGAGGACAGCATGGCCCGTTCCAAGACGTCCGCTCCCGTATCTCGTGTCGTCGGTATCGACCATATCAGCATCAGGGTGAGCAACTACGAGAAGTCCAAGGCCTTCTATGGTGGGCTGTTCACCTTCCTGGGCTTCGAGATCTCGGACGAGTATCCCTCGACCATCGGCTGGACGAACGGCAAGACCCGCTACTGGATCGCGCCGGCCGAGGGGCGCAAAAAGTATCGCATCGGCGATGTCGGCCTTCACCATTATGCATTCCAGCTGCGCAGCCGGCGCGACGTCGATGCGCTGCAGGGCTACCTGGAGGGACAGGGCGTGCGCATCGTCGATCCGGCCGACGAATATTACGAGGATTACTACGCCGTCTTCTTCCTCGACCCCGACGGGCTGAAGCTCGAAGGCATGAAGTACGGCGAGCTGACCGCGAAGCGGAAGCGGCAACGGAAGTCCTCGAAGAAGAAGGGGTAATCGCGAGCCGGTACGGCTTGTAGCGCCGCGCCGTGCGGGCCAAACTCCCGCCCTCAAAATCCGGAGAAAGCCCATGGATACCGTGACCCCCACCCAGCTGTCGCCCGCATCGGGCACCTATCAGCCCAAGGGCCAGCTGATCGGCGGCAAATGGATCGGCAGCGTGTCCGGCAAGGTCATCACGATCGAGAATCCCGGCAAGAAGACGTCGATCGCACAGGTGCCTCACGCCGGCGCCGCGGACGTCGAGCTGGCCGTAACCGCCGCCGAGAAGGCGTTCCCGTCCTGGAAGAACGTCGTGCCGCGCGAGCGCGGCAAGCTCCTGCTCAAGATCGCCGAGGCGATGGAAGCACGCGTCGAGGAGATGGCGCGCACGATCGCCATGGAGACCGGCAACGCGCTGCGCACCCAGGCGCGGGGCGAGGCCAAGCTGGCGGCCGACATCTTCCGTTATTTCGGTGGCCTCGCGTCTGAGCTGAAGGGCGAAACCGTGCCGCTGGGCGAGAGCGTGCTGTCCTACACGCGCCGCGAGCCGCTCGGTATCGTGGGCGCCATCATCCCGTGGAACGCGCCGGTCATGCTGGGCGCGCTCAAGATCGCGCCCGCGCTCTGCGCCGGCAACGTGCTGGTGATGAAGGCGGCCGAGGACGCGCCGCTCGCGGTACTGATGATGGCGGATATCACGAACGAGTTCGTGCCGCCCGGCGTGCTGAACGTGATTACAGGATACGGCGAGGAGTGCGGTGGCGCGCTCGCCAACCATCCAAAGATCCGCAAGCTCTCCTTCACCGGCTCGACCGAGGTCGGCAAGGTGATCATGCGCGCCGCTGCCGAGCGCATCGTGCCGGTGTCGCTGGAACTGGGCGGCAAGAGCCCCTCGATCGTCTATCCCGACGCCGACGAGGATTGGGCGGTCGACGGCATCATCAATGCCATGCGCTTCACCCGCCAGAGCCAGAGCTGCACGGCAGGCTCGCGCATGTTCCTGCACGAGGACATCTTCGACAGTTTCCTCAAGAAGCTCGAGAAGAAGGTCACGGCGCTGAAGATCGGCGATCCGCTGGACGAGGCGAGCGACATCGGCTCGATCATCAACAACAAGCAGTACACCAAGGTCTGCAAGTACGTGCAGGACGGCCTCGACCGCTCCGACGCCAAGCTGGTGTTCGGCGGCCTGCCGCCCAAGACCGGCCCGCTGAGCGAGGGCTACTTCACCATGCCGACCGTGTTTGCCGACCGCTCGAACGACTGGCGCCTCGCCCGCGAGGAGATCTTCGGGCCGGTGCTGGTGGCGATCCGCTGGAGCGACGAGGCCGAGGCGATTCGCATGGCCAACGAGAGCCATTACGGCCTCGCGGCCTATGTGTGGACGCACGACATCGGCAAGGGCCTGCGCGCCGCGCATGCGATCGAGTCGGGTTGGGTGCAGGTCAACCAGGGCGGCGGCCAGACGCCGGGCATGTCCTACGGAGGCTACAAGCAGAGCGGCCTCGGCCGCGAATTCTCGCTCGAGGGCATGCTCGACAGCTTCACGCAGCGCAAGAGCGTGACGGTGAACCTGGCGGTCTGACGCTGGGGGCGCGCCACTCCAGTGGCGCGTTCAAGAAGAGAAGACGCGCCACTGGAC
>NZ_JBXAPM010000027.1:0-48936 GCF_058803965.1 Reyranella sp. GW821-FHT14A01
CGGCACCCCGTGGATCTCAGCTCGCAACACTGTCGCATGACAGTTCAATCTTAATGGTTGCTGAGCGCAGCGAAGGACCTGACGGAACGACCAAAGGACTCCGTGGTTGGCGTGAGATCCTTCGCTGCGCTCAGGATGACAAGAGTTGCGCAACCGTCGTTCGCACTCTAGTCGAGACGACGGGCTTTTTAACCCGGATACCACGCAGGCTTGCGCTTCTCGCGGAAGCTGGCGAGACCCTCGGTGGCTTCGTCCTGCTGGCGGGTGCGGGCGTGTTCGTCGATCAGGTCGCGCAGTTCGCCTTCATCGATGAAGGCACGAGCGGAAGCCAGCGAGCGCAGCTTGGTTGCCGTCGTCGCGCGCGGTGCGTTCATGAGGACGGATTCGACGATCTTCTCGCCGGCCTCCGCAAGACCTCCCACCGGACAGACTTCGTGCACCAGGCCGAGACGGCGTGCCTCGTGGGCGCCGAAGCGTTCGCCGGTCAGCGCGTAGCGCCGCGTCTGGCGCAGGCCGATCGCCTGACAGAGCTGCGGCAGGATGATGCCGGCCATCAGGCCCCAGCGCGTCTCGCTGATGGAAAAGAGCGCGTCCTCCTGCGCCACGACGACGTCGCAGGCCGCCGCGATGCCGGTGCCGCCGCCGAAGCAGCCGCCCTGGATCAATGCGAGCGTCGGGACGGGACACGTGTCGAGCCGCTTCACCGCTTCGGCTGTCAGCCGACTTACTTTCTCGTTCTCGGCCGGTGATTGCTTGGCGACGCCGGTAATCCACGACAGATCGGCGCCCGCCTGGAAGTGCTTGCCGTTGCCGCGCAGCACGACGATGCGGAGATTACTCTCACTGCCCAGCGAATCCATCGCATCGTGCAGGCCCTGGATGAGATCGCCGTTATAGGCGTTGTTCACCTTGGGACGGTTCAGCGTGACGGTGGCCACGCCGCGGCGGTCGATCTCCCAGAGCACGGTATCGTTCGACATCGGATCACTCGGCCTTCAGGTAGCTGTCCTTGAGCGCGATCTTGCCGTCCTTCACCTCGTAGAGGTCGATGCCGTAACGGTCGAACGGCTTGCCGGCATGATCGATGCCGGTGACGCGGAAGGTGCCGAACAGCTTGTCGCCGGAGCGATGGATGCGCGCTTCGGAATAGCGCGCTTCGCGATGCGCCGTGCTCTTGTCGGCGAAGTGCGCGCGCAGCGCCTCCTTGCCCTTGAGCACGCGGCCGGCCGGCGAGCCGCCGGCACCGAGGCGCCATTCGAAGTCGTCGGTCACGCAGGCCGCGATCTCGTCGACATCGGCCTTGTTGAAGGCCTTGCCGAAGCGGCGGAACAGGTCGTCGATGGCGTCAGCCATGGGATCTTCCTTGGGTTATTTGAGCAATGAGCCGAAGCAGAGCTTGATGTCGTGCTTCACACCGGCATTCGTGACGGCCGAGAGATCGTGCCGCGCGGTCTTGCAGTTCGAGGCCATGACCTCGATCTCGCGCGCCGGCACGTCGCCGCGATAGCGCAGGATGCGGGTGTCGGACGCGCCGCTGGGATGGATCGTGAGAATGAGGGCCGGTGCGCCTTCGGGGGAGGTCTTCTCGTCGGGCGAGAATTCGAGGGTCGAGATATTGGCTTCGTGGCCTGCGCCACGCAGCTCGTCGACGGCCTGGTCGAGTTCGGGCCGGATGACGTCGCGGCACTTGACCCAGAAAGCCTGCACGAAAAGGTCGGTCTCGGTGTCCATGTTTCCTCCCCCTGATTTGTTGGGCGGAGCCTAGCATCTTCCCCGCGGTTAAATCTCCCAGGGTGGCGGCGAGAATTTCTCGAGGATGAAGTCGATGAAGGCCGTCACCTTGGGCGCGAGATGGCGGCGGTGCGGATAGACGGCATGGATCGGGATCGGCTGCTCGGCGCGGAATTCCTCCAGCAGCGAGACCAGCTCGCCGTTCTTGATGGCCGTGGCAACCGTGAGGCGGGTCAGGCGCACGATGCCCAGCCCCTGCAGCGCCAGCCGCATCTGCGCCTCGCCCTCGGTGACGGCAACCCTGCCGCCGACCTCGATCTCGCGGATCTCGCCGTCGATGCGGAAGGGCCAGCGGTTCAAGTAGCTGCGGTCGCGCGAGACGATGCAGTTGTGGCGCGTCAGATCCTCGGGGCGCTGCAGGGCGCGGCGGTTCTTGAGATAGGAAGGTGAGGCGCAGACCAGTCGCACGTCCTCGCCGATCTTGCGCGCCATGAAGCTGGTGTCGGCCAGGCGGCCGATGCGGATCGCGATGTCGACACCTTCCTCGATCATGTCGACCACCCGGTCGGTCGGCATCAGCTCGAGCTGCAGCAGCGGATAGCGTTCGAGGAACTCGGCGATCACCGGCGCGAGCTGGTGGGTCGAGAAGGCCAGCGACGTCGTGACCTTCAGCAGCCCGTGCGGCGTGCCGCTCTGGCCGCTGATCTGGTTCTCCAGCGTCTCGATCTCGCCCACGATGCGCCGCGCCGTGGCGTAGAAGGCCTCGCCCTCCTCGGTGAGGTTGATCGCCCGCGTCGTGCGCTGGAGCAGGCGGACGCCCAGCCGGGTTTCCAGCCGGGTCACCAGCTTGCTGACCGCCGACGGCGTGAGGCCGAGACTGGGTGCGGCGGCGGAAAAGCCTTTGGAATCAACGACCCGGACGAAGGCCGCCATTTCGCCTGCGTGATCGATCATTGCGCAATTGATGAATTGTATTCAGGAGTGTTCGTCATACACTCCGTATTAACCGCCGAGAAGAACGGAATTAGGTTCCTTTCAACCCTTGGAGGTCTTTGCCATGTTCACGACGCCCTATCCCACCATCGCCGAACGTCGGGCCCTCGAAGCCCGCGCCCATCGCCTGCGGGGCGCCGTCGTGGCCGGTCTCATTCGCGACTTCACCCGCTGGGTTTCCGCCGCTTCCCGCTAAGGCGATGAGCGGGATCTGGGCGCAATACGCCCGCTACAACCGGCTGGCCAACGAGACGCTGTACGCGGCCTGCGCCGGGCTTTCCGGCGCGGAGTATCGTCGCGATCTCGGTGCCTTCTTCGGCGGCGTGCACGGCACGTTGAACCACCTGCTGCTGGGCGACCGGATCTGGATGGCGCGGTTCGAAGGCGGCTCGCACGTCTCGACTGGGCTCGGTGCGGTCCAGTTCGAGAAGTTCGAGGCATTGCGCGTCGAGCGCGAGCGTCTCGACCGGCACATGGAGCAGTTCTTCGCGAACCTGCCCGACGGCTTCGAGCAGGGCAGCGTGCGCTACGTCAACAATTCGGGCTTCGATACCGAGGATCCCTGGTCGGTGATCCTGCCGCATTTCTTCAATCACCAGACGCACCATAGGGCGCAGGTCCACACGCTGCTCTCGCAACTCGGCTACAAGCCGCCGGTGCTCGACCTGCACCGGGTGTTGCGGCCGGATCCAAGCTAAAGCCCTCTCATTGGAGCGCGCCACTCCAGTGGCGCTTCGGAATCATGAGCGCCACTCCAGTGGCGTGCTCCAATGCTATCGCTTCGTTTTAGGGGAAGCAGCCACACCCGCCGCTTTCAACAACACCGTCGCTGCCTCCCGTGCCGCCGCCGCGACCTTGGGATCGCCGCGCACGATGGCGGCGGCGATGGCGCCGTCGATCAGGAGCTGGAGCTGCATCGACAGCGGCTCGGCGTCCTTGATTCCGAGCTGTTCCAGAAGACCCTGAAACCACGTCCGCCGCTGCTCCTTGAAGGCCAGCGCGATCTTGTTGGCGGCGTGGGCGGGCTCCTTCAGCTCGGATACCGCGTTCACGAAGGGACAGCCGCGGAACACGCCGGTCGCGATCGTGCGTTCCAGCCGGTCGAACGCGCCCAGGATCTGCTCCAGCGGGGGCCGGTCGGAGGGCAGCGCCGGTTTCAACCGTCGCGACAGGTAGGCGACGATCAAATCGTCCTTCGACGGGAAGTGGTTGTAAAGCGTGCGCTTGCTGATGCCGATCTCGGCCGCGATCGTGTCGACGCCGACGGCGCGGATTCCCTGGCCGTAGAACAGCCGGTCCGCCGTCTCGAGGATGCGCTCCTGCATTGCTGCCCTGACGTCCGCTCTCGCCATGGTGCCTTGACCCTGTTTCTGCGCCGACCTTAAAGTACACAGGTCTGTGTAACAAGGCGGAGGCGCGTCGTGACCATCCTAAAGGAATTGCGGCCGGTGATGCCGATCCTGATCGGTGCCTCGGTCATGTTGAGCCTCGGCATGGGTGTGCGCCAGAGCTTCGGCCTGGTGATGCAGCCGTTGACGCGCGACATCGCGCTTACCGTCTCCGACTTCGCGCTGGCCATGTCGGTCCAGAACCTGGCCTGGGGCTTCCTGCAGCCGGTCGCCGGTGCGCTGGCGGTACGCCTGGGATTCCGGCCGATCATGGTTTCAGGCGCGGCCCTCTATGTGGCGGGGCTCGCTCTCTTTGCGATGGCGGACGGCATGACCGGCGTGATGCTGGGCGGCGGCGTGCTGATCGGCATGGCACTGGCCTGCACCGCCTCGGCCATCTCGCTGGCGGTCGGTGCCCGCTCGGTGCCGGCGAAGCTGCGCAGCTTCGCCCTGGGTGCGATCACGGCGACGGGCTCGCTGGGCGCGCTGCTCTCGGCCCCGCTTGGTCAGATGCTCACGACCGACTTCAGCTGGCGCGCCGGCCTGCTGGGCTTCCTGGTGCTGACCGTCTTCATGCTGCCGGCGGCCTGGCTCGCCGGCCGGGTCGACCGGCTGACACCGCCTGCGCCGGCGACGGGCGACATCAGCGCCACCTCGCCGCGCCTGGCGCTCCGGGCCGCGCTGCGCAATCCCTCGTTCCTGGTGATGACGGCTGCCTACTTCGTCTGCGGCATGCAGCTCCTGTTCATCACCACGCACCTGCCGTCCTATCTCGCGATCTGCGGCATGGATCCGTCACTCAGCGCCGGCGCGCTGGGCGCGATCGCGCTGTTCAACGTGTTCGGCAGCCTCTTTTTCGGCTGGGCCGGCGGGCACTGGTCCAAGCTCGGCCTGCTGGGCGGCATCTACATCTCCCGCTCGATCGTGCTCGCCTGCTACTTCGTGATGCCGCCGACGCCGGCCAGCACAATCGTCTTCGCCTCGGCCATGGGCTTCCTGTGGCTGGGTGTCGGCCCGCTGGTCGCGGGCTCGGTGGTCGAGATGTTCGGCCTGCGCTGGCAGGCGATGATCCAAGGCGTTGCCTTCATGAGCCACCAGGTCGGCAGCTTCGTCGGCGCCCTGGGCGGCGGCCTGCTGTTCGACGCGCTGGGCTCCTACGATCTCGCCTGGCGCCTCGGTGTCGCGATGGGGCTCACCGCCGGCATCGTGCAGGTGGCGTTCGCGCTGCTGCGTCCGTCACCTGCTACGCCGAGACCTATTCCGGCTTGAACTCGTGCTTGATCTCCTGCTTGCGCCACTTGAAGCGCAGCTCGGCCAGGCCGACGCTCAGCACGTAGAAGACCGGCGTGAAGATCAGGCCGAAGATCGTGACGCCGATCATGCCTGAGAACACCGCGGTGCCCAGCGACTGGCGCATCTCCGCGCCGGCGCCGGTGCTGATGACCAGCGGCACCACGCCCAGGATGAAGGCCAGCGAGGTCATCAGAATGGGCCGCAGGCGCGTCTTGGAGGCGGAGACCGCGGCGTCGAAGCGACTCATGCCCGCCTCGTGCGCCTGCTTGGCGAACTCCACGATCAGGATGGCGTTCTTGGCCGCGAGACCCACCAGCACGACGAGGCCGATCTCGACCAGGACGTTGCGGTCGAGGCCGCGGATGTTCACGCCGATCATGGCCGCGAGGATACACATCGGCACAATCAGGATGACGGCAAGCGGCAGCAGCCAGCTCTCGTAGAGCGCCGCCAGCAGCAGGAAGACGAACAGCACGGCGAGGCCAAAGGCCAGGATCGCGGTGTTGCCGGCCAGCTTCTCCTGCAGCGCGATCTCGGTCCATTCGAAGCCGAAGCCCGACGGCAGCACCTTCTCCGCCAGCCCTTCCATGGTGGCGATGCCCTGACCCGACGAGTAGCCGCGCTGCAGGGCGACCTGCACTTCGGCCGCCGGATAGAGATTGTAGCGCGCCACGCGATAGGGGCCGGTGATGTCCTCGAAGGTCGCGACGGCGCCGATCGGGACCATCTCGCCGCTCACGCTGCGCGTCTTCAGGTTCTCGACGTCGCGCAGGGTGAGGCGATAGGGGTCGTCGGCCTGCACGGTCACGCGATAGGTGCGGCCGAGGATGTTGAAGTCGTTGACGTAGGCAGAGCCCATATAGGCCGACAGCGTCTCGAACACGCGCGCGATCGGCACGCCGAGCTGCTCGGCCTTGGTCCGGTCGATGTCGGCGTAGATCTGCGGTGTGCGCGTGTTGTAGAGCGTGAAGGCCTGGGTGAGGCCCGGCGACTGTCCGGCCGCGCCCGCAAGGGCCCAGGTGGCGCCTTCGAGGGCCGTCAGCCCGCGCGAGGCGCGGTCCTGGACGTAGCCCTTGAGACCGCCGCCGGTGCCGATGCCCGGCACGGAGGGCGGCTCGAGGACGAACACGAAGGCCTCGCGCAGCGCGAACATCTGCCCGCGCAGGTCGGCCAGGATCATATCCTTGCTGATGCCCGGCCGTTCCTTGAACGGCTTCAGGGTGACGAAGATCACGCCCGTGTTGGGCGCGTTGGTGAAGGTGGCACCATCGAAGCCGACGAACGACACGGCATTCGCGACACCGGGACGCGACATGATGATCTCGCTCGCTCTGCGGACCAGGGCGTCCGACCGCTCGAGCGTCGAGCCGGCGGGAAGCTGCATGGCCGCGATCAGGTAGGAGCGGTCGAGCTGCGGCACCAGGCCGGTCGGAGTCGAGGCGAGACGGTTCTGCGTGAGCGCCACCAGGCCGGCGTAGATCACCAGCATGATGAAGCCCATGCGGATCAGCCGCGCCGTCATGCGGCCGTAGAAGTTCGACAGCGCCTCGAAGCCGCGGTTGAAGTGACGGAAGAACCAGTTGATCGGCCACGCGAGGCGGTCCATCAGGCCGGGCTTCGGCTTGTCGACATGCGACAAAGCATGCGTCTTCAGCAGCAGCGCCGCCATCGCGGGCGAGAGCGTCAGCGACACGAAGGCCGAGATGGCCGTCGAGGCGGCGATGGTGATGGCGAACTGCTTGTAGAAGGTGCCCTGCAGGCCGGTGATGAAGGCGGTCGGCAGGAACACCGCGATCAGCACCAGCGAGATCGCGATCAGCGCACCGCCGACCTCGTCCATCGTCTTGTGCGCGGCCTCCTTGGGCGACATGCCCTGCGTCAGGTATCGCTCGACGTTCTCGACCACGACGATGGCGTCGTCGACCACGATGCCGATCGCCAGCACCAGGCCAAACAGCGACAGCGTGTTGAACGAGATGCCGACCGCGGCCATGACCGCGAACGACCCGATCAGCGAGACCGGGATGGCGAGGATCGGGATGATCGCCGCCCGCCAGGTCTGCAGGAACAGGATCACGACGACGACGACGAGCAGCACGGCTTCGAACAGCGTCGTGATGACGGCGTCGACCGAGGCCTGGATGAAGGTCGTGGGATTGTAGACGATCGTGTAGTCGAGGCCGGTCGGGAAGTTCTTCTTGAGCCGCTCCATCTCGGCGATGATCGCGTCCGAGGTGGCCAGTGCGTTGGAGCCGGGCCGCTGGAAGATACCGAGCGCGGTGGCCGTCTTGTTGTCGAGGTAGGCGTTCAGCGTGTAGTCCTGCGCGCCCAGCTCGACGCGGGCGATGTCGCGCAGGCGCGTCACCGAACCGTCCGGCTCGGCGCGGATCACGATGTTCTCGAACTGGTCGGGCGAGCTCAGCCGTCCCAGCGTGCGCACCGACAGGGTGAACCCGCCCGGCGACACCGCCGGGGCCTGGTTGACCGCACCGGCGGCGACCTGGAGGTTGGCCGCCCGCAGCGCCAGCACGACCTCGCCGGCCGTGAGGTTGCGCGCGGCGACCCGCGCCGGGTCGAGCCAGATGCGCATCGAGTAGTCGCGGCCGCCGAACACCAGAACGTTGCCGACGCCGTCGACGCGGGTCAGCACGTCCTTCACGTAGAGCGTGGCGTAGTTGGAGATGTACTGCTGGTCGCGGCTGCCGTCCGGCGAGACCATGTGCACGACCATCATCAGGTCGGGCGAGGCCTTGCGGACGACGATGCCGAGACGCTGCACGTCCTCGGGCAGGCGCGGCTGGGCGACAGCGACACGGTTCTGCACCAGCACCTGCGCCTGGTCGATGTTCACGCCGGGCTTGAACACGACGTTGATCGACAGGCGACCGTCACCGGTCGACTGCGACTCGATGTAGAGCATGTCGTCGACGCCGTTGACTTCGAGCTCGATCGGCGTCGCGACCGTCTCGGCGATCACTTCGGCGGACGCGCCGGGATAGGTCGCGGTGATGTTGACGGTCGGCGGCGCGATCTCGGGATATTCGGCCACGGGAAGCCCGCGCTGGGCGATGAAGCCCACGATCACGATGATGACCGAGAGGACCGACGCGAAGATCGGCCGGTCGATGAAGAAATGGGAAAAACGCATGGTTGGCTCTTACTTGGCCTTGGCGACGATCTCGCCCTTCTGCGGCACGACCTTGGCGCCCGGTCGGACAAAGGGGTTGGCGAGGCCGTCGAGCACCACCTTGTCGGTGGGCGCAAGGCCGGAGCGGATCACGCGCAGCCCGTCGACCAGCGTGCCGAGGGTCACGGGCTTGGCCTGCACCACGCCGTCGTCACCGACGACGAAGACGATCTTACGCGCCTGGTCGGAGATGATGGCCGAGTCGGGAATCAGCAGCGCGTCGTACTCGCCGCCGAACAGCTGCAGGCGGCCGAAGATGCCGGGCGTCAGCAGCTGGTCCTTGTTCTCCACCAGGGCGCGTACGCGGATCGTGCCCGAGCGCGCGGTCATCGCATTGTCGACGAAGTCGACCTTGCCGGTGCGCTTCCAGTCGGTCTCGTCGGACAGCCGGATGCGGACCGGATTGGCGCCGTCGCGCGAGGAAGCGAGCGCCCCCGACAGGATCAGGCGGCTGTAGCGGATATGGTCGGCTTCCGAGATGTCGAAGACGAAGCGGATGGGATCGAGCGTCACGATCGTGGCGAGCAGGGTGGCGCCGGTCTGGCCGCCCGCGATCAAATTGCCGGCATCGACCTTGCGGTCCGAGATGCGGCCGGCGATCGGCGCCGTCACGTCCGTCCATTCGAGATTGAGCTGGGCGTTGCGCAGCGCGGCCTCGGCCGACTTGAGCTGGGCGCGGGCGACGGCGAGCGTCGACTTGCGCGAATCGTGCTCGGCCTCGGTGATGGTGCGCGAGGCGATCAGGGACGCGCCGCGATTGACCTGCAGCTCCGCCAGCTCGACCTGGGCCTTGTTGCGCGCGACGTCGGCCTCGGCCACGTCGACGGCGATCTCGTAGGGCCGCTTGTCGATGGTGAAGAGCGGATCGCCGACTTTGACGATCTGGCCGTCGCGGAAGTTGATCTTGTCGATGAAGCCCGAGACGCGCGCGCGGACCTCGACGGAGGCGACGGCTTCGAAGCGTCCGGAATACTCGTCCCACTGGGTGACGCGCTTGGCGATGGGCTCGGAAACGCCGACCGGCATGGCCGGCGGTCCGCCCTGGGCGAAGGAGGCAGCGGGAAGAGCCCAAAGGAAAAGGCTGGCAACGGCCAGGAGGCGGCGACGGACGGACAATTGGAACTCCCCCGCGAACATTTTGCGTCGCGAAGTGGACATGTGGTTGCAGTGCAATGCGGTGTCAATTCCTGCCGAAGTAACTGATGCGCGTGAGAGAAACCGTTTCGTGCCTGCTGGCAATGCAAGCCGCCAAGCGTCTGTCCGCATCGTGTCATCCGAGCGCAGCGAGGGATCCTTGTGTTCGGCGACATTAAGCATCCCTCGCTGCGCTCGGGATGACACGGCTTTGTGAACTGAAACAAATGGATCAAGTTGATCCTCTGAGATTCATTCGTTGCAGGTTGAAGTGCCCCCGAGATAGTCTCGGACATCTTATCTGGGGGATCACATGTTCAAGCGACTTCTCGCTGCCGGCGCCGCGTTCGGTGCCTTTGCCTTTGCGGCCGCCAGCGTCTCGGCGCAGACGCCGTCGACGCTCGAAACCGTGAAAAAGCGCGACCAGGTCATCTGCGGCGTCAATGTCGGCCTCGGCGGCTTCTCGCTGCCCAACAGCCAGGGCAAGTGGACCGGCCTCGACATCGACATGTGCAACGCCGTGGCCGCCGCCGTGCTGGGCGACGCGACCAAGGCCAGGTACGTGCCGCTCTCCGCGCAGCAGCGCTTCCTCGCCTTGCAGTCGGGCGAGATCGACATCCTGGTTCGCAACTCGACGATCACCCTGGAGCGCGATGCCGGCCTCGGCATCCAGTATGCCGGCATCAACTTCTATGACGGCCAGGGCTTCATGGTGCCGAAGAAGCTGAATGTGAAGGGCCTGGCCGAGCTGGCCGGCGCCACGATCTGCGTCGCCCAGGGCACGACCCACGAGTTCAACATGGCGAGCTGGTTCCGCGGCCGGAACCTGCAGATCAAGGCGGTCGTGTTCGAGAGCCAGGACGTCATGTACGAGGCGTTCTTCGCCGGCCGTTGCGATGCCATGACCCAGGATTCCTCCGCGCTCGCCTCGGCGCTGGCGACCCGCGGCAAGCAGGCCGACTACATGGTCCTGCCCGAGCTGATCTCGAAGGAGCCGCTGGGACCCTTCGTACGCCGCGGCGACGATGTCTGGCTGGCCGTCGTGCGCTGGTCGTTCATGGCGATGATCGAGGCCGAGGAGCGCGGCATCACCAAGGCCAATGTCGACGAGCTGCTGAAGTCGACCGACGCGCTGGTGAAGCGCTTCCTGGGCGTCACGCCGGGCAACGGCAAGGCGCTGCAGATCGACGAGAAGTGGGCCTACAACATCGTGAAGCAGGTCGGTAACTACGGCGAGAGCTACGAGCGCAATGTCGGCATGGACAGCCCGCTCAAGCTGCCGCGCGGCCTCAACGGCCTGTGGACCAAGGGCGGCCTGATGTACCCGGTCCCGCTGCGCTAACGGGCAGCAAGGTTGACGTCTGATATGACCCCTCCGCCCCTCCGGGGCACCTCCCCATTTGAATGGGGAGGAAGGGAGACTCATCGCCTCCCCATTCAAATGGGGAGGTGTCGGCGTCTCGCGGCTTGTAACCAAGCCGCTGACCCGACGGAGGGGTCATGACCGGCGGACCACTCTCCGCGTCGATCGTCGAGACCTACGAGCTGTTGCCGCCGCAGCTCAAGACCGCGGCGCGCTACATGCTCGACCGGCCCGACGATGTCGCCCTGCTCTCCATGCGGGAGCAGGCGCGGCGCGCGGGCGTGCCGGCCGCAACCATGACGCGGCTGGCCAAGCGCCTGGGTCTCGACGGCTACGACGAGGTCCGCGCGCTCTATGCCGGGGCGGTGCGCGCCGGCACGCTGGGTTTCGCCGGCAAGGCCGAGGTCCAGGTCGAGGTGCAGAGCCTGCATGGCGAGCGAGCGCTCGCCGCCGACATGGCATTGTCGCTGTCGCGCCAGATCGCGCGGCTGGCCGAGCCCGAATCGCTCGAACGCCTGGCCAGCGCCGCCAATCACCTTCATGCCGCGCGCCGCGTCTATTGCCTGGGCCTGCGCTCCTGCCACGCGGCGGCCTGGCACTTCCACTACATGCTGTCCCTGCTGGGCGACAAAACCGTGATGCTCGACGATGCCGGCGGCACCGGCCTCGATGCGATCCGCGATGCCGGGCCCGACGATGTGCTGCTGGCCGCCAGCGTCGAGCCCTATGCCCGCGCCACCATCGAGGCGGCGCGCTATGCCGCTGCCGGCGGCGTGCCGGTGGTCGCGCTGACCGACAGCCAGGTCTCGCCGCTCGCGTCGCTCTCCGTCGCCACCATCCTCGTGGCAACCGAGAGTCCCTCCTTCTTTCACACGATGACGCCGCTGCTGGCGGTCGCCGAAATCCTCGCCGCCCTGGTGGCGGGCAATGGCGGACAGACCGCGCTGGCGGCACTCGAACGCACCGAGGCGCAGCTCTCGGCCTTCGGCGTCCATCTCACCCGACGCACATTCCCGGAAAGACCATGACCCACATCCTGCATCGCCAGATCGGCGGAACCCTTCCCGTGGCCGCGGGCGGCTCGGGCATCGAGATCGTCGACAGCACCGGCAAGCGCTATCTCGATGCCTCGGGCGGTGCGGCCGTTTCCTGCCTTGGACATGGCCATCCCGCCGTGACGGCGGCGCTGCACGAGCAGCTCGACAAGCTGGCCTACGCGCACACCGGCTTCTTCACGACCGACGTCGCCGAGAAGCTGGGCGACCGGCTGATCGAGGATGCACCGAAAGGCTTGAGCCACGTCTATCTGGTGAGCGGCGGCTCCGAGGCGATCGAGGCCTCGCTCAAGATGGCGCGGCAATACTTCACCGAGCGCGGCGAGACCGGACGCCGCCACGTCATCGCGCGGCGGCAGAGCTATCACGGCAACACGTTGGGGGCGCTGGCGGCCGGCGGCAATGCCTGGCGGCGTGCGCCTTTCTCGCCGCTGCTGATCGAGACGCATCACATCGATCCCTGCTTCGCCTATCGCTTCCAGCAGCCGGGCGAATCCGACGAGGCCTACGGATTGCGCGCGGCGAACCTGCTGGAGGAGAAGATCCTCGAACTGGGCGCCGGCACGGTGCTGGCCTTCGTTGCCGAGACGGTGGTCGGCGCGACCTCGGGCGCGGTGCCGCCGGCGCCGGGCTACTTCAAGCGCATCCGCGAGATCTGCGACCGCCATGGCGTGCTGCTGATCCTCGACGAGGTGATGTGCGGCATGGGCCGCACCGGCACCTTGCATGCCTGCGAGCAGGAAGGCATCGCGCCCGACCTGATGACCATCGCCAAGGGCCTGGGCGGCGGCTACGAGCCGATCGGCGCGGTGCTTTTGGGCAAGCACATCTACGAGACCTTCGCCAAGGGCAGCGGCTTCTTCCAGCACGGCCACACCTATATGGGCCATCCGATGGCCTGCGCCGCGGGCCTTGCCGTGCAGGAGACGATCCGGCGCGACAATCTGTTGGCCAACGTGAAGACGATGGGCGCGCTGCTGCAGCGGCGGCTGGGCGAGCGCTTCGGCAATCACCCGCATGTCGGCGACATTCGCGGCCGCGGCCTCTTCCAGGCGGTCGAGCTGGTCGAGGACCGCTCGACCAAGGAGCCGTTCGATCCGGCGCGCAAGCTTCATGCGAAGGTGAAGAAGGCGGCGATGGCGCGCGGGCTGATGGTCTATCCGATGGGCGGCACGATCGACGGCCAGCGCGGCGACCATGTCCTGCTGGCCCCGCCGTTCATCGTCACCGAGGAACAGATCGGCGACATTGTCGACAGGCTGGGCAGCGCCATCGACGACGCGCTGGCGTAATGGAGCGCGCCACTCCAGTGGCGCAATCATGATCATGAGCGCCACTTAAGCGCGGAGGTTACTCCGCGCGCAGTGGCGCGCTCCAAGGAGGGACCTTACTCTCCCCCTCATGAAGACGGCGGTGATCGTGAACCGCATGGCGCACAAGGGAGGCGCCGGGAAGCGCTGGCCCACGATCAGGGCCGAGCTGGAGAAACGCCTTGGGCCGGTCGAGCCGCTGTTCACGCAGGCGCCGGGTCATGCGACGGCCCTCGCGCGTGTCGCGCTTGCTGAGGGCGTACGCCGATTCGTGGCCGTTGGCGGCGACGGGACCGTCAATGAGACGCTGAACGGGCTGCTCGATTCCTCAGGCAAGCTGCTGGCACCGGACATCGTGCTGTGTCCGATCCCCGCCGGGACCGCCAACGAACTCTGCCGCGCGCTCGGCCATCTCGCCGATCCGTCGCTGGCCTACGATTCTGTCGCCTCGTCACACCGCAAGGCAGTCGATCTCCTGCGCGTGCGATGCGCGACTTTCGATGACCGCATCGTGGAACGTTTCGGCTATCTGATCGTTTCACTCGGGGTCGCTGCGTCCGTCAGCCATCGCACGTCGAGATCGCGCTGGGCCAAGAAGCTCGGCGAGATCGCCTATGTGTTGATGGCGCCCGCCGTCATCCTGGGCTTTCGCCCTCGCGAGGTCGCAATCACCGTTGACGGTGTCGAGAGGGGGAAGAGGCCTTTGTTCACGGCGATGATCGCGAATACGGAAAATGGTGGCGGTGGTCTGCGCATCGCGCCCGGCGCGCGCTTCGACGACGGCGGGCTCGATCTCATCGAAGTCGGAGACGCATGGCGGCTCGACGTTCTTTTCCGCGTCATGCCGAAGCTCTACAGCGGATCGCATGTCCATCATCCGAAGGTCCGCATGACGCGCGGCACGTCCTTCCGTTTCGCGGCGGACGTCGAAACCCTCGTCGATCTCGATGGCGAGACGATCGGCCGGCTCCCGCTCGAAATTTCGGTTCTGCCGCGCGGCTTCTTCGTCGGCGCCGTCGACGGGACGAATTAGATGGCGGCCAAGACCTCTCCCGTCCGCATCACCCTCATCGCGCTCGTCCTCGTCGCGGTGGCGGCCGGTGCCGGTTACTGGTTCGCCTTTCGCACGCCCAAGGCGCCGCCAGCGGCCGCGACGCCGCCGCCCGCCGAAGTCGGCGTCGCCACGCTCGTCTCGGCCGACGTGCCATTGCCGTTGCTCTATGCCGGCAGGGTCATCGGCTTTCGCATCGTCGAAATCCGCTCGCAGGTCGGTGGCTTCCTGCAGAAGCGCGAGTTCACCGACGGCGAGGCGGTGAAGGCGGGCGACGTGCTCTTCCGCATCGATCCGCGCGGCTACGAGGCCGCATTGGCGCGCGCCAAGGCGCAGATGGCGCAGGCCCAGGCGACGGTCACGCAGGCGGCCGAGAATTTCACCCGCGTGGAGGGCCTCGCGGCGCGCCAGGTCTCGACGCAGAAGGCGCTGGAGGATGCGACGGCCGCCCGCGAGCAATCCGCGGCGGCGCTGGCCTCGGCCAAGGCCGACGTCCAGACCGCCGAGCTCAATCTCGAATACACCGTGATCAGGGCACCCATCGCGGGCCGCACCAGCATCGAGGCCTCGCCGCCCGAGGGCACGCTCGTCCAGCCGCAGCAGACCATACTGACGCGGATCACCCAGCTCGATCCGGCCTATGTCTATTTCACCACCACCGACAGCGAGCTGCGCGAACTCACGGAGATCAACCGCAAGCGTGACAAGCCTCTGAAGGAAGAGGACGTCACGGTGAAGCTGCGTTTCGGCAACGGCGACGTCTATCCCTACGACGGCAAGGTCGACATCAGCTCCAGCATCGTCGATCCGCGCACCGGCACGGTGCAGATCCGCGCGGTCTTCCCCAACGTCAACAACGGTCTGCTGCCCGGCCAGTTCGTGCGTGTCGAGATCATCGGCGTCACCATGCCGAACGCGGTGCTGGTCCCGAAGGCGGCGATCGTGCAGGGGCCGCAGGGCGCGGCCGTCTGGGTGCTCGATGCCAACGACGTGGCGCAGGCCCGTCCCATCCAGCTCGACCGCGAGGTCGAGAAAGGCTGGATCGTGAAGAGCGGGCTCAAGGCCGGCGAACGGGTCGTCACCGACGGCGTCATCCGCGTGCGGCCCGGCGCCAAGGTGAAGCCGGTCGCGGCACCGCCGGCACCCGCCGCTCCGGCGGCAGCGCCCGCCGGGGGCGGGACCAAACCGTGATCTCCAAGTTCTTCATCGACAGGCCGGTCTTCGCCAGCGTCCTGTCGATCGTCATCGTGCTCGCCGGCCTCGTCGCCATGCGCGCGCTGCCGATCTCGCAATATCCGCAGATCGTGCCGCCCGACGTGGTCGTGTCGGCCACCTATCCCGGCGCCACGGCCGAGACCATCGCCTCCACGGTGGCGGCGCCGCTCGAGCAGCAGATCAACGGCGTCGAACGCATGATCTACATGCGCTCGACCTCGACCGGCTCGGGCACGATGAGTCTCACGATCAGCTTCGAGATCGGCACCAATCCCGACCAGAACGCCATCAACGTGAACAATCGCGTGCAGCGCGCGCTGCCGCTCTTGCCGGCCGAGGTGGCGCGACAGGGCGTCGTGGTGCAGAAGCGCTCGACGTCGATCCTGATGGTGATGACCATGTCGTCGCCCGACCGGCGTTACGACACGGTGTTCATCAGCAACTACGCGCTGGTGAACGTGATCGACGAATTGCGCCGCCTGCCCGGTGTCGGCGATGCGGCGCTGTTCGGCGCCTCGGACTATTCGATGCGCATCTGGCTGCGGCCCGACAAGCTCGCGCAATACGGTCTGACGCCGGGCGATGTCGCGCAGGTGGTGCGCGAGCAGAACTCGCAGTTCGCCGCCGGCCGCTTCGGCGAGGAGCCGATGAAGAACCCGCAGGTCTTCACCTATTCGGTGACGACGCCGGCGCGGCTGGTCGATCCCACCCAGTTCGAGAACATCATCATCCGCTCCGACGAGATCGGCGGCGCGCTGCGGCTGAAGGACGTGGCGCGGGTCGAGCTGGGCGCGCTGACCTACGGCTTCTCGGCGATCTTCAACGGCGCCCCCGCCGTGCCGATCGGCGTCTACCTGCAGCCCGGTGCCAACGCGCTGGAGGTTGCCAAATCGGTCAACGAAACGATGCAGCGCATCTCCAAGCGCTTCCCGGAGGGGCTGCGCTACGACGTGCCGTTCAACACCACGCGCTTCGTCGAAGTGTCGATCGAGGAGGTGGTCATCACCTTCATCGAGGCGATCATCCTCGTGGTGCTGGTCGTCTTCCTCTTCCTGCAGAGCGTGCGCGCGATGATCATCCCGGTCATCGCCATCCCGGTGTCCATCATCGGCACCTTCGCCGGCATGTACCTGCTCGGCTTCTCGATCAACCTGCTGACGCTGTTCGGGCTGGTGCTGGCCATCGGCATCGTGGTCGACGACGCGATCGTGGTGCTGGAGAACGTCGAGCGCATCATGTCGACCGAGGGCAAGAGCCCGCGCGAGGCGGCGGTCCAGGCCATGCAGGAGGTGACCGGCCCGGTCATCGCCATCGTGCTGGTCCTCTGCGCGGTGTTCATCCCGGTCTCCTTCCTGGGCGGCCTGGCGGGCGAGCTCTACCGGCAGTTCGCGGTGACGATCGCGGTCTCGGTGGTGATCTCGGGTATCGTGGCTCTGACGCTCACGCCCGCGCTGGCGGCGCTGATCCTGAAGCCGGGTCACGAGAAGCCCGGGCGGTTCTTCGCCGGGTTCAACAAGGGCTTCGACTGGGTGACCGAGCGCTACACCGGCGGCGTGTCGTTCCTGCTGAAGAGCACCGTGCTCGGCCTGGCGGGGCTCGCCGTCATCATCGGCGGCACCGTCTTCCTGTTCCAGAAGGTGCCGGGCGGCCTCGTGCCCAACGAGGATCAGGGCTACGTCTTCCTGGTGACGGCGCTGCCGCCCGCCGCCTCGCTGACCCGCACGCGCGAGGTCACGGCCAAAGCCAGCGAAGAGCTGGGCAAGAACCCGGCAGTCGCCAATGTCGTCACCTTCTCGGGCTTCGACCTGCTGTCGGGCGCGCAGAAGACCAATTCGGGCATTTCGTTCGTCACCTTGAAGGACTGGGCCGAGCGCAAGGAGCCCGCGCAGGATGCCCGCAACCTCGCGCCGGCGCTGGCCGGGCTGAACGCCAACTTCCGCGACGGCGTGGTGATCGGCTTCAACCCGCCGCCCATCCAGGGCATGAGCACGACTGGCGGCTTCGAGTTCTATCTGCAGGACCGGTCCGGCGGCTCGCTGGCGAGCCTCGCGGAAGCCGCCAACAAGGTCGTGGCGGCGGCCGCCAAGCATCCCGAGCTGGCCGGCGTCTCCACCACCTTCTCCACCAGCGTGCCGCAGTACCGGATCGACGTTGATCGCGACAAGGCCAAGGCGCTCGGCATCCCGATCAACTCGATCTTCGACACGATGCAGAGTTCGTTCGGCAGCCTCTACGTCAACGACTTCACTTTGTTCGGCCGCACCTACCGCGTCAGCCTGTCGTCTGAATCCGACTTCCGCGAGAAGCCGGACGATCTGCGCCAGGTCTTCGTGAAGTCCGACAAGAACGTGATGGTGCCGCTCAACGAGCTGGTGACGGTGTCGCGCATCGTCGGCCCCGACACGGTCGACCGCTTCAACATCTTCCCCGCCGCCAAGATTCTGGGCGGGCCGGCGCCGGGCTATTCCTCGGGCCAGGCGATCGCGGCCATGCAGCAGGTCGTGGCCGAAACCCTGCCCAGCGACTACACGATCGGCTGGACCGGCTCGGCCTACCAGGAACTGGCCACGCAAGGTACGGGCGGGCTGGGCTTCGCCTTCGGCATCGTCATGGTGTTCCTGATCCTGGCGGCGCAGTACGAGCGCTGGTCGCTGCCGCTCGCCGTCATCACCGCCGTGCCCTTCGCGGTGTTCGGCGCGCTGCTGGCGGTGTGGATCCGCGGCCTCGAGAACGACGTCTATTTCCAGATCGGCCTGATCACGCTGATCGGCCTCGCCGCCAAGAACGCCATCCTGATCGTCGAGTTCGCCTCGCAGCGCTACCAGCAGGGCCTCTCGGCCTACGACGCGGCGATGGAGGCGGCCAAGCTGCGCTTCCGGCCGATCGTGATGACCTCGCTCGCCTTCATCCTGGGCGTGCTGCCGCTCGCCATCAGCAGCGGCGCCGGCTCGGCCAGCCGCCATTCGATCGGCACCGGCGTGATCGGCGGCATGCTGGCCGCGACCTTCATCGCCATCCTGTTCGTGCCGCTCTTCTTCCGGCTACTGACCCGCGGCCGCAAGGCGGAGGTGAAGCCGGATGGGGAAAACCCGGTGCCGCCGGCCGCGCACTAGCGGGCGAATCATCCGGCGGCCTGCTATCATCGCCGGATGAAGATCAAGAAATTCGGCACGCCCCTCAAGCGCTCCGCCGTGAAGCTGATGATGCTGGGCTCGGGCGAGCTCGGCAAAGAAGTTGTCATTGAAGCCATGCGCTTCGGCATCGAGGTCATCGCCTGCGACCGTTACGCCGATGCGCCGGCCATGCTGGTCGCCAACAGCGCCTATGTGTTCGACATGCGCGACGGCGGGGCGATGCGCCATGTCGTCGAGACGGTGCAGCCCGACTTCATCGTGCCGGAGATCGAGGCCATCGCCACCGACACGCTGGTCGAGCTGGAGAAGGAGGGCTGGACCGTCATCCCGACGGCGCGCGCCGCCCAGCTCACCATGGATCGCCGCGGCATCCGCAAGCTGGCCGCCGAGAAGCTCAAGCTGCCGACGTCACCGTATCGTTTTGCCGCCAGCCTCGAGGAGCTGCAGGCGGGCGCCGAGGCGGTGGGCTTTCCCTGCTTCATCAAGCCCACCATGTCGTCCTCCGGCCACGGCCAGAGCGTCGCGCGCAAGCCGGCCGACGTGGCGAAGAGCTGGAAGACCGCGATGGAGGGCACGCGCGCCAGCACCGGGCTGGTGATCGTCGAGGGCGCCATCGACTTCGACTACGAGATCACCCTGCTCACCGTGCGCCACGAGGGCGGCTTCGGCTTCTGCGAGCCGATCGGTCACATCCAGGTCGACGGCGACTATCGCGAGAGCTGGCAGCCGCACGCCATGTCGAAGCCGGCGCTGCGCAAGGCGCGCGACATCGCGAAGAAGGTCGTGAACGAGCTGTGCGGCGCGAAAGGCCGCGGCCTGTTCGGC
Source organism: Reyranella sp. GW821-FHT14A01 (assembly GCF_058803965.1). NCBI lineage: Bacteria > Pseudomonadati > Pseudomonadota > Alphaproteobacteria > Hyphomicrobiales > Reyranellaceae > Reyranella > Reyranella sp. GW821-FHT14A01. Next base: position 19,680 of record NZ_JBXAPM010000027.1, read on the forward strand.
GTCGAGATGTTCGTGAAGGGCGACAAGGTCTGGTTCTCCGAACTGTCGCCGCGCCCGCACGATACCGGCATGGTGACCATGGTCTCGCAGAACATGAGCGAGATGGAGCTGCACGTGCGCGCCATCCTCGGCCTGCCGATCCCCGAGATCACCTGCCAGGCGGGTGCCTCGGTGCCCGTCCTCGGCGACGGCAATATCAGCGACCCGACCTATACCGGTGTTGCGAAGGCGCTGGCCGCACCGGGAACGTCGGTGCGCATCTTCGGTAAGCCCGAAGTGAAGGGCCACCGCCGCATGGCCGTCGCGCTGGCCACCGGCCGCACGGTGAAGGACGCCCGCCGCAAGGCGCTGGCGTCCGCGAAGCAGATCAAGGTCGGTTAATCATTGGAGCGCGCCCCACTTTTGTCATCCTGAGCGCAGCGAAGGATCTCACGCCAGCCACGGAGTCCTCTGGTCGCTCCGTCAGGTCCTTCGCTGTGCTCAGGACGACAGTTTGCTCAGTGCCGGAAGTGCCGCATCCCGGTGAACACCATCGCGAGGCCCTTCTCGTCGGCGGCGTCGATCACTTCCTTGTCGCGCATCGAGCCGCCGGGCTGGATGATCGCGGTCGCACCGGCTTCAGCCGCGGCAAGAAGCCCGTCGGCGAAGGGGAAGAAGGCGTCCGAGGCGACGACGCTGCCGACCGCCGGGCTCACCTTGAGGCCCGCGGCCTCGCCCGATTCGGCGGCGCGGATGGCGGCGATGCGGGAGCTGTCGCGGCGGTTCATCTGTCCCGCGCCGACGCCCACCGTGGCGCCGTCCTTGGCATAGACGATGGCGTTCGACTTCACGTGCTTGGCAACGGTGAAGGCGAACAGCAGGTCGTCGAGTTCCTTGGCCGTCGGTGAGCGCTTGGTCACGACCTTGAGGTCGGCCTTCGTGAGATGGCCGTTGTCGCGCGTCTGGAAGAGATAACCGCCGGCCACGCTCTTCAGGGTCATGCCGGCGGTCGTCGGATCGGGCAGGGTGCCGGCCAGCAGCACGCGCACGTTCTTCTTGGTCGCGAGGATCGCCAGCGCCTCGGGAGTCGCGTCGGGCGCGATCACCACTTCGAGGAACAGCTTCACGAGTTCCACCGCGACCTTGGCCTCGAGCGTGCGGTTCACCGCGACGATGCCGCCGAAGATCGAGACGGGATCGCAGGCATAGGCCTTCTGGTAAGCGGTGAACTGGTCGGGATCGACCGCGACGCCGCAGGGATTGGCGTGCTTCACGACGACGATGGCGGATTCGGCGAACTCGGCCACGCACTCATAGGCCGATTCGGTATCGCCGATATTGTTGTAGGACAGCTCCTTGCCCTGGATCATGCGCGCCGTGGCGACGCCCGGCCGCTTGCTGCCGTCGCTGTAGAAGGCCGCCTTCTGGTGCGGGTTCTCGCCGTAGCGCAGCGTCTGCACCCTCTCGGCCGAGAGGGTCAGCCGCTCGGGGAAGGTCTCACCTTCCTGCGCGGCGAACCAGTTGGCGATCGCCGAGTCGTAGGACGCGGTGCGGGCATAGGCCTTGGCCGCGAGCTTGCGGCGCAGCGCCAGGGTCGTGGCGCCCTTGTGGGCGTCGAGCTCCTGCAGCACCGAGGCGTAGTCCTTGGGGTCGACCACGATGGTCACGAAGTCGTGGTTCTTGGCCGAGGCGCGGATCAGCGCCGGCCCGCCGATGTCGATGTTCTCGACGCAGGTCGGGAAGTCGGCGCCGCGCGCGACGGTCGCCTCGAACGGGTAGAGGTTCACCACGACGAGATCGATGCCCGCGATCCTGTGGTCGCTCATCGCCTTCTGGTGCCCGGCGTCGGTGCGGCGGGCGAGAATGCCGCCGTGGATCGAGGGCTGCAGCGTCTTTACGCGCCCGTCCATGATCTCGGGGAAGCCGGTATGATCGCTGACCTCGACGACCTTCAGCCCGGCATCGCGCAGCGACTTGGCCGACCCGCCGGTCGAGAGGATTTCCACCCCATGCGCCGCCAGCGCCTTGCCCAGCTCGACCAGGCCCTCCTTGTCGGAAACGGAGATCAGCGCGCGCTGGACGCGGGCCATATCGGGCGTGGGCGAGGGGACGTATTGGGTCGAGGCGGACATGGCCGGTCTTTTAGGGCGCGCGGGCGAAGGCCGCTACGTCCCGCCCTGTGTCATTTGGGCCTTTTTTGCCAGGTTGCGGAGGCGGCGGCCCGGTCTGAAGTCCTAGGCCGGTAGGTGCCGGGCATATTGCGTGGGCGCATGGAGGGTGCTTATCGTTCCGCTAGACGAGGGGAGGGAAAGCCAATGTCTGCATTCAACGCAGTACGCTTCCGCGTGAAGCTTGGTGGCGACCAGGCGTTTCTGGACGCCCACAAGGGCATTGCCCAATCATGGTCAGGTCTGGTGCATGCAAACATCGTCAAGACCGGCGACCGCTCCTACTGCCTGATTGCCGAGTGGCCGGACATGGAGACGTGCATCGCCGCGCGGCCCGCCATGATCGCAACGCTCAATTCCTTCCGCGATACGCTCGAAGACCTCGGGAACGGTCTCGGGGTCACGGATGCCGTGGCGGGCACGGTCGTCTCGGCGCTGAAATAGCTCGGCACGCTGCCAGCGGATTTAGGCGTCCGCGCCCTCCAGGACGCGGACCTTGAAGCCCTCGGTCTGCAGCGCCGCGACCAGCTCGCGGGCATGGTCGCGGTCGCGGGTTTCGACGGTGACATCCAGCTCGGTGGACTTGGCGACGACACTGCCGAAAAGCCGCTGGTGCTGCACTTCCACGATGTTGCCGCCGGCACCGCCGATCAGGCCGGCCACGCGGGCGAGCTGGCCCGGCAGGTCGCCGATCATCAGGCGCAGTCGCACGATGCGGCCGTCGCGGACCAGGCCGCGCAGCAGGACGGAAGCCAGCAGGCGGGTGTCGATGTTGCCGCCGCACAGGACCAGCCCGACCTTGCGGCCCGTGAAGACGTCGGGATGGGCCAGCAGGGCCGCGAGGCCCGCCGCGCCGGCGCCCTCGGCCACGGTCTTCTCGACCTCGAGGAACAGCGCGATGGCGCGTTCGATCGCCACCTCGTCGACCGACAGCACCTGGTCGACCAGCGCCCGCGCGATGGCGAGCGGGGTATGGCCGATGTCGCGCACGGCGATGCCCTCGGCGATCGTGTCGCCGCCCACCGTCACCGCCTCGCCGGCCAGGAGCTGGCGCATGGCCGAGTAGCCGGCCGATTCGACGCCGATCATCTTCACATCGGGCTTGAGGCCGCGCGCCGCGACGGCGCAGCCGGCCAGCATGCCGCCGCCGCCCACCGGCACGACCAGGGTGTCGAGTTCGAGCACGTCCTCGATCATCTCCAGCGCGATCGTGCCCTGGCCCGCGATGATGCGCGGATCGTCGTAGGGATGGACGAAGACCAGCTTCTCCGCGTCGGCCAGGCGATGGGCTTCGGCCGCGGCCTCCGACAGCGTGTCGCCCTTCAGCACGACCCGCGCGCCATGGTCGCGCGTGTGCTTCACCTTGTTGTTGGGCGTGAAGGACGGCATCACGATGGTCGCGGGAATGCCGAGCCGGCCCGCGTGATAGGCGACGCCCTGCGCATGGTTGCCGGCCGACATGGCGATGACGCCGCGGCGGCGCTCCTCGTCGGTGAGCTGCAGCAGCGTGTTCAACGCGCCGCGCTCCTTGAAGGAGGCGGTGAACTGCAGGTTCTCGAACTTCACCCAGATATCGGCCTTGGCGATGCGCGACAGCGTCTCGCTGCGCAGGCAGGGCGTATGGACGACGGCGCCCTTGATGCGCGCCGCGGCGGCGCGGACGTCGGCCAAAGAAACAGGAAGAGAGACGGGAAGGGTAGCGGTGCTCATGTTTGTCATCCTGAGCGCAGCGAAGGATCTAGCGCTCGCCACGCAGTACTTTGGTCGTTCCGTTAGGTCCTTCGCCGCGCTCAGGACGACAGTTGTGAATAGCCGTCGCGGCACAGCTTTTGAAGCTGCGGCAGGGAGATGGAATCGATGTCGAGGGCGGCGAGAAGGTCGTTCTCGGCCGTGAAGTCGCGGCCGTACATCGCCGAGAAGATCGCGACGCCGGCTTCGTGCAGAGGCGCGGGATGGCCGGCGAGGCGGCCGAGCTTGGCGGTCGGGACGAGGCCGAAGGGCACGTCCTCGGTGACGTAGCGGCTGTCGGCGGTGGTCGGGCCGGCGCCGCCCTTGCCGATGGCGTGCATGGCCTGATGCATCTCCGAGGCTGAACCCATGGGGATGCCGAACGACAGGTTGAGGTGCTGGAAGATCGTGCGGACGTCGAGTCCGAGCGAGGCGGCGATGGCGAGGCGCTCGCGGTCGAGTTCCTCCAGCAGGCGGCCGACCTTGGGCGTCACGTTCTCGGCCTGGCCCCAGGCTTCGGCGCGTTCCATGCGCGTCATGTTGCCGAGTGCGATGCCCATGTGGATCGTCGGATTGAGATTGCTGAGCGCGATGGCGAGCAGGCTCTGCCGGTCGACGAAGCGGTCGCCGAACAGCGACTGGCAGAGGGCGAGACCTTCTGCACTGCGCGAGGCGGGAAGTGTGGCGAGATCGACCGTCTTGCGCACCGTGTTGACCTGCACCTTTGCCGGTCCGGTCTGGCGGCCGCTCAGCAAGGTCGTGCCCCAGGCAATGATCGGGACCGCGACGCCGCGCGCGGCGAGCAGGCGCGAGAGATAGAGCGCGCCGAACGAGGCGTGCGAACTCACGATCACGGTCTGCGCCGCCGCGATGTGCGGCGTGATCGCGTCGAAGACGTGCTTGTGCCCGTAGGCCGGCAGGGCGATCAGGATCACGTCGGCGTCCGTTACGACCTCCGCCGCGCTGGTGGCGATGCGCGGCTTGAACGTGCCCTCGATGGCGCCGGCGGCGACCAGCGGCTCGCCCGCAGCCAGGGCCTTGGTGCGCTCACCCGACGGCGACCACAGCGTGGCCGCGTGTCCTGCCTGTTCGAGAAACGCCGCCATTCCAAACGCGATCGCGCCCGCGCCGACGATACCAATCTTCATTGTCTCAAAATCCTGTGTCAGCCGGCGAACTTGCGATCCAGCCAGTCGCGCGTGCGGTAGAGCGCGCCGATCAGCGGGAGGTAGAGCGAGGGATCGCCGTTGTAGAGCGGGTGCTCGGGGAACTCGCGGCCGTCGAAGGCATTGACCGGCGCGTTGGAGCCGCCGGCGATCTTCCTGGCCGTCTGCGTGCCGAGATAGGTCATCATCGCGACGCCGCTGCCGTTGCAGGCGAGCAGATAGTGCATGCCGTCGTCCTGGCCCATGTGCGACATCGAATCGAGCGCGAAGGCGACGTTGCCCGTCCAGGCATGGGTGATGCGGACGCCCTTCAGCTGCGGGAAGCGGTCGATCATGTACTGGTACAGGATCGGCGCGCTCACTTCTGGCGGCGCCGCCGTGAAGCGCGCACGGCCGCCGAAGATCATGTGCTTGGCATCGGGCGAGGGTCGGTAATAGGTCAGCACCCGCTTGGTGTCGCCGATCGAGCGCTGCATCGGGATCAGGTCCGTCGCCGGCATTGGCAGCTCTTCGGTGGCGATGATGTGGCTCGCCACGGGCACGACGCGCATCTTCAGCTTGGGCGTCAGGTCGCCCGTGTAGCCATTGGTCGCGATCACGACTTCTCTGCAGGCGATCGGGCCCTTGGCGGTCAGCACGCGCCAGCCGCTGCCGGTCTTCTCGATGCGCTCGGCCTCGACGTTGCCGCACAGGACCGCGCCCTGGCCGTGCGCCGCTTCGAGCAGGCCCTTGTAGTAGCGCGCGGGATGGAGGTTGCCGCCGCTCCGGACGTACATGCCGCCGTAGTAATAGTCCGACGCCATCATCTCGCGCACCCGCTCGCGCGGGATCATCTCGGCGCCGACATTGGCGTACTTGTTGAACATCTCGACCTTGCGCGCCTGGTCGTCGTAGTGCTTGGGCGTCCAGGCGCCGGTGAAGCGGCCGTTGGTGATCAGGCCGCAATCGATCTTCTCGCGATGGATGATGTCGATCAGCGTCTGCAGCGAATCGGCGCCGCTCCCCAGGAACGCCGCCTTGTTCGCCTCGAACTCGGCCTCGACCTTGGGGTTCTTGCCGCCCAGCCCCTTGGCGATGTTGGTGCCGCCCGAGAGCATGCCGCCATTGCGCGTCGAGGCGCCGATGCCGAACACGCCGCGCTCCAGCACGACGCAGTCGATGCTGTTGCGCCGCAGTTCCAGCGCCGTCGAGAGGCCGCCATAGCCCGCGCCCACGATCACCACGTCGGTCTTCGCCGGCGGATCGACGCTCAGTGCGTTGTTGGGCGTCCACGCCTCCCACCACCAGGGCTGTGCCTTGAAGCTGGGGTGGAAGATGTCGGCATTGTTCATGGGGTCACTCGAAGTTCTTCATGTCGAGCACCGTGAGGCAGTCTTCGTGCCAGTGAAGGATCCCTCGCTGCGCTCGGGATGACAGACTTCTTTCAGAAGTCTGTCACCTTCCCGTTGAACTGCCAGTCGCCGTAGCGCGTGGGCTCGGGACCGGGCGGGCCGCCGATCTCCTCGACCTTCTTCGGCTTTTCAGGAGGAACCGGCGCGGGCGTGTCGGCCTTGGCTGGCTCCGGCGGGGTGGGTTTGGTGGGTTCGGTCATGGCGCCATGATGCCTGCCCATTCCTTGATTCGCCACTTTTGCACACCAACTTAACCGCCATGAATTACTTCAAAACCGCCCTCCTGCTCGCCGCGCTGACGGGTTTCTTCCTGGTGGCCGGCTATCTCATGGGAGGCCAGACCGGCCTCGTCATCGCCCTCGTCGTGGCCTTGGGCATGAACGTATTTGCCTACTGGAACAGCGATCAGATGGTCCTGCGCATGGCCAATGCCCAGGAAGTCGGGCCGGAAAACGCGCCGGAGCTGTTCAACATCGTCCACGAGCTGGTGCAGCGCGCCGGCCTGCCGATGCCGCGCGTCTACCTGATCGACGAGGACCAGCCGAACGCCTTTGCGACCGGCCGCGACCCCGAGCATGCCGCCGTGGCCGCGACCACCGGCCTGCTGCGCAATTTGAGCCGCGAGGAAGTCGCCGGTGTGATGGCGCACGAGCTGGCCCATGTCCGCCACCGCGACACGCTGATCATGACCGTGGCTGCGACCCTGTCGGGCGCCATCGGCATGCTGGCGAGCTTCGGCGGCCTGATGGGCGGCGGTCGCGATTCCGAGGGCCGGCCGCTGGTCAATCCGATCGTCGCCATCGCCGCGATGATCCTGGCGCCGATGGCCGCCATGCTGGTGCAGATGGCGATCAGCCGCGGCCGCGAATACGAGGCCGACCGCATGGGCGCGGAGATCTGCGGTCAGCCGCAATGGCTCGCCTCGGCGTTGGCCAAGCTCCACGCCGGCACGCAGCAGATCCACAACGAGGCGGCCGAGCGCAATCCGGCGACCGCGCACATGTACATCGCCAATCCGCTCGCCCTGGCCGGCGGCCTGTCGAGCCTGTTCTCGACCCACCCGCCGATGGAGGAACGCATCGCGCGTCTGCAGGCGATGGGCGGGCAGAGCTACGCCCAGCCGCGCCCGCAAGCCTCGTCGGCATCCCGAAGCGGCCCGTGGGCCAACCCCGCGCCGCAGACCCCGCGTCGCGGTCCCTGGGGCTAATAGCCCGTCCTCTCGACCGGAGCGCGCAAGGCTGGCGGTTGGGAGCGAACAAACGAAATAAACGAAACAAACGAATCAGACGAATCGAAAAAGGGCGATTCCTGAATCAGGTATTCTCGTACCGTTAATGGATCAGCCCGCTAGACCTTCGGCGGCAGCGCCGTCAGCTCCTCGCCGAGGTCGACAGCGAGGATGCGTTCACCGCGGCGGGTGATCGCCGTCGTCGAGGTGTCGATCTCGCGCAGGTCCTTCTCGGTCTGGGCGAAGTGCTTCTTGAGATTGTCGACCCGGTCGTCGAGCCGCTTCACGTCGCCCAGGATCAAGCCGACCATCTTCTGGATCTCGCCCGCCTGCTCGCGCATGCGCACGTCCTTCAGCACGGCGCGCACCGTGTTCAGCGTCGCCATCATGGTCGTGGGCGAGACGATCCAGACGCGAGCCTTGTAGGATTCCTCCACGAGGCCCGTGAAGTTGGCGTGCAGCTCGCCGTAGACGGCTTCCGAGGGCAGGAACATCAGCGCCGATTCGGCGGTCTCGCCGGGCACGATGTACTTGGCCCGGATGTCGCCGATATGCTTGCGGATCGCCTGCTGGAAGGCGCGCTGCGCGGTCAGGAGACCCGCCGCGTCGCCCGCCGGCACGGCGCGCAGGAGGCTGTAACTTTCCAGCGGGAATTTGGCGTCGATGGCGATCGAGCCGGGCGGGTTGGGCAGTTTCAGCAGGCAGTCGGCGCGCACGCCGGTCGAGAGCGTCACCTGGAAGTCATAGGCCGAGGGCGGTAGCGCGCTCTGCACCAGGTCGTTGAGCTGGACCTCGCCGAAGGCGCCGCGCGCCTGCTTGTTGGACAGGACTTCCTGCAGGCTGACGACCTGGGTCGACAGCTCGCCGATCTTCTTCTGCGCCTCGTCGATGCGGATCAGCCGCTCGCGCAGGTCGGTGACGATCTGGCCTGTGGCCTTCTCGGTGCGGTCGAGCCGCTCGGCGACGACCTTGCCCAGCGCCTGCTCCTGCTCGCGCAACGACTTCTCGACCCGCTGCACGGTCTCGGCCTGCTGGCTCAGCGCCAGGGCAAGCTGCTGCTGCATCCGCTGTTCGGCCTCGCGGTTGCCGCCGCCCTGGCGCATCAGGACGACGACCAGCACGAGGACCAGTAGGACGACGGCGGCGAGGAGGGCAATCGAGAGGATATCCATTGTTCCCCTTATAGTCCGCCGGCTCGACAAGCGCACGGCTGGCCGGTAATCCAAGCGTCCAATGGCACCCAAATATGCTCCCCCGGCGCACGATCCGGACGTGTGGCTGTTCGACCTCGACAACACGCTCTACCCGTCGCGCTGCAACCTGTTCTCCCAGATCGACGTGCGCATCGGGCGCTACATTGCCGACTGGCTGAAAGTCACGCCGGAAGAGGCGCGGGTCGTGCAGAAGCAGTACTGGCGCGACCACGGCACCTCGATGCGCGGGATGATGACCCTGCACGGCGTGAACCCCACGCACTATCTCGATTACGTCCACGACATCGACTATTCGCCGGTCGAGGCCAATCCCGGGCTCGAAGCCTCGCTGCGCGCGCTGCCGGGCCGCAAGATCATCTTCACCGCCGGCGACGTGCCGCACGCCGAGCGCGTGATGGAGCGGCTGGGCGTGGCGCATCATTTCGAGGCGATCTTCGACATCGCCGCGGGCGAATATTGGCCGAAGCCCCATCCGCAGATCTACGACTCGCTGGTGAAGAAGCACGGCGTCGATCCGACCCGCGCCGCCTTCGCCGACGACATCTCGGTCAACCTGAAGCCCGCCGCCGACATCGGCATGCGCACGGTGTGGATCCGCACCGACGAGAGCGTGAAGCGCGCGGCCGACACCGATCTCAGCCACATCCATCACCAGACCGACGACCTCGCCACGTGGCTCGACGACTGGCTGACCGAAAGGAACATCAAGAAGTGAAGATCCTGATTCTCGGCGCCGGCGCGGTCGGCGGCTATTGGGGCGCGCGTCTCACGCAGGCCGGCATCGACACCACCTTCCTGCTGCGCGAGAAGCGCGCCGAGAAGGTGCGCAAGGACGGCCTCGTCGTGAAGAGCCCGAAGGGCGACGCGGTCGTGCCGGTCAAGGTCGTGACCAAGGGCCCCAATGGAGCCATCGAAGGCGGCCCCTATGACGTCGTCGTGCTGGCCTGCAAGGCCTATGACCTCGAGTCCGCGATGGAGTCGATCGCACCGGCGGTCGGGCCCGACACCGTCATCGTGCCGATGCTGAACGGTCACGCCCACTTCGCCACCCTCGACGGCAAGTTCGGCGCGGCGCGCGTGGGCGGCGGGCTCGCCCGCATCTCCGGGATGCTGGGCCCCAACGGCGAGATCCTGCACAGCGGCGCCTCGGGCGTGTCGTTCGGCGAGCGTGACGGCAAGCCCGCGCGCAAGGCGCTGGTCGAGCTCGACGCGGCCTGCAAGAAGGCCGGCATCGACGGTGGCCTCAACGACAACATCAACCAGGATCTCTGGGACAAGTGGATCATGCTCTCGACCATCGCGGGCATGTGCGCCTCGATGCGCGGCACGATCGGCGACATCATGGAGAGCGAGGACGGCGCGGCGATCGTGGCCGAGTCACTGGAAGAGAGCCGCAAGGTCGCCGTGGCCGAGGGCCAGGCGCCGAGCGACAAGGTGGTCGCCAACCTGAAGGGCATGCTGACGGCCAAGGGCTCCAAGGCCGTGGCCTCGATCCTGGGCGACATGGAGAAGGGCGGCGCGGCCGAGGGCAAGCAGATCGTCGGCGACATGCTCGCGCGTGCGCGCAAGCACGGCATCGCGGCGCCCAACCTGCGATACGCCTATGCCCACCTGCAGACATACGAAGCCCGCCGCGCCCGCGGCGCTCTGAAGTAGAGGCCTGATATGAAGATCCTGATCCTCGGCGCCGGCGCGATCGGCGGCTATGTCGGCGGACGCCTGCACCAGAGCGGCGCCGACGTGACCTTCCTCGTGCGTGAGAAGCGCAACGAGGCGCTGCAGCGCGACGGGCTGGTGATCAAGAGCACCAAGGGCGACATCACCCAGAAGGTGAAGAGCGTCACGAAGGGCAGCGAAGGCGGCCCGTATGACGTCGTCGTGCTGACCTGCAAGGCCTACGATCTCGACTCGGCGATGGACGCAATTGCGCCGGCGGTCGGCGCCGGCACCACGATCGTGCCGCTGCTGAATGGCATGCGCCATCTCGATGCGCTCGATGCCCGTTTTGGTGCCGAGAAGGTCGTGGGCGGTCTGGCGCGAGTCGGTGTCGCCATGGATGGCCAAGGCCATATCCTGCACACCAGCCCCTTCGCCGTGATCTCGTTCGGTGAGCGCGACGGGAAGCCCGCGCGCCCGGCACTGGTCGAGCTCGACGCCGCGATCAAGGCATCGGGCATCGATGGCGGCCTGAACGCCAACATCGTCCAGGATCTCTGGGACAAGTGGATCATGCTGTGCACCCTGGCGGCGACCTGCTGCCTGATGCGCGGCTCCTCGGGCGACGTCCTCGAAGCCGACGAAGGAATGGCGATCGTGCTGGAGACGGTCGAGGAAGGCCGTCAGGTCGGCGCCGCCGCCGGCCACGATCCCGGCGAGAAGGGTCTCAAGACCATCCGCTCGTTCCTCACCGTGAAAGGCTCGAAGTTCACCGCCTCGATGCTGCACGACCTGGAGAAGGGCGGGATGGTCGAGGCCGACCATATCGTGGGCGACATGATCGCCCGCGCCAGGAAGGCCGGCATCGCCACGCCGAACCTGCGCATGGCCTATGCACACCTGCAGGTCTACCTCGCCCAGCGGGCCCGCAAAGCGGCTTGAAAGCCGGCGCGGCGAGGGCTTAACTCCTCGTCATGAACTTCCTGGGTCCCCTTTCCCAACGGCCGCGACGGAACCATCCGATCGCGGAAGCGTAGTCCCCGAGCCGGCCTTTGTGTCCCGGCATCGGGGCACTCGATCGCCTTTGTCTGCGATCACCGGTCAATTCCAATTTGTCTTCAGCCATGCAGGAGCATCCGCGATGCCCGCCGTTGCACGTAACCGTTCCGTCCCCAACATCGTCGTCAGCGAGGCCGACTACGACCGCCTGACCGACCTCGCCACGGCGTCGCTGGAGCGGCTGCCGGAAGTCGCCGAGGAGCTTCTGTCGGAGATGGATCGCGCCAAGGTGGTGAGCGCGGACAAGGTGCCCGCCGATGTCGTGCGCATGGGCTCGACCGTGACCTTCCGCTCCGACGCCGGCACCGAGGGCGAGCAGCACGAGCTCACCGAGACGCTGGTCTATCCCGTCGACGAGGACAGCGACGCCCACAAGCTCTCGGTGATGACGCCGGTCGGCGCGGCGCTGATCGGTCTCGCCGTCGGCCAGTCGATCGCCTGGACGGCCCGCGACGGCCGCAAGCACCGGCTCACGGTGGTGAAGGTATCGTAAGGAGCCTGGATCGCCAGACCATACGACGTGCGAACGTCGCCACCCGCACCTTGTCATCCCGAGCGCAGCGAGGGACCTTTGATTGGAGGCTGCTAAAGGTCCCTCGCTGCGCTCGGGATGACAGAGGCTTCAGGGCTTGAAGCGCAGCAGGGCGACGCCGAAGCCCACGAACACGGCGCCGCTGACGCGATTGAGCCAGCGGCGCCAGATCCCGTGCATCAGCCGGTCCGCGAGCTTGCGGCCCGATAGCGCGTAGATCGAATAGAAGAACAGCTCGACGCCCAGGAAGGTCGCGACCATCAGCGCGAATTGCGGCCCCCAGGCGCGTGTGGGGTCGATGAACTGCGGGAAGAAGGCCGCAGCGAAGACCAGCAGCTTCGGGTTGCTGATGCCGACCAGGAAGCCGTCGCGATACAGCGCCGCGCCCGACACGCCGGTCGAGGGCGGCGGCGCTTCTTCGGCGACCGGCTCGCGCCAGACCTGGACGCCGAGATAGACGAGGTAGGCGGCCCCCGCGATCTTGAGCACGTCGAAGGCGCCGGGCAGCGCCAGCAGCAGGGCGCTGAGGCCCGCGACCGAGCCCGTCAGCATCAGCACCAGGGCCGTGAGGCAGCCGGCCACGCCGATGAAGGCCGGGCGCAGGCCGAAGCGGATGCTGCGCGTCGTCACATAGAGCACGTTCGGCCCCGGCGTGCAGGAGATCAGCACGACGGCGCCGAGATAGAGCCACCAGGTTTCAAGGCTCACCGTGCGTTCTCCCTATCGCCGTGCGACGAGCGCTCCGTAGGCCGCGAGCGCCGCGTGGTTGACGAGATCGCTGACGGTCGCACCCATCTGCACGATCTGCACCGGCTTGGAGAGACCGTCGATCACCGGGCCGATCACCGTGACGCCGCCCAGAGACTGCATCAGCCGCGAGGAGATGTGGGCGGAGTGCAGGCCCGGCATGATCAGGATGTTGGCCGGGCCGGTGAGGCGCGTGAACGGGTAGGTCGACTTCAGGAGCTCGAAGTCGAGCGCCATGTCGGCCTGCATCTCGCCGTCATACTCGAAGTCGACCTCCTCGGCGTCGAGCAGGCGGATCGCCTTGCGGATGCGGTCGACCCGTTCGATCTCGCGGCTGCCGAAGTTCGAGAAGCTCATGAAGGCGACCCGCGGCTCGTGGCCCATCATGCGGGCGTTCTTCACCATCTGCTTGGCGATGATGGCGAGCTGCTCCGGCGTCGGCGTCTCGTTGATCGAGGTGTCGGCGAGGAACACCGTGCCCTGGCGCGAGACGACGATGGAATAGCCCATCGGCACCTTGCCGACCTCGATGTTGATCACGCGCTTCACGTCGGCATAGCACTCGGGGAAGCGCCGCGTGATGCCGGTCACCATGCCATCGGCATCGCCCATCGCCACCATGCAGGCGCCGAACACGTTGCGGCCCTGGTTGACCATGCGCTGCACGTCGCGGTGCAGGTAACCGTCGCGCTGCAGGCGCTTGTAGACCAGGTCGGTATAGGGCGCGTTCTTGGTCGACAGCCGCGCATTGTGGATTTCCATGCCCGACGAGTCGTTGATGCCGAGCGATTTCATGGTCTCGCGCACCTGCTCCTCGCGGCCGATCAGGATCGGCGTGCCGTAGCCATTGTCGCGGAACATCACGGCGGCGCGGATGGTGCGCTCCTCCTCGCCCTCGGCGAAGACGATGCGCTGCGGATTGGCCTTCACCTGCTCGAACAGGCTCTGCAGGAAGTGGCTGGTCGGATCGAGGCGGCCCGAGAGGCTGCGCTTGTACTCCGCCATGTCGGTGATCTGCTTCTGGGCGACACCGGACTTCATCGCAGCCTTCGCCACGGCGGCGGAGACCTCGACGATCAGGCGCGGATCGAACGGCACCGGCACGATGTATTCCGGTCCGTAGCGCAGGCGCCGGCCGGAATAGGCGCGGTCGACTTCGTCGGGCACGTCCTCGCGGGCGAGCTTGGCCAGCGCCTCGGCGGCGGCGACCTTCATCTCCTCGTTGATCGTTGTGGCGCGCACGTCGAGCGCGCCGCGGAAGATGTAGGGGAAGCCCAGCACGTTGTTGATCTGGTTGGCGTAGTCCGAACGGCCGGTGGCGACGATCGCGTCGCCGCGGGCGGCGCGCACGTCTTCCGGCGTGATCTCCGGATCGGGGTTGGCCATGGCGAAGATGATCGGCTTGGCCGCCATCGATTTCACCATCTCCTTGGTGACCGCGCCCTTGACCGAGAGGCCGAAGAACACGTCGGCGCCCTTCATCGCTTCTTCCAGCGTGCGGGCCTTGGTGCGCACCGCGTGGGCACTCTTCCACTGGTTCATGCCCTCGGTGCGGCCCTGGTAGATCACGCCCTTGGTGTCGCACAGGATGGCGTTCTCGTGCGGCATGCCCATGGCCTTCACGAGCTCGATGCAGGCGATCGACGCGGCACCCGCGCCGTTCACCACCATCTTGATGTCCTTGATGTCGCGCCCGGTGAGATGCAGCGCGTTGATCAGGCCGGCGGCGGAAACGATCGCCGTGCCGTGCTGGTCGTCGTGGAAGATCGGGATGTTCATCAGCTCGCGCAGGCGCTGCTCGATGATGAAGCACTCCGGCGCCTTGATGTCCTCGAGGTTGATGCCGCCGAAGGTCGGCCCGAGATAGCGCACGCAGTTCACGAACTGGTCGACGTCCTTGGTGTCGACTTCGAGGTCGATGCAGTCGACGTCGGCGAAGCGCTTGAAGAGGACGGCCTTGCCCTCCATCACCGGCTTGCCGGCCAGCGCCCCGATGTCGCCCAGGCCCAGCACCGCCGTGCCGTTGGAGATCACGGCCACCAGGTTGCCCTTGATCGTATAGTCGTAGGCGGTGGCGGGGTCCTTCTCGATCGCGAGGCAGGGCGCCGCGACGCCCGGCGAGTAGGCCAGCGCCAGGTCGCGCTGGGTGACCAGCGGCTTGCTGGCGATGATCTCGATTTTGCCGGGCCGACCCGAGCGATGCATGATCAGCGAGTCGCCGTCGAGATCACCCATCTGATTGCTGACCATTTCTTCCGAGCTCTTGCCCGCCATTTGAATTTCTCTCCCAGTTGAGGGCGCATATTGGCGATAATCGGCCGCTAGGACCAGACAGCCATCCCGCGCTGCAGCAGCGCAACTTCCGTGCCCAATATCGTCCACCTCTCGTCCACATGGATCGCTCTGCGGCGTGTGCTAGACGGAACCCCTCCCGAGGAATCTTCTAGTGCTGGACAGTTCCACCATTCCCGCCGACGCCACGCCGATGATGCGCCAGTACCTGACGATCAAGGCGGCGCATCCGGATCATCTGGTCTTCTACCGGATGGGCGATTTCTACGAGCTGTTCTTCGACGATGCGGTGAAGGCGTCGGCGGCGCTCGACATCGCGCTCACCAAGCGCGGCCAGCATCTCGGCGAAGACATCAAGATGTGCGGCGTGCCGGTGCACAGCCATGAGGCCTACCTGTCGCGCCTGATCCGCCAGAGCTTCAAGGTGGCGGTCTGCGAGCAGGTCGAGGATCCGGCCGAGGCGAAGAAGCGCGGCGCCAAGTCGGTGGTCGAGCGTGCCGTGGTCCGCGTCATCACGCCGGGCACCTTGACCGAAGACTCCCTGCTCGATGCGCGCAGCCATAATTACCTCGCCGCCCTCTCCGAGGCGCAGGGCGACCTGGCGCTGGCCTGGCTCGATCTCTCGACCGCCGATTTCGCGACCCAGCCGCTGCTGCCCGGGCAGGTTGCCGCCGCGCTGGCACGGCTGGCGCCGGGCGAGCTGCTGGTGCCCGACCGGCTGCTGGCGCGCGAGCCGCTCAAGACCGTGCTGGAGGAGTGGAATTCCGTCCTGACGCCGCTGCCTTCGGCGCGGTTCGACAGCGACAATGCCCGCAAGCGCCTGCTCCAGGCCTTCAACGTCGCGGCGCTGGAGAGTTTCGGCGATTTCTCGCGGGCCGAGGTCGCCGCCTGCGGGGCGCTGCTCGACTATGTGGAGCTGACCCAAGCCGGCAAGCGCCCGGCCCTGGTGCCGCCGCGCCGCGAGCGCGCCGACGGCACGATGGAGATCGATCCGGCGACGCGGCGCAACCTCGAGCTGGTGAAGAGCTTGGACGGACGGCGCGACGGCAGCCTGCTGGCCACCATCGACCGCACCCTGACGGGGCCCGGCGCGCGTCTGCTGGCCGAGCGTATCGCAGCACCCTTGACCGATCGTGCCGAGATCGAGCGCCGGCTCGACCTGGTGCAGCTCTTCGTCGAGCGGCCCGCCGTGCGCGAGCGGGTGCGCGAGGCGCTGCGGCGCACGCCCGACATCGAGCGCGCCCTGCAGCGGCTGTCGGTCGGCCGCGGCGGCCCGCGCGACCTCGCCGCCCTGCGCGACGGTCTCGCTTCCGGCGAAGCGCTGGCCCAATCGCTGCGCGCCGAGCCCGAGGCGCTGTTGCCGCCGCCGGCGCCGCTCGCCGAAATCGTCATGTGCTGCTCGGACCATGGCATCACCGTGGACGCCTTGGCCGAGGCGCTGGCCGACGAGCCGCCGCTCTTGGTGCGCGACGGCGGCTTCGTGCGCCAGGGCTACCGGCCCGAGCTCGACGAGCAGCGCACCCTGCGCGACGACAGCCGCAAGACCGTGGCCGGCCTCGAAGCCAAGTACCGGACTTCCACGGGCGTGCCGTCGCTCAAGATCCGGCACAACAACATGATCGGCTACCATATCGAGGTGACGGCGACGCACGCCGACAAGCTCGACCTGGCGGCGCTGGGTTTTACGCGCCGGCAATCCATGTCGAACGCCACGCGCTTCAGCACCGCGGAGCTGGCCGATCTCGAAACCCGCATCGGCCGCGCCGCCGACCAGGCGCTGGCGCTGGAACTCGCCGTGTTCGAGGAGCTGGTCGCCAAGGTAATGGCCGTGTCGACCTCGATCGCCGCGGCAGGGCGCGCGCTGGCGTGGCTCGACGTCGCCTCGGCCCTTGCCGAGCTGGCGGCCAGCAGCAATTACGTGCGGCCCGTGCTCGCCGACGATCCGGCCTTCGCGATCGAGGGCGGCCGCCATCCGGTCGTCGAGGCGGCACTGGCGCGCCAGAATGGCGCGGGCTTCGTGCCCAACGACTGCGCGCTGGGCACCGACCGTCGCCTGTGGCTGCTGACCGGCCCCAACATGGCTGGTAAATCGACCTTCCTGCGCCAGAACGCGCTGATCGCGGTGATGGCGCAGGCCGGCGCCTTCGTGCCGGCGAAGACGGCCACCATCGGCATCGTCGACCGCCTGTTCAGCCGCGTCGGTGCCGCCGACGACCTGGCGCGCGGCCGCTCGACCTTCATGGTCGAGATGGTCGAGACGGCGGCGATCCTGAACCAGGCGACAGCGCGTAGTTTGGTCATCCTCGACGAGATCGGCCGCGGCACCGCGACCTTCGACGGCCTGTCGATCGCCTGGGCGACGCTCGAGCATCTGCACGACGTCAACAAATGCCGCGCGCTATTCGCCACACACTATCACGAGCTGGGCGCGCTGAAGGAGCGGCTGTCCGCACTCGCGCCCTACACGATGCGCGTCAAGGAATGGCAGAACGAGGTCGTGTTCCTGCACGAGGTCGCGCCCGGCGCCGCCGACCGCTCCTACGGCATCCACGTGGCCCAGCTTGCGGGCCTGCCCGCCGCCGTCGTGACCCGCGCCGAGGAAGTGCTGGCCGTGCTGGAGAAAGGCGAGCAGTCCGGCGCGGTGGCTCGCCTCGCCGATGACCTACCGCTGTTCGCCGCGGCGCCGGCGCGCAAGGAGGTCAAGGCGCGCGAGTCAGAGGTCGAGAAGGCGGTGGCCGCCCTCAATCCCGACGAGCTCACACCCCGCGACGCTCTCGAGGTACTCTATACCCTGCGCGCCCGCCTGAAGGCTCAGTCCAGGTCGAGTTGACCAGGCCCGCTGCCTACGGGCTTACATCGAACGGCCGCACCGGAGCCCCCCATCCTCCAAGCTCGACGTCAGACAAGGTCGTCTTCACAGTGACCTTGCCATCCTCGAACTGGGCGTGGGCGCGCTCACCCGTATAACCAATGACTTCGAGGTTGAATCCTGCCTTGAGGAACAGCGAAGCATTCCTGGGAATCCTGAACGACCAAACCGAGTAGTTCGCCGGTATGGTCTTCACCAGCGCCTCGCCCGGCCTGATGACGAACGGACCCTTGAAAAAATCGACTTCGGGTGTGGCCTTGTAGACGCTTTGCAGATCCACGTACTCGATTGGATCGTGGACGACTTGCGGAAACTCGCGCGCGACCTCATCGGGTATCGACACGAAGAAAGCCATCTTCGAAACTGTCGCGGGCCGATTGCCCAGATTTGAAACCGATATGCTGATGGCGAGAACGCCATCTTTGTCGGCGGGCACCTCGGTGACTTCCAATACCGTGAAGCGAAGCTTGGACGATTGCCAGAGGAATTCTCTTACGAACGAAGCCAACGAGAAGCCGAACGCCGCGATCGCGATTACCAGGGTGATCATCTCCTTCCGTCGGTTGAACTTCTCGTCGCTCATGGGACTCCGCGATCGTTCGAGGCCGACCTTGGCATCCGCCATGGAAGAAGTCGGCGAGGGCGCGCATTGCCTGATGGAGACCGCGCAGGGGGCTACAGTGCTCTTCGCGCCAGCGCCGCGCCTTCGGAGAGCGCGCGCAGCTTGCCGTAGGCGACGCCGAGCGTCATCGGGGCCATGCCGCAGTTGGTGCAGGCCTGGATGCGTTCGGGATCGACGAACTTCGTCGCGAGCTTCAAGGTCTCGGCCACCTGTTCCGGCGTCTCGATCTCGTTGGAGGCGACGTCGATGGCGCCGACCAGGACGGTCTTGGTCTTGAGCAGCTTCATCAGCTCGGGCGGCACGTGGCTCTCGCGGCATTCCAGCGAGACCTGCTGGATCGAGCTGCGATCGAGGGCGGGAAAGGTCTCCTCGTACTGGCGCCAGCTCTCGCCCAGCGTCTCCTTCCACTTGATGTTGGCCTCGATGCCGTAGCCGTAGCAGATGTGCACGGCAGTGGTGCACTTCAGGCCCTCGGCCGCCTTCTCCAGCGCCGGCACGCCCCAGTCGACCGTCTCCTTGAGGTAGACGTTGAAGGCCGGCTCGTCGAACTGCACGACGTCGACGCCGAGCGCTTCGAGATCCTTGGCTTCCTGGTTCAGCAGCTCGGCGAAGGCGAAGGCCATCTTCACGCGATCACCGTAATAGCCGTCGGCCAGGGTGTCGATCAGCGTCATCGGACCGGGCAGGGTGAACTTGAGCTTGCGCGAGGTGGCGGCGCGGGCGATGCGCGCCTCGCGCTCGTGCACGAACTTGCGGCGCGTCAGTGCCGAGGTGACGGTCGGACAGTCGGCGTCGTAGCGGTTGTTGCGGATGCCCATGCGGACCTTCTTGTCGAAGTCGACGCCGTCGACCTCGGCCAGGAAGCCGTGCACGAAATGCTGACGCGCCTGCTCGCCGTCGCTCACGATGTCGAGGCCGGCCTCTTCCTGGCGGCGGATGGCGAGGAAGGTCGCATCGTCCTTGGCCTCGAACAGCGGCTCTCCCGACAGCGTCCACGGCGCCCACAGGACGTTGGGCGTGGCGAGCCAGGCCGGCTTGGGCAGGCTGCCCGCAAGTGTCGTCTCGAACATGGCGTTTCCTCGTTCTCTAGCTTGTCGTGTTGCTGGTGGCCGGTACCGGCAGGTTGGACACTGGCGTCGACGTTGGCAGTGCGACGCCCGGCGCCTCTTCGGGCGGCAGGATGTGTCCGTAGGTGCCGGGCGCGCGCCACTGCAGCGTGCCGAAGGCGCCGCAGCTCTCGCAGACCGGCCGCCAGGCTTCGTGATGGGCGCCGCAGGAAGTGCACCGCCAGGCGCGATCGGCCGGCGCATCGGCGGCGCGGCCGAGCCATTCGCGCACTTTTTCAGGGCCGGAATGCGCGCGTTCCTCGACCTCGGCCATCAGGCGGCAGACGCGCGTCGACGGGTTGGTGCCTGCGGCGGTGTCGAGATGGCGGCGCGCCTCGCCCCACAGGCCGGCGTCGAGCGACGCCTGCGCCAGCGCCAGATGGCTCTCGATGTCGCCGGGATTCTGTTGCGCCAGCCGGCGCACGACGCCGATCCGCTTCAGCGCTTCGGTCTCGCCCGAGGCTTCCAGGTAGAGCGAGGCGAGATCGGGATGCGGCGCCGCCGACCAGCCGCGCTCGATCGTCTTCATCGCCTTCTTCGGATCGCCCGCCTTGAGTTGCAGCTCGGCAAAGCGCTGGGTCACCGCGACACGCTCCGGGGCGAGACCGAAGGCCTCGCGCGCCAATGCCAGCGCATCGCTCGCGTGGCCCTCGCGCTCGGCCTCGCGGCTGCGCTCGACCTCGAGCAGCGCCTTCAGGGTGCGACCCTTGTCCTGCGTGACCACCTTGCGGCGGATGCCCGATTCCAGCGTCTCCTGGGCGGCTTTCCACTGGCCGACCTGCGCCTGCATGTCGAACAGCGAATGCACGACCCAAGGCGTCTGGGGCCTGAGCTTGAAAGCGCGCTCGGCATGGAGGAGCGCCTGCGCCTGGTCGCCGTCGCGCAGCGACTGGCCGATCAGGCCGCGCAGGCCGAGGAAGGCCATCTGCTCGTCGTCCAGCATGGCGTTGAAGGCGCGCCGGGCGCCGTCGCGGTCGCCGTTGAGCTGGGCGGCCTGCGCCGACAGCAGAAGCGTGAGCGACGGATCGGACAGGAGCTGCTCGGCCTTGCGCGCGTGCTTCTGCGCTTCGACGCCATCGCCCGCGGCGACGGCGGCGAGCCCTTGCGTCAGCTCGCGATAGCCGCGACGGCGGCGGCTCTCGCCCCAGCCTTCGAGCAGCGCGCCCGGCGCGCCGACGATCCAGCGATAGAGCAGCCATCCGCCGATGCTGACCAGGATCAGCACCAGCACGGAGATCATCAGCACGCCGACG
Source organism: Reyranella sp. GW821-FHT14A01 (assembly GCF_058803965.1). Lineage (NCBI taxonomy): Bacteria > Pseudomonadati > Pseudomonadota > Alphaproteobacteria > Hyphomicrobiales > Reyranellaceae > Reyranella > Reyranella sp. GW821-FHT14A01. Next base: position 40,690 of record NZ_JBXAPM010000027.1, read on the forward strand.
CTGGTGTCGAGCCGCCAGCCGCGGAACTCGGCGGTGACGGAGCCCGGCCGTTCGGCCAGCCACACCGCGCCCAGCATCGCCACGATGGCGAAGACGAACCAGATGATGGTGCGCAGCATCGTCATCGCAGGACCTACCGGGCCGAGCCGAGCAGGGTGACGGCCTGCGCCGAGATCTGGTCGGCCGCCTGCTTGGCCGCGAGATGGGCCTCGGCGCGCGACAGCCAGCCGGCGGTCGCCTTCGATGTCTGCGGCGGCAGCGTCTTCACCAGTGCGACCGCCTTGGGAAGGTCGCCGGCGTCGAGGGCGGCTTCGGCCCGCGCCAGCTTGGCCTCGGTGCCGTCGCCTTCGACATCGTTGCCGACGCGGCGCAGCGAGACCAGGCCGCGCAACTTGCCGAGCAGCCGCTCGCCGAACGAATCGTCGGCCAGATCGTCGGCCAGGGCGGCCTTGGCGACGGCGGGGAACTCCGCCACCAGGGCCGGCCGCGAGGCCACGCCGTTCTGCGCATAGGCCTGCAGGGTGTTGGCGCTCTCGGTGAGCTTGGCGTCGCCCTGGGCCAGCGGCGTCAGCAGGGCGAGGTCGGTGGCGAAGGGCAGGCCGGATTCGACGGCCGCGCTCAAGCGTGCCGCGATGCCGATGAGGCCGGAGGCGCGCGCGGCGCTCATCGCCTTTTGCTCGCCGGCATTCCGCGCGCTCGCCTCGCCGCGCGCCTTGTCGACCGCCTCGGCCAGCAACTTCGTCTGGTCGCGCTGCGTGGCGATCGTCTGGTCGATCGTCTGCACGGTGTTGCGCATCGTGGCGATCTCGAGCCGCAGGGTCGCGAGTTCCTTCTCCTGTTCCGGATTGGGAGCCGGTGCTGCCGGTGCCGGCGCAGGCGTGGCTGCACCGGCGGCGCGGCCTTCCAGCGCTTCGACCTTGTTGCGCAATTCGGCGATCGCGGGATCGGGTCCGCTGCTGCCGGAGCCGCTGGGCCGCTCCGCCGCGGCGGCCGAGGCGGCACGCACACGCTTGTCGAGGTCGTCGAGCCGCGCCGAGATCTCGCGCCTGGCCGCCTCTACCGAGGCATTGGCGACGGCGGCCGCATCCTGGCGCACCTGCTGAAGATCGATGCCCGGTGCCGGCGGGACGGCAGCCGCCCCCTGGCCCTGCCACAGCGCGCGAATGTCGGCCGGCCAGTAGGGCAGAGAGATCAGGGCGCCGGTCAGGACCAGGCAGGCAGCGAACACGCCGACGATGAAGGCACCGATCACGCCGAGGCCGCGGCGGACCGGGACGGGCGGCGGTGCCACGGATTGCTCCACAGGTGGAGCAATCGTGTCGGAAGAAGAAGGTGTGTCGCTCATGTTGCTCGGTCCTTCCACGGCCGCCCCTGGGGCAGGCAGCCGGTCGATCTCGTCCAGCACGGACTGGCGGGTCGGGCGTGCCGCCGCCACCGTCGCCTTGAACGGCAGGGCACTCAAGGGCTGGAGCGCCGCAGGGCTGATGGCGATGGCGGTGACGTCCGACAGGGAAGCGGAAAGCCCGGCCTCCTGGACCAGCCGGGCGAAAAGCGCCGAGGCGCGCGGCGAGAAGAACATCGCGGCATCGAGTGCACGTGCCTGGATGGCGGCTCGCGCCGAGTCCGGCAACTCGGTTTCCTCGCGTGCATCGTAGAGCGCCGCGCGGCGCACCTCGAAACCGTCGGCGGCGAGGGAGGCGGCGAAATCCTGGGCGATGTCGACGCCGGACACGTGGAGCAGCGGCCCGGCCTTGGGATCGAGACGCTGGCGCACGAGGTCCGCGAGGGCGTCGCCGTCGCCGCTCGCCGAGGTCACGGAGGCGAAGCCCAACCCCTCGGCGGTCGTAGCGGTCGTGTCGCCGACGGCGAGGATGGGCTTGCCGCGCTGTTCGCTGGCTTCGGCCAAGGCCCGCGCGCCATTGGCGCTGCTCAGCAGCACGGCCTGGCAGGCTGCGAGGTCCGCAACGAAGTCGGCGCCGGGGCGCAGGATTTCCAGACGGAACAACGGAGCGATGACGGGGACGTGACCGTGCTCGGCGAGCGCCGTCGCCAGCGGGGTCGCCTCGCGTTCCGGCCGGGTGATCAGCACGCGCATCACGCCTCCGTAGCCGGGGCGTCCGGCCGACGCAACGACAGAGAAATTAAAGAAGCACGACGCCTTCGAGCGCCAGGAGCTGGCGCTTGGTCGGCAGGCCCTTGCCACCGGAGAAGCCGCCTTCCTTGCCGCCGCTGCCCAGGACGCGATGGCAGGGCACGATGATGGGGATGGGATTGCGCCCGCAGGCCATGCCGACGGCGCGCGGGCCGGAGCCCAGGGCCATCGCCATGCCGCCATAGGTCGCGGTGCCGCCGAAGGGGATCTCGCACATCATCTTCCAGACGCTCTTCTGAAAATCGGTGCCGCGCGCGGCGAGCGGCAGGTCGAAGCGCTTGAGCTTGCCCTTGAAGTAGCGATCGAGCTGGTGCATCGCCTCCTCGAGGACGGGAGTCGACGAAGGATCGCGTGTGCGTTCGCCGGCGCTGGCCCAGCGAAGCGAGGTCACGGCGTCGTGATCCGCTTCGAGCGCCAATCGGCCGACCGGGCTGTCGACGAAACAAATGGACATATGGCAAGCGTAGCGCCGGTGTCCGGCATTTGCCAACATGGGGAAGTATGTCTGGGGGAGTGATGAGCAAGGGCCAGAGGTCCTCGAAGAAAGGCCCGACCCGCCGCGCACTGCTCGGCGGCGCTGCCATGCTATGGCCGACACTTGCTTTCGCCCAGCCGGGGCCGCGTCGCCCGCAGCCCGAGGCCGGGCCACCGCCGGTCGTGTTCGTGCACGGCAACGGCGATTCGAGCGCGCTCTGGATCAACACCCTGTGGCGTTTCGAGGCCAACGGCTATAAGCGCAACCAGCTCTTCGCCATCGACTTCGTCTATCCGAACGCCCGCAGCGACGATTCCAAGCCGCAGCCGGGCCGGTCCTCAGCCGAGGACCAGATGAAGGAGCTGACATCCTTCGTGGTGCAGGTCCTGAAGGCCACACGCCGCCGCAAGGTGGCGCTGGTCGGCTCCTCGCGCGGCGGCAACGCCATCCGTTCGATGCTGAAGAACGGGGGCGCCGACATGGTGAGCCATGCGGTGCTGTGCGGCACACCCAACAAGGGGATCGTGAACTCCGAGTCCCTGATGGTCGGCAGCGAGTTCAACGGCGCCTTCCCGTTCCTCAAGGGCCTCAACGACGGTCCCAACGACCTGGTCCCCGGCGTCGAGATGATGGCCATCCGGTCGGACCACAACGACAAGTATTCCCAGCCCGACGGCCGCTTCATCGGCGCGCCGGGCAAGCCGACCGGCGTCGGCTACGACGCCTCCGAGCTGCGCGGCGCGCGCAACGTGGTGCTGGACGGGCTCGACCACCGCGAGGTCGCGTTCCACAAGCTGGCCTTCGCCGCGATGTTCGAGCACATCACCGGCAAGCCGCCGGGCAGCATGTTCATCGCCCAGGAGCCGCTGCCGATCCTGAACGGCAAGGTGACCGGCATGGCCGACGGTTCCTACACCAACATCACCGCCGCCGGCGCCGAGGTCGAGATCTTCGAGGTCGACCCGAAGACCGGCGAGCGCAAGAGCGCGGTGGCGTTGCACCGCAAGACCACCGGCGAGGACGGCGTGTGGGGGCCCTTCGTCGGCCGCGCCGACGCCTGTTACGAGTTCGTGCTGCACATGCAGGGCCTGCCGACGACGCACACCTACCGCTCGCCGTTCCTGCGCTCGAGCGACGTGGTGCATCTGCGGCCACAGCCCTTCGCCAAGGCCGACGAGGGCGCCGGCGCGGTCACGATTATGAGCCGGCCGCGCGGCTATTTCGGCGTCGGCCGCGACAAGTTCTCGCTCGACGGCAAGGTGCCGCCCGGCATCAACGATGGCGTGCCCGGCGTCTCGACGGGCCGCCTCACCTTCGACGCCGCGCCGACGCGCACCGTGATGGCCGTGTTCAACAACGAGACCATCCCCACGCGCACCTGGCCCGCCAAGGACGGCCACATCGTCGTGGCGGAGTTCTTGAACTAACTTTGTCGTGGAGCGCAGCGAAGAGAAGGATCCTTCGCTGCGCTCAGGATGACACCGGTGCTGGAATTGGCGCTGTGCGTTGCCTCAAGGTAGGTGTCATCCCGAGCGCAGCGAGGGATCCTTAACTCTCATACGTGTATTTGAAATTGCAGTGGCTGGCGCCCTGCATGATCGTCTGGGTGCGCTCGAGCTTGAGCTTGGGGTCGTAGCCTTCGCAGAAGGCGCCGTCGCGGTTGCAGGAGAGGAGGGCGCCGATCTCGCCCAGGCCCATCGCCTTGTAGGTCTCGGCGTACTGGCAGCGCACGACGTTGAAGGTGAAGGTGTCGGCGGTCTGCTCCTTGACGTCGATCTGCAGCGAGCCGCCCGCGGTCCAAAGATGCTGGATGTCCTGGAACGACTTGAGCGACGTGCCGCCGGGCACCGAGGCGGCGAACTGGCGGGCCTGCTCGATGGCGGACCGGCGGACGGACTCCTCGATCGTCTTCTTCGCGACCTCGACGCCGTGGCTGGCCTTCAGGGTCTCGTAGACCTCCTTCAGGATCTCGGCCTCGATGCGGCGCTTCTCCAGCATGGAGAGACCTTCGGGGTGAGGGGAGCTGGCGGGGGACTGGCTCATGGCTTGTCTCCAAACTGCAATAATCAAACCTGGCGTGTTCCCGGCATCTTGACACAGGCGGCCCCCGATGAAATATCCGCCCGATCATGATTTCGCTCGCCCTCCTCCGGTCGCGACGTCGCCGCTCACAAAAGCGGTAAGAGAACGCGCGCGTAACAAAAGCGCCGTATCGTGAAGCCGCTGGAGAGACGAAGCGGCTTCCATCCTTCCTTCTCCAGTCGGCCGTTTCCCTGAAGGCCCCGCATCGAGAGAGAAGACCATGACCAGCAACAAGACGAAGATTTTCATCGACGGCCAGCACGGCACCACCGGCCTGCAGATCCTCGACCGGCTCAAGGACCGGGCGGACATCGAGCTGCTCGAACTGCCGATGGCCGACCGCAAGGATCTGGGCAAGCGCGCCGAGATCGCCAAGGCCTCCGACATCACCGTGCTCTGCCTGCCCGATGCGGCGGCCAAGGAGCTGGTCGCGGCGATCGATGATTCCGACACGGTCGTGATCGACGCCTCGACGGCCTATCGCGTGGCCGACGGCTGGACCTACGGCTTTCCGGAGCTCGCCAAGGACCAGCGCCAGAAGCTGCTCGCCTCCAACCGGATCAGCAATCCCGGCTGTTACCCGACCGGCGCCATCGCGCTGCTGCGGCCGCTGGTCGATGCCGGCATCGTGCGGGCCGATTCGACGCCCGCCGTGTTCGGCGTGTCGGGCTACACCGGCGGCGGCAAGGAACTGATCGCGGTCCATGAGCAGCCCGGCGTCGAGCCGTTCGGCCTCTACGGGCTCGAGCTCACGCACAAGCATGTGCCGGAGATGAAGAAGTATTCCGGCCTCAGCCACGCGCCGCTGTTCGTGCCGTCGGTCGGCCACTATGCCCAGGGCATGCTGATCACCGTGCCGATCACGCGCGACATCACGACGAAGCAGGTGACGGCCAAGGACGTGCACCAGGTGCTGAGCGACTACTATGCCGGCGAGACCTTCGTGCCGGTGCGGCCGCTCGCCGACCGCTCGTGGCTGGAGCGTGACCGGTTCCTGCGGGCCGACCGGCTGATCAATACCAACACGCTGGAGCTCGCGGTCTACGGCAACGATGCCGACGGCAACGTGCTGGCCGTGGCCTCGCTCGACAATCTCGGCAAGGGCGCGTCGGGTGCGGCGGTGCAGTGCATCAACCTCAAGACCGGCGTCGACGAGACGACGGGCCTGACGGTCGGCTGAAGCCACTTCCCATGGACGAGACACCGGCGCTGCGGCGCGCGGTGGCGGACGATGCCGCCGCCGTTCGCACGCTCACGCGCGAAGCCTATGCCAAGTGGGTGCCCCTGATCGGCCGCGAACCGCTGCCGATGCGCGCCGATTATGACGAGGCGGTGCGCGAGCATCGCATCGATCTTGCCTTTCTCGACGGTGGCCTCGCGGCGCTCATCGAAACGATCGACAAGGGCGATCACCTGGTGATCGAGAATGTGGCCGTCGCGCCCGCCTTCCAGGGGCACGGCCTCGGCCGGTATCTGCTGACCCATGCTGAACAAGTGGCTCGGGAGCTCGGCTACGCGGAGGTGCGGCTCTATACGAACAAGATGTTCGAGGCGAACGTGCTGCTCTACCTCGCCTTCGGCTACCGCCTCGACCGGGAGGAGACCTCTTCGCTCGGCGTCACGGTCTACATGAGCAAGCCTCTTCCTGCCGCTTGACCACGGTTGCTTGAATGTGGTCGCGTCCGGCGCGGAGGAACAAGCCATGCCGGACAGCAAGCCAAAGAACAAAACTCCCGACCAACTGCGCAGCGCGCGCTGGTTCGCGCCCGACGATCTACGCGCCTTCGGCCATCGCTCGCGCGCGATGCAGATGGGCTACGCGCCCGAGGAGTGGGCCGGCAAGCCGGTCATCGCCATCCTCAACACCTGGTCCGATGCCCAGCCCTGCCACATGCATTTCAAGACGCGCGTCGACGACGTGAAGCGCGGTGTGCTGCAGGCCGGCGGTTTCCCCATCGAGCTGCCGGCGCTGTCGCTGTCGGAGAGCCTGCTGAAGCCCACGACCATGCTCTATCGCAACCTGCTGGCGATGGACGCCGAGGAGCTTCTGCGCGGGCATCCCGTGGATGGCGTCGTGCTGATGGGCGGTTGCGACAAGACCACGCCGGCGCTGCTGCTGGGCGCGATCAGCATGGGCCTGCCGACGATCTATCTCCCCGCCGGGCCGATGCTGCGCGGCAACTGGAAGGGCAAGACCTTAGGCTCGGGCTCCGATGCCTGGAAATACTGGGACGAGCGCCGCGCCGGCGAAATCTCGGACAAAGACTGGGTCGATGTCGAGGCCGGCATCGCGCGCAGCTACGGCACCTGCATGACCATGGGCACCGCGGCCACAATGATGGCGATGGCCGAGACGCTCGGCATGTCGCTGCCCGGCGCCTCGTCGATCCCGGCGGCCGACGCCAACCACATCCGCATGGCCTCCGAATGCGGCCGGCGCATCGTCGACATGGTCTGGGAAGACCTGACGCCCAGGAAGATCCTGACGCACGAGGCGTTCCTCAATGCCATCACCGTGGCGATGGCGGTCGGCTGCTCGACCAACGCCATCATCCACCTGATCGCGCTGGCGCGGCGTGCCGGCCAGAAGATCGGCCTCGACGATTTCGAGCGCGCCAGCCGCAAGGTGCCGGTGATCGCCAACATCCGGCCGAGCGGCGACAAGTATCTGATGGAGGACTTCTTCTATGCCGGCGGCCTGCCGGGCCTGATCGAGCAGATCCGCGATCACCTGCATCTCGATGCGCTCACCGTGACCGGCAAGACGCTGGGCGAGAACGTGAAGGGCGCGGAGATCTACAACGACGACGTGATCCGCACCGTCGCCAACCCGATCTACAAGGAAGGAGCACTTGCGGTCCTCAAGGGCAACCTCGCGCCCGATGGCTGCGTCATCAAGCCGAGCGCCTGTGCGCCGAAGTTCCTGAAGCACACCGGTCCGGCGCTGGTGTTCGACGACTATCCGTCGATGAAGGCCGCGATCGACCGCGAAGATCTCGACGTCACCGAGGACACGGTGCTGATCCTGCGCAATGCGGGACCCCAGGGCGGGCCGGGCATGCCGGAATGGGGCATGCTGCCGATCCCGACCAAGCTGGTGAAGCAGGGCGTACGCGACATGGTGCGGCTCTCCGACAGCCGCATGAGCGGCACCAGCTACGGCGCCTGCATCCTGCACGTCTCGCCGGAATCCTATATCGGCGGCCCGCTTGCCCTGGTGAAGACCGGCGACATGATCTCCCTCGACGTCGACAAGCGCACGATCGACATGAACGTTTCCGACGAGGAGCTGGCCAGGCGCAAGGCGGCCTGGAAGCAGCCCGAACCGCGCTACGAGCGGGGCTACGGCTGGATGTTCACCAGGCACATCAAGCAGGCGAACGAAGGCTGCGACTTCGACTTCCTCGAGACCGAGTTCGGCAAGCCGGTCGCGGAGCCGTCGATCTACTGAGCTTATGAGTTAAGGATCCTTCGCTGCGCTCAGCAACCATTAAGATTGAACTGTCATGCGACAGTGTTGCGAGCTGAGATCCACGGG
>NZ_JBXAPM010000028.1:0-45611 GCF_058803965.1 Reyranella sp. GW821-FHT14A01
GCCAACGTCCTGACCGGCAACGCAGGCAACAATGTGCTCAATGGCGGCGCCGGTATCGACACGATGACGGGCGGGACCGGCAACGACACCTATGTTGTCGACAATACCGGCGATACGATCATCGAACTCGCGAGCGGCGGCAAGGACCGTGTCAAAACCATGGTCGACTATGTCTTGCCGGCGAATGTGGAACAGCTCCTCGCGACAGGGACCGCAGGGATCGACCTGACCGGCAACAGTCAGAACAACAGACTGGATGGCAATGCCGGCAACAACATCCTCGACGGCCGAGGCGGATCCGACATGCTCATAGGAAATGGCGGCGCCGACAGCTTCGTGTTTCGCGACGCGCTCGGGCCCTCGAACATCGACAGCATCATCGATTTCAACGTGGCCGACGATACGATCAGACTCGAGAACGCGATATTCACCGCCATCACCGGCACGGGGACGCTGACCGCGGCGCAGTTCGTGGCCAACACCAGCGGCGTCGCAACCAATGCCTCGCAGCACATCATCTATGAGACCGACACAGGCAAGCTGTTCTACGACAGCAACGGCAGCGCCGCCGGCGGCGCGACGCAGTTCGCCCAATTGAGCCCCGGCCTCGCGCTGACCCATTCCGACTTCTTCATCATCTGAGCCAGCCCAATCTTCTCGCCGCTCATCACCCAGATCGTGTGCGGGCGCGAGCAGTGAACAGGTCGTTCCAGGCGACGACCATGCCCTCCTCGGCGAACTCGGCCTCGGCGCGCGCCCGGTTGGCGCTGCCGAGGGCAGCCCGCAGATCTGGCCTCATCGCCAGGCTGGACAGGGCGTGGGCCAACGCGCCGTCTTCCCGCGGCACCACATAGGGACGGTTCGCGGCATCCAGCATGGTGGAGATGTCGCCGACATCGGTAGCCACCACGGGCAATCCCGACGCCATTGCCTCGAGTACCGAGAGCGGCATCTGCTCGGTGTCGGAGGAAAGGGCAAAGATATCGAAGCCCGCATAAAAAGGCGACGGGTCCGTGCGGTGACCGACGAATTCGACCCGCCCTTCGACATCCATGGCGGCGGCCAGCGCTTCCAGTGCCGCCCACTCGGGACCATCGCCGACGATCACCAATCGCACCGGTACCGCCGCCGGCACGAGGGCGATCGCGCGAATCAGCCGAGCGAGATTCTTTTCCGGCCGCAGCGCGGCGACGGTGCCAATCACGACGGGCTGCGCGCGCTCACGCGGCCTGGCGGCGGCGAAGCGGGCGAGATCGATACCGTTCGCCAGCAGCCGCACGTTGGCGCGCGGCAGGCGCCAGGTCTCGTTGGCGATGCGCAACAGCAGGCGGGACGGCACGACCACGGTGGACCGGCGCAACAGGAGCCGGCGCGCCAGCACGCGGCGTGGCAACTGACGGGCGCGCTCCTCCGGGCCGAATCCGTCCTCCAGATGCAAATGCGGCACGCCCGTACCGATCCGCGCCAGAGCCCATTCGATGCTGCCCCAGTTGCTGGTGACAAGCAGGTCCGGATCGATGTCCCGCAGCGCAGCCCGGAAGCGGCGCAGATTGCCTCCTGTATCGCCCTTGACCACGTTCACCTGCGGAAAGTGGATATCGAGCGTGGGGTCGAGCAACGCCCGCGCCTCCAGCTGCCCGTCCATCGCCAGCACCGCATGGCTGAACCGTCCGCCCAGCCGGTTGGCGAGGGTGGCAAAGCGAACCTGCGGCCCCCCCGTGGCGAAGCTGGCAAAGACATGCAGCAGCAGCGGCGCGGCCCGCATCACGGTCCCATTTCGAAGGCAGCCTCGCGGAATCGAGCTGGATCGGCCACGGGCACCCAGCCGAGATCGCGCTTGGCGTCGCTGCAGTCGAAGGGCGCGTACAGGCCGCGCGAAAGCAGGTCCCGTCGCGACGGCAAAGGTGAACGTCGGCCGCCAGCTCGTTTCAGCAGCCATTTCACGCCTTCCTCGGCCAGCAGCGTGGCGGGGAACTTGGGATGGAAGCGCAGCGGACGACCGGTCGCTTCAGCCAGCCAGGCGAGGTATTCGCGCGCCGTCGGACGAACATCGCCGACCAGGTTGAAGCAGCGCCCCAACGCCTGCTCGCCGCGAAGCGCGCCGAGGATGGCCGCAGCCACGTCATCGGCAACCACGAAGGGGAGCGGGTTGCGGCCGCGATTCCAGCCGATGACATGCTGCTCTGTGTTGAAGAAGCCGAGACCGCTATGGATCGGCGAGGTGCCTGCCCCGACCACGAGGCCAGGCCGCAGGATCACCACCGGCAGACCCTCCTGCGCATGCAGGCCGAGCAGCATCAGGTCGCATTCCGCCTTGGCGCGCGCGTAATCGCCGCGCCGGACGGCGTCCTGGTCGGGCGGCGTGGTGCCGGTGACGGGGCCGGCGCCCGGGCCGAGATAGAGCGAGGCGATGGAGCCGACATGCACCAGCCGCCCGGTGCCCGCGGCGAGGCAGGCCCGCGCGACCACCTCCGCCCCTCCGACCATCGCGGCGCGAATCGCAGCGTAGTCGGCGCCACCGCCGCCATGGGCGAGGTTGACCACCGCCCCCGCCCCGGTCACCGCTTGCCCCACCGCGTCGGCGTCGGCGATATCCCCGCGCAGCAATCGAACGCGCGGACCGGAGAAGAGCGGCGGCAGCCCCTCCGTGCCCCTCGCCATCACGGTGACACTGAGCCCTTCCCCCAGCATTCGCGCCACGGTGGCCCGGCCGATAAAGCCGGTGCCGCCCAGCACAGCGACGTCCGGGTGGCCGCGCAGCGTGGCCGGTGCCGGCAGCGGCGCGGGACGATTCTCCTCGGCGGGCAAACGGGCGGCGATTTCCTCGCAGAGCCCGACCAGCCGCGTCCCAAATGCGGCGTTCGCCTCGAAGTGCGCAGGCGCGGCGTGGAAGGCCGCGATGCTGCCTTGCATGCTGCGGAAGAACGAGTCGCTTCTCTTCGCCATGCCCAGGAGCGAGGCACCGTAGCGGCCGGAATTGCCAATGCCGCACGCCAGCATCTCGGCCGCCGAGAGAGCCGGCGCGACCACACCGTCGATCGGGTCGACGAAGCGCGTCCGCCTCTGCATGTGGATGCGGTTGCCGATGATGTCGGCAACGATGGCGCCGTCTTCGCAGATCGCCGTGATCTGCCAGAGCGGGAAATTCTCGCCCACGGCAAAGCGCAGAGTGGCAGATTGGTGCGGACCGCGGAGGGTAACCGTCCAGCCGGCCTGGAAGCGCCGCCCCTCCCACAGCACCCGCGGCGCATCCGGCATCGCCTCCATCGCCTCGATCCCGCCGAGCAGGGCCGCAATCTGCGACAGCGGGTGCACCGCTTGCTCCAGCAGGATGTTCGCCGGCGCAGCGAACATCCAGTGCCCGAGTTGCCCTGCAGCGAGCTGACGAAGCGGTACGCTGTAGACGCATTCCACGAAACGCAGCCGTCCCCGCTGGCCCTCGGCCATTGCGCGGCGCAGGGCAAGGAACGCGGGGTGGAACAGAAAATTCTGGTTGATGCCGAGCGCCGCGCCGGAAGCGGCGGCCGCTTCGGCCAGGCGTTCGCACTCCTCGCGCGAGGCCGCCATCGGCTTCTCCAGCAACACATCGCAGCCCGCCTCAAGCAGCGGCGTGGCAATGGCGGCATGGGTGTCGGGCGGCGTCAGCACATGGGCGGCGTCGAAGCCGCCGGCTGCCAGGGCCTCCTCGGCCGAGCCGACCGGCCGTGCGCCAGGCAGCAGGCGCGCCAGCGCTGCGGAGGCGCCGGAACGCGGGTCGGCCACGGCCACCACGGAGACTTCCGGTATCCCGGAAAGCGCCTCGGCATGGACGCGGGCGATATTCCCGGCGCCGATCAGGCAGATACGTCTCATATGCGTGCTCCGAATCTCGTTTCCATCAAAGCCCGACCTGCATCGCTGCCAAGCCGGTCCACTCGCGCAATGCCAGCCAGCTGAGGGCAAGGTAGTCGGCGCGGGGCAGCCAGTCGGTCAGTCGGCCGTCCGGGCGACGCGGCCGCGCCACGGGCGCCGGCAGGACCGGCAGGCCGGCACGCGTCGCCTCGAACTGCGCTCGCGGCATGTGCCAGGCATGGGTGACGATGTAGGCCGCACCAATCCCTGTCTTTTCCAGTATCGAGGCGGCAAGGCGGAGATTGTCCCCGGTGTTGCGCGCGGCGGGTTCCTCCCATTGCACCGGAACGGTGAAATCGCGCAGGAGGGAGGCACGCATGGCGGCGGCCAGCGGTGGGGTGTCTGGTGAAGGCGGCCCGCCTGTGACGAGCAGCGGCAGACCCGTCTCCCGCTGCAGGGCGGCACCGCGGCGCAGCCGCTCCAGGGTCAGCGGACCGACCTCCGGCCCGTCCGGACCGTTGCTGGCCTCCGCGCCGAGGATGATGATGGCCCCCGGCGTGGCCGCCAACGCCGCAGGTGCCGCCCCTTCGAGCGAAGCGAGCAGAAGGCCGGAGACCATCGGCGTGGCGAGCAGCAGGGTGGCGGCGATACCGACCAGCGCGATCGCGCCGCCTGCACGATGGCCTCGCCACGCCAGCGCGGCGCCTGCCAGTGCGGCCAGCAGGAGCAGGATCGGCGGCAGGGCGAGTCCGCCCAGGACATTCCGCGCGACTGCCAACAGAGGCGCTGTCGCACTCACGCCCATCGCCGCACCTGCATCCAAAGACTGCGCATCTCACCGAGCAACGGGTGCTCCCCCAGCCGTAGCCCACCCAGCCACCCGAGGCCGGCGGCGATGATGGCGACCACCATCTCGCCCACCGACAGCGACGTGCGGAAACCGAGCAGCGACATGACCGCCACGATGCCGCCCGCCGCACCGATCGTGGCCACCATGCCCGGCGCGGCGGCGCGCAGGATCTCCGCCCAGGCAATCCGGACATGCGAACGAACGAAGGAGACCGCGACGAAAACCTGGAGCGGCCCGGTGACGAGGCTGGCTGCCGCCACGGCCGTGATGCCATGCGGTGCCGCGACGGCGATCAACAGGATGCTGGGGGGGAGGCTGATCAGGCTGGAGATCAGCGTTTCCCTGATACGGCCGAGGGCGACCAGCATCGGATAGGTCAGGAAGGCGGGAAACATCCAGATCAGCCCCATGGCCATCAGCCGCACCAGAGGCGGCACCTCGCCCCACTGCGGTCCGAGCAGGATGAGCACGACGGGCTCGGCGAGCAGCGCCAGGCACACCATCGCGGGGACATGCACCGCTGACATGTAGGACAGGCCGACCAGATAGGGTTCTTTCAGCGAGCCGCCGCGCCTTGCATGCTCGGTGAGCGCCGGGAGGATGACCGGATGCAATGCGCTGGCGATCAGCTTGTCCGGCATCTGGCAAACCATCTGGGCGCGGCCGAGCAAGCCCACCGGCACCATCCCGAGCACGCGCCCGATGATGAGTTGCGGCAGCGTCTCGTAGATGACGTTGACGATGCCGGTGGCTGTGGACCAGGCGCCGAACGAGAGGATCTCCCGCCAGCCCGCGAGGCTCGGGCGGAAGGCCCAGAGCATCGGCCGTGCGATGTTGGCGCCGAGGGTGCGCAGCGCCACCACCACCACCCCGGCCCAAGCCATCGCCATATAGCCCTGGCCGAGGCCGGCAAGCAGCACGACGGTGCCGAGCTGGCCGAGGCCGCTCGCGACATTGATCATCGCCAGTTGGCCGAAGGCCATTTCCCGGCGCAGCATGGCGATGGCGGGCGTGCCGAAGGCATTGAGCAGCAGCGCGGCAGACAGCACCAGCACGACATGGCCGACGCCCGGCTCACCATAAAAGTGGCCGAGCGGGATTGCTGCCAGGGCGAGTGCCGCGGCACAGCTTCCGGAGATGATGCAAGAGACGGTGAAGGCCGACCGCACCGCGCTCCGCTCCAGCACCTTGAGCTGCACGAGATAGTTGCCCGCGCCGAAATCCCGCAGCACATCGATCAGCAGGATCACCGACATGCCGACCGCGAACACGCCGAAATCGGCCGGGGTGAGCATGCGCGCACTGGCCATCGTCATGGCCAGGCCGATGACGATACCGGCATAGCGGTCCATGAAGGAGAACAGCAGGGATCGGCGAAGGTTGGTCACCGCAGGCCCCGCCCGTAGTCCTGGCCACTCAACGGACCCATGGCGGAGCCCCGTAGCAGCCTCTTGTCCCGGCCCACATCCCGTGCAGCATGCCGCGAAGATTCCGCCAGTATTCCAGCGGACGGCGCGGGTTCATGGCGCGAATGTACCAGGCCACCAAGAGAAAGTTCTGGAACCAGAAAGCGCCTCGCGACATCGGCAACGCCGAAGATGCGAGGTGCTCATAGGTCAAAAAACGATTTCTGAAGGAGATGTAAGCCTTGTTCTCGGTCAGCTCGGCGGAAAACGGCAGCTTCCTTCGAAAGCAGACTCTGTCGATGTAGATGACGTTGGTGTAGCGGGATGCCTGGTAGCCGTAGATCTGGTCGTCGCCCATCATGAAGAAGCGCTTGTCGGGAAATCCGATCCGCTCGACGATACGACGGCTGATCAACGCTCCTTCGAAGCACCCGTAATTCACGGGAATCCACGTGCGGCCGTTTTCAAACGATATGTCCGTGGGAAACGACTTCTTGCTGCCGCTGGTCGGATCCAGAACCCCCTCCCAGGGGAACGGATCACCCCTATCGGTCAGGCGACGGGGATGGATGAACTCCGATACGGGCTGGAATTCCAGCAGCGTCGACAGGGCATCCGGGACGGCTTCCACATCGTCGTCCATCACCCAGATCCAGTCGAAGCCTTCCGCGTAGGCCTTCTTCATGCCTTCGTGGAACCCGCCCGCGCCTCCAGTGTTGGCCTGCAGGCGGAGAAGCGACAGATGACCGAACTCGTCCGCGAGCATCGAGTCCGTGCCATCGGTGCTGCAATTGTCGACCACCAGAATGGCGTCGAGTGGGCGTGTCTGCTTCTCCAGGGCCAGGAGGCACTCCCGGAGAAGGACCTTGCGATTGTAGGTCACTACGACCGCACAAATGCGAGCGTTCATGCGCCACCTCTATGAGCTGCGGGGCTGGTCGCTCAATCGGCGCGACGGTGCATTCAGCAGCCGGCGCGCCGTCCTGAACAAAAGAGTCGATCCCGCAACGCGTCGAGCAAGGACTTTCCACCACAAGGCCGACCAGACGATGCCGGGACGGATACTTTTCGCCTCGGCCACCAGCTGAACCGCGACACCGCTTGAATCTTCTTCATCGAAGGCGCGGGCAGCGGCCCACAGCATCTCCTCGGCGAGAGACCGGTAGGCGCTGGCTTCGAGCGCTCGCCGCTCCTTCAGATCGCGACCATCGCCGGCGAAGAAGGTCCGGAAGACCACCCGTCGCTGGCGAAAGTCCTCCAGGTCCCTATTGGCCTTGTAGCTGAAGTGCATGTTGTTCGCGTGGATGCGCGTGAAGGCCTGCACGGCCGGCACAAAACCGACCTTGCCGTGCGCGGCGATGCGCAGCCACATCTCCATGTCGCCGGAATGCGGGATCTCGGGGCGGTAGCCGCCCACCTTCTTCTGCAGGCTGGTTCTGACCACGGCCGTTGCGGTCTCGATCCGGTTGACGGGATCGGCGCAGAACCGACGAATAAGGGCGATGCCTTCGTCGACGCTCGCCGCCGACTCGCCGACCCGTGTCATCCGCCCGATCGCTGCGTAGACGTCGGCCTGCGCCGTGAAGCGGACCGACGTTCCGTACACGAAGCCAATGGATGGATCGGCCTCCATCAGCACCAGCGCGCGCTCGAAGGCTCCGGGCGCCAGCATATCGTCCGATGACAGCAGCAGCATGTAGTCGGACGAGAGCCACTCTATGCCCTCGTTGTAGGTGGCGATGTGCCCGCGATTCTTCTCATGGGCCACGACCTGGATACGGCCGTCCCTTGCCGCCAGTGAGCGCGCGATCGCCAGGGAGTCGTCGGTCGAGGCATCGTCGATGATGAGGATGCGGACCTCGCATCCTCGTTGGCTGAGGACGCTGTCCACGCAAGATCGCAGGAATCGACCGTAATTGAAGCAAGGGACGATGACATCGATCGTCGGCATGGCCTGTCTCCTTGACGGGTGTCTACGCCGCACTTGCCAGCCAGGTACGGGCACCCTGCAAGGACTGGTTGATGACTTGATCCATGTCCAAGTACTGATAGGTGCCGCACCGTCCGATGAAGCGGAGTCGGGGCTCGCGACTGGCCAGTTTCTTGTATTTTTCGTAGATGGCCTGATAGCGACCGTCCGATGTCTTCACCGGATAATACCGTTCCAGATTGTTGTCCGCGTAATCGCAGGGCTCTTCGCGGGTTACCGTCTTCATCCCCGTATGCTGCTGCACATGGCAGGGAATTCGGCTCCAGTCGGTCTGCCGGGTAAAAGGCGAGGCGTCGGTGAAGTTCACGACCGACGTTTCACCGATTCCCGCTTCGAACGGCTCCTCCCGGTGGCTGAAGCGGATGGAGCGGTATGGCAACGGGCCGTAGGCGGCATCGAAGTACTCGTCGATGGGCATACTGTTGAAGCAGAAACCGTAGTCGGCAAGCATGGCTTTCTCGAACGTCGTGGCGAGCCCGACTCTTATCCCAGGATGGTCCAGGATCCGCTCGACTATCGCGGTGTAACCATCCCGAGGCATCATCTGGAACTTGTCTTCGGGAAAATAGTGATCCTCATCATCGAAGCGCAGGGGAATGCGTTTAACGACAGCCGCGTCCATGTCCTCGAGGTCAAGCGCCCACATTTTCTTCGTGTAGGGCCGGAAGAACAGGTCGGTCAGCTCCGCCCCGATCTGGGAAGAGAGGTATTCGGCAGCGTTGCGCGGCTGCTCGCATTTCAGCGCCTGGCGGGCGAGGAAGGCGCGCACCTCGGCTTCGTCGCACAGTTCAAGCCCGAACACGGCATTGATGGTGCGCCGGTTGATCGGCAGCGGCACGAGGGTCTGGCTGTCGGGCAGCAGCGCAGTGACCCGGTGCTTGTAGAACACGAACTCGCCAAACCGCGTCAGCCAGTCGATCACACGTTCGTTGTTCGTGTGGAATAGATGCGGACCATAGCGGTGCACCCGGATGCCATTGTCGAGCGTCTCGTCGAAAGCATTACCGCCAATGTGATCCCGACGGTCGATAACGTCGACCAGATGGCCAGACTCGGCGAGCTCACGGGCATAGGTGGCCCCGGCAAATCCTGCTCCCACTACTAAAATTCGTTCCATCACGAACTGTTCCTTCAGACTGGCCAGGAGAACGGACGCCGATCTTCAGCGTCCCTCGCGGAGGCATTCACGCGACGCGGAGCCTCGCCGTCGGATCCAAGTCCGACAGCCTTGCCTCGATCGCCAGAAAGCCCTCCACCACAAGCAGATTCCAAAGAGCCTGCGTATTGTCCGAGCGACCGTCGGCGTGCTGATCCACGAGCCGCGCCATCGACTGCAGATCGAACAGTCCGCTGTCGGCCATCGGTCCGCCCGTCAGCCGCGCCCGGATCTCCGGCGCGGCGGCACGGAACTGCCCGCTGAGGTCCGCCGCGAAACCGCGCTTGCCCCGCCGCAGCAGGGCGGGCGGCAGGAGGGGCGCGGCGGCCTCACGCAGCACGCGCTTGCCGATCCCGCCGCGCAGCTTGGCCGCCGCCGGCAGGGCCAGCCCCCAGCTCACGAGTTCCGGGTCCAGCAACGGCGGGCGCACCTCCAGCGACACCGCCATGCTGGTCCGGTCCACCTTGGTCAGGATGTCGCCCGGCAGATAGGTTTGCAGATCCGCATATTGCGCCTGGAGCAGCGAATCCTCGGGATCGCATTCACCCATAAGGGTTGCAAAGCGCGCCGCCGGATCGTGCCCCGCGATCGCCGCGCGCTGGGCCGGCGTAAACAGCCTCCGCCGATTTTCCTCTGCCAGCTTGCAGACGGTGCCGTAGTAGCCCAGCGCGCTGTCCAGACTGATCTCGGTCAGCGTCGTCTTGGCGCGCAGCCAGCGGGGGGCGCGGTCCAGCTTCGGATAGGCGCGGGCCAGCGCACCCACCGCGCCGCGCCTCAGCCCGGCCGGCAGCAATCGCCGCGCCGCCTCGGCCATCATGTGAAAGCGATAGCGACGATACCCGGCGAACACCTCGTCCCCGCCATCGCCCGAAAGCGCCACCGTGACATGGCGTCGTGCCAGGCTCGCCACCGCCAGGGTCGGCACTGCGGAATGATCGCCGAAGGGTTCCCCGAACAGCTGCGGGATCTTGCGCGCCATATCGAGGTAGTCCAACGCCGCGCCATTCTCGGCGACATGGCGCGTGCCGTAGCGCTCGGCCACCAGCGTGGCGTCCGGCCGTTCGTCCGCCGCGCCGGCAAAGCCGATGGTGAAGGTGGCGAGCGGTTGCGCTGCCGCCGTCGCGGCCAGGCTGGTCACCGCCCCGGAGTCGATTCCCCCCGAAAGGAATGCGCCGAGCGGCACGTCGGCCATCATGCGCGCCTGCACCGCCGCATCGAGGCGCCGCCGCAATACCTCTTCTGCATCGGCGCCGCCGGCGCCGGCCATGCGCGGCGGCGCCCAGTAGCGCCGTTGGGTCGCCCCTGCCTCGCCCAGGCGGAGCAGCATGAGATGCCCCGGCGGAAGGCGCCGGATGGCGGCGTACATGGTCGCCGGCTCGGGGACGTAGCTGAGGGCCAGAAAGTCATCCAGCGCCACCGGGTCGAGACCACGCGGGAGCTGCGGTAGCGCCGTCAGCCCGCCGATCTCCGAGGCGAAGGCAAAGCCGCCATCCTGTAGCCATGCATAGTGCAGCGGCTTCTCGCCCAAAGGGTCGCGGGCCAGCAGCAGCAGCCCGGCCCCGCGGTCCCAGAGCGCAAAGGCGAACATGCCGACCAGTCGGGCCGGCATTTCCGGCCCCCATTCGCGCCAGCCATGCAGCAGCACTTCCGTATCGGAGCGACTGCGGAAGATGTGACCGCGCGCCTCGAGCTCGCGGCGCAGGGCTTCGTGATTATAAATCTCGCCATTGAAGGTGACGACAACCGCGCCGTCTTCGGTGGCCATCGGCTGCGCCCCGCCGGCCAGATCCACGATCGCCAGCCGCCGATGGCCGAAACCGAGATGCGGCTCGGCGTGAAAACCTTCTCCATCGGGACCGCGGTGACGCTGTGCGTCGGTCATCGCCCGCAGGGTGCGGGTCGCCGGAACGGAAGGCCGCAAAGGATGGAACAGTCCGGCTATGCCGCACATGGAGACGACCCTTCCCGTTCGACCACATTGAAAGTTGCGATAATTCCGCGACCTACGCGTGCACCTGGCGAAATGACTTGCCCCGCGACGCCGCACGCTCGTAGGCTGTCGAACCCCTGATGTGACAGTTCGTTTGCACGAGGTGGCCGGGTGGACGTTTCCAAGAAAGCCGTAAAAGGCTCCTCCGGGCTAATCCACTCGCTGCGGTCCCGCGCTCGGCCGGGAATGCGTTGGCCGTGGCCGCAAGCAGCACTCATCATCATCCTGCTGTCGCTGGTGCTTTGGGGCGCTGTGGCGGCCATCGCCCTATTCGCTTTCAACTAGCTCGCCCGTTGCCAGCAGAGGCCGGCCGGCACGCATCCATCGCACCACCTCGCGCAGCCCATCCCGCAGTCCCAGCGGCTCGTCGAGGCCAAGGACCGTGCGTGCGGCCTGAGGGGCGCCAAGGGAATTGCGGACCTCTCCGGCGCGGCCGGGCGCATGACGGATGACCGGCTCCCGGTGGCAGGCTTCAGCGAGGACCTCGGCCAATTCCAACACCGTCGTGCTCCGCCCGGCGCAGACATTGAAGACCGACGCCGACGTATCCGCCCGGTCCATGCCGGCCCGCAGCGCCGCCACCACGGCCGAGACATGGACGAAATCGCGGCTCTGCAGCCCGTCCCCGAATATGGTCAAAGCATCGCCGCGCAGCAGCCGGTCGGCGAAGATTGAAATCACCCCGGAATAGGGCGAGGCCGGATCCTGCCGCGTGCCGTAGACATTGAAGAAGCGCAGCCCGAGCGTCGGGATGCCATGGACGGCGCTCGCGACCCGCGCGTGCAACTCGCATCCGAGCTTGTCGGCGCCATAGGCAGAGAGCGGCCGCGTCTCCGCCGTCTCGGTGAGCGGCAGCGCGTCGTTGCTGCCATACACGGCGGCGGAGGAAGCGTAGACCACCGGCACGCGGTCCGCCCGCGCTGCATCCAGCAGCGCGACGAAGGCCGAGAGATTCACCCGGTGCGTTTCGCGCCATTCCCGCACGCCCCGCTCCACCGATGCGATGGCCGCCAGATGGAAGCAGCCGTCGACGCCTTCCATGGCGCGCGCCAGCAGCGCCGGGTCGCCCACATCGCCGATCAGCAACCTAGCACCAGGAGCGAGATTCTCCCGCCGACCCGAGGACAGGTTGTCGAGCACCCTCACCTGGTCCCCCGCTGCGATGAGGGCGGCGCAGAGATGGGAACCGATGAAGCCGCAACCTCCGGTGACCAGCCAAAGCGTCATGCCGCGCTTCTCCGCATCGTCAGTACATCCCTGAACAATTCGACCTGGCCGCGTGTCGTCTCATCCCAGCCGAAACGTTCGGCATGGGCACGGATGTCCCGGCGGTCCGGCGGGTAGGCAATCAGCGTGCGGAGTGCCGCAGCGATCGGGCCCGGGCCGACCTCGTCGAGCACCAGCCCGGCCTCGGGGACCGAGATGGCCTCGCGGCTGCCCCAGGCAGGTCCGGCGACAACCGGGGTGCCGCAGGCCATCGCTTCCAGCATCACGTTCGCCCAGCCTTCCCGAGTGGACGCAAGCACCAGGGCATCCGCCGCGCCGTAGAGGTTGGCCAGTTCATCATGCGGCCGGGCCCCGAGCAGGCGCACGCGGTCCGCGACGCCCAGCGCCTTGGCCAACGCCACCAGCGCGCCGCGTTCCGGTCCCTCGCCGGCGATCAGCAAAGTGGCCTCCGGCAATTCGGCGAGGGCGGCGATCGTGTGATGATGCGCCTTCCTCTCGATCAGATGGCCGACCGAGAGGATGACCGGTCCCGACAGGCCAAGCGCCGCGCGGCACGCAGCACGATCGGCCGGCGGCGCGAAGCCGGCGAGATCGACACCATTGCGCAGCACTGTCACCTTTGGCGGTGAAGCGCCCAGGTCGATCAATCCGCCGGCGAGGCCCGCACTCACGGCGATCAGCGCATCCGCCTCGCGGATGGCGGCACCGATCAGCCGGTTCGGCACGGCAAAGCGCGGCAGCTGGCTGATGTCCGAACCGCGCGCCGTGATGACCACCGGCAGCCCGGCCTCGCGCGCCAGCCAGACCGCGGCAACGCCGTCGGGGTAGAGATAGTGCGCATCGATGGCATCGAAGCGCGCGCCCTCGGCCTGCAGCTGGGCGAGCGCGGCACGGCCGGCGCGCAGCAGCGCCCAGGGGCCGGTATACATGCCGACGCGCGGCGGCGCGGCGTATCGCGGATGCAGGACGCGCAGCCCGTGCCGCATCTCCTCGGCGGGCGCCGCGGCACAACGCGCCCATCGTCCGAACCTCGCATTGCGCGAGGGAAACCAGGGCACCGGCGCAACCACCGTACTGGTTGCCGCGCCGCTTGCCACCAGATGACGCAACCGGTTCTCGACGAAGACGCCGTGGGTCGGTTGCGCCGCGTTGGGGTACAGCGTGCTGAAGGTCAGCAGGCGGAGCGGCGTGGCTGCCCTGCGCCTTGCCTCAACGGGAAAGGGTAGGATCTTTTCCGTTGTGCCGGCATGGGAGAGCAGGTGCGCCATATCTCAGCGCGCTCCCGCCTGCCGCAGCACCACACCCGCCGTGGCAAGAATGATGCGCAGGTCCAGCCACAGGCTGCGCTCGCGGATGTACCACAAGTCGTAGCAGAGCTTGTCTCGCGCATCCTCGATCGAAGCGCCGTAGGGATACTTGATCTGCGCCCAGCCGGTCAGGCCCGGGCGCACCGCGGCACGGTCGGCATAATGCGGGATGGCGGCGGTCAGCTGCGCGACGAAGACGGGCCGCTCCGGCCGCGGACCGACAAAGGCCATGTCGCCGCGCAGGATGTTGATGGCCTGCGGGATCTCGTCGATGCGGGTGAGACGAATGAATCGGCCCACCCGCGTCACCCGGCTGTCGCCCACCGTGGCCCAGACGGCCGCGCCGGGCGTCTCGGCATTGACCGTCATGGACCGCAACTTGAAGATGTTGAAATTGCGATGGTTACGTCCGACGCGTTCCTGCTTGTAGAAGATCGGCCCGCGTGAATCGAGCTTGATGACCAGCGCCACCACCAGTAGCAGCGGCAGCGTCAGCACAAGCAGTGCGAGGCTGGCGAGGATGTCGAGGCTGCGATGCAGGCCGTGCTCCAGCATGCCCTGCCGCAGGGCGCGGGTGCCGCGCAGCCAGTTCTGCGGCAACGATTCGGGAAGCACCTGTCCGTCGGCACTCACCATGACGGCAACGTCGGCGCCTGCGTATTCCTGCGTTACCGACATCACGTCACCTCAACAGTTGGATTGGTTTCGCGGATGCTGAAAAGGAACATGGACACTCCTTCCCCTGCCACGGTCTGGCGCGAGCAAACGTATCCGCTTCAACTGCACGTTTGCATGCAAGACGAATGGGTACCTCCGATGTGCCCGGTGCCGGAGGATCTGTTGCTCGCGATGACGGCATCCCCTTCCGGATTCACCCTCGTGCGAAAGACCTAATCCGAAAGAGCCAATCGTCTTGCCTTTCGGTGCGTTGCGCCGCGCATACGACTTTGCATAGGTTTACTCGCCAGGCACGACGAGGGCGCACGTCCGCCCCAGGGGGGTTCATGCCATCACAGAGTTTCCTGCGCATTGTCGCAGCCGTTCTTGCCCTTACTGCCATGGGTTGCACGACGTCTACTTCGCCACCGCCCGAAACCGCGGCTGTGGCCACCGGGACGGACGCACCCGACTACGTGATCGGGCCGGGCGATGCCCTGGACGTCTTCGTCTATCTCGCTCCCGAGTTGAGCACGACCGGCCTTCCCGTGCGTCCCGACGGTCGTGTCTCGCTGCCTCTGGTGCCCGACATCGTCGCCGCAGGCCGCTCGCCCACACAGCTTTCCAAGGACATCACCGCGCGACTGCGCCCCTATGTGATCGATCCCAACGTCACGGTGATGGTGCGCAGCTTCGTCGGCTCCCCGGCGCAGCAGGTTCGCATCATCGGCGAGGCCACCCAGCCGCGAACCATGCCGTATCGCGAGGGCATGACGGTGGTCGACGCCGTTATCGAGGCCCGAGGCCTGACCCGTTATGCAGCCGGCAACCGCACCGAGATCATCCGCCGTGATACGCCCGGCGCCGCCCCACGCACCTTCCGCATCCGCCTCGACGACCTGATGCGGGGCGGCGACATCGCACAGGACGTGCCGCTCCGCCCGGGCGATACCATCGTCATTCCGCAGGGCTGGTTCTAGCCGTGGCTGCGATCGACCTGTTCCTTCGCTACTCCGCCTCGGCATGGCGGCACCGCTGGCAGGCCGTGGCGCTGATCTGGGTGGTGGCGCTGCTGGGCTGGACCGGTGTCCGCCTACTGCCCGATCGCTACGTTTCGACGGCGCGCATTTACGCCGACGCCGATGCCGTGCTCGGCATGCTGCTGCGCGGCATCGCCATCGACAATTCACCTGCCGCACAGGTCGAGGTGCTGCAGCGGACGCTTGTCAGCCGTCCCAATCTCGAAAGGATCGTGGACCGCACCGCACTTTCGCAACGCATCGCCGCCGGCATCGACCGCGAGAAGATCATTCAAACACTTGCACGCGACTTCCGCTTCGGTATCCAGGGCCGCAACCTGTTCACTGTGGAGTATGCCGACACCGATCCGCGCGTGGCGCACGACGTGGTGCAGCACGTCGTGGAGCTGTTCCTCGAGCTGGCCAGCGGTTCGGACCGGCGCCAGATGGAGAATGCCCGCTCCTTCCTGGTGCAGCAGCTCGCCGTGTACGAGCAGCAGTTGCGGGAGGCGGAGCAGCGCCGCGCGACCTTCACCGCCAGCTATCAGGATCTGCTTTCGCTGAATGGCAGCGTGTCGCGGCTCGATGCCGTACGGGCCCGCATCGAGACCATGCGCGGCGAACTGTCGGATGCGATCAGCCGCCGCAATCTTCTCCGGCAGCAGATCGCCGCGACTCCCGCCGCCAGCGCTGCGTCCTCCACGGCGGAGGCGGAGCAGCGCCTGATGGTGCTGCGTCAGCGCTACACCGACCAGCATCCGGAAGTGGCCGCGGCGCGCGCCACCCTGGACGCCGCGCGCGCGGTTGGCGGCGCGGGCCGTACCGCCGCCGGCACGGCGCGCGGCGACCCGGCGCGCGAGCAGCTGGCGGTCCGGCTCGTCGATACCGACGCCCAGATCACCTCGCTGGAGCGCCAGCTCCGCGAGCTTGAGATCCAGAGCAGTCGGCTGGAAGAGATGGCACGCAACGCTCCCGAGGTGCAGGCGCAGTTCGCCAATCTCGACCGCGACTACAACATCATCCGCCGCAACTACGAAGAGCTCCTTTCCCGCCGCGAGGCCGTGAACATCGCCGAGGCCGCGCGCACCGGCACCGACCGTGTGACGCTCGACGTGGTCGATCCGCCGACCCTGCCGGTCACCCCGGCCGGTCCGAAGCGCCTACTGCTCGCGGCGGGCGTCCTGCTTGCAGCATTCGGTGCTGCCGGCGCGCTGCTCTTCCTCCAGGTGCAGCTCGACACGAGCTTCTATTCATTGCGCGAGTTGCGGGGCGTCGGCCTGACGGTGCTCGGCGCCTTGTCCGGCTCGACGCGGAGCCGCCTGCGCACGGCCGATGTGATGCTCCTCGTACTCTGCCTGCTGCCGCTTCCACTGGGGCTCGTCGTTGCGACGATGGGACCACGCAACATCATGGAGATGTTTGCCGCATGAATGCCCCCCTGCCCCGGCGTCCCCATCTCGTCGAGCGCGCCGCAGATGCAGCCCGCGCTGCCGTAACGAGCCAGGCTCCCCTCGGCCGCGCGCCCCTCGCGCCGGTGGAGGTGATTGCCCCGTCCATGGATCCGGTCGTGCCACCGGCCATGCCGGCCCCGCGCCCGGCCACGATCGCACCCGGCCGGGAGAGATTTGCCCCGGTTTCTCGTGCCTTGCTGCATCGGGCCGGACTGGTCGATTCCGCCGATCCCGCACGGGAGGAGATCGCCCTGATCCGCGAGCAGGTGCTGCGTGCCGTCGAGGCCACGGTCCCCGCCGAAGGGCGGAATGGGCGGCTCGTGGCGATCACCAGCGCCCACACCGGCGAGGGAAAGTCCTTCGTTGCCCTGAACCTCGCCGCGAGCATCGCCGAAGGAGCACGGCGGCCCGCGATTCTGGTCGATATCGAAGGAGGCGCCGGCTCACTCACCGCCCGCCTCGGGCTCGATGGCACGCCGGGGCTCGAACAGCTGCGCGACAAGGGCGATCCCGACGGGTTGCTGCGGCATACCGAAAGTGCCGGCCTGTTCGTCCTGCCCCGTGGCCTGGTCGAGCCCTCCCATGGGCAGGGCAGCGCCGTGACGGCGGCACTGCTTCATCTCGCCGAGCGGCTGCCGGACCATGTCATTCTCCTGGACACGCCGGCTTGCATGGAACGCAGCATTGCGGGCGTGCTCGCTGCGGCGGCCGGTCAGGTCGTGCTGGTCGTGGAGGCGGAACGCACCAAGCGGGTGGAGGTGGAAGCGGCCCTCGACATCCTCGACGCCTGCCCGACGCTTCAGCTCCTTCTAAACCGCTCCGCGCTGCGGGTCAGCGACCGATTCAGAGGACGTGCCTCGCGAGCTGGCAATGCGGCGATCGGTGCCAACAGGGCCTGACAATGTCCTGGCAGCCGGGCTGGTGGCGGCGTTGCTGATCGCCACCCCTGCCGCTGCGCAGACCGTGGCGCCGCCAAGCAGTGTCACACCGGCGCCCGTCGTCGGCAGCGACCCGACCGCGCCTTCGACAACAACGACGACAACGACGCCAGTGCTGCAATCGCCCGCGCTCGGCCCGCTGGCCGGCCGCGACACGCCGCTCCTCCCACGCCCCTATGCCGGCGGCACGCTGCCCGGATTCGCGACCAGCGGTTACGGTATCGGCGGCTACGGCATCAGCGGGCTGGCCACTCCCTTCGAGCTCGGCAATCGACCCTACGCCTTCCGGCCATCGATCGGCGTCGAGCTTCTCGCCACCAACAACCTGTTCCAGACGAGCCAGGATCAGCGCGGCGATTTCGTCGCCATGATCTCGCCCACCATCGAAGCCGCGGTCTCCACGGCGCGGTTCTCCGGCGCGCTGCGCTATTCGCCGACGTTGCGCCTCTACGCCAATTATCCCAACAACAACGGCGTGGACCAGTTCGGCGACGCGAAGCTTCTCGCCGCCGTGGTCCCTGGCATCTTCTATGTCGACCTGCGCGGATCGGCCAGCGTGCTGCCCGCCACGCTCGGGCAGATTCCCGGCAGCGGCCAGTTCGCTGCCGGAAGCGAGACGATGCAGACCTACACCGCGCAGGTGACGCCCTTCCTGACGCACCGCTTCGGCAGCATGGCTACGGCGCAGGCTGGCTACTCTCTGCAGTATTCCGAGCAGGGATGGGCCGATTTCAACAACACCGGCACGTTTGGCAGCCCGGCAAACTTTCTTGCCCATCGCGGTTTCGCGGTCGTGCGCAGCGGCGAGGATTTCGGCCGCCTGGCGCTGCAGGCACGGGTCGACGGCATCCGGTATGTCGGCGACGGGATCTACGACGGCGCCCATCGCTTCATCTCCGCGCTCGAGGTGCGCTACGCGATCCGCCACAGCATCGCCCTTCTCGGGGAGATCGGATATCAGAGCGAGGCATTCTCGGGCACCAATCCGATCAACATCGAGGATGCGATCTGGTCGGTGGGGCTGCGGCTGCAGCCCAACCCGGACTCCCTCGTCATCGTCCGCTACGGCCACCGCGACGGTTACAATTCCTTCAGCCTGAACGCGGGTGTGGCCATCGGTGTGCGCACCGACCTTTTTGCCACCTACAGGGACTCCATCGGAACGTCGCTGACGGAGGCCCAGGACCTGCTCGCCACCACGACCACCGATTCGCTCGGCAATCCCGTGGACAGCCAGACAGGCGCGCCGGTCGTGCTGATAAATTCGTTCCTTGGCATATCCAACACGCTCTACCGGCTGCGCCTGGGCACGGCCTCGATCCGGCATCATTGGGCGCGGGACGCCTTCACCCTGTCAGGCACCTGGCAGGAACAGATCCCCCTCACCTCCGCAAACAACGCCTTCAACGTCGGCACCAACAGCGGCGTCTATGCCGGCTTCAGTTGGGCACACGAATTTTCTCCCCGCACCACCGGGGTCGCCACGGCGCAGTATGGCTGGGTCTCCTATGCCCAACCGGGCCAGGGCAACAACAACATTGCCGCCCTCTCCGGCACGCTGGTGCACCGGCTGAGCGAGACGCTCGCCGCTGCCATGCAGGTGTCCTGGAGCAACAACAACTATTCCCAGCCCGGGCAGGGCTACTCGCAGTTCGTCGTCCGCATCGGCTTGCGCAAGAGCTTCTGAGGCAGCGTCATGAATCCCGAATTGTACGGACTTCAAGAGCCTCCCTTCCGGATGACACCGGATGTCCGGCTGTTCTTCCCGAGCACGGCGCACAACCGCGCCTACGCGCATCTGCTCTACGGACTGTCGCAGCGGGAAGGCTTCGTCGTCGTCACGGGCGAGGTCGGCGCCGGCAAGACCACGCTGATCGAACGGCTCTGCGCCGAATTCTCGACAAAGGGCCATCCGATCGCACGGGTGATGACGACGCAGGTCGAGGCCACGGAGCTGCTGCGCCTCGTTGCCATCGCCTTCGGCGTACCGGCGACCGGCGGCAAGGCGGAGCTGCTCCATGGCATCATCGCCGCGCTCCACCGCGGCATCGCTGAGGGTGGCCGGCGGCACATTCTCATCATCGACGAAGCGCAGGCCCTGCCCATCGATTCGCTCGAGGAGCTGCGCATGCTCTCCAATGTCAGCGACGGAGCGCATGCCCTGCTGCAGGTCCTGCTGATCGGCCAGCCCCAGCTGCGCCACACTCTGGCGCAGCGCGACCTCGATCAGCTCCGCCAGCGCGTCCTCGCCGCCTATCACCTCCCCGCCCTGACGCGGGAAGAGACCCACCTCTACATCCGGCACCGCATGACATCGGTGGGCTGGACCGGCTATCCCGGCTGGGAGGAGGCCGCGCTCGACCTGGTGCACCAGCACTCCGGCGGCATCCCGCGCCGAATCAACCGTCTCTGCGCCCGGGTGCTGCTGGCCGGCGCGCTGGACAATGTCGCGGTGCTGACCGCCGAACTCGTCAGCAACACCGCCGACGAACTGGCGGATGATCTCAGTGCGATCAGCGCCGATGTAACGCCATCACCGCCGGTACCCGAACCGGCACCACCATCGGTACCACCACCGCCGGACGAACCACGCGACACGATCCGAGCCGTGGCTCAGCTCGTGGATCAGCTCGAACTCGCCGTGGAGCGCCACCACGACAGGCCGCATCGCCTTCACAAGCTATGGAAGAAGTTCACCAACCTGGGAGCGCGCGCATGAGCACGGTTCGCAACGCCATGTCCATCGACGTGGAGGATTGGTTCCAGGTCCAGGCTTTCGCCGGAATCATCCCGCGCGAGAGCTGGGCCTCGCGCGAACGGCGCGTGGAGACGAACACGCACCGTGTGCTCGACCTCCTCGCCGCTGCCGACGTGCGGGCGACATTCTTCACCCTTGGCTGGGTCGCCGAGCGACATCCCTCCCTGATTCGCCGTATCGTGGCCGAGGGCCATGAGCTGGCAAGTCATGGCTATGGCCACGAACAGGTCCATGCCATCGGCGAGGCTGCCTTCCGGGCCGATATCCGCCGCGCCCGAACCGTCCTGCAGGAGACCGGCGGCGTACCGGTTGTCGGCTATCGAGCGCCCACCTTTTCGATCAGCGCCCGTCACACGCCCTGGGCGTATGCCGTGCTGGCCGACGAGGGCTATCGCTACTCGTCCTCGGTTTTCCCCGTGCGCCACGACCTGTACGGCGATCCCGCGGCGCCGCGCCAACCGCACCGGCCACATCCGGGCGGCGTCGCGGAGATTCCCATGACGACCGTGCGCGCTTTCGGGCGAAGCCTGCCCTGCGCCGGAGGTGGCTGGTTCCGGCTGCTGCCTTATGGGCTGACGCGCCGTGGCTTGCGCCGCGTCAACGCGACCGAGGGCCGGCCGGCCGTCTTCTACTTCCATCCCTGGGAAAT
Source organism: Reyranella sp. GW821-FHT14A01 (assembly GCF_058803965.1). Taxonomy (NCBI): domain Bacteria; kingdom Pseudomonadati; phylum Pseudomonadota; class Alphaproteobacteria; order Hyphomicrobiales; family Reyranellaceae; genus Reyranella; species Reyranella sp. GW821-FHT14A01. The sequence goes on from NZ_JBXAPM010000028.1 coordinate 21,230, forward strand.
CGACCCGAATCAGCCGCGCGCCGAAGGTGCCGGACGTCTTTCGCGCTTCCGCCACTATGTCGGCCTGGACGAGATGGAAACACGGCTGGTGCGGCTTCTGCGCGATTTCCAGTGGGGACCGATGAACGACGTCTTCGGCGCCACGATCGTCGGCCCTCTTCGCAAGGCCGCCTGAGATGTCGATCCGCATCCGTCCTCTCGACAAGACCAACGCGGCCGCCTGGGATTCCTTCGTGCGGACACACGCGCAAGGCAGCTTCTTTCATCTGTCCGCCTGGGCGCGGGTGATCGCGCAAAGCTTCGGTCATCGCAGTCACTACGCGCTGGCGGAGCAGGATGGCACGGTGGTCGGCGTGCTGCCGCTGGTGCGCATGAAGACCATGCTGTTCGGCGACGTGCTCGCCTCCACGCCCTATTGCGTCTATGGCGGCGCGCTGGCCGCCACGCCCGAGGGCGCCGCGGCGCTCGATGCCCATGCCATCGAACTGCAGGCGAAGCTCGGAGCGCCAAGCCTCGAATACCGGCGGCTCGGCGCAGCCGATGCGGGGTGGGTCGAAAGGCCGGCGCTTTACTACACTTTCCGCAAGCCGATCGCCTCTATCACCGGCGACGAAGCCAAGGACCTGGCCAACAACATCCCGCGCAAGCAGCGCGCCGAGGTGCGCAAGGCGTTGAAGCGCGGCCTTGAGATCCGGACCGATCGCGACGTCGATGCGCTTTTCCATGTCTACGCGGAAAGCGTCCGCAATCTCGGCAGCCCGGTGTTTCCCAAGCGATACTTCCGTGCCCTGCTCGAGGCCTTCCCGGAGGAATCGGACGTCACGACAGTTCTGCACGAAGGACGGGCGGTCGCCTCGGTGCTCTCCTTCCACTTCAAGCAGGAGGTGCTGCCCTATTACGGCGGCGGCACGCGGGAAGCGCGCGGCCTGGCTGCCGCCGACGTCATGTACTGGGAAGTGATGCGCCGCGCCGCGCAGCATCGCGGCGCCACCCTGTTCGATTTCGGCCGCAGCAAGGCCGATACCGGCGCCTTCGCCTTCAAGAAGAACTGGGGCTTCGAACCGCAGCGGCTTCACTATTGCTATCGCCTCGCACCGGGCGCGAAGGTGCCGGACAACAACCCGAACAACCCGAAATACCGCTACTTCATCTCGGCCTGGAAGCACTTGCCCTTGCCGGTCGCCAACCTGATCGGACCGCACTTGGTGCGGGGCCTGGGCTGAAGCAGATGGGCAGGCCGCGGCTTCTCTTCCTCGCGCATCGCATCCCCTATCCGCCGGATAAGGGCGAGAAGATCCGCGCCTGGCACATGCTGGAGCATCTCGCTCGAGACTGGACGGTCGATCTCGGTTGCCTCGTGGACGATCCGGCGGACACCCGGCATATGTCCGTGCTGCGCGACTGTTGCGCGGAAGTTCATGCCGCGCCCGTGACGCGCAACGGACGCATCGCGCGCACCCTCCTCGGCACGCGCCCCGGCCAACCGCTCAGCCTCGCCTGGTTCCGCGAGCCCGGCCTCGCGCGCTGGGTGCGCGCCGGCCTTGAGGCGCGCCGCCACGACGCGGTGATGGTCTATTCCTCGGCCATGGCGGCCTATATCCTGCCGCGACCGGACGGACCGTTGCAGATCCTCGACATGGTGGATGTGGATTCGGAGAAGTGGCGCGCCTACGCCGCGACCACCGAGGGACCCAAGCGGCTGGTCTGGGCGCGCGAGGCGCGCACCCTGCTGGCCTTCGAGCGCCGCGCTGCGGCGCAGTTCGATCGCACCTTGCTGGTCTCCGCGCAGGAGGCGCAGACCTTCGCCACGCTCGCGCCCGAGGTCGCGTCGCGCCTGGACTGGCTGGAGAACGGGGTCGATGTCGCGCGCTTCACCCCGCAAGGCGACTGGTCCAATCCCTTCGAGGCACAATCGCCCGCCATCGTCTTCACCGGCACCATGGACTACCGCCCGAACATCGAGGCGGTGACCTTCTTCGCCAAGGAGGTGATGCCGCGCCTGGCCTCACTCGCGCCGTCCCCGCACTTCCACATCGTTGGGGCCAACCCGTCGCCTGCCGTGCAGGCGCTGGCCGAGCTTCCGCGCGTGCACGTCACAGGCAGCGTGCCGGACACACGGCCCTACCTCGCCCATGCCGCGGTGGCCGTGGCGCCCCTGCGCATCGCGCGCGGCATCCAGAACAAGGTGCTGGAGGCGATGGCCATGGCACGTCCCGTGGTGGCCTCGCCTGAGGCATACGAGGGCGTGCACGCCATTGCCGGCCGTGACCTTCTGGTGGCCGACGGCACGGAAGCGATGGCAGCGGCGGTCGCGCAGGTGCTGGCTGGCGAGATGCCCGACCTCGGCACGGCGGCGCGCGCCGCCGTTCTGGCCAGGCATGACTGGAAAGCCACGCTGAGGCGGCTGGACGATATCCTGGCGACGGCATCCCGGGCCCGGGCAGCATAAGGCGAAGTACCCCTTATGCTCCATTGAGGCCGCTCTTCCAGCCGGCATAGGCTCGACAGGAGCTGTGTCCGCGGCTGAATCACCCACCTCCGGGTCGTCATGCGTAAGACAATCGAAACCGCCCCGAGGAACGGCGTCTTCGTCATTCTGGAGGACGCATCACACGGCACTTTTGCGGTCGCTCGCTGGTCTGGCGAAGCCACGCAGTGGCTCGATGACGACGGCAAACCTATTCAGTTCAATGCCACGCACTGGCAGTCGCCGCAGAGTCTCGATAGTGAGGCCGCGCCTCGCCGATCCGCCGCGCCAGAGCAGCCGCCGCCCGTCGCAGCCGGCGGGACGACCGTAAAACCGCAGGCGGCTACGGCGCCGACGCGGCCCGCGGCTGCCGATCGCCCGGTCATTCGCAAGCGGTACAGCATCGCGGCGATGGCGGCCTGCCTCCTCGTCGGCGGGGTGTCCGCGCCCTTGCTCTATCGCAGCGATGCCGGACTGCAGCTTCTCCATTGGATGGGATCGGACAACGATTCCGGGTTGAAGCAGGCACTCGACCAGGAACGGGCGCGCGGGACCCGGCTTGCCGCCGACGTCGCAATAGCGAACGAGGCGGCGGATCGGTCGAGAGAAGCTGGCGAGCGCGCCCTGGCCGGACTGCGCGAAACCCTTCAGGCGGAGCAGTCCAGAGCCGAGAAGCTGGCCGGGCAACTCGCCGAAGCGCAACGCGACGGAGCGGCCCAAACCGCGCGGACCCGCGAGACAATGGACGATGCCGTGAAGGAAAGGGAGCGCGTCGTCGGTGAACTTCGCGAGGCCCTGAAGGCACAGGAAGTCCAGACCACCGAGGTCCGCCGCAAGATCGAAGCCGAGACCGTACAGGCAAAGCAGACAGGTCTGTTCATGGCCGAGGCATTGCAGCAGGAGCGTGACAAGGTCGACGAGCTACGCCTCGCGCTGGCGACCACGCGACGCGACGCCGAGGCGCAGGCGGTGACCACACGGTCGACAGGCGATGAGGCCACGCGGCTGAAGGAGGCCAATGCGCGCGCCACCGATGCGCTTCGCGAGGCTCAGGGCCGAACGGAGAAACTCGCAACGGAACTGGCGGCCGCGCGCCGGGAAGCGCAGGCACAAACCTCCCAGCTCGTGTCGGCGAAAGCCCAGGTCGCAGGATTCAAGGAGGCTGCCGGGCGCAGCACCGACGAGCAGCGACAAGCGCTGCAGCAGGAGCGGGACAAGGTCGACGAGCTACGCCTCGCGCTGGCGACCGCGCGACGCGAAGCCGAAGCGCAGGCGGCGACGGCACGCTCGGCAAGCGATGAGGCCACGCGGCTGAAGGAGGCCAAAGCGCGCGCCACCGATGCGCTTCGCGAGGCTCAGGGCCGAGCGGAGAAACTTGCAACGGAACTGACGGCCGTACGCCAGGAAGCCCAGGCACAAACCTCCCAGCTCGTGTCGGCAAAAGCCCAGGCCGCAGGGCTCAAGGAGGCTGCGGAGCGCAGCGCCGACGAGCAGCGACAGGCGCTGCTGCAGGAGCAGAACAAGACAGGGACGCTCACGGCGGCGCTTGCTGAAACAAAGGCGGAGCTGCAGGCGTTGACGAAAACAAAGACCGCCGACGACGTCGTTCGGGACGATCATCTGGCCGCGGTGAAAGGTGAACTCCAAAAGGCAAAAGCAGATGCGGCGGCGGCCCGGGACTCGCTTCAAACGGAACGCATCCGCGCCGAGCAGGCGGAGCAGCTTCTGATCGCGGCGCAGGCGGCCGCCCAGGGCCAGGACTATCGCTCGCAGGCGCCGGCAGCGCCCGCCGCCGCTCGATATTCGACCGCATCACTTTCTACGGCAGGCACACAGACCAGCACGCCGATCGGAGACGCACTGCAAATCCCACGATCGGCAAGCCGATCGGAAACGAGCATCGAGGAGGCCGGTCTCCATGCCGTTCGCCTGATCGCCCGCGCCCACCTGCTGCTGGACCAGGGCAACATCGGGGCCGCGAGAAACATGCTCGACCGGGCGGCGGAAATGGGCAGCGCTGAGGCGCTGTTCTGGCTGGCGGAGACATACGATCCGCTGCTCCTGCCGGCTCGCAACGCCCTCGGCACTCAGGGCGACATTGCAAGGGCACGCGAACTCTACGAACGGGCGCGGGTCGCCGGGGTGAGCGACGCCAAGTTGCGCCTGGAGTCCTTGGAGAAATGAACGGGGGGCAGTCAATGAATTCGAGAATCACGAAGCGCTTGTCGGCGGCGCTGGCGTCCTGTGCGGCGATCCTCCTGGGGCTTTGCGCCGGGGCCGCCGATGCCCAGGATCAGCAGGCTCGACGCGCGGCGCAGACCTATGCCGAGCGGCAGGAAAGGATCAACGCCTGGACCCTCGGCCTGGCCGCCGGTCTTCTCGAGGGTGCCCCGCTGCGACTGGCCACGGAAATGTCCCGGGTCGTCAATGACGGGGAGAACCTCCATCTCCTGCCGATCGTCACACGAGGTCCCACCGAGAACCTCAATGCACTCCTTTATCTGCGGGGAATCGATCTTGCGATCATCAATTCCGACTCGCTGGACGAATACAAGATCGTGTTCCCGGACGTCGGCCAGCATGTGGCATACCTGCTGAACCTCTTTCCGTCCGAGCTCCACGTTTTCGTCCGCCCGGAGATCCAGTCTCTCCAGGACCTTGCCGGCAAGAAAGTGAACTTCAATACCCTGGGCACGGCGGCCGCCTATTCCGGACCGCTGATCTTCAGCCGACTGGGCGTCAACATCGAAAAGACCTTCATCCCGCATCAAGTGGCGTTGCAACAAATGCGCAAGGGCGACATGGCGGCCGTCGTCTTTGTCACGACCAAGCCCGTGGACGCCTTCATCCGCGGCCAGTGGGAGCCTGGCTTCAAGTTCCTGCCGGTGAGCTACGATTCGAAGTTCGAGGACTACTATCTGCCCGCTTTCCTGGAAGCCTCCGACTATCCGGCCCTGGTGAAGCAAGGCGATCGCATCGCGACCCTGGCCGTCCCCACCGTCCTTGCCACCTACAACTGGCCTGCCAACTCGAACCGCTACCAGCGGGTGGCCCGGTTCACCGATTACCTCTTCTCCCGCATCGACAGGCTGCAGGTCCCCGGCTTCGATCCCAACTGGAAGACCATCAACCTCAGTGCGACAGTACCGGGTCTCAACCGTTTCCTCCCAGCACAGGAATGGCTGGATCGCCAGGGTCGTCAGAGCGTGCGGAAGCCATGAAATCGGCGACCGTCTGCGTCGCTGCCGCGTTGGCGCTGGGCTGCGCTTCCGCGATGGCACAGCCCGCCGGCGACTCCATAGACAGGCTCCGAGCCTGCGCAGCTCTGCCCATCGCCGAAAGGACGAGATGTCTGGACCAGCTCTCGCGCACGCTCGGGCCGGAGCCCGCACCCTCGCGGCCGATGCCCGGTACCGAGGGCTCGGCTCCGCCGGAGAACTGGGTCTTCAGCGAAACGACCTCACCGATCGATTACTCGCCCGTCGTCGTCGCCACCGCCACGGCTGCGGTTCCGCCCGGCTCGAGGATGAAGCTGTCGATCTCTTGCCGCGCTGGAAGCACGTCCTTCGTCCTCGGTAGTCCCGCAGGCTTGCCGGCCGGCGATCGCTACGTCGTTTGGTATACGATCGATGGGGGATCCCAGAAGGGGGTGCCCGCGGTCGCCACGTCGGGCGCGGGCGTGGCCCTCGGCGGCGATGTCGTCGGTTTGTTATTGTCGTTGCCGCCTCAAGGTGAGATCGCCTTCCGCATCGTCGGTCGCTATGACGTCGTCCTGGAAGGCCGCTATTCGTTGGCCGGATTGAAGACGACGCGGGAGCGAATGGCCGCTCCCTGCAAATGGCCGTCGCGACCCGATTCGCCCCGCCGATGACGATACTTCGCTCCGCTGCAACCGAGCCCGGGAGGGCATGATGGTGAAACTGCATCCGATCCTGGTCGTCGTACTGGGTACGGCCCTGCTAATGGCCGCACCGCAACCGGTCGTGGCGCAGAACATGTCGTTGCCGGCATCGCCAGCCGCACCTGCCGCCGACAAGAAGGCACATCGGCTGGTCCTTCAGGTGAATACGAACGAGCCGGCGGCGATGAACCTGGCGCTCAACAATGCGACCAATGTCGAGCAACATTACAAAGCCCTCGGCGAGCCGGTCCAGATCGAGATCGTCACCTTCGGTCCAGGCCTGAACATGCTGCGTGACGACACGTCACCGGTGAAGGAGCGGATCAAGGCGCTTGCAGAGACCTCGCGCTCGATCTCCTTCTCCGCGTGCGACAACACAAGAGGGAACATGAGTCGGGCCGAGCAGAAGGAAATTCCGCTCATCTCCCAGGCCACGATCGTGTCGTCCGGCGTGGTCCGCATCATCGAGTTGCAGGAGCAAGGGTGGAGTTACGTACGTCCCTGAGTCGTCGACGTTTGGCCACTTTCGTCTTACCCCTCTTGCCCGATTGCGACGAAGCTGACGAGCACGGATGCTCCGGCCATGGCGCTCCGAAACGTACAACTTGGTCCCGAAATCGGCCTCGCCCACCCCGATCTTGTGAACCTGTACGGGTGTTCGATCGGTGAGGGAACGAAGATCGGTCCCTTCGTCGAAATCCAGAAAAACAGCCACATTGGCGTTCGCTGCAAGATCTCGTCGCACAGTTTCATCTGCGAAGGCGTCACGATCGAGGACGAGGTTTTCATCGGCCACGGCGTGATGTTCACCAACGATCTCTTCCCGCGCGCCTGCGCGCCGGAAGGAGGACTGCAGACCGATGCCGACTGGTCGGTCGTGCCGACGCGTGTCTGCCGCGGTGCCTCGATCGGCTCGAACGCCACCATCATCTGCGGCACCACAATCGGACGATCGGCGCTGGTCGGCGCAGGAGCGGTGGTGACGCGCGACGTACCCGACTACGCGATCGTCGCCGGCGTGCCGGCCAAGGTGGTCGGCGACGTCCGTGATCGCGAAAGTCCCACACCCCCGGCAACAGGCCCGACAACAGGAATGACCGCGCCATGATCAACATCGGTGTCATCGGTTACGGCTATTGGGGTCCCAACCTCGCCCGCAGCGTCGCCGAGACGGAGGGCTGCCGCCTCGCCGGCATCGCCGATTTCTCGGAGGCCGCGCTCGCCCGCGCCGGCAAGCGCTATCCGGGCCTTGCCCTGCATCAGGATCCGCGCCTGCTCATCGGCGACCCCGCCGTCGATGCCGTGCTGATCGCCACGCCGGTCGCGACGCATTACGAGCTGGCCCTTGCCTCGTTGCGCGCCGGCAAGCATGTCATCGTCGAGAAGCCGATCGCCGCCTCTTCCGACGATGCGCGGCGGCTGATCGAGGAAGCGGCACGCCGCAACCTGACCCTGATGGTGGACCACACCTTCGTCTACACCAGCGCGGTCCAGAAGATCGGGGACATCATCCGCTCCGGCGATCTCGGCGACGTCTACTACTACGACAGCACGCGGGTGAATCTCGGCCTCTTCCAGCACGACGTGAACGTGATCTGGGACCTCGCCGTCCATGACCTGTCGGTGCTCGACTATCTGCTGCAGGAAAAGCCTGCCGCGGTCTCGGCCAGCGCCGCCGGTCACATTCGCGGACGCCAGGAGAACATGGCCCATCTCAGCCTGTTCTATCCCTCGGGTGCCGTCGCCTATCTCAACGTGAACTGGCTGGCGCCCGTGAAGGTGCGCCAGACGCTGGTCGGCGGCAGCCGCAAGATGATCGTCTGGAACGACCTCGAGCCCACCGAGAAGATCAAGGTATACGATCGCGGCGTGACCCTCGGCGACGGTCCGCAGCAGGTCGCCTCGCGCGTCTCCTACCGCAGCGGCGACATGTGGGCGCCGCAGCTCTCGGTGAAGGAGGCGCTGCTCACCGAGATGGAGCATTTCGTCGACTGTGTGACCCATGGCCGCGAACCGATCACGTCCGGACGCTGCGGCCTCGCTGTCGTCGAAACGCTCGAAGCCGCCATGCTCTCGCTGCGCCAGCGCGGCCAGCCGATCGATCTCTCTCCTGCAAGGATGGCTTCATGATTCCGCTGTTGGATCTCCGTGCCCAGTACGCCGGCATAAAGGCGGACGTCGATGCCGCGGTGCTCGATACTCTCGCGAGCGGCGCCTATGTCTCCGGACCGAAGGTCGACGCCTTCGAAAGGTCCTTCGCCGCCTTCATCGGCGCCCGCGAAGCCGTGGCGGTGAATTCCGGCACTTCCGCGCTCCATCTTGCGCTGCTCGCGCTCGGCATCGGGCCCGGCGACGAAGTGATCGCGCCCGCCATGACGTTCGTCGCGACGGCCGCAGCCATTCGGTATACCGGTGCAACGCCAGTGCTGGCCGACGCCGATCCCCTCACCTGGAATATCGACCCGGCGGCGATCGAGCGGAAGATCACGTCGCGCACGCGTGCGATCATTCCCGTCCACCTGCACGGCCGCATGGCTGACATGAACGCCATCATGGCGATCGCGGCATTCCATGGCATCCCGGTCATCGAGGATGCGGCCCAGGCGCATGGTGCGGTATGGGCGGGACGCGGCGCGGGCACGTTGGGTGCCATCGGCTGCTTCAGCTTCTATCCGGGCAAGAACCTGGGCGCCTGCGGCGAAGGCGGCTGTGCCGTCACCAGCGATCCCGCCCTCGCCGCCCGGATGCGCAAGCTGCGCGACTGGGGACAGGAAGGCCGCTACAACCACATCGAGCACGCCTTCAATTACCGGATGGACGGCATCCAGGGCGCCATCCTGTCGGTCAAGCTCAAGCATCTGCCGCACTGGACGGAACGCCGCCGCGAGGTCGCCGCTCTCTACGACAGGCTGCTCGCCAATCTTTCCGTGCAGCTGCCGGCGGCGCCCAAGGCGTCGGAGCACGTGTATCACGTCTATGCATTGCGCCATCCGGAGCGCGACCGGATCGCGCGCGGCCTCGAGGAGGCCGGCGTCGCCACCGGCCTGCACTATCCGCGCCCGGTCCATTTGCAGCCGGCCTATGCCGATCTCGGCAGCGGCGCCGGCAGCTTCCCCGTGGCGGAGGCCCTGGCCGCCGAATTCCTCTCCCTGCCCATCTTCCCCGAGCTCACGCCCGACCAGCAGCGTCACATTGCCGGCGCGCTGCACGAACTCGTCGCTCCTGCTGCGGTGACAAGCCATGCCGCGTGAGACGGGAAAATCTCTCGATCCGCACGGCGTGCTCGCGGGCACGACTTGCCTGGTCACCGGCGGCGCCGGCTTCATCGGCTCGCATATCGTCGAGCTTCTGCTGGATGCCGGTGCGTCGGAAGTCCGTGTGATCGACAATATGGTGCGCGGGCGACGTGACAATCTCACCCGTGCGCTCGCCAGCAACCGTGTGCGCCTGGTCGAGGGCGATATCCGGGACACGGCGACGATGAAGTCCCTCGTCACCGGCTGCGACACCGTCTTTCATCAGGCCGCGCTGCGCATCACCCAGTGCGCCCAGGAGCCACGCGCGGCCTTCGAGGTGATGGTCGCGGCGACCTATGAGCTGGTGGAACTGTGCCTGGCCGCGAACATCCGCAAGCTGGTCGCGGCCTCCACCGCCTCGGTCTACGGGATGGCGGACGAGTTCCCCACCACGGAAGCGCAGCACCCATACAACAACCGGACGCTCTACGGCGCGGCCAAGGCCTTCAACGAGGGCCTCTACCGCTCCTTCAACGACATGCACGGGCTGAACTACGTCGCCCTGCGCTACTTCAACGTCTTCGGCCCCCGCATGGACATCCACGGGCGCTACACCGAGGTCCTGGTTCGCTGGATGGAGCGCCTCGCCCGGGGCGAGCCGCCGATCATCTTCGGCGACGGCCTGCAGACGCTGGACATGATCGATGTGCGCGACGTGGCGCGCGCCAACATCCTCTCGGCCGTCGCGCCGGCGAGTGATGTCGCGCTGAATGTCGGCAGTGGTACCGAAACTTCGTTGCTCGACCTGGCACGCCTCCTTTGCCGCGTCATGGGGCAGCCGCAGCTCGTACCGCAGCATCAGGAGACGCGCGCGGTGAACCCCGTGCCGAAGCGTCTTGCCGATGTCTCGAAAGCCCGCGAGACGATTGGCTTCGAGGCAACGCATCCGCTCGAGAAGAGTATCGCCGAACTGGTCGCCTGGTGGCGTTCCGAGACCGTGCTCGCCGGAGCGGCCGCATGATCCCCATCACCATGCCCCTGATCGGCGAGGAGGAGGCTCTCGCGGCCGCCGAGGTCGTGCGCTCCGGATGGCTGACGCAAGGACCGCGTGTCTCGCGCTTCGAGAAGGACTTTGCCGCCGTCACCGGAGCGGCCCATGCCTGCGCCGTTTCCAACTGCACGACGGCCCTACATCTGGCGCTGCTGGGTGTCGGCGTGCGCACGGGCGACGAGGTGATCACCGTCAGCCACACCTTCATTGCCTGCGCCAATGTCATCCGCCAGTGCAGGGCGACGCCGGTCTTCATCGACATCGAGCCGGTTGGCTATGGCATGGACGCTTCGCTCATCGCCGCAGCCATCACGCCCAAGACGCGCGCCATCCTCTGCGTGCACCAGATCGGCATGCCCTGTGACATGGACGCGATCATGTCGGTCGCGCGCGCGCACAAGCTGAAGGTGGTCGAAGACGCCGCTTGCGCCCTGGGATCCGAAATGCAGTTCAACAGATCCTGGCGTCCCGTCGGCAAACCGGCCGGCGACGTCGCCTGCTTTTCGCTGCATCCGCGCAAGGTGGTTACCGTCGGCGATGGCGGCGTGCTGACCACGGACGACGCCGCACTCGATGCGCGCTTCCGCCTCCTGCGCCAGCACGGCATGACGGTGCCGGACACGGTACGCCATGCCAGCCCGCAGGTGATCTTCGAGTCCTACGAGACGACCGCGTTCAACTATCGCCTCACCGACATCCAGGCGGCGGTCGGCATCGAGCAACTCAAGCGCCTGCCCGAAATCGTCTCGGGCCGTCGCACCCTGGCCGAACGATATCGCAAGCGCCTTGCCGCTGAGGTGCCCGGTGTGACGGCGCCCATCGAGCCCAACCGCGTGCGCACCAACTGGCAATCATACGCGATCCGGCTGCCGAACGGCGTGGATCAGCGCGCGGTGATGCAATCCATGCTCGACCGCGGCATCGCTACCCGCCGCGGCATCATGTGCATTCATCGCGAGAAGCCCTACGCGGGAACGGCCCGCTTCCCGCTCCCGGTCTCGGAAGATATCCAGGACCGCACGATCCTGCTGCCGCTCTATCCGCAGATGACTGAGGACCAGCAGGATCAGGTGATCGACGCCCTGCAAACGGCGGTACGGCAGTGAGCCGGGTGCGTGTCGTCATCCTCGGCGCGTCGGGCAACGCACTCGATATTCTCGACATCATCGATGCGCTCGGCGCACCCTGGCATGCGGTCGGCGTGCTGGATGATGAACGCCGCAAAGGTGCCGGATTTGCCGGGCTGCCTGTCTTGGGTCCTCTGGCGGGGGCCGCGTCCATGGCCGATGTCGCCTTCGTCAACGGCATCGCAAGCGAACGGACCCATCGCCGCAAGCTGCGGATCATCGCCGGCACCGGCCTCGACGACGAGCGCTTCGTCACGCTGATCCATCCCCTCGCCGCGGTGTCACGCCGCGCCAAGATCGGGCCCGGCAGCTGCATCGGGCCGGGCTGCGCGATCTCTGGCCAGGTCGAGATCGGCGCTCATGCATGGCTCGGCAGCCACGCGGTGATCGGCCACGACTGCGTGCTGGGTCCGGGTGCGACCGTGGCGCCCTCCGCGATCCTGGCCGGTGGTGTGACAGTCGGGGCACAGGCCTATATCGGTTCCGGCGCCGTGCTGCGGCCGGGTATCACGGTGGGAGAAGGCGCCCTGATCGGCATGGGCGCCGTGGTGCTCAAGGACGTGCCGGCCGGTTTCGTCGTTGTCGGCAACCCGGGCCGGCGGCTGATGCAGTCGACCGCCCCGAACGGCGCGCTCGGCCAGATGCCGCATGGCCGGATGGATATCCCTCCTCCCGGCCTCCTGCGGCAGGAATAAGGCTCTCGGGGTCCAGCATGCCCGGCAGGTTGCCCGTCACCGTCCTGTCCGGCTTCCTCGGCGCCGGGAAGACGACGCTTCTCAACCATGCGCTGCGCAACCGCGAGGGCATGCGGATCGCCGTCATCGTCAACGACATGTCCGAAGTGAACATCGATGCGGAGCGTGTGCGCCTGGACGGTCCCGAGGTGTTGCGGCGCGACGAGCACCTGGTCGAGATGACCAACGGCTGCATCTGCTGCACTCTCCGCGGCGACCTCCTGACCGAGGTGCGTCGCCTGGCCGCCGACGGGCGCTTCGACTACCTGCTCATCGAATCGACCGGCATTTCCGAGCCGCTGCCCGTGGCTGCCACGTTCGACTTCCGGGACGCGGCCGGTGTCAGCCTTTCCGATGTCGCCCGGCTCGACACGATGCTGACCGTGGTCGATGCCGCCAACCTCACCCGCGATTTCGCAAGCCGTGACTTTCTGCGTGATCGCGGCCAGCAGCGCGACGGCGAGGACAAGCGCGCCCTGGTCGAGCTCCTCGTCGATCAGATCGAGTTTTCCGACGTCATCGTCCTCAACAAGGCGAGCAGCGCAAGCCCCGGAGAGCTGGCCGATGCACGCCGCATCATCCGCAGTCTCAACCCCGCCACCCGGTTGATGGAGACCGACTTTTGCGAAATCCCCCTGGCCGATGTCTTCGCCACCGGCCTGTTCGATTTCGAGAAGGCGCGCACCCGGCCGCTCTGGGTTCAGGAGTTGAACGGTCACGAAGCGCATACTCCCGAATCCGAGCAATACGGCATCGAATCCTTCGTCTGGCGCGCGCGACTCCCGTTCGACGCGCGACGGATCCAAGCCGCCCTGTCCGGCGCCATGCCCGGTGTGCTTCGCGCCAAGGGCTGGTTCTGGATCGAGGCCGACCCCAACCTGATCTTCGAGTACAGCGTCGCCGGCGGCCTGACCGACATACATCCGCTCGGTCGCTGGTGGGCGGCGACTCCGCAGAAGGACTGGCCGACCGCCGCCGAGGCCGTGTCCCGGATCCATGCAAACTGGCGCGCGCCGTTCGGCGATCGGCGACAGGAACTCGTCTTCATCGGAACCGGTATGGATCGCGCGGCGATAACGGCAGCGCTTGAGAAGTGTCTTGTCTCGCGGTCCCACGACACAGGTCTTCCAACAAGGTCACGACGTTCCCACTGAATATTGGGAGTACCCCGGATGTACTCGCGCCTCGACGTTTCGTCTAAGGCAAACTCACCGATCACAGGTCCAAAGAGAGGCGGCGATGACACGGAGAGTCGTGCTTGCTGGCGAGTGATTTCACCCTGTCCTCTCGTCAATGCGTGGTTGCGAGGCCTACATGAATAAAATCGTGGAAGAGAACGCGATCGTCGAAGGTCGTACGGATATCTCCTACTGGGACGTGCCGCACAGCACGGAGATCGAAGGCTTCGCCACCGATATGAGCGTCAACGCCGGCACGCGCGTCGACTTCAAGATCAACATCGACAGCGGCGCGGGCAGCGACTATCGCGTCGAGATCTTCCGCCTGGGTTACTATGGCGGCAGCGGCGCCCGCGAGGTTGCCGAGTGGACGAACACCAACGCCACGGTCCAGCCCGACGCGCTCGTCGATGCGTCGCGTGGCCTTGTGGACGCCGGCAACTGGTCGGTGACCGACAGCTGGGACGTGCCGGCCGATGCCGTCTCCGGCGTATACCTTGCCCGCCTGCAGCGGCTGGATTCGAACGGCGATCCGATCAACGGCGCCGTCAACCAGATCCCCTTCATCGTGCGCAACGACGGAGAGGCCCACGACATCGTCCTGCAAACCTCCGACACGACATGGCAGGCTTACAATGCCTGGGGCGGCAACAATGGCGAGGTCGGTGCCAACCTCTACGGCGACAAGAACGGCAGCATCAACTGGGAGCCGATCGACGGGGCCGGCAACTTCTCGCAGGATCGCGCCTACGCCGTCAGCTACAATCGCCCCTTCATCACCCGCGACGGCACCGGCCAGGTCTCGGGTCCGCAGGACTACCTGTTCGGCGCCGACTACGCGGCCATCTACTGGCTCGAGAAGCAGGGATACGACGTCTCCTACATCTCCGGAGTCGACACCGATCGGCTGGGCGCTGATTACCTCAAGAACTACCAGTCGTTCATCTCGGTCGGCCATGACGAATACTGGTCGGGCGATCAGCGCGCGAACGTCGAGGAAGCCCGCGACGCCGGCGTGAACCTGCTTTTCTGGAGCGGCAACGAAGTCTACTGGAAGACTCGCTGGGAGACGGCCTACAGCGCCGACGGCACGGCCTATCGCACGCTCGTCTGCTACAAGGAGACGCTCGCGGTCGCCGACACAAGCGCCGGCCCGGAGGACTATTACAACCTCGATCCGACCGACATCTGGACCGGAACGTGGATGGATACCCGCTTCCACGGCAATCCCTTGGCCGGCGGCGGAAATCCTCAGGATGTGGATCCGATGACGGGCTTAAATCCTGCCTGTCATTGTGCCCAGAATCAGCTTACCGGCCAGCTCTTCGGCCCCGACGGCACGGGGCAGTTCGGCGGGGCGCTCGACGTTCCCTCCAACTATGGCAACATGCGCTACTGGCGCGACACCGCCGCCGCGAATGGCGGCGAACTGAACATGGCGCCGGGAATCATCGGCTACGAGTGGGACACCGCGCCTGACGACAACATGCGTCCGGCTGGCCTCATCAAACTGTCCGAAACGACCCTGCCCTGGGACGGCATCCTGATCGACCAGGGCAACACCACCGTGCCCGGCGTTGCCACGCACACCCTGTCGCTCTATCGCAGCCCGAGCGGCGCGCTGGTCTTCGGCGCCGGGACCGTCTTCTGGTCGTGGGCGCTCAGCGACCTGCACGACAGCTCGCCCTACGGCGCCTCGATCGAGAACCTCGACATCCAGCAGTTCACGATCAACATGTTCGCGGACATGGGGATCCAGCCGGCAGTTGCCGACGCCTTTCTGATCTCGCAGGGACTGAAGCGCGCCACCGGCTCGTCCGACACCACGGCCGCGGTGGCCTCGATCAACGACCTTCCCGATACGGTCGAGGCGTTCAGGTCGGTGGCAATCAGCGGCACCGCGACCGACAATGACGGCAATCCGTCGACGTCCGACGGCATGGTCGCCGCAGTCGAGGTCTCGGTCGATGGTGGCACCACCTGGAAGCTGGCCAATACCACCAACAATTGGGCGACCTGGAGCTACAACTGGGTCCCGACGGCGCAAGGGGCCCAGGCGGTCAAGGCGCGCGCGATCGACGACAGCCTGAACGTCTACAACCTCACCCCGGACAGTGAAGCCGTCACCGTCACCGCGCCGACCGCCTTCAGCTTGTTCAGCGGTGCGACGCCGCTCTCGCCGTTCCTGAACAACGACGAGATGACGTTGGAGCTCGGCATGCGCTTCTCCGTCGACCGTGCCGGAAGCGTGACCGAGCTCAAATACTGGCGCGGCAGCGGCGACGCCATCGACACCGACGTACGGGAGGGCCATCTCTGGCGTGCCGACGGCACCCTGATCGCCACGGCAACCTTTACCTCGGGCCTGGGCCAGGCCGGCTGGCAGGTCGCCACCCTGTCGGCACCCGTCACGCTGATCGTCGGCCAGCAATACGTCGTCTCCTACCGCACCAACGACAACTATGTGTCGACGGACGGGTTCTTCGTCGACGCGAACGACGTCGCCTTCGACGGGCTCGACAACAATTCCTTCTGGGGACTCGGTGGCGTCGTCCGTGCCGTCCAGGACGGCGTCAGCGGCACGAACGGCGTCTACCACTACGGCGACGGAGCGCCGGTCATGCCGTCGCTATCGTTCAATGGCGCCAATTACTGGGTCGACATCACCTTCGACTCCACCAATGCACCGTCGAACTCGCCCCCGGTCATTACGTCGGCCGCCGCGCTGACCTCGACGGAGAACCGGCTTGCCGCCGGCACCATTACGGCAATCGACGCCAATGGCAACCCGCTGACCTACGCCATCACTGGCGGCGCCGACGCCGCGCGCTTTGCGATCAACGCCTCGACCGGAGCGCTGAGCTTCGTGTCTGCGCCGGACTACGAGACGCCGGCCGACGCGGGTGGCAACAACGTCTACGACGTCACGGTCAGCGTCAGCGACGGCATCGCGCCGGCCGTGAACCAGGACGTTACCGTCACGGTCACCAATCTTGCCGAAAACGGCGGCGGCAGCTCCAACGTCTTCGCCCCGACCGACGTGCCGGTGACCACCCAGACGACCGACTCGACCGACTACGAGCTCGGCATGAGGTTCACGGCGAACGCCGCGGGCTCCATCACCGAATTGCGCTACTACCGCGGCACGGCGGATGCGAACGACACCGACACGCGCGTCCTGAACCTGTGGAACGCCAACGGCGACCGGCTTGGGTCGGTCACGGTCACATCGACCGCCGGCGAAAGCGGTTGGCAGGTCGGCGCTCTCACCGCACCGATCACGGTGCAGGCCGGCGCGACCTACATCGTGTCCTACGGGACCACGCAGAACTACGCTTTCACCGAGAACTACTTCAACACCGCCCACACCGGCCCCGACGGTCTCCTGATCGCCGGCGTCAACGGCGGCGTCTTCGCCGACGGCACGCCGGGCGTCTTCCCCACCGCCACCTGGAACGCCTCGAATTACTGGGCCGACGTCACCTTCGTCCCCGGCACCGCGGCCAACACCGCGCCCGTCATCACTTCGGGCGCCACGTTCACCTCGCCGGAGAACCGGACGGCCGTGGGCACGATCGTCGCGACCGACGTCAACGGCGACGTGCTCGCCTATGCCATCACCGGCGGCGCCGACGCCGCGCGCTTTGCGATCAACGCCTCGACCGGAGCGCTGAGCTTCGTGGCCGCGCCGGACTACGAGACGCCGGCCGACGCGGGTGGCAACAACGTCTACAACGTCACGGTCAGCGTCAGCGACGGCGTCGCGCCGGCCGTGAACCAGGCGGTTGCCGTCACCGTCACCAATCTTGCGGAAAGCGGCGGCGGCAGTTCCAACGTCTTCGCCCCGACCGACGTGCCGGCGGCGACCGAGACGGGCGATCCGACCGACTACGAACTCGGCATGCGGTTCACGGCGAACGTCGCGGGCTCCATCACCGAATTGCGCTACTACCGCGGCGCGGCGGATGCGAACGACACCGACACGCGCGTCCTCCACCTTTGGAGCAGCAGTGGTGCGTCGCTCGGATCGGTCAGCGTCACCTCGACGGCAGGTCAAACGGGCTGGCAGGTCGGCACGCTGGCGGCGCCGATTTCGGTTCAGGCTGGCGTGACCTATGTCGTGTCCTACGGAACCACGCAGAACTACGCCTTCACCCAGAATTACTTCAATACCGGCCACACAGGACCGGATGGTCTGCTGACTGCCGGTCCAAACAGTGGCGTCTTTGCCGACGGTACGCCCGGTGTCTTCCCGACCGCCACCTGGAATGCGTCGAACTACTGGGTCGACGTGACCCTCGTTCCCGACACGGTCAACAACGCGCCGGTCTTCACTTCGGCCGCGGCGCTCACCTCGCCCGAGAATCAGCTCGCTGTCGGCACCGTCACAGCGAGCGATGCCAACGGCAATCCCCTCACCTACGCCATCGCCGGCGGCGCCGACGCCGCGCGCTTCGCCATCAATGCCTCGACCGGAGCGCTGAGCTTCGTGTCCGCCCCCGACTACGAAACCCCAGCCGACGCGGGCGGCGACAACATCTACAATGTCACGGTCAGCGTCTCCGACGGCATCGCGCCGGCCGTGAACCAGGCGATCACCGTCGCCGTCACGGACGTCGCCGAGGCACCGCCCAACAGCCTACCGGTCTTCACCTCGGCCACGGCACTCACCTCGCCGGAGAACCAGCTGTCCGTCGGGACCGTTACCGCGACGGATGCCAACGGAAATCCGCTCACCTACGCCATCGCCGGTGGCGCCGACGCCGCACGCTTCACCATCGACGCCGCGACCGGCGCGCTGAGCTTCGTGTCCGCGCCCGACTATGAGGTTCCAGCCGACGCGGGCGCCGACAACATCTACAATGTCACGGTCAGCGTCAGCGACGGCATCGCGCCCGCCGTGAACCAGGCGATTACCGTCGCCGTCACCGATGTCACCGAGACACCGCCCAACAGCGCACCTGTCTTCATCTCGCCGGCTACGGTCTCCGCTACCGAGAACCAGCTTATCGCCGCCACGCTCGCCGCAACCGATATCGACGGCGACGCGCTCACCTATGCCATCGCGGGCGGCGCCGACGCCACGCTCTTCACCATCGATGCCGCCACCGGCGTGCTGAGCTTCGTCTCCGCTCCGGACTACGAGGCCCCGGCCGACACAGGCGCCGACAATGTCTACAACATTACGGTCAGCGTCACCGACGGCCTGTCTCCTGCGATCGAGCAGGCATTGGCAATCACCGTCACAAACGTCGCCGAGAACAGCGCACCGGTCTTCACCTCGCCGACCACCGCCTCGGCTGCCGAGAACCAGCTCGTTGCCGCAGCCCTCAGCGCCACCGACACAAATGGCGATGCACTCACCTACGCCATCGCCGGCGGCGCCGACGCCGCACGCTTCACCATCGACGCCATCACTGGCGTGCTGAGCTTCGTGTCCGCCCCCGACTTCGAGACGCCGAACGACGCCGGTGCCAACAACACCTACGACGTCACGGTCAGCGTCAGCGACGGCTTCGCGCCGGCCGTGACCCAGGATCTGGCGATCACCGTCACCGACGTTGACGAGACGCCGCCCAACAGCGCGCCCGTCTTCACCTCGCCGGCCACCGCCTCGGCTGCCGAAAACCAGCTCGTTGCAGCAACGCTCAGCGCCGCCGACACAAATGGCGATGCACTCACCTACGCCATCGCCGGCGGCGCCGATGCCGCGCTCTTTACCATCGATGCCACCACCGGCGCGTTGAGCTTCGTGTCCGCCCCGGACTATGAGGCGCCGGGCGACGCCGGTGCCGACAACGTCTACGACGTCACGGTCAGCGTCAGCGACGGCATCGCGCCGGCCGCGACCCAGGATCTGGCGATCAGCGTCACCGACGTTGACGAGACGCCGCCCAACAGCGCGCCCGTCTTCACCTCACCGGCTACAATCTCCGTCGCCGAGAACCAGCTCGTTGCCGCAACGCTCAGCGCCACCGACACAAATGGCGACCCGCTCACCTACGCCATCGCCGGCGGCGCCGACGCCGCACTCTTTACCATCGATGCCGAGACGGGTGTGCTGAGCTTCGTCTCCGCCCCCGACTTCGAGGCGCCGGGCGACGCCGGTGCCGATAACATCTACGACGTGACGGTCAGCGTCAGCGACGGCATCGCGCCGGCCGTGACCCAGGCAATCGCCGTCGCCGTCACCGACGTCGACGAGACGCCGCCCAACAGCGCGCCCGTCTTCACCTCGCCGGCCACCGCCTCGGCCGCCGAGAACCAGTTCGTTGCCGCGACGCTCAGCGCCACCGACACCAACGGCGATGCACTCACCTACGCCATCGCCGGCGGTGCCGACGCTGCGCTTTTTACCATCGACGCCACCACTGGCGTGCTGAGCTTCGTGTCCGCCCCCGACTTCGAGACGCCAGGCGACGCCGGTGCCGACAACGTCTACGACGTGACGGTCAGCGTCAGCGACGGCATCGCGCCAGCCGTGACCGAGGCGATCGTCGTCACTGTCACCGACGTCGACGAGACGCCGCCCAACAGCGCGCCCGTCTTCACCTCACCGGCTACAATCTCCGTCGCCGAGAACCAGACCGTCGCTGCCACGCTCGCAGCGACCGATGCCGACGGCGACCTGTTGAGCTACGCCATCTCGGGCGGCGCCGACGCTGCGCGCTTCACCATCGACGCTTTGACCGGCATACTGAGCTTCGTGTCCCCGCCCGATTTCGAGGCACCGGGCGACGCAGGCGGCGACAACGTCTACGACCTGGCGGTCACCGTCAGCGACGGTACCGCACCTTCCGTCGCACAGGTCCTGGCCGTCACCGTCACCGACATCGCCGACACCAACCTTGCACCGACGATCTTGCCCATCGCCGCGCCCAATACCAACGAGGACGTAGCAGGCCCCGTGCAGATCGACTTGCTCACCGGGGCCGCCGATCCGGAGGACAATCCCATCACTGTGATGTCGCCGGTCTCGGTGACCTCGTCGAACGCCGCCCGTACCGTGGCCTTCACCATCTCGGCGGCGGGCGTACTCAGCTTCGATCCGGCCCAGTTCGGCGCGCTGAACATGGGCCAGTCCGAATTGCTGACCGTCAGCTACCAGATCAGCGACGGCGTCAATGCCGGCGTGACGAACAGCGCGACGATTACCGTCGAAGGACGTGACGAGGTCGTCCCCGGCCAAATCATCAACGGCTCGTCCGGCAACAACACCCTGACGGGCGGACAGGGCAACGACACGATCAATGGCCGCGGGGGCAACGATACGATCCGCGGCAACGGCGGCAACGACACGATCGACGGCGGCACCGGCGCCGACAATATTGACGCCGGGGCCGGAAACGATCTGATCCTGATCGCCGGAGGTGAAGCGTCTTCCGATACCATGGCTGGCGGGCTCGACACCGATACGGTCAGGATTACCGGGACGGCCGACACAGTCCTGACGGGCACGTCGCAGATGAGCGGCATCGAGATCTTCGACGGATCGGGCCTATCGCTGCGCGGCACAAGTGCCGCGAACACCTTCAACTTCAGCACCTACACGGTGACGAACCTCGCCGGCATCCTGACGCTTGCCGGCAACGACACCGTGCTTGGGTCAGGTGGCGCAGACATCATCAATGGTGGTAGCGGCACGGACAATATCAACGGCGGACTGGGCAATGACACGATCCGCGTCACCGGTACGGAGGCGCAGGCCGACACAATAGCCGGCGGCGACGGTACCGACACGCTGCAGATCTTCGGCTCGGTCGATCTGACGCTCAACGGCACCTCCACGATCACCGGCATCGAGATCCTGGACGGCGGGGGCCGGTCAATTGTCGGCACCGGCAGCACCAACATCTTCGATCTGTCGATTTTCGACACGGTGACGAACCTCGCCGGCGTGCGAGGCCTGGGCGGCAACGACACGCTGATCGGCGGCAACTTCGCCGACCGGCTCGACGGCGGCTCCGGTGCCGACACGATCCGCGGCGGCGCGGGCGACGACACCATCGTCGTGCGCACCAACGAAGCGGTGAACGACACGATCGACGGCGGCGCCGGTACCGGCGACCGTCTGCTGGTCGACGGGAGCAGCAACCTGTTGCTTACCAACACCGGTCGAATCACAGGCATCGAACGGCTTGAAGGCGGCGGCGGCGCCATCGTCGGTTCTTCGAGTGCCGACACGCTCGACTTCTCCGGTATCGCAATCTCCGGCATTTCGTCTATCCAGGGTGGCTCCGGTGCCGATAGAATCGCCGGTGGCACCGGCGATGATGTGTTGATCGGCGGTCTCGGCAACGATTCGTTCGTCTTCCGCGTCGATGCGCCTGCAGGCGCCGACCGGATCACCGACTTCGATGTCCTCGGCAACGATGTGATCCGCCTCGTCGGCTTCAGCCCGTCATCGGATCTGGCTGGCGCCACCACATTCGACTCTCAGGGCGCGCTGATCGACCTGTCCGACATCGGCGGGAGCGGCACCATCCGCCTGACCGGTGTGACGTCGCTCAACTTCACGACCGAGGACTTCCTCTTCGTTTGACGTTATGCCGACGCGACCGGAATGAAGAATGACCAGATGGTTGATTCATTCCGATCGCGCACCACGATGCCACTCGGCCTCCACAATAACCTTCGTCACACGCCGCGTGCATGAGCAAGCTCGTTCATATCGACGGACCTCTGTCCGCTTCATGGGATGTGCGAGTGATTGCGTTCACTTCTTCTCGCAACAGCTGACCACTCTTTGGTCACTTCTGTTTGCGAGGCGCGAGCGGTAAGCCAGATCGCGCGACTGGAACTCTGCTGAGAGTTCCACATCGAGGGCCCTTCCCAGGAGCGATGGCTCGAGGTCATTGCAATAGTGGGACTTGCAACGCGAATGTGCGCCACCCATGCGCCGACAGCGCGGCACGGCGGGGCCGAACTTCCTAGGGGCGTACAATCATGGCCACTCTCAATGTCGGTGCCGGACAGACCTATGCGACTGTTTCGGCGGCGGTAAATGCATCGCGCGACGGCGATGTTATCGCCGTACGAGCGGGTACTTACGTGAATGACTTCGCGACGATCACCAAGGACATCACGATCACGGGTGTCGGCGGCATGGCGAACTTCGTGGCGACCGTCCCGCCGCCCAATGGCAAAGGCATCTTCGTCGTAAACGGTGACGTTTCGATCGAAAATCTCAGCTTCTCCGGCGCCGCCGTGTCCGACATGAATGGTGCGGGAATACGCTACGAAGGCGGCAACCTCGTCATCAGCGACAGCTATTTCCACCACAACCAGGACGGCCTCCTGGCGGCCGCGGATCCAAACGGCACGATCCGCATCGTCAATTCGGAGTTCGCCTACAACGGCGCCGGCGACGGCCAATCGCACAACATCTATGTCAACAACATCGCCTCGCTGGTGATCGACAACAGCTATTTCCATGATGCCTCCATCGGACATCAGATCAAGAGCCGCGCTCAATCCACGACCGTCACCAACTCCCGCATCTATGACGGTACTGGTACGGGCAGCTACAGCATCGACCTGCCCAACGGCGGCAAGGGGATCATCCGTGACAACGTGATCCAGCAGGGACCCAATACCGACAATCCGAGCATCATCCACTACGGTGGGGAGAGCGCGGCCTATGCCGGCTCGAGCCTGGTCATCGCGGACAACGTGTTCGTCAACCAGAAGTCCGGTACCGCCCTCCTGCTCAACAATGCCACGACGGTCACCGGCACGTTGAGCGGCAACTCGGTCTATGGCCTTTCCGCAAGCCAGATCACAAACGCCGGTGAGACCACATCCGGCACGACCTACCTGTCCACGAGCCCCACGCTCGACACCAGCGCACCCTGGCTTGATGACGGTGACGGCGGTTCCGGCCCCTCCCCCACACTTGGCACTGCTGGCGCCGACAAGCTCGTGGGTACCGCCGGGGCCGACACGATGACGGGGCTCGCCGGTAACGACGAGTATGTCGTGAACCATGCCGGCGACGTCGTGGTCGAGGCAAGCGGACAGGGTACCGACACGGTGTTGAGCTCGGTGAGCTATACGCTGCCTGCCAATGTCGAGAACCTGACGCTGACGGGCAGCGGCAACATCAACGCCACGGGCAACGAGCTGGCCAATGCGCTCATCGGCAACGCCGGCAACAACACGCTCGATGGCGGTGCCGGTGCCGACACGATGACGGGGGGCGCTGGCAACGACATCTACCGGGTCAATCACGCCGGCGATGTGGTCGTCGAGTCGGCCGGCCAGGGCACCGACACGGTGCAGAGCTCGGTGAGCCATACGCTGTCTGCCAATGTCGAGAACCTGACGCTGACGGGCAGCGGCAACATCAACGCCACGGGCAACGCACTGGCCAACGTGCTCACCGGCAACGCCGGCAACAACACGCTCGATGGCGGCGCCGGTGTCGACACGATGACGGGTGGCGCAGGCAACGACATTTACCGGGTCGACCATGCCGGCGACGTCGTCATCGAAGCGAGCGGACAAGGCACTGACACGGTGTCGAGCACGGTGAGCTATACACTGTCGACAAACGTCGAGAATCTCACGCTGGCCGGCAGCGCCAACATCAACGGCGTGGGCAACGCCTTAGCCAACGTCCTGACCGGCAACGCAGGCAACAATGTGCTCAATGGCGGCGCCGGTATCGACACGATGACGGGCGGGAC
>NZ_JBXAPM010000029.1:0-41254 GCF_058803965.1 Reyranella sp. GW821-FHT14A01
ATGCGCTGAACGCCGTAGGCCGCCCGGGCATGCAGGGCGCCGATCGCGGCATTGCTGAACAGGCAGAAGCCGCCCGGCGCGCGCCAAGCCTCGGACCAACGAACGCCCGTTCGACATGTGGCTGCACAAGCAGCTCCACGCAATGTACGACGAGATTGCCAGCGAACCCCTGCCCGACGATCTGCTGAACCTGATCGACAAGGACGCGGCGAACAATAAGGGCAATGGTTCCGAAAAGCCGTCCAAGAAGTAACGGCTGAACTTTCGACACCCTTCTTCCAATAGAGAATGGCGGGGGTCTTTCGACCGCCGCCACCCGTGTCCGCAACCCGCCGGTCAGCCCGGCCGGCGCGCCGCGAACTCGTGCTTGGCTAACGACGAGCCTCTATTTCGGGTTGCACGGGTTCGCTATAGAGACGGTCATGAAAAGGGGAGGCGATACGATGGAGCTTTTCGATCTTTCCGGCCGGGTGGCCGTGGTTACCGGCGGCAATGGCGGCATCGGTCTCGGCATGGCGATGGGGATGGCGCGTGCCGGCGCCACGATCGTCGTCGCGGGCCGCGACACCGCCAAGAACGAAGCAGCGGTCAGGGAACTGCAGGCGATCGGTGCGAAAGCCAGCTTCGCCATTGTCGACGTCCTGAAGGAAGAATCGTGCCGGGCGCTGATCGCCGATGCGGTGAAGGCCCATGGCCGTCTCGACATCCTGGTGAACAACGCCGGCATCAACATCCGCAAGCAGCCGCAGGAATACACGCTCGCCGAATGGCACCAGGTGATGGACAGCAACCTGACCAGCGCCTTCCTGTGCAGCCACGCCGCCTACCCCGAGATGATGAAGACCGGCGGCGGCAAGATGATCAACATCGGCTCGATGATGTCGATCTTCGGCGCCTCCTTCACGACGGCCTATGCCGCGAGCAAGGGCGGCATCGTGCAGATGACCAAGGCGATGGCGACCGCCTGGGCCAAGGACAATATCCAGGTGAACGCGATCCTGCCGGGCTGGATCGACACCGCCCTCACCCGCCGCGCGCGGACCGATGTGCCGGCGCTGCACGATTCGGTGCTGAAGCGCACGCCGGCCGGACGCTGGGGCACGCCCGACGACTTCGCGGGCATCGCCGTCTTCCTGGCGGCCTCGGCCTCGGACTATGTCACCGGCGCCGCCATCACGGTCGACGGCGGCTATTCGGTGCAGGGCTGAGCGATCAGGGCGAGACGATGCGGCAGGACGCGCGATCGACGAACAGGTCGGTCTTCGGCCCGTAGATCGTGATCCCGCCGCGGACGCCGGCACCGATGCCGGGCACCAGGATGCGCGTCTCCTCGACGAGCGTGCCGGCATTGGTGAAGCGGCAATCGATCATCGGCGCCAGGGTACCGGCGCTGTTGTTGTTCACGTAGAGCACGACCTGCCAGCGCTTTCCGGGAACGGCCCGCAGGCTGGCATTGTCCATCGTCACCAGGGGCACGGCCGGACCGGCGGTCGGCGCGGACCAGCCCAGCGGCGCGAAGTTGGGGCGCTGAATGACGACGCCCTTGATCCGCTCGGCCTGCGCCAGCGGATCGAACGCAAGGTCGGCGGGCGTCGGCTTGCCGATCGGCCCCCGCCCGACATTCTCCGGCGTCCAGATCTGGCCCGTCTTGGGATCGCGGAACTCGGGCATGCCGGGAGTCGTCGGCACGTCGACGCTGCTGCGCACCGGCGGCGCAGGGGTGTGGGCGCCGGCGGTAGACGCCAGGATCGTTGCGGCCAGGGCGGCGATGACTGTCTTTGCGAGCAGCGAAGGCATGGGCTCTCCTTTTCGGAAGCCAATCTCAGCCGAGGGCCAGCCTCGATGCAACCCAAAGCCCACCCGCCGCGATCGCGGGGCCATAGGGCAATCTCCGGCTCAAGGCCGCGTCACCCCGGCTCGAGGCAGGCCCGACCGGCGCGCCGGCGAGCACCGCGATCCCCAGCAGCCCGCCCGTGAGGGCCGTCACCAGCAGCAGGTCGATGAGTTGGGCCGGGCCCGCGAACAGGCCGAGCGCGGCCAGGAGCTTGACGTCGCCGCCTCCCAGCATTCCGGCCGCGAACGCCGCGGCCCCCATGGCGAACAAGCCGGCCGCGCAGGCGAGAGAAAGACCAATCGCCAGAGGCGTGTAAGTCTCCCCCAGCAAGCCGATACACGCCCAGACGCCAAACAGCGCCGCGATGGCGATCGAGAGTCCATTGCCGATGTGGAGGGTGCGCAAATCCTGCCAGGCCGCTCCGATGAGCAGGCCCGCAAGGACGATCAGGCAGCCGGCCTGGAGAAGCTCGACCAGGTCCGGCAAGGACCGCAGCAATTCGTTAGTTGAGGGCCGCCGTGCCCAGGACGTGGCTCACCTTGTCCGTGACGGAGCGGATCGAGGCGATGGCAGCCACCGCGATCAACGAGGTGATCAGGGTGTATTCGACGGCCGTGGCGCCCTGGGTGTTCTTCATCAAGCGACGGAAGATCGAAAGCATTTCCCTAGTCCCCCAACCCAGATTCGCAGCGTCACACCGAATCAACTTAGGAATGGTACTTAATGTAAATTCTCAGGTCAACGAAACTCGACCATTTTGTGTCATCTTTTCTAACAATATGATTCCAATAGGGAATTTCGATGGCCACTCCGATCTGTGAAGGCGATCACAGAAGATGCCGAAATTCGAGAAATCAGGAATTCGAATCAGCCAAACAGGTCTCGATCACCCGCGCGGCGGCGGTCCAGAAGCACAAGGCGGCTACCCCTCCGGCGAGCCACGGAAAGAGGTCGGGCAAGAAGCAGAAAAGAACGAAGGCCAGGATCGTCTCCGTACCCTCCATCAGGCCGGCGGCATGGAAGAACGACTTGGCGCCCCTCTCCCCCGTGTCGCGCTCCCCGCGGCCGGCGGCCAGCACGGCGCGCCCGTGGAACGAGGCGCAGGTGCAGACGAAGGACGCGAGCAATAGCGCCGCCCAGACGGCATTCTCCGGCCGCGCCAAGGCAAAGCCCAGCGGGACGGCGGCGTAGAAGGCCATGTCGCAGACGATGTCGAGATAGCCGCCGAACGCTGTCGGTCGGCTATGCCGGGCGACCGCGCCATCGAGCCCGTCGAGCAAGCGGTTGAGCAGGATCACTGCGAGCGCCGCCTCGTAATGCCCGAAGGCCAGCAGCGGCACGGCGGACAGTCCGATCGCCAGGCCGGTCAGGCTGAGGCCGTTGGCGGAAACACCCTGCGCCGCAAACCATGCGCCGGCGCGATCGAGCGGCGGATCGATCCAGCGCCGCAGAATGGGATCGAGCATCGGCGCCGATCAATCGTGTGCCGGCGTTCCCTTGTCGACGGAGCGCAGCGGCACGATGGCCGCGGCCTCGGCCTCCTTGCGGTCCTGCAGGGTCTGGCGGCGATGCGCCATCACACTGAACGGGATCAGGCACATATAGCCGAAGCCGATCAGCGACAGCGCAATCCAGGGCGCGCTCGCGAGCACGCCCATGACCAGAGCCGCCGCCAGCATCGCCGGCAGTACGAGATGCCGCGGAATCCGGCCCTTCTTGAACGAGAAGGTCGGCAGGCGGCTCACCATGAGGCCGCCCACCGCCACCAGCACGAAGCCGACGACGATGGCGTGGCGCGGCCAGGCTGCCTCGATCTCGAAGCTCAGCATGAGCGGCATCAGAGCCAGCAGCGCGCCCGCCGGCGCCGGCACGCCCGTGAAATAGGATCCCGTCCAGGCGGGCGGCGGCGTGTCGGGCTCCAGGGCCGTGTTGAACCGCGCCAACCGGAGCGCCGAGCACATCGGGAACATCAGGGTCACGACCCAGCCCAATGCCCCCGCATGCGTCAGCGACGCCAGATAAAGGACGAGGGCCGGCGCGACACCGAAGCAGAGGAAGTCGGACAGCGAATCGAGCTCGGCACCGAAACGGCTGGTGACGCCCAGCCGGCGCGCCACGCGTCCGTCGAGCGCATCGAAGATCGCCGCCACGATGATGGCGATGACCGCCAGCCGCATCTCCCCCTGCAGGCCGAAGCGGATCGCCGTCAGGCCCGAGCACAGGGCCGCCAGCGTCAGGATATTGGGGATCAGGCGGTTGATGGAGAAGCCGCGCAATCCGCTGCGGCCGGAACGCAGGTCGCTGTCCATGTCGGGCTCCCTAAGAACTCGCCGCTAGAATTCGACGGCAGTGCGCGGTCCGCTCACGACGGGATCGAGCTCGGCCATGACTGTCTCGCCGCCGATCATGCGCTGGCCCGGCGACACCAGCAGACGCGCGCCGTCCGGCAGGTAGAGGTCCGTCCGACTACCAAAGCGGATATGGCCGAAACGTTCCCCTGCGGCGACCGCCTGGCCCGGCTTCACGTAGCAGACGATGCGGCGGGCCACATAGCCCGCGATCTGCACGCAACCGATGACGCGGCCGTCGGCGCGGCGCAGCGCCAGCGCCGTGCGCTCATTGTCCTCGCTCGCCTTGTCGGCATTGGCGCTCAGGAACTTGCCCGGCCGGTAGGCCACGACGTCGACCGTCGCGGCGCAGGGGCTGCGGTTTATGTGGACGTCGAAGACGCTGAGGAAGATCGAGACGCGAGTCAGCGGCTTGTCGCCCAAGCCCAACTCGGCCGGCGGCACGGCATCGACCACCATCTGCACCAGCCCGTCGGCCGGCGCGATCAACAGCCCGTCATCCTGCGGCACGCCGCGAGAGGGATCGCGGAAGAAATAGATCGACCATGCCGTCACCAGCATCATCGGCCAGAACAGCCACGCCACGCCGGTCAGCGCGGCGACAAAGGTCGCGGCGGCAAAGAGACCGATGAAGCGCCAACCGTCCGCGAGGATCGGCACCAGGAAATTAGCCAGCATGATTCGCGCGCTCTTCGTTGTCCGAAGGTCAGTTGTCGACCTTGGGCAGGCTGAGAATTTGGCCGGGGTATATCAGATCGGGGTTCTTAACCTGATCCTTGTTTGCACCGAAAATGACGGTGTGACGCCAGCCCGCGCCATAGTGTGCCTGGGCGATGTTCCAGAGATTGTCACCCTTCACGATATGCAGCCGTCGTCCGTCGCTGCTGGAGACCGGCGCGACGATGACCCGCTCGAACGGCATTTCGAGGCGCGCAACCGGCCGGCCGTCCTGGGCGACGCGGTCGAGCCGGAGCACGTGCTTGCCCTGCTCGATCGGATCCACCGGCTTCAGCCGCCAGCGCCCGTCGGAGGCCGCCACGCCTTCGGCCACCATCTTGTCGTTCACATAGGCCCGGACGACGGTTCCGGGCGCCGCGAGCCCCGACACCGTGACGTGCCCGCGATCATCGTAATCCAAAGTCGACAATGAGAGATCGGCGGACTTCGGCAAGCCGGCCGCCGTGGGGGGCTGCACGACGGTTGCGGCACCGGCCCGCGGAGAGATCATGACCAGCGTCTCGGCGCGAGGCTGTCCCTGGGCGTTTGCCGCCGGCGGCTCCGGCACGACGGCAACCACCGCCTGCTCCGACGTGAGCGGCGCCTTGCCCTCGATATGCTGCACGACGCGCAATTCGTGCTGGCCGACCGCGAGCGGCGGATCCTGCACGATGATGACCCACTCGCCGCGTGCGTCGGATTCGGCCTTCGCGATCTCCTTGCCGCCGTCCAGCAGCACGATCTTGGCACTGGGCGCGGCGCGGCCGGCGATCACCGCCCGGCCGTCGGGACCGATCCGGGCGACGTCGAACGACGGCAGCGCGCCGGCAGCGGAAGAGGTCGGCGCGAGCGCCGGGACCGAGGCTGCAGCGGGTGCCGGTCCCGGCGTGGCGGTGGCGGTGGCGGCAGCGGCGGCCGGTTGAGGCGTCGCCCCGACGACGATGGCTTTGATCGGCTGGTCGATGGCGGCCTGCTCGCTCAGTTTCCCACGCCATGCAACGCCCAGGGCGATCGCGATTACCACCGCGCCCACTGCCACCAGCCCGAAAACAGTTCGTGACATCGCCCTCCCAACGGTGCGACCACCATCCCCATTGGCGTCGCAGCCAGCCTTTGCGTAACAATACCATGTCACACCCGCGCTGAAACGCGCTGGATCGTCCCAGAAAAGCAGCTTTCGTGCCCGAATTCACCCCCTCTTCCCTTTGCGTCTTCTGCGGCGCCCGTTTCGGGACCGATCCTGCCACCCGCGAGACGGCAGTCGGCCTCGGCCGGCTCCTGGCCGCCGAGGGCATCACGCTGGTCTATGGCGGCGGCGGCGTCGGCCTGATGGGCCTGGTCGCCAATGCCGTGCTCGACAACCGTGGCCAGGCCGTCGGGATCATCCCGCGGTTCCTCCTGGAGCGCGAAGCCGGCCATCCGGACCTCACCGAAACGGTGGTCGTGGAGACCATGCACGAGCGCAAGCTGCAGATGTTCGACCGGGCCGACGCTTTCGTGGTCCTGCCCGGCGGCATCGGGACCCTCGAGGAGTTCTTCGAAGTCCTGTCCTGGCGGACGCTTGGCCTCCACAGCAAGCCGATCGTGATCATCGATCAGGGCGGCTACTGGCAGCCCCTCGCCGCCCTCCTCCGCAATGTGGTGGAAGGCGGTTTCGCCGAACGAACCCATCTCGACCATGTCGCCTTCGTGAGCGAACTGAAGGATGTCCTGCCTGCCATTGCGGCAATGCCCTCGTCCGCCGGCTTCGCGAAGCGTCTCGACCGGATCTGACCCTTTGCCGGCCGCCTTGCAGGCCTCTCACGGCGGTGCAACAAGACAGGCCTAATCAGCAATCCATCAACCCAGCCGAAACGAAAGCGGCGTACGGAGGTGCAGGTATGTCAGATCTCGAAATCGTCTGGACGAAGGTCGACGAGGCCCCCGGGCTTGCGACGTTTTCCCTTCTCCCGATCGTCCAGGCCTTCGTTGCCACGGCCGGCGTGAAGGTGAAGCTGGCCGATATTTCGCTGACCGGTCGCATCATCGCGAACTTCCCCGACAGACTGAAGCCCGGCCAGAAGATCCCCGACGAGCTCGCCGAACTCGGCAAGCTGGCGATGAAGCCGGAAGCCAACATCATCAAGCTGCCCAACATCTCCGCCTCGATCCCGCAGCTCAAGGCCGCGATCAAGGAGCTGCAGGGCAAGGGCTACGACATCCCGAACTATCCCGACACCGACGCAACGCCCGCCGACAAGGAAATCCGCGCCCGCTACGGCAAGGTGCTGGGCAGCGCCGTGAACCCGGTCCTGCGCGAGGGCAATTCCGACCGCCGCGCCGCCGGCGCCGTGAAGCAGTATGCGCGCAAGCATCCGCACAAGATGGGCGCCTGGAGCAAGGACTCGAAGACCCGCGTCGCCCACATGACGGGCAACGATTTCTACGGCTCCGAAATCGCCACGACCCTCGCGGCGCCGACCAATGCCCGCATCGAGCTGGTCGCCGCCGACGGCGCGACCACGGTGCTGAAGCCCAAGATCCCGCTCAAGGCCGGCGAGATCATCGACTGCTCGGTGATGAGCGCCAAGGCGTTGAACGCTTTCTATGCCGAGGCGATCGAGGCGGCGAAGAAGGACGGCATCCTGTTCTCGCTGCACGTCAAGACGACCATGATGAAGATCTCCGATCCCATCCTGTTCGGTCACTGCCTCTCGGTGTTCTTCGCCGACGTGTTCACCAAGCACGGCGAGACGCTGAAGAAGCTGGGCGTCGATCCCGACACCGGCCTCGGCGACATGCTGGCCCGCATCGAGACGCTGCCGGAGGCCGAGAAGGCCGCCATCAAGGCCGACATCCAGGCCGAGTATGCCAAGCGGCCGGGCCTCGCCATGGTCAACTCCGACAAGGGCATCACCAACCTCCACGTCCCCAGCGACGTGATCATCGACGCCTCGATGCCGGCGATGATCCGCGAGTCGGGCAAGATGTGGGGCGCCGACGGCAAGCTGCATGACGTGCTCGCCGCGATCCCCGACCGCTGCTACTCGACGCTGTTCCAGGCCGTCATCGACGATTGCAAGGCGCACGGCGCCTTCGATCCGAAGACGATGGGCTCGGTGCCGAACGTCGGCCTGATGGCCCAGCAGGCCGAGGAGTATGGCAGCCACGACAAGACCTTTGAACTCGCCACGGCCGGCACGGTCCGCGTCGTTGCCGAGGACGGCAAGGTCCTGATGGAGCAGAAGGTCGAGGCCGGCGACGTCTTCCGCATGTGCCAGGTCAAGGACGAGCCGATCCGTGACTGGGTCAAGCTCGGCGTGCGCCGCGCGCGGCTCACCAACACACCGGCGGTGTTCTGGCTCGATGCCAAGCGCGGCCATGACGCGGAGCTCATCAAGAAGGTCGAGAAGTACCTCAAGGACGAGGACACCAAGGGTCTCGACATCCGCATCCTGGCGCCGGTCGAGGCGACGAAGTTCTCGCTCGAGCGCATCCGCCAGGGTCTCGACACGATCTCCGTCACCGGCAACGTGCTGCGCGACTACCTGACCGACCTGTTCCCGATCATGGAGCTGGGCACCTCGGCCAAGATGCTGTCGATCGTTCCGCTGCTGCAGGGCGGCGGCCTGTTCGAGACCGGCGCTGGCGGTTCGGCGCCCAAGCATGTCGAGCAGTTCCAGCACGAAGGCTATCTGCGCTGGGACTCGCTGGGCGAGTTCCTGGCGCTGGGCGCCTCGCTGGAGCATCTGGCGCAGACGACCGGCAACGAGGACGTGAAGGTCCTGGCCGAGACGCTCGACGAGGCCAACGGCAAGATCCTCGACAACAACCGCTCCCCCGCCCGCAAGGTCGGCGAGCTGGATAACCGCGGCAGCCATTTCTACCTGGCCCTCTACTGGGCCCAGGCGCTGGCCCGCCGCGACAACAGCACGGCGCTCTCGGCCCGCTTCAAGCCGCTGGCCAAGACGCTGGAAGAGAACGAGGCCAAGATCGACGCCGAGCTGATCGCCGCACAGGGCAAGCCGGTCGATACGGGCGGCTACTACCTGCCCGACCAGGCCAAGACATCGGCCGGGATGCGGCCGAGTGAGACGTTGAACGCAGCCCTCGCCACTCTTTAATACGGCGACAGGTGAAGCCGCCCCGGGCAACCGGGGCGGCTTTTTCATGTGAGCTTTCTCAAATGAACCGGAATATAGGGGCTGGAGCAGTGTGACTCCCGGTTCGGACGGCCACCACAACCCCGGAATCGCTCCCCCGGGGGGTTCGTTTCGTTTGTTTCGTATATTTCGTATATTTCGTTTGTGCTTCTGACGACGTCGCCGGGTCGCAGGGGGAACGCGCGCTTGGTGCTTGGCTGAGACACCAGGCCCAAGACAAGCCCGCAGATACGAATGGCTGCCAATTGGCTTGTTAAGCGAGGGCCGAGATCAGGATGCGGCCGAGTGAGACGTTGAATGCTGCGCTCATTCCGTTCTAATGCGCATCCGGGCAGCCGGGGCGCTTAAATTGCGCGTGCTGAGAGAATTGTGAGGGTCCGGAAGATGCCGAAGATCAAGGTGAAGAACCCGGTCGTCGATATGGACGGCGACGAGATGACCCGCATCATCTGGGCGTTCATCAAGGAAAAGCTGATCCTCCCCTATCTCGACATCGATCTGAAATATTACGACCTCGGCGTCGAGAATCGCGACAAGACCAACGACCAGGTGACGGTCGATTCGGCAAAGGCCACGCTGAAGTACGGCGTCGCCGTGAAGTGCGCGACCATCACGCCGGACGAGGCGCGCGTCGAGGAATTCAAGCTCAAGGAGATGTGGAAGTCGCCGAACGGCACGATCCGCAACATCATCGGCGGCACGATCTTCCGCGAGCCCATCGTCTGCAAGAACGTCCCTCGCCTCGTGCCGGGCTGGACGCATCCGATCGTCATCGGCCGCCACGCCTTCGGCGACCAGTATCGCGCCACCGACTTCGTGGTGCCGGGCAAGGGTAAACTTACAGTTCGCTTTGAGGGCGAGGACGGAAAGGTGATCGAGCACGAGGTGTTCGACTTCCCGGCCGGCGGCGTCGCGATGGCAATGTACAATCTCGACGAATCGATCATCGGCTTCGCGCGCAGCTCGTTCAATTACGGCCTGATGCGCGGCTGGCCAGTCTACCTGTCGACCAAGAACACCATCCTCAAGCGCTACGACGGCCGCTTCAAGGACCTGTTCCAGGAGGTCTTCGACAAGGAGTTCGCCGACAAGTTCAAGGCGAAGAACATCGGCTACCAGCACCGCCTGATCGACGACATGGTCGCCTCGGCGCTGAAGTGGCACGGCGAATTCGTCTGGGCCTGCAAGAACTACGACGGCGACGTTCAGTCCGACACGGTGGCCCAGGGCTTCGGCTCGCTCGGCCTCATGACTTCGGTGCTGCTGACGCCGGACGGCAAGACCGTCGAGGCCGAGGCCGCCCATGGCACGGTGACGCGCCACTACCGTGAGCACCAGCAAGGCAAGCCGACCTCGACCAACCCGATCGCCTCGATCTTCGCCTGGACGCAGGCCCTGAAATATCGCGGCACCTTCGACGACACGCCCGAAGTCGTGAAGTTCGCCGACGCCCTCGAGAAGGTCTGCGTCGAGGCCGTTGAGAGCGGCAAGATGACCAAGGATCTCGCGCTGCTGATCGGCATGCACCAGCCCTACCAGACCACCGAGGAGTTCCTCGCGGTGCTGGACGGCGGCCTCAAGGCTAGAATGGCCACGTGGTAGGACGCCATTGATCGTCGCGGGCGCCGACGGCTGCCGCACCGGCTGGGTCGTCTGCCGGCGCGACGCCGACGGTGCGCTGGACATAAAAGTCGTGAAGACCCTCGCGGAAGCCTGCGAGGGTCTTTCGATTCTGGCCGTCGACATGCCGATCGGTTTCGTCGATGTGCCGCGCCCGCCGCGCGCCTGCGAGGTCGCCGCCCGCAGGCTCCTGCCGGGCAAGGCGAGTTCGGTCTTCCCCACGCCCTGCCGGCCGGCGCTGGACTGCACCACGCATGCAGAGGCCAATGCCCTCAGCAAGACCCTTGGGATTGGCCTGAACCAGCAGACCTTCCACCTCTTTCCCAAGATGCGCGAGGTCGACGCGCTGATGCGCGGCAACGAGTCCCTGCGCTCGATTGTCTATGAAGCCCATCCCGAACTCGCCTTCACGCGCATGAACGGCGGCAGGCCCGTCCTCAGCAAGAAGCGCAAGCCGGAGGGGTTTGCCGAACGCCTCGACCTGCTCGCCCGGCATGGTTTCACATGGCAGCCGCAGGCGGTGCCGGGCGCCGCTCGCGACGACGTCCTCGACGCCATAGCCGTCTGCCGTACGGCAACGCTGATTGTCGACGGCACGGCCACGCGTCTTGGTCCCGCAGACGAGCGCGACCGCCACGGCCTGCCGATGAACATCTGGTTCTGAGGGGGCGCGGACCCGCGACTTTCGGATGACGTTCACGCGCGATCACCGCATAAACGGACCGTGGATTGGGGGAGATTCATGTTCGCTCGCGCGCTGGTAGCGCTCGCCTCGCTGGCATTTGTCGCAATGTCGGCCACGGCGGCTGTGGCTCAGAGCCTTCAGCGTGATCCCGTGGTCATTGCTGCGCCGCTTTCATTGACCGGCAAGGGCAGCACCTACGGCGTGGCGACGCTGGAAGGCATCCAGCTCGCCGTCGAAGAGGCGGTGAAAGCGGACCCCAAACTGCGTCTCCGCCTCGAGCCGATCGACGACGAAGGCGACGACGCCAAGGCGCGGGCCGTGGCCGAGCGGATCGTCGCCGGCCCGGCGGTCGTGGTGCTGGGGCCGAACTTCGGGACCGGGTCGCTGGCCGCCGGACCGGTCTATGCGGCGGCCGGCCTGGCATCGTTGCCCCCGACTGCAACTTCAGATGCGATGACCCGCAATGCCACGACGTTCCGGGTGATCTTCAAGAACAGCGACCAGGGCGAGTTCCTGGCGCACTACCTGGTCCGCGCGCTGGGCAAGCGCGAGGCCTCGGTCATCGTCGTCCAGAGCGGCGCCGGCGAGACGCTGAACGCGGGCTTCGAGGCCGCGGCCCGGCGGCTCGGCATCGTGGCAAGCTATCATCCCCTGCCTCGCGAAGCCGACAAGGCCACCGTCGAGCGCGTCGCAGCGGCAGTCGCCGAAGAGCGCCGGCCGGTCGTCCTGCTCACGCTCGATCATGAAGGGGCGGACCTGCTGGGCAGCCTGCATCGCCTCGGCCATACTGGGCCCTTTCTCGGCGCCGACCCGTTCGGCGATGAGAATTTCACCAAGCTGCTGGCCGAGCAGCCGGAAGAGAAGGCACAGCCCGGCATCCTCACCCAAGGCCTGTACGGCCTCGCGCCGGTGATCCTCGATTCGGCAAATGCCGCGCAGCTCGCCTTCGCCCGGCGCTACCGGGCCCGCTTCGGCCAGGAACCGCGCTGGGAGGCGGTGGCAGGCTACGAAGCCGCAACGCTCGCCGTCGATGCGATCCGCGCCGCCGTCGCCAAGGCGCCCGGCGATCCCGCCGCGCAGCGCGCCGGCGTCACCCGATACCTTCTCGGGCTCACGAACGCGCAAAATGCCAAGCCTGGACTGCTGGGGCGCTTCCGGTTCGACGCCGACCGGGCGCGCACGACAGGTATCCGCATCGGCCGCTTCACCGGTAACCGTTTCGAATCGGCGCCCTTGCAGATCGTTAACGTGAACAACCCGACGCCGCAGGATCTGCAGAGTGGTGCGGTCTTCGAAATGGGCGCGGGCCGTTATGCCCGCCTGCAGCGCGTCGTCTACACCGGCATGCACATCAACGAAATCCAGCAGATCGACGTCGCGCGTTCGAGTTTCGTCGCGGATTTCTATGTCTGGCTGCGCTTCGCCAAGGATGCCGGAATCGACCCGGCCGACCCGATCGACATCGTCTTCCCGAGCAGCATCAAGAGTACGTTCGACCGCAACCAACCGTCCGAACGACGGCTGGACGCCGACGGCACGGAATACTGGCTGTGGCGGGTGCAGGGCGAGTTCCGCAACGACTTCGACCTGCATCGCTTCCCTTTCGACGTACAGACCCTGTCCCTGCCCCTGTTCAACAACCGCGCCGCCAACAACCGCATCGTCTATGTCATCGACCGCGCCGCCAGCGGCGCAAGGGCCTCGGAAGACGGCGGAGGCATGCACGAGACCGCACCGGCAGCCGCTTTCCGGAACATCACGCTCTGGGATTTCGTCTCGGCGTCGGAGCGCCGCGAAAATCTCGGGACGCAATCGCCGCTCGGCAGTCTCACGAGGATCGCCGCCCGAAACGGTCTGGAGCTTTCCGGCTTTCTTCTCACGATCGACCTCGAACGCCGATCGCTCACGACCCTGGCCAAGACGCTTCTGCCGCTGCTGCTGATGTCGCTGATCACCTTCGCCGCGCTGTTCTTCCCGCCGACCTTGATGGCGCAGAAGGTGACGGTGACGATCACCGGCGTCCTGTCGGGTGTGGTGCTGCTGACGACCGTCAACAACCAGCTCGGCAGCATCGGCTACACGGTGGCCGTGGAATACGTGTTCTACGCCTTCTTCGCGCTGTCGCTGATGTGCGTCATCTCCATCCCGACGGCCGAGGCATTGCGCAGCGCCCAGCGGATCACCACCGCCCATCGGCTGGAATGGGCCACGCGCATCGTCTATGCGCTGGCCGTCATAATCGGGCTCATCGAGATCCTGGCCCTGTCAAACCACTGAGCCCTATTCCGGCTTCACCCCGGCGGCCTGCAGCACCGGCACCCAGATCGGTTCCTGGACCTTCAGCCAGTCCTCGAGTTGCTGCGGCGTGCCGCCCATGGCGACGAAGCCGCGCCTGGAGAGGTCCTCCTTCTGCTCCGGCGTCGCCACGGCGGCGTTCAGCGCCTCGTTCAGCCTGGCGACGATGGCGGGCGGCGTACCGGCCGGCGCCAGCAGCGTGTAGACGATGGTGCCGTCGACGTCGCCCGCGCCCAGTTCCTTGAAGGTCGGGATGTTGGGCGCCACCGAAGAACGCTCCAGCGAGGCCATGGCATAGGGTTTCAGTTTCCCGGCCGCGATCTGCTGCGAGACGCTGGTGATGCTCGACATGCCGAGCTTGATATGGCCGCCCAGCAGGTCGGTCACGAGCGGACCAGTCCCGCGGAACGGCACATGCGTCAGCTTGATGCCGTTCAGCATGGCGAACTGTTCGGTCGACAGATGCATCGGCGTCGTAAGGCCGGCGGTGCCGTATTGCACCGAGCCGGGCGCCGCCTTGGCCGCGGCGATGATCGCCTTGAGGTCGGGCCACGGCGCGTCGAGGCTGCCGACGAGGACCGACTCCTGCTTGGCGATGAAGCCGATCGGTGCGAAGGCCGTCTTCGCATCGAAGCCGAGCCGGGCCACGATATGCGGATAGAGCGGCAGGTTGTTGGCGCCGACCACCATCCAGTGGCCGTCGGCCGGCTGCTTGGCCACGAATTCGTGGGCGATGCTGCCCCCGCCTCCACCCTTGTTGTCGACGATCACCGTACCGCCGAGCGCCTTCTGCATCGGCTCCTGGATCGCCCGCGCGAGCGAGTCGGTGCCGCCCCCGGGCGGGAACGGCACCACGAGATGGA
This sequence comes from Reyranella sp. GW821-FHT14A01, assembly GCF_058803965.1. Lineage (NCBI taxonomy): Bacteria > Pseudomonadati > Pseudomonadota > Alphaproteobacteria > Hyphomicrobiales > Reyranellaceae > Reyranella > Reyranella sp. GW821-FHT14A01. Next base: position 14,505 of record NZ_JBXAPM010000029.1, read on the forward strand.
CGGGTTGGGACGGAAAGGCCTGGGCCTGCGCCGCCGGGACACCGCCCGCCGCAACGGCGGCGAGCGGCAGTTTGAGTACGCTACGCCTCTGGATCATCGGTCCGTCGAACTCCTCACCGCTGCGGCACCGCCGCCGACATCGATCTTCTGGCCGGTATCGGTGACCTTGCCATTGTCGTTCTTGAACACCTGCAGGTTCTTCTCGTTCATGTTCTGCACGACGATGACCGAGCCATCGCGTGAGAATGAGGCGCCCTGCGACCAGCCGCCGATCGGCGCTTCACCGGTCTTGGTGAGGCCGGTGCCGTCGAGCTTGTAGAGCACCACCATGCCGTTGGGCTTGTATTGCGGCGCATCCTTGGGCCGCGTCGAGCCGGCATGGGCGACGCCCGCGATCCAGCGCCCGTCGCTCGACATGATCATGCCTTCGAGATTCTCGTGACCGATATCGACGGTGCCCACGATCTTGCCCGTGGCGAGGTCGATCACGGTGAGGATGCCGTTGGCCTTGGGATCGCCGAGGCTCGCCACGACGGCGTTCTTGCTGTCGGGTGTCACCGACACGGCATAGGGCCGCGGTGCCACGTCGAGCACCGAAGACGAGGCGACGGTGTCGCCGCCGAGCTTCATCAACTCGACCTTGGCGTCGCCGTTGCGCGTCACCACGCCGGTCGCGCCGTCCGGCGACACCGCCATGTGGCTGAGCAGCGTCTTTGCGTCCATCAGCGGCACGGTCTTCACCAGCTTCACGTCCTTGCCGTCGATCGACAGGATCGAGATCGATCCGGCCATGCGGTTGGCGACATAGGCGCGCTTGCCGTCCTTGGTGATCGAGATGCCGGCCGCGCCGGGGCCGGTGTTCAAGGTCCCGATGATCTTGCGGTCCTTGAGGTCGACGACGGTCACGCGATCGTCGTTGGCGAGCTTGGTCGGATCGGCGGGATCGAGCTTCGACGAGGAGGCGATCAGCGCGATCGACTCGTCGGGCGTGATCGCGACCGAGAGTGGCGGACCGACGACGCTGCCCGGCACGTTGGCGACGGTGCCCACGACCTTCACCGGCAGGGCGCCGAGATCCAGGATCGTGATCGTGTCGGGTGGCGGGTTGGCGACGTTCCTGTTGACGCCGTTTTCCTGGACGATCTTGTGATCGTTCGAGGAAACGGCGAGCTGTGCATACGCCTGTGAGGCGGCGAGACTCAACGCTACGCAAACGCCCGTGATGACGGTGTTTCGCATGGGAGTTCCTCCTCGGCCCGCTCCTGTAGCCGGAGCATTCTGCCGTGAAGAACCCTAGCGCCTGCGCGAAGCCTGCGGAATCAATTTTCCGTTTTCAGCCCGGTATTATCAGACCATCCCGAGGGCGTGCTTGTAGACGTCGAGCAGCGTCTCCTGCTCGGCGCGGTCGGCCGCATCCATGGAGCGCAGCGAGATGATCTTGCGCATGGTCTTGACGTCGTAGCCGACGCCCTTGGCCTCGCTATAGACGTCCTTGATGTCGCCGCCGATGGCCTTGCGTTCCTCTTCGAGCTTTTCGATGCGCTCGACGAAGCTCTTCAGGCGGTCTGCGGAGATCGGACCGGCCTTAACTTTCTTGGAAACGCTGCTGCCGTCCGGCATGTCCTGCTCCTTGTCTACGGCCGGACCATAGGAGGAGCGGCCGTGTCAGCTCAATGACATCGTTGGAATGAATGATGGGGATAACGGGGACGGTGTCCCCGGCCGGCAGAATGCCGGCAGTGCCAGCACTAGCCGTGCTTGTGCTGGGCCGTGTCGAAGGCCTTCTTCTGGTCGCCCGAGGCTTCCTTCTGGTGCTTGGCCTTCCACTCCTCGTACGGCATGCCGTAGACGATCTCGCGGGCCTTCGGATCGGCGATCTCGATGCCCTGCTTGCCCGCTTCCTCGCGATACCAGCGCGACAGGCAGTTGCGGCAGAAACCGGCCAGGTTCATCAGGTCGATGTTCTGGACGTCGGTGCGCTCCTGGAGGTGCGACACCAGGCGCCGGAAGGCGGCGGCCTCGAGTTCGGTACGGGTCTTGTCGTCCATGATGCTCTCCTGAACCACAGGCTAAAGGCGTGTCCGGGGATATAGGCTCAGGCCGCAGTATAAACCAGCCGGAAGCGGCGAACCCGGCGCATGGATCCTGCCCTCCTTGAGATGATTCGGCAGCAGGTGGCTGTGCGGGCCGGCCGGCGAACGGCCATCCGGCGGCGGGATCGGCTGGTGGACCTCCAGCGTGGCAAACGCCGAGGCGAAGATGCGCGTCGGGCTGGCCTTGCCGATCGCGGGACCGGCCGGATTGTCGGCCGTCAGCAGCGGCCTGCCGAGGCCGGCACCGAGCGCCTGGCGCGTCTCCCCATCGTCCGGCGCCAGGCGCACCAGCACGTCGATGTGAGGCACGCCGATGCCAAGGTCGAACGTCAACTCGTCGACTGCATGGATGACGGAGCGTCCATTGGCGGGCCGAGCGGAGCAGAAGGCGATTTCTCGTGTGCGGCCATTGTCGTCGATCAGGGCGAAGGGCGTGACGCCGCTCAGGTCGCCGATATACAAGGCGCCGCGCCGGCTCGACACAGAGAGGCCGTCTGCATCCACGACCAGATCGGGCTCGCCCTCGTCATACTGGAACTCGCCGATGGCGCCCCAGGTGCCCACGCTCCAGCCGTTTGCGGCGCCAATCAGATGGCGCTGGATCAGGTCGCGCGGAGTCTCCGAAAGCTCGACACAGTTCACGCCAGCGCCTTTTCGACGGCGGTCGAGATCGCCGGCGCCAGCCGGCGGCCCCAGGCGCGCGCGTCGTCCGGCGTGCTCATCAGATCCTGCCGCACCTCGATCGAGCAATGCGGCAGCGCCCGCGATCGCGCATGGGCGGTCAGTGTGTATTCGTAGGCGGCGCGCGCCGAGTAAGGCTCGTTGTCGCCCACCACCAGCGACGGATCGCGGCGCAGCTCTGCCAGCAGCGGCTCGGGCAGGCGCGGATCGTCGTTCCACAGCACACCGACATGCCAGGGCCGGTCGAACCGTTCATCGAGGGCGTGAAGCTGTGCATCACCAGCAGGCAGACTTGGCGACCGTCCGCCGTCATCGCATCGAGCAGGCGGTCGACCTCGCGATGATAGGGCCAGAAACAGGCCTCGGCGCGCACATCGACCTGTTCCCTGGTGAGGCCCTTGTTGGCCGGCACCGGCGTGCCATCGCTGACCTCGGGCGTCGAGCCCTCGCCGCCCGGCCAGCGATTGCAGTCGATCACCAGCCGCGAGTAGCCGGACGAGACCAGCGGCGCGTCGAGCGCCTTCGCCAGCTCGATCGCGGAGTCGAGGCCGCCGATATCCCAGCCGATGTGACGCGCCAGTTCGCTCTCTGGAATGCCGAGATCGCCCAGCGCTTGCGGCACCGCCTTGCTGGCGTGATCACAGAGCAGCAACAACGGTGCCCGGCCCTGCTCGTTGAAGACGGAAAACGGCGGTGGATCGCCCGGCCGGAGCAACGGTTGCATCGCGCCCCTATAGTGCGAAGATCGGGCAAATGAAAGATGCCGACGCCCGCGCCCTGCTGCGCGCCCTGTTCGATGCCGCCCTCGCTGCCGCTCGTCCCGCCACCTGCCTTGCGCCCTATATCGCGAAGCTCCAGCCGCCCACGGGCCGCACCATCGTGATCGGCGCCGGCAAGGCGAGTGCGGCCATGGCGCGCGCCGTCGAGGATCAGTGGCCGCATCCGCTCGAAGGGCTGGTGGTGACGCGCTACGGCTACGGCGAGGCCTGCAAGCGCATCGAGATCGTCGAGGCCGCGCATCCCGTGCCCGACGACAAGGGCCGCGAGGCCGCCGGCCGTATCTACGAGCGCGTGCAGGGACTGAGCGCCGACGATCTGCTGCTCTGCCTGATCTCGGGCGGTGCCTCGGCGCTGCTCGCGTTGCCGGCCGAAGGCCTCACTCTGAACGACAAGCAGGACGTCAATCGCGCGCTGCTGAAATCCGGCGCCAACATCACCGAGATGAACACGGTGCGAAAGCATCTCTCGGCGATCAAGGGCGGCCGGCTCGCCATCGCCGCCCAGCCGGCGCGTGTCCTCTCCTGGCTGATCTCGGACGTGCCGAATGATGACCCCGGCGTCATCGGCTCCGGTCCCACCGTCGCCGACAAGACGACCTTCGCCGACGCGCTTGCGGTGCTCGCGAAATACAAGATCGATCCACCGCCTTCCGTGCTCGCCCATCTCAAGGAAGGTGCGGCCGGCCGCATCGAGGAGACGCCGAAGCCCGGCGATCCGCGCCTCGCCAATGTCGAGACGATCATGGTCGCCACGCCCAAGCGCTCGCTCGAAGCCGCCGCCGCCGTCGCCAGGGAACACGGCGTGGAAGTAATCATGCTGGGCGACAATCTCGAGGGCGAGGCGCGCGAGCTGGGCGCCGAGCATGCGCGGCAGGCCATCGAGATCGCCAAGCGCGGCGGCAAGCCTGTGGCGATCCTTTCCGGCGGCGAGACCACCGTCACGGTGCGCGGCAAGGGTCGCGGCGGACGCAACGTCGAATATCTGCTGGCGCAGGCCATTGCGGCCAATGGTGCGCCGGGCATCTGGGGCCTGTCGGCCGACACTGACGGCGTCGACGGCGCGGAAGAAGTTGCCGGCGCCATCTTCGCCCCCGACACGCCGGCCCGCGCGCGCGCCAAGGGGCGCGACCCTCAGGCCATGCTCGACGACAATGACGGGCACGGCTTCTTCGAGCTGCTGGGCGACGGCCTGATCACCGGTCCGACGCGGACCAACGTCAATGACTTCAGAGTCACCTTGATCGCGCCATGACGACCTACCCCGGTTCCTGCCACTGCGGCGCGATCCAGATCGCGCTCACATCGGACAAGAAACCCGAGGAGATGCGCATCGGCCGCTGCGCCTGCAGTTTCTGCCGCCGCCACGGCGCCCGCACGATGGGCGATCCGGGCGGCACGGTTGAATTTCGCAGCGCACCAAATGCCCTCTCCCGCTACCGGTTCGGACTGGGAATCACCGACTACCTGCTCTGCGCAAAGTGCGGCGCCTATGTCGGCGCGGTCATGCAAGAGGAGAGCGGCGCCATCGGCATCGTGAACGTCAATTCCCTCGACATCCGCAACACGTTCGATGCTGCACCGCCGTTGTACCACTATGACGGCGAGGACGAGGCCCGGCGGCGTTCCCGGCGCCGAAAGTTCTGGATGCCAGCGACCGTCATCGCCTAACGTCAACCCATGGCCATTCTTGGAGTGATCGCCGACGATTTTACCGGCGCAACCGACATCGCGGGCATGCTCGTCAAAGGCGGCATGCGCACGATCCAGACAATCGGCGTGCCGGCGAAGGGCACCATCCCCGACGACGTCGATGCCGTCGTCGTCGCGCTGAAGACACGCTCGATTCCCGCCGCCGATGCCGTCGCCCAGTCGCTCGACGCGCTGAAGGTGTTGCAGGCGGCGGGCTGCGTGCGGTTCTTCTTCAAATACTGCTCGACCTTCGATTCGACCGACGCCGGCAATATCGGCCCGGTGGGCGATGCGCTGCTCGACGCGCTGAAGGCCAAGCAGGCGATCTACTGCCCCGCCTTTCCGGTGAACGGCCGCACGATCTTCTTTGGCCATCTCTTCGTCGGCGACATCCTGCTGTCCGACTCGCACATGAAGCACCATCCGCTGACGCCGATGACCGACGCCAGCCTGGTGCGCGTGCTGGCCCGGCAGACGCCGCACAAGGTCGGCCTCGTGGCGCTGAAGCAGGTCCAGTCCGGCTCTGCGGTGCTGCGCGAATCGCTCGACAAGCTCGCGGCCGATGGTGTGCGCCATGTCGTGGTCGATGCCGTGGCCGATACCGATCTCGGCATCATCGGCGAAGCGATCGGTGACGACACGCTGGTCACCGGCGGTTCGGGCGTCGCGCTGGGTCTTCCGGCCGCCTATCGCCGCCGCGGCCTGATGGCCCATCGCCCCGGCGCCGACACGCTGCCGAAGATCGAGGGTGCTGCAGCGGTGCTCGCCGGCTCCTGCTCGGCCGCCACGCTCGGCCAGATCAAGGCTTTCAAGGGCGCGCATCTGGCGCTCGACACGGATGCGATCTGCCGCGGCGAGGATGTCGCCGGCAAGGCGTTGGACTGGACCAAGGGCAAGCTGGGCAACGGCCCGATCCTGCTGTCGGCCAGCGACACGCCCGATTCCGTGAAGGCGCTGCAGGCCAAGTACGGGATCGAGAAATCGAGCCAGGCGATCGAGAAGACGATGGCGGCGCTGGCGCGTGGTCTCGTCGGCGCCGGCGTCGGCCGCCTTGTCGTTGCGGGTGGCGAGACCTCGGGCGCCGTCGTCAGCGCGCTCGACGTCACCGCGCTGCGCATCGGCCCCGAGATCGATCCCGGCGTGCCGTGGACGGCATCCGTCGGCAACAAGCCGATCCTGCTCGCGCTGAAGTCCGGCAATTTCGGCGCCCCGGATTTCTTCACCAAGGCATTCGACAAATTATGAGCACCGCAGAAACCAAGATGCGCGAGCAGATCTGCGCGCTGGGTGCCAAGCTCGCCGCGCGCGGCCTCTGCCCCGGCACGTCCGGCAACATCAGCGCCCGCGTGGCCGATGGCTGGTTGATGACGCCGACCAATTCGTCGCTGGGCGAACTCGAGCCCGGCCAGCTCTCCAAGATCGATCTCTCCGGCAAGCATGTCGGGGGCGACCCGCCGACCAAGGAAGCGCTGCTGCATCGCTCGGTCTACGACGTGCGGCCCAAGGACGGCGCCATCGTGCATCTCCATTGCACGCATGCCGTGGCGATCTCCTGCCTCGATCCGTCGTGCCACCACAATGCCGAGACGACCCTGCCGCCGATCACACCCTACTTCGTGATGCGAGTCGGCAAGCTGCCGCTGGTGCCCTACTTCAAGCCGGGCGATCCCAAGCTGGCAGACGCCATTCGTGACTATGCCAAGGGCCATCGCGCCGTGCTGCTGGCCAACCACGGCCCCGTGGTCGCCGGCACATCGCTGTCGGCCGCGTCGGCTTCCATCGAGGAGCTGGAGGAAACGGCCAAGCTCCACCTCCTGTTGCAGGGCTTCAAGCTGCGAACGCTGTCGGATGCGCAGGTGCGCGACGTCGAAGAAGCCTATCCTTCCTGATCGGACAGAAGCATGCCCAAGCTCGCCGCCAATCTCTCGTGGATCTACCAGGAAGTGCCGTTCCTGCAGCGCTTCGGCGCCGCCGCGGCGCACGGCTTCAAGGCCGTCGAGATCCTGTTCCCCTACGAGGCCCCGGCCAGCGAGATCGCCGCCGAGCTGAAGAAACACAAGCTCACGCAGGCGCTGTTCAACCTGCCGCCCGGTGACGCCAGCAAGGGCGAGCGTGGGCTTGCCGCCCTTCCCGGTCGCGAGGCCGAGTTCGACGCCGCCATCGACAAGGCGCTCGACTACGCGCAGGTCCTTGAGTGCCGCACCCTGCACGTGATGTCGGGCATGATCGCGTCGGGTGCCGACGTGAAGGCGATGCATCGCACCTTCGTGTCGAACCTCAAGAAGATCTGCGACCGCACGGCCAAGAGCGGCATCACCATCGTGCTGGAGCCGATCAACCATCGCGACATTCCCGGCTACTTCACCAACACGACCGATCAGGTGAAGGCGATCATAGAGGAAGTCGGCGCGCCGCATCTGCGCCTGCAGCTCGACCTCTATCACCTGCAGGTGACCGAGGGTGACCTGCAGAAGCGGACGGAGCGGCTGTTCCCCATCACCTCGCACGTGCAGATCGCGGGCAACCCCGACCGCAACGAGCCCGATATCGGCGAGGTCAATCACCTCTACCTGCTCGATGTGCTCGATCGCCTCGGCTACGACGGCTATGTCGGCCTCGAATACAAGCCCAAGACGACCACCGGTGCCGGCCTCGGCTGGGCCGCCAAGTACGGCATCAAGGCCTGACCATGACCGACAAGAACACACCCGTCGTCGCCTTCGTGGGCCTGGGCTCGATGGGCCTCGGCATGGCGAAGAACCTGCTGAAGCACGGGCACAAGGTGATCGGCGTCGATCCCAGCGCCGCCGCACGCGATGCGTTCGTGGCCGCAGGCGGCACGACGGCCGCCTCGCCGGCCGAAGCCGCGAAGACCGCGGATGTCGTGGTCGTCGCCGTCGTGAATGCCCAACAGGTCGAGACCGTTCTCTATGGCGAGGGCGGCGCCGCCAGCACGCTGCGCAAGGGCGGCCTCGTCATGCAGTGCGCCACCTGCCCCGCCGCCTTCATCCGCAAGCTCGACGAACGGCTGGCGGCGAGCGGGCACGAGCTGCTCGATGCGCCGATGTCCGGTGGCCGGGCGCGCGCGGAGTCGGGCGAGCTCACCTTCATGTCTTCGGGCAACGCACAAAGCTACGCCGCCGCGGAGTCCATCCTCTCCGCCACTTCCGCCAAGGTGTTTCGTCTGGGCGACAAGGCGGGCATCGGCTCGCTGGTGAAGACGGTGAACCAGCTCCTGGCCGGCGTGCACATCGCCACCGCCGCCGAAGCCATGGCGCTCGCCGCCAAGGCCGGCGCCGACACGCGCGCGGTCTACGACGTGATCTCGGCCAGTGCCGGCAATTCCTGGATGTTCGGCAATCGCGTGCCGCACATGCTCGACGACGATTACACGCCGCTGTCGGCAGTCGAGATCTTCGTGAAGGATCTGGGCCTCGTGCTCGACACCGGCCACGAGCTGCGCCTGCCGCTGCCGCTTGCCGCGGCTGCACATCAGCTGTTCATCGCGGCTGCGGGCGCCGGCCACGGCAAGCTGGATGACGCGGCCGTCGTAAAGGTCTACGAACAGGCGGGTGACTTTAAAGTGTCGTCGCCCGGGAAGTAGACTGGACCCATGCGTCGAAACCGTTTCACCAAGATCGTTGCCACGCTAGGGCCCGCTTCGTCTTCGCCGGAGCGCCTGCGTACCCTGTTCGAAGCCGGTGCCGATGTCTTCCGGCTGAACTTCAGCCACGGCCAGCACGAGGACCACCGCCAGAGGGTCGATCAGCTCCGCGCGTTGGAGAAGGAATACAAGCACCCGATCGCGATCCTGATGGACCTGCAGGGCCCCAAGCTGCGCCTCGGCACCTTCGCCAAGGGCCCGATAGAGCTGAAGAAGGGCCAGACGCTGCGCTTCGACATGGATGCAACGCCCGGCACGGCCAAGCGCGTTCCCCTGCTCCATCCCGAGATCTTCAAGGCCGCGAAGCCCGACGGCCTGCTGCTGGTCGATGACGGCAAGGTCCGCCTGCGCATCGTGGCCCACGACGAGAAGACCATCGACACGGTGGTCGAGGTCGCCGGCACGATCAGCGACCGCAAGGGCGTGAACCTGCCCAACCTCGTCCTGCCGATGTCGCCGATGACGCCGAAGGACCACAAGGACCTCGCGTTCGGCCTGTCGCTGGGCGTCGACTGGGTCGCCCTCTCCTTCGTGCAGCACGCTCACGATATTGCCGAGCTGAAGAAGCTGGTGGCCGGCCGCGCCGCCGTGATGGCCAAGCTCGAGAAGCCGCAGGCGATCGAGCATCTCGACGAGATCATCGAGCAGAGCGACGGCATCATGGTCGCCCGCGGCGACCTCGGCGTCGAGATGCCGCCCGAGGCCGTGCCGCCGCTGCAGAAGCGCATCCTGGCCGCCTCCCGCATCGCCGGCAAACCGACCATCGTGGCGACGCAGATGCTGGAGTCGATGATCCATTCGCCGACGCCGACCCGCGCCGAAGTTTCCGACGTGGCCACCGCCGTCTACGACGGCACCGATGCCGTCATGCTGTCCGCCGAGTCCGCATCGGGCGACTACCCGATCGAAGCGGTCACCATCATGGACCGCATCCTGAAGAGCGTCGAAACCGATCCGCTCTATCGCCGCCTGATGGATGCCAGCCGCCACGAGCCGGAGGCCACGACCGCAGACGCGATCAGCGCCGCCGCGCGCCAGTGCGCCCACACGCTATCGGCTGCCGCCATCGTCACCTACACCAACACGGGCTCGACGACGTTGCGGGCAGCGCGCGAACGGCCCGACGTCCGCATCCTGTGCCTGACACCCAACCTCGACACGGCACGGCGCATGACCCTCACCTGGGGCGTCCATCCGGTGCAGACCGAAGACGCGCACAATTTCGCCGACATGGTCCAGCGCGCCGTGCGCGTGGCGCGCCAGGAGGAGATCGCCAAGGAAGGCGAACGCCTCGTCGTCACCGCGGGCGTTCCCTTCGGCACGCCGGGCGCGACCAACATCCTGCGCATCGCCTACGTCTGAAGCGGCGCGCGCTCACGCCGCGCGCATGATTTCATCAAGGGATGATCGCCGTCACCTCTCCGTAGTGTCTCCTGAAGACACAACGAGAGGTTCCATGTCTCGCCGCAATTTCGCCACCGTCGATGCCGTCCTCATCGTGATTTGCGTCGTGATCTTCGCTGGCGGTGTGCTCGCGCAAACCGGCGTGACCGGCCGCACGACGATCGCGCCTCCGCCGCCTCCTGCCAGCAGCGCGGGAGCGAACTCGTGAAGCGTCGCCGCCTGTCGCTCGGCTGGATCGATTTCCTGGTCATCGCCGCGTCGATCCTGACCTTTGCCGCCGTCGCCGGCGCCACCCTCGGACACGGATGACACAAACTTCCTTGGTCTCGCCTTAGTGCGGTCGCGGCCCCGACCGAAATCGGAATCATAAAGCAACCATTCCAGCCCAGCCGATAACTCTGTCCCCCAGAGGCCATCATGAATAACGGCCAAAAGAAGATCCGGGCCATCGCTGTCCCGTACGAACTCCGCAAGTCCCGCTTTTCCTGGATCGATCTGCTGGTGATCGCCGTCGCCCTCGTCACGCTCGCGGTCGTCGTCGATGCCTCGACCGGTCGCGCAAAGGCAGCCGCATCGGCATCGGACTCGCACCTCATTGCCGCTGAAGTCAGTCAGCTTCCGAACGATCCCGGCCTGGTGAAGGCCCGCATCCGGTTGGCGACGGGCCTCTAAGTGTGGTTTTTCGGGCACCGGTCGATGACCCGGCGCGCCTTGCCCATCGACCGCCCGATCCCGCCGGGCGGCGAGAGGTGACGTTCAGCACTCCGACCCTCAGATAGGTCGCGCCCTTCCCGTTTACCCCGATGCGGCGTGCCGCCTGTCGCCGCACAATGTCGCCTGAGGGGTTCAGTCCTTTGACCCACAACGGACTTGGCGGCCTCCCCTATCTGCAAGTGTCGCCCATCGCTTCGCCTCGCGCCATAGCGACCTCATAGGCCTCCTCGAACCACTCAATACGCTTCTCTTGCGCGCTGAATATCGGAGAGCCCTCAAACTGATGGGCGATCGTTTGCATCTGCTCGCAGGCTCGGCGATCTTCGTCGATGATCTTCTTTGTGAAGGATCGTACGAGATGCGCGCGGATCAGGTCCGAGAATGGACGCGTCCAGCGATCGAGTGCGCGCTCCTTCGCTGGGAATCCTGTCTGGAAAAGCCACCCCACATGGTGTGTTTGCCTGGGAGATGTCGGCGCAAACACCTGGACATAACAAAACCAATAAGGTCGAGCGCTGAAAATAGAGACAGCAAGATTGGGAAAGATATTGAAGATGCGGTAATCGCTTGGAAGATAGCGATTCTCCCGGCACGCCACCGACATCGAGGCGAGCGTGTCGTTGTGGCCCTTGAAGTGCGCACTATGCCAGCCAAAGCGGAAGTACGAAAGTTCGCTGTTCTTCGCGTAGTGCTTTCTGTGGTGGATCGCGACAGTGTGGTAGTCGTCCATCGTGATTTCCATCGGCAGTTTCCAGTTGGCGGAAATTTGACCGTTCAAGCGCTGCGGACGCCCGGGCATCGTGCACATCGCGTTGAGGATGGGGAAGCCTTCACCGAGATAGTCCTCAAGGCTTTCCGATGTATTCACTCCTGGAAAGCGACCAAAGATGAGAGATCCGCAGGTGGCAATGTCCAAAGCGACCAATTTGGCGCCGACGTCGCGTGGATTGGTGCCGAATAGTTCCAGACAATTGGGGATCCCGACCGCATGGCCGTCTCGATTGTAGTGCCAATGGTGAAAGCCACAAACGATCGGGCCGTTACCCGTGTCGGACGTTCGCAAAGGAAAAAACCGATGGGCACAGCGATTCTCAAATCCTTTGATCGTGTCGCTGAATCTTTGCACGAATATCGACCGGCCGCCCAGAGTCGCGCGAAACCAGTCTCCATCCTTTTTCAGGTCTGGAGTAATCCCGAGAAGCGTCCAGCAATGCCCCAGTATGGCCTTTTCTTCCCTGAACTCGCCGTCACCGGTAAGGGCGCACGCCCAATTGGGCGAGATATTCCCTCCTCGACCGGGCCTCGGCGAGCTGGCGGTGCCAGAACGGTCGCTGCTGGTTAGCCAGTATTCGGTTTTCGCCACCCGGGCAGCAATGGGACCGCCGTCGCCCGCCTCTGCGGGAAGGGCGAAAGAAAAGGCGAATTTTCCGTCGCCGATACCAGCAACAGCCAAATCCGAACGAAAGCTATCGGCGCGTACAACACCGAGAAGAATTCCAGCACTATAGATTTCAATGGAGAGCCGCTCGCGGGGACGACCACCGTCGTGCGCCCAACCATGTACGAACCCATCTCTCAACGCGTCGATGTGGCCGCGATATCGAGGTCGTCGCAAAAAGTCGAACATTCGCACCAAAGTGGTCTACCCCAACCGCAATGCCAGTCCGTGAGTCAGAGTCTGGTCGTTCTGCCCAGCCCGTAGGCTGACCGGAGCAGAGCAGAGCGTAGGTCAGCCTACAGGCTGGCGACAAGATGGTCTCCGGGGCCAGCGGCATATAGACGAGCGATGAGGCCGAACTCGGGAAACAACGCCCCGGTCATTTGCTGTCGAAACCGAGCCGGCGATAGGCGTAGCCGAGGCCGATCAGGGCGGCGCCCAGTCCCAGGAAAGAGAAGACCCGCAGCAGGCCCTGCAGCCCCGCCATGTCGATCAGGAAGACCTTGGCGACCACGATGCAGACCAGCGCCATGCCGGCATGCCGCAGCGCCGCCGCTTGCCGCAGGAAGCCCAGGGCCAGCAGCGCCACGCCGAACAGCAGCCAGACGATCGAATAGGCGTAGAGCTCCAGGCCGTGCGCCTCGAAGCCGCGCCGCTCGAAGCCCGGATCGAACAGGTGACGCACCTCGAAGGAGACATAAGCGAACGCCAGGATCGAGGCCGTGGCACCCACCACGATGTCGAGCCGCCGGTCGGCTTCGATGCCGTCCACCCAGCGCCGTGCCAGGGCGGCCAAGGCTGCAGGAACCGCATAGGCAAGCAGCAGCCCGTTGAGGATCGGCAGCCGACCGACATCGGCCGGCTCGACCACGGGATTGGCGACCAGCACCTGCAGGAACAGCACGACCACGGCGGCAAGAGCGCCGCTGGCCCGCCAAGCCCATAGGGCGACGACATCACCGTCCAAACGTGTCTTCCACAGCGCCGCCAGGGCAAAGGCGCCCCAGACCAGGACGTAGAAGGCGCGCTCCATGAAGCTCGCGTCCGGGGTCATCATGGCGGTCGGCTGGAAGATGCTGCGCACTTCGAGGGTCAGCAGAACGAAGGCAAGCAGCGCCGCCGCCGCCTCGACACCCCGCACCAGCCGCCAGTCGCCGGTCGGCCGCAGGAAGCGCAGCGCCACGACCAGGGCGGCGATGGAGATGCCGTAGCCCCAGAGCATCCAGTTGAGGATCGGCGTCAGGCCGATCGGGTATCTCAGGATCTCCGGGTTCGCGACGAAGCGCACGACCACGATGACCAGCAGCGGCCAGCAGAGCCGGCGCAGGGCCACCAGCCCGAGCTGGGCGGAGATGGCGGCGACGGCGGCCAGCTCGACCGCATAGGCGACGGTGATCCATTCGCGATTGAGCTCGAGCGGGATGGCCGCGCCAATAAAGAAAGTGACGCCGGCGGCCAGGAAGCCCAGCGCCTCGGTGGCGCCCGGCATCGTCTCGCGCCAGCGGGTGAGGCGCTCGGCGCCCACCAGGAACGGTGCGGCCAACCCGACGCTGATCAGCCCCCACGGCAGGCCACCCACCGCCGTACCGCGCAGCACATACCAGGCGAGCAGGAAGTGCGAGAGCGCCGCTGACACCGAAAGTGCCGCCCAGAAGCCCGGCCGCGGCGCGTTCCACAGCAACGCAAAAGCCGATGCCGTATAGAGGCCACCGAAGCCCGTCACGAGCCAGCCGAAGCGGTCGTCGCTCCATTCGGCCGGCACGCCGCTCGATGCCCACCACCAGAGCGCCAGGGCCGCCAGCGACAAGGCCGGTGCGAGGCCTCCGGCAAACTGGAAGCGCGGCGTCCAGCGCGCGAAGGCGAAGATGCCGATCCCGTGCGCGGCCAGGGCCAGCCAGCCGGCCGTCTGCACGCCGCCATCCTGGACGATGGCGATCACCAGCAATCCGCCGGTGACGGCCAGCGAGGCCCAGACCAGCGCCAGTACGTCCTTCGGCGGGTTCTCGTTCTCCTGCATGCGCCGCCACGTCGCCCAGACGAAGAGGCAAGCAACCGCGACCAGGAAGATGCCGACCCAATGCAGTTCCGGCAGGTCGGGATCGGCCAGCATCCACACCACGGTCCACAGCGCCGAGCCCGCCAGCACGCCCCAGCCCAGAACCCACCAGCCGCGCACTCTGATGACCGTGAGAGTGCCGGCGGCAATGGCCAGCAGGTAGCCGAACAGGACCGGCGTATTGGGCTGCTCGCTGCCGATGATCGCGGGGCTCAGGAAACCACCGACAAAGGCGAGTGCCGCCACGAGAATGCCATGGCGCAGGGAAAGCGTGATCGCGAAGGCCGTCAGGGCGGCCGCACCACCGCTCGCCGCGACCTTGGAGATCATGCCGTGGAGCGCGACGGCCGACAGCAATGAGCCATAGAGCGCCGCCACGCCGGCGGCGGCCAGCGCCTGCGAGACGCGATCATCGCGCGGCCTCATGCGCTCGGCGCCCGCGATCAGCGCGAAGCCGAACAGCGCTGCCAGGATGACCCTCACCTCGGGCGAGAGGTAGCCCTCCTCGATCGAGTAACGGACGAGGAAGACCGCCGCCAAAGCCAGGGTGACGGCGCCGACCCAGAGGAAGGCACGCGCGCCGAGCCGCTGTTCCCAGCCGATCTTCTCCGGCTCGATTGTCGGGCCCACGGGAGGTGGCGGCGAAGCCGGCACGGATGCGGGCAGATCCGCGCCAATGACGATCGCCTCGGGCTCGGGAACGAAGGGGGGTGCCGGCGGCGGCGGCACGGCGGCCTCGAAGGGCACTGCCTCAGGAGGAGTCGCCTCAGGCGAGGCTGCTTCGGGCGAGGCTGCCGGGAGAGGCGGCGGAAGCGGTTGTTCGCCGATTGCAGCGATCTGGCGCTTGAGAACGAAGATCTCGGTCGTGAGACGCTCGTTCTGCACGCGCAGGCCCGAGGTACGGACCAGCGCCCAGATGGCGATCAGCGGCGTGCCGAGGGCCCAGGCGATCCCGATCAGGATGAGGAAGATTTCTTCCACGAAGTCTCCGGGATCGCCTTTCTCTGGGGCCTATTCTGCCGCGACGCGCGCGGCGGACTGGACAAAGGCCGCGCGGTTGTCGCGGGCGACAATACCGCGCTTCACGACCAGGCGGTGGTTTTCCTTTCGGGCCGCGCGCTTGATGTCGGCCAGCGCATCGCCGTCGCAGACCACGAGGTCGGCCACGTTGCCTTCCTTGATGCGGCCGTGATCGGCCAGCCGCATCAGGTCAGCGGCACTCGCAGTCGCGAAGAACAGCGAATCTCGGCTGGAAATGCCGATGTCGCACATGAACTCAAGCTCGCGCGCATTCTCGCCATGGCGATTGTGCGGCGTGCCGGCGTCGGTGCCCATCGCGATGCGGCCGCCGGCCGAGTAGTACATCTTGGTCGCCGCGATATGGCGGTCGAACACGCGGCGGCTCTTCTCGATCACATAGTCGGGGATCGAGCGGTCGCCCTCGTCGTAGCCCTTGAGGATGTTCTTCACGGCGGCCAGGGTCGGCACCAGCCAGACGCCGCGCTCCTTCATCTCGCGGCAGCATTCCTCGTCCATGAAGATGCCGTGCTCGATGGAATCGATGCCGCCGCGCACGGCATTGAGGATGCCGAGTGCGCCCTGGGCATGGCTGGCGCAGCATTTGTGGAAGCGATGCGCCTCCGAAATGCCGGCCTTCATCTCCTCGGCGCTGTAATGCGCATCCTCGGGATTGACGCCGGCGGTCATCACGCCGCCCGTCGCCATGATCTTCACCAGGTCGGAGCCGGCATGAACCTGCTCGCGCACCGCCTTGATCACCTCGTCGACGCCGTCGGCCACGCGGCCAGTGCGGTTGCCGTGACCGCCGGTCATGCAGATCATGCGACCGGCACAGCGCATGGTCGGGCCCAGGAAGCGGCCGGCATTGTAGGCATCGCGAATGGCGAACTCGATATAGTCCTTGCCGCCGCAGTCGCGCACGGCGGTGACGCCGCCTTCCAGCGTCTGGCGCATGAATTCCATGCCGCGCACCGTGAGCTGGGCCGCGCTCAGCCGGTCCTGCACGGCGCCGGGATTGCCCTCGGCGCCCGACAGCGAATGGACGTGGCAGTCGATGATGCCGGGAATCAGCGTGGCGCCCGACGTGTCGACCCGCTCGCCGGCGAAGCCCTTGAACTCGCCCGCTGCGGCGACCCGCTTGATGCGGCCGCCCTCTTCCAGAACCCCCTGCCCGTCTTGCACCTTTTCGCCGTCGAACAGACGGCCGCCGACATACAACGTGGCCATGACTCACTCCCGAATTCGAATGAGGCGACTTTTGCCTACGTCGTGGGCCGCCCGCAACCCAGAGGATCGACGTCCGGCCCGGCGTCGCCGCCCAGCGCCTTCAGGCGCTCGATCTCGCGGTCGATTCCCACGATGTGCGGATTCCATTTGCGCGCCAGCTCGAAGGCCGCCACGGCACGGGCATTTTCCCCCATCTCCGCGCGGATCATGCCGAGGCCCGAATAGGCCCCGAAGTGGCGTGGCTCGCGCTTCACCGTCTCGCAGATGTCGGCCAGCGAGGCCGGGAAGTTGCCCATCAGCCAATGCGCCGTCGCCCGCTTGTTCCAGGCTTCCGACAGGTCGGGCGCCACATCGATCAGGCGCGTGAAGGTTTCGATCGAAGCCTTGAACTCCTGCTGCTGCATCTCGGCGACGCCGCGGATCATGAGCGCGCGCTGGCCCATGTCCGGGACCATCATCCACTGCTCCCAGATCGCCGCCTCCAGCGACTGGATGGCCAGCGGATCGGTGGCGCTCTGCAGCTTGGTGAACAGGGTATCGAGCACGGTGCCGCTCCCGGCGTTCTGCGCCTGCACGTTGGCCCCGAGCATCAGTCCGAGGAAGGCCGCAAGGCAAGTGCGAAGAAGGATCATGGCACTCCCTGCGGGGTCCTTCCTCGGGGTTATCCGAGCGCGGCCGGCTTTGGACCACCCGTCGCCCAGTCGAGCAGCTCGACCGTATGGGCAATCGGTATGCCGGTGCCGGAGGCGATGTTGCCGATGCAGCCGAAATTGCCGGCCGCGATCACGTCGGGCTTCACGCTTTCGATGTTGGCCACCTTGCGGTCGCGCAGGCGCCGCGACAGGTCGGGCTGCAGCACCTGGTAGGTACCCGCCCAGCCACAGCAGAGATGGCCCTCGGGCACGTCCTTCACGACGAAGCCGGCATCCCGCAGCAGCTTCTTGGGCTGTTCGATCACCTTCTGGCCGTGCTGCATCGAGCAGGCGGAATGGTAAGCGACGGTCAGCCGCTTGGGCTCGACGTTCACGAGGCCGATCTCGACCATGACCTCGCTCACATCCTTGGCGAGCTTGGCGACCTGCAGCGCCTTCTCGTGCCATTCCGGCTCGTCGGCCAGCATGTTGCCGTAGTCCTTGACCGTCGTGCCGCAGCCCGAGGCGTTGATCACGATGGCGTCGAGCCCGGCTCCGTCGATCTCACGCAGCCAGGCGGTGATGTTGGCCTTGGCCAGCGCGATCGCTTGCTCGTTGCGGCCGACATGGAGCACGGACGAGCCGCAGCAGCCCGAGCCCGCGACGTTCACCACCTCGACATCGTGGCGCGTCAGCAGCCGCACGGTGGCCTCGTTGACCTCCGGCGCCAGCACCTGCTGGCCGCAGCCCGGCATCAGCGCCACGCGCTTGCGGCGCAGGCCCTTGGCCGGAAAGGTCTGCGGCCGGTCGACCGGCGACGGGCCGTTCAGGCGCGCCGGCACCGCGTCGAGCATGGCGCGCAGGCGTCGCAGGAAGGTGGCGCCGCCCGGATCGGGGCTGGTCGCCGGCAGCAGCGGCGCCAGCGGCTTGGCGAGGCGGCCCAGCACCATGGCCCAGCGGAACGCCGCCGGCCGCGGCATCAGCCAGGCGAGCAGGCCGCGCATGAAGCGGTCGGCCGGCGCCCTCGTATAGGTCTCCTCGATATGGTGCCGGCCGTGATCGACCAGATGCATGTAGTTCACGCCCGAGGGGCAGGTCGTCATGCAGGAGAGGCACGACAGGCAGCGATCGACGTGCCGCACCTCCTGCATCGTGGGCGCGCGATCGCCCTCCAGCATCGCCTTGATGAGATAGATGCGACCGCGCGGACTGTCGCGCTCGTCGCCCAGCAGCACGAAGGTCGGGCAGGTGGCCGTGCAGAAGCCGCAATGCACGCACTTGCGCAGGATGCGCTCGCTGCGCTCGTTCTCGGGATCGGCAAGCTGGGCCAGGGTGAAGTTGGTTTGCACGTCAGCCCATCCGGCCTGGATTGAAGAGACCCTTGGGGTCGAAGCTTTCCTTTACCCGTGCCGCCAGCGCGACCAGCGCGGCGGACTGCGGCTGGAAGACAGGCACGGCGGCGCGTACCGCCTCAGGCGCACGGATCAGGGTCGCATGGCCACCGGTGGCACCGAGGGCGCCGCGAACGATCGCATGGTCGGCGTCGGCCGTGGGCGGCAGCGCCAGCCAGATCAGGCCACCCGACCAGTCGTAGAAGGCCTGCGCGCCGGCGCGCTGCGCCTTGATGCGCGCCAAGATCGCCGGTCCCTCGGTCGGCGGGCAGGAGATCTTCCAGACCACGACGTCGGGCGCTGCGTTCAGCGGTGCCACGTCGCGCACCTCGCGCCAGAAGGTCCGGCTCTCCAGCGTGCCGAGTTCCTCCATCGCAGCACCTGCATCCGCCATCAGCTCGCGCAGACCCTTGAGCCGCGCCTCGACCGAGGGCGCCACGCCTTCGAGACGGAGCGCCGTCCGGCCCGGCAGGTGCGCCGCGCCCGAGACTTCGTGCGGACTGCCCATCGCCGCGCACATCGCACGCACGGCCGCCGCATCGTCGAGGCCCAGCAGCATCAAGGTCGCCGTCTGGTCCGGCGCCGGCAGTACCTTGACCGAGACCTCGTCGAGCACCGCCAGCGTGCCCCACGAACCCGCGACGACCTTGGAGAGATCGTAGCCGGTGACGTTCTTCATCACCCGGCCGCCCGACTTGAAGGCCTCGCCGCGTCCGTTGACGCCGCTGAAACCGAGCAGGTGATCGCGCGCCGCGCCCGCCGAAAGGCGACGCGAACCGGCGAGATTGCCCATCACCGCACCGACCAATGTCCCCTGTCCCGGCGCCTGCCCGAGCAGCGGGCCGAGATCGGGCGGCTCGAAGGCCAGCATCTGGTTGCGCTGGGCCAGCAGCGCCTCGACCTCACGCATCGGCGTGCCGGCGCGCAGGGTGACGACCAGTTCCTCGGGCGCATAATCGACGATGCCGGAGATGCCCGAGAGATCGAGCACCTGGCCGCACTGCATCGGCTTGCCGAGCGCGAGCTTGCCGCCCTCGCCGCGCACGTCGAGCGTCACGCCCTCGCCCAGCGCCCATTCCACCGCCTGCCGCAGCTCCTCGGCGTCGCGCGGCTTGATTATGCTTGTCATGGGAGCGCGCAACTCCAGTTGCGCATTCTTTCATGAGCATGAGCGCAACTGGAGTTGCGCGCTCCTATGAAGGCGAGGTGCAGCACTCTTAAAACCGCGGAATGTCGGGGAACGGGATGTTGTTCTGCGTCACGACCAGGCGGCCGAGTTCGGCGCAGCGGCGCAGCTTGGGGAACACCTTGCCGGGGTTGAGCAGGTGGTCGGGGTCGAAGGCGCATTTCACGCGCATCTGCTGGTCGAGGTCGATCTCGGTGAACTGCACGCCCATCAGGTCGCGCTTCTCGATGCCGACTCCGTGCTCGCCGGTCAGCACGCCGCCGACCCGCACGCAGAGCCGCAGGATGTCGGCGCCCAGTTCCTCGCAGCGCTTCAGTTCGGCCGGATCGTTGGCGTCGAACAGGATCAGCGGATGGAGGTTGCCGTCGCCGGCATGGAACACGTTGACGACGCGCAAGCCGTATTGCTTCGACAGCACGCGCATCTCGGCCAGCACCTCGACCAGTTTTCCGCGCGGCACCGAGCCGTCGAGGCACATGTAATCGGGCGAGATCTGACCGACGGCGGGGAACGCGGCCTTGCGGCCGGCCCAGAACAGCACCCGCTCCTGCTCGTCGTTGCTGACTCGCACGGTCGTGGCGCCGCGGCCGCGCGCGATCTCGGCGACACGTTCGACCAGATGGTCGACCTCGACCGGCGGCCCATCGAGTTCGACGATCAGCAGCCCCTCGGCGTCGAGCGGATAGCCCGCGCCGACATAGGCCTCGGCGCACTTGGTCGCCTCCTTGTCCATCATCTCCATGCCGCCGGGGATGATGCCCGAGGCGATGACGGCGGCGACGCAGTCGGCCGCGCCCGCCTCGGTCGGGAAGCCCAGCAGCACGGCGCGCGCGGTCGAAGGCTTACGCAGGAGCCGCACCGTCACCTCGGTGACGACGCCTAAGAGTCCCTCCGAGCCGGTCATCAGGCCCAGCAGATCATAGCCTTCCGAATCGAGATGCTTGCCGCCCAGCCGCACGACCTCGCCGTTCATCAGCACCATCTCGATGCCGAGCAGGTTGTTGGTCGTGAGGCCGTATTTCAGGCAGTGCACGCCGCCGGAATTCTCCGCGACGTTGCCGCCGATCGAGCAGGCGATCTGCGAGCTGGGATCGGGCGCGTAATAGAAGCCTTCGTGCTCGACCGCCTTGGTGACCCCGAGGTTGGTGACGCCCGGCTGCACGCGGGCGCAGCGATTGGCGTAGTCGATCTCGAGCACGCGGTTGAACTTGCCCATGGCCAGCAGGATCGCGTCGCCCACCGGCATCGAGCCGCCGGACAGCGAGGTCCCGCCGCCGCGCGGCACGACCTTCACCTTGTGGTCCTGGCAGTAGCGCAGGATGGCGGCGACCTGGGCCACCGTCTCGGGCAGCACCACGACCAGCGGCATCTGCCGGTAGGCCGACAGCGCATCGCATTCGAAGGGGCGCATGCCGTCGAGGTCGTCGATCACGCCCTCGCCGGGAACGATGGCACGCAGCGCGGCGACGATCTCCGACCGGCGGGCGAGAATGGCGGGATCGAGCGGCGGCATCTCCATGCTTCGCTCATACGCCAAATGAAAAAGCGGCGGAAGCCGAAGCCTCCGCCGCTTTGTTCGCTAAGACGCTGACGCCGTCTTCAGCCCTGGCGGGCCTTGAAGCGCGGGTTGGTCTTGTTGATCACGTAGACGCGGCCCTTGCGGCGCACGATGCGGCAGTCCTTGTGACGGAGCTTCACCGACTTGAGAGAATGACGGATCTTCATGGCCCTAACTCAACAAAAAGCCCCGGCCGAGCCGGGGTGAATTCCGAAAGCGGGCGGAAAATACGGATCGGAGACGTTTCCGTCAACCCATTGATTTTCCATCCAACTTTGGCCGGCCCTTCTGCCCGGAAAACCGGAATTCGTCAATGATCGCAAGGGCTTGGTGATTGTATCATTATCCGGCCAGCTTCGCCGCCGCCTTCAGATCCCGCACCAGTCCCGCGAATCCTGCCCGGTGCGCCGTCTCGTCGGGCATGCGCAGGATAGCCGAGGGGTGCGTCGTCACCATGCCGCGATGCCCGCCCGGCAGTTCGATCGGCCGGCCGCGCTCGCGCGAAAGCACGATCGTCCGGCGCCCGGTCAGGCTCTGTGCCGCGGTGACGCCCAGCGCCAGGATCAGCACCGGCCGCACCAGGGAGATCTCCTTGTCGATCCAGACCTTGCAGACCTCCGTCTCGTAGCGATTCGGCCGCTTGTGCAGCCGCTTCTTGCCGCGCGGCTCGTTCTTGAAGTGCTTCACCACGTTCGAGAGATAGACCTTGCCGCGATCGATGCCCGCCTCGGCCAGCGCCCGGTCCAGCAGCTTGCCGGCCGGGCCGACGAACGGCCGGCCCGCCAGGTCCTCCTGGTCGCCCGGCTGCTCGCCCACCAGCATGAGCTTCGCGCGGGCAGGCCCTTCGCCGAACACGGTCTGCGTGGCGTTGCGGTAGAGCGGGCAGCGCGTGCAGCCCCTCGCCGCCCCGGCCACACTCTTCAATTCTGCGGCAGCGCGCGCCATCGCTAGCGCTCCAGCCGCTTCATCAGCGTCTGCGCATCCTGCGGCGCATGAAGCTTGTCGGTATTGTCGAAGTAGACATAGACGTCGCGCCTGGAATGTCGCTTCAGCGGCGGCCCCGCGAACGTGCCATCGGTCATCGGCTCGCCGTCGCGCCAGGCCTCGATGCGCTTGGCCCAGCTCGACAATTCCTTGGCGCTGTAGGCGCTGCGATAAAGCTCCTTCGAGCCGTGCAGCCGGCAGTAGACGAAGTCCGCCGTGAGATCCATGAGCAGCGGCCATTTGACGGTGTCGGCACAAACCAGGGCGACCTTGTGCTTTCGCAGCAAGGCAATGAAGGCCGGATCACGGAAGCTCTCGTGCCGGATCTCGATGGCATGCCGAATCGGCTGCTGGCTCTCGACACGCAGCCAGGCCTTTGCCTTGAGCCGGTCGTCATGGTGGCGGCCAAGACGCGCCGCCTGCTGCGTGTTGCGCGGCAGCACCTCGAAGAAGGCTTCGAGACGCTCCGCATCGAACCGGAAGTTCGGCGGGAGCTGCCAAAGGATGGGCCCAAGCTTGGGACCGAGGCGCAACAGGCCCGATGCCATGAAGTTGGCCAAGGGCGCCTCGGGATCGCGCAGTCGCTTCATGTGCGTGAGAAAGCGCGGCCCCTTCACCGCGAAGACGAAACCTTCAGGCGTCTCGTCGGCCCAGCGTGCAAACGCGTCGGGCGTCTGCATGCTGTAAAAGGTGCCGTTGATCTCGACCGTCGGGAAGACCGAGGCGAGATGCGCAAGCTCGTCCTTCTGCGACAGGCCTTCCGGATAGAACTGCCCGCGCCAGGGCTTGTAGCGCCATCCCGACACGCCGATATGGACCTGCGATCGCTTCGCCATGCCCCGCAACGGGGGCAATCGGCGGCGGTTGCCCTATTCTTCCGGCTCGGTGCTGAACTCGAGCGGGTGGCCGGCGCTGCGGCCCATATCGTTGGCCTCGGTCGCCTTGGATTCGGCGATGTCGCGCGTGTAGGTCGCGACGACACAGGCGCCGCGCTGATGGGCCGTCATCATGACGCGATAGGACTGCTCCTCGGTCATGCGGAACACCGCCTTGAGCACGACAACCACGAATTCACGCGGCGTGTAGTCGTCGTTGAGCAGGATCACCTTGTAGAGCGGCGGCTGCTTGGTCTTGGTCCGCTCGATCGCCTGCGGCTTGGTGTCGATATCGCTCATCGGCCCCTCCTCGCTATCCCTACCGATACTCCTCGTCCAGGAAGCGCCGCACAAGCCGGTCGGCGCGACTGCGGTCGGTGAACTGCAGGTGGCGTGCCAGGTTGCGTGCCGACGATGCAAGGTAGAAGCGCTCGTACTGCTCGTTGCGGCTGGCCAGTGCGCTGCCGGCGAAATCCCAGGCCAGCCGGAAGATGCGGATGCGCTCCTCCGCCGCCATGCCCTTGGCGCCCGGCAGGTAGCGATCGATCAGCGGCCGCAGGTCCGGGTCGGCGAGCTGCGCCGCCGTGGGTGCGGCCAGGAGATTGTGCGAGCCGATCAGGCGCAGGATCTCGTTCACCCGCGGGAACCAGATCGGCAGGGTGCTGCGCAACGCATGCAACGGACGGACGTCGCAGGTCCACAGGCCCGACGGCCATTCGCGCGCCTCGGCCTCGGCGGCGACGATGGCCGCGCGCGTGAACTCCGCATAGGTCCAGATCTCGCCGATCATGCGCTGCGTCTCAGGATCGACGGCGTTGATCGACGCTGCCATGCGCAGCGCCAGCCCCCAGGCGAAGTCGAGCTTCGTCCAGGCCCTGATCATCGTCTGCTGGAAGATGTTGGGCGGCCAGCTCGACGTCATCACCGTGTTGTAGGAAGCGAGGTTGCCGTCGATGAACAGCCGGTCGCGCGGCACCTCGACATCGTCGAAGATCACGAAGGCATCCTGCTCGTCGAAGCGGCCCGACAGCGGGAAGTCGAACCGGTTGTCCGGCGCCGACACCGAATCGCGACAGAGGAATTTCAGGCCCGGCGTGCCGACGGGGATGCAGAAGGAGAGCGCATAGTCGTCGGCACCCTGGGGCAGCGGCATGCTGGGATAGACTGCGATCTCGTCGGCGAACGGCGCCAGCGTCGCCAGCACTCTCGAGCCGCGCACGACGATGCCGTGTTCGGTGTCGCCGACCTTGTGCAACGCCTGTTCGTTGCCGGCCTTGGGCACGTCGCCCATCGCCTTGTCGACGGTCGGCTGGACAACGGTGTGGGTGAGCGCCACGTCGCCGCGCCGCAGGAACTTCTGATAGGCGACCAGCCGCTCGGCGCCGGCCTCGTTGCCGTGCGCGCCCCATTCATCGGGCCGGCCGGCGAAACCGGCATAGGTCACGTTCATGTAGTCGGGCGTGCGGCCCATCAGGCCGACCGAATATTCCGCCACCTGTCGCAGCGCCGCGTGACGCCGCTTCAGGTCTTCCCGCGAGCGTGGGATCAAGTGGCTGACCGGAATCGCCTCACCGGTCTCCGGATCCGGCGCCAGGCAGGTCGCGGCCTGTGCGTGGTGGAGATCGTAGACCTCCGCCAGCGCATGGGCCGCGCCGCTGAGCTTGGGGTGGTCGACGACGTCGGCGATCTTCTCGCCGTCGACCCAGACCTCGCGGGGGCCGCGAAGCCCCTTCAGGAATTGTTCACCCGTCCGTGCCGGCATTGCATCCCTCTTCCGGAGGGGACAATCACCCCACGGGCATCGTCTCGGCAAGGGGCGGCAGCTTCACGACCTTGTCGTACCAGGCCGAGAGCTTCGGGTGACCCGGACGCCACGGCTCGTTGGCGTAGCGGAAGTCGAGATAGCCCAGCGCGCAGCCAATGGTGATCTCGCCGATCGTGGTCAGGTCGCCCAGCGAATCGGCCTGCTTCTCCAGCTCGTCGAGCGAACGCGTGACCTTGCCCTGCTGGAGCGCGATGTAGCTCTGACGGCCCTCGTCCTGCGGCAACGCGATCTCGCGGCGGCGCGGCTGCGTCGCGTCGAGGATACCATCGCCCAACGCTTCCTGCGTCAGCGCCGTCCAGCGCGCCGGACCGGCCGGCGGGAACAGCTTGGGCGCACTGCCGATGCTGTCGAGATACTCGCAGATCACCGGACTGTCGTAGATCGACGTGCCCTCGTCGGTGATCAGGGTCGGTACCTTGGACAGCGGATTGACCGGCAGCAGTGCGGGATCGGTCGTGCCGATCTTCCAGCGTTCGATCTTGTCGTTGAGCCCGCGCGCGATGGCGCAAGCCATCACTTTACGGACATACGGACTTGCAGCGGAATAGGCGATCTTCATGGCGGTCCCCCTTGAGATTCATCGGATCGGCGCGCACGTTATCCCGCATCCCGGGAGCAACGCCATGAATTTCCAGACCGAGAAACTCGGCACTCACATGGCCGCGGCCGTTCGCGGCATCGACCTCAACAAGCCGGCCGATGCGGCGACGCAGGCGGCGCTGACCGGCGTGCTGCACGACAATCTCGTGATCTGCATCCGCGACCAGCACCTGGCGCCGCCGGCCTTCCTCAACGCCATGTCGAAGTTCGGAACGCCGATGCAGCGCTTGCAGCTCGCCCGCACACCGGAATGCGCCGAGGTGAACATCATCTCGAGCGAGGACCGCGACGTGCTGGGCGACGGCAAGAAAATCGTGAACGGCGCCAACTGGCACACCGACGACAGCTTCATGCGGGCGCCCTGCTCGCTCACCATGCTCTACGGCGTCGAGGTCCCGTCGCGCGGCGGCGACACGCAGTTCACCAACATGTACGCTGCCTACGAGGACCTGCCCGCCGAGATGAAGGCGCGCATCGATCCGATGCGGGTGATCCACAAGTACCATTCGAGCCGCAAGCTCAGCCGCATCTCGACACGGCCGGCCGAGGAGATGGCGGCGATGCCCGAGGCGACGCATCCGCTGGTGCGCACCCATCCGGAGACGCGGCGCCGGTCGCTCTATCTCAATCCCAACCGCATGGAAGAGATCGAGGACCTCGGCCGCGCCGAGAGCGACGCGCTGCTCGACGAGCTGATCGCCCACGCGACGCAGCCGAAATACGAGTACCGCCATGTCTGGCGCCAGGGTGACATCGTGATCTGGGACAATCGCTGCACGATGCACAAGGCCAACGCCGACTATCCCGAGGGTGAGCGACGGTTGATGCACCGGGTCATCGTGGCCGGCACGGAGCCGTTCTAAACTCATCGGAGCGCGCCACTCCAGTGGCGCTCATATCTTGATCTTGAGCGCCACTGGAGTGGCGCGCTCCA
>NZ_JBXAPM010000030.1:0-39610 GCF_058803965.1 Reyranella sp. GW821-FHT14A01
CTCCAGTGGCGCGTTCAAGAAGAGAAGACGCGCCACTGGAGTGGCGCGCCCCCAGCCTACACCGGCACTCTCAGATGATGCTCGGTCGCGCCCTGGTAGGCGTGACCGATGCGATACAACATCGCTTCGTCGAACGGCCGGCCGACGAGCTGCAGGCCGATCGGCGCACCGTTCGTGTCGAAGCCGCACGGCACCGACAGCGCAGGAATGCCGAGCGTGTTGAACGGCCGCGTGAGGCCGGTGAAACCCGCCACCATTTTCAATACCGCCGGTCCGCCCTTGGTCTCGGTGTCGGTCTCCTCGATCGTGGGCAGCGGGAAGGGGATCGCCGGCAGCAGCACGGCATCGACGCCGTCCATCGCCGTCGACAGGAACTCCTTCACGAAATGCGCGCGCAGGCGCAGCGCGTCGATGTACTGCGTCGCCGGAATGAAGAAGCCCGCCTCCATGCGCGTACGCACCTGGTTGGCATAGAGCTCGGGCGTCTTCTCCATCCACGGCCGGTGCATGGCGGCTGCCTCGCACTTCACCATGACTTCGGCGGAGCGATAGAGCGCGGTGAAGTCGGGCAGGGTGACGGGCGTGACCTTCGCGCCGAGCCGGCCGAGCGTATCGGCCGCGGCCTGGATTGCGGCACCGACCTGAGGATCGATGGGCGCCGGCCCGTCGTTCGGCAGCGCGAGCCCGATACGCAGGCCTGCAACGCCGCCCTCGAGCAGCGCCTCGTAGTCGGGCACCGGCTTCTCGCTGGTGGTCGAATCCTCCGGATCGTGTCCGGCGATGACGGCGAGCATGCGGGCATTGTCGCGCACGGTGCGGGTCAGCGGACCGACATGGTCGAGGCTCCACGAGCGCGCGACCGCGCCGGCGCGGCTGACGCGGCCGTAGGTCGCCTTCATGCCGACCACGCCACAGGCTGCTGCCGGCAAACGGATCGAGCCGCCGGTGTCGGAGCCCAGCGCGCCATAGACCATGCGCGCGCCAACCGAGGCGCCCGAACCGCTGGAGCTACCACCGGTGACGCGGCTCTGATCCCAGGGATTGCGGCAATGACCGTGATGGACATTGTGGCCCGTCGGACCGGCGGCGAACTCCGCCATGTTGAGGAAGCCCAGCTCGACCACGCCCGCCGCATCGAGCTTGCTGAGCACCGTGGCCGTCACCGGCGCCACCCAGTCGCCGCGGATCTTGCTGCCGCCGGTCGAGAGCTCGCCCTTGCGGTAATACATGTCCTTGTGCGCCATCGGCACGCCATGCAGCGGTCCGCGGCGCTTGCCGGCAGCAAGTTCGGCGTCCATCGCCTTCGCCTGTTCCAGCGCCTTCTCCTTGTAGACGCGCAGGAAGGCGTTTGTGCGCGGCTGCCACGCCTCGATGCGGGCGAGGCAGGCTTCGGTCGCGGCCACCGATGTCGTGCGCCCGGCGGCGATCGCATCGGCGATGGCGGTGAGATCGTCCAGCGCGAGGTCTTCGTTCTTCACGAGCGTGCCTCCTTCGCCATGACGCTGGCAAAGGCTGCCGGATCGTCGTCGAAGGTGAGGCGCGCCGCGGCCGCCTTGCGCACCGCGTCGTTCAGGATCTCCACTTCGGCCGCGAGCTCCGCAAGCCGCTTCTCGTCATAGGCCATGCCCTGCAGGCTGGCCGCGATGCCGGCGGCCGTCTTCGTCTTCTCGTCCATCGCTTACTCCTCAGAGCCTGAGCCGACGCGCTTCCATGCGGGCGCGATCCTCGGGCGGGAACGTCATGATCTTTCGGATCTTCTGGTCGAACTTCATGCCGACGGCCTCGGCGCAAGCAGCAAGCGTGCCGGTCTCCGCCTCGAACAGGAAGTGCGTGAAGGTGATCGTCTTGTCGGTGAAGGTCGCGAGTCCGCTCATCACCACGGCGAGGTCGCCGGCCTGCAGCGGTCGGCGATAATGATTGAGCATCTCGACCACGACCGAGCCTTCCTGGCGCTCCTGCATGGCAGCGCGATCGAAGCCCAGGTGGTTCCAGAGGACAGGCGCGCCGTCGGAGTAGCGGCCGAAATGATGGCGCGGCAGGAAGTCGCCGCGCTCGTCGCATTCGTCGGGCGTGATCTGCGTGCGGCCGACTTCGATCAGGCCGACGGACGATGCCTGGGAGAGATGCAGGTCGGGCAGGGAGAGCTTGCCGACGCTGCGCGGCCGGGCGGCCTCGGGCAGGGCGACGCAGGCCGCTTCGGCTCGCGCGCGGAAGTCCGCGGGCCACGCGCGCTCGCAGAGGATGCGGCGGCGAATGGTGGCGGCGACTTCGCCTTTCGCCGGGTTGCGCACCTCGTGATAGACGACGAGATCATGCTCGCCGACCTCGACCGGCGCGGAGTGAACCTCGACCGGTTCGACCACGCGGAACTCGCGCAGGTAGCGGACATGGTCGTCGGCGGCCCGCGTCGCGACCCCGGCCGCGCGTTGCGCGCGTGGACCGAAGCCGAGGTGCGCCATGAGGCTGGCCGACGCCTCATGGGCGAACTCGGTGTAGAATTGGACGTTGAGGTGGTTGTTTTCATCGCACTGCCAGGTGTTCACGGCGGTGCTGAAAGTCGGGATCAGGGCGGGACTCGACACGCTAAACGCTCTCTGCAATCTGTGGATGACTGCCTTTGATGGCCTAAAAAGCCCCAAGAATCGACATTTTCCGTGGATTCGGCCCTTGCGGGGGATTGATTCGTGGATAACCTTGGCGCCGTCAACGGTGCCCTGGGGCGTCAGGAAACGTTGGCAAAACCAAGAATGTAAGGGACCCCTCAACATGGCTACCAAACCCACGACTGTTCCTACCGTTCCGCTTTCCAAGGTCGCCGCAGAGCTGGCCGAGAAGACGGGCATGACGAAGAAGGACGCGACCGGCGCGCTCGACGAGTTCATCAACCTCGTCGTTCGTCATCTGAAGAAGGGCAACAAGGTCCGCATCACCGGCCTCGGCATCCTTCAGGTCCGCGCCCGTCCGGCACGCATGGGCCGCAACCCGGCCACCGGCGAAGCGATCAAGATCAAGGCGTCGAAGAAGGTCGCCTTCCGCGTCGCGAAGGATCTCAAGGACGCGATCTAACTCGTACGCGACGGGTCAAGATCGGGCGGGTTCCGGCGCAAGCCGGGCCCGCCCTTCTTTTTGTCCGCTTCAGTCTGCCTGCCATCACCGCACAGCGGCACCGTCGCAATCCTTTGAACGAGCCAGCGCTGCTTTGTTCTAGTATAGCCGGAGCGCGACGCAGACCGGCATGAACACCTTCGTCATCCTCAAGATCCTCGCCACCCTGATGCTGCCCCCGGCCTCGCTGGCGATCGGTGTCGTGCTGTGGTGGCTGATGCGCCTTGCGGGCTGGCGCCGGCTGGCGGGCGTGACGCTGGGGCTCGCGATCTTCCAGACGCTCGCGCTCTCGTTCCCGCCCGTGAGCGCGCTGCTCACCCGGCAGCTCGAAGAGAGTGCCCGCACGTTCGTGGCCGGCAACCAGCCATGCTGCTATGACGCGATCGTCGTGCTGGGCGGCGGCATCGCGCCTGCCGCGCCGCCCTACACGACGGAACCGGAACTGACCGACGCTTCCGATCGCATCTGGCTCGCGGCCCGCATGTTCAAGGCGGGTGCCGCGCCCAGGATCATCGTGAGCGGCGGCTCGTTCGTCGAGCAGCAGGGCGGTCCGGCGACGACGGAGGCCGAAGCGATGCGGCGCTTCCTGCTCGACCTCGGCGTTCCCAACGAGGTGATCGTCTCCGAGGGCAAGGCGCTGAACACGATCGAGAACATCCGCAACGTGCGGGAACTTGTGAAGGAGGGAAAGGTGGCGATCATCACGTCGGCCTTCCATGTGCCGCGCGCCGCCAAGCTTGCCCGGCGCGGCGGTCTCAACTTTGCGATCTTCGGCGTCGACTGGAGCGTGCCCAGCGACGCCGTCCCGTGGTGGGATGTCTGGCTGCCTTCCATCGGGGCGCTCGGTGAATCGAACCTGGCGATCCGGGAACTGGTGGCGCTCGCCTTCGATCGCCGCGGCGAGAGTCTCGCGCCATGACCGCCTATCGCCTGAACCGCCGCGCCTCGTTCGGGCTCGCGGCGGCGCCGCTCCTGTTGCCGCTGGTGCGGGCGGCCCGCGCCCAGACGCTCGACAAGCTCGTCTTCCAGACCGACTGGCGCGCCCAGGCCGAGCATGGCGGCTACTACCAGGCCGTCGCCGCCGGCCTCTATCGCAAGGCCGGCATCGACTGCGACATCCGCCAGGGTGGACCGAGCCTGAACATCGGCCAGCTCCTGCTGACCGGCCGGGTCGACATGACCATGTCGAACAGCTTCGAGGCCTTCACCTATGTGCGCGAGGACGCGCCCTTCTTCACCATCGCCTCGATCTTCCAGAAGGATCCGCAGGTCCTGATCGGCCATCCCGACACGGGCTTCGACGGCTTCGATGACCTGAAGGGCCGCACCCTGCTGATCGGCAACGGCGGGCGCGTCACCTACTGGCCATACCTGCGCAAGAAATACGGGCTGAGCGACGAGCAGCTCCGGCCCTACAATTTCAACATGGCGCCCTATCTCGCCGACAAGAACGTCGTGCAGCAGGGCTTCCTCTCGTCGGAGCCCTACTCGATCTCGCAGGCCCTCGGTCGCATGCCGCCGTTCCTGCTGATCGCCGATGCAGGCTTCAGCGCCTACCAGACCACCATCGCGATCTCGCGCAAGCTGGCGACGGAGAAGCGCGATCTCATCCAGCGCTTCGTCGATGCGACGCTCGAAGGCTGGGCGCAGTATCTCAAGGGCGGGCCGGCCATCGAGGCCGCGAACGCGCTCATCAAGAAAGCCAACCCGGACCAGACCGACGATCGTATCCAGTACGCGATCAAGGTGATGAACGAGCATGGCATCGTGATGTCGGGCGATGCGCTGCGGGGCGGCGTCGGCGCCATGAGCGATGAGCGCTGGCAGGGCTTCTATCAGTCGATGGTCGATGTCGACGTGCTGCCGAAGGGGCTGGACGTGTCCCGGGCCTACACGCTCGACTTCGTCAACAAAGGCATCGGAAAACCCGCGTAACGAGATTTCAGGAGGACAGTCATGTACCAGGTCAACGAAGAACATCAGATGCTGCGCGATCTGGTGAAGAAGTTCGTGCGCAACGAGCTGATGCCGCTCGAGAAGAACGTACTCGAGCGCTTCGCCTCGGGCCAGCAGGCCTCGCTGTCCGACGACGAGAACGCCAAGCTCTTCAAGCAGTGCAAGGATCTCGGCCTGTGGGCGCTCGATGTCCCTGAGGAAGTCGGCGGCGGCAACCTGCCGGCGGTGGCGCTGGTCGGCGTCAACGAGGAGCTGGGCTACACCTGCGTGCCCTTCACCTTCCCGCCCGACTCGCCCAACCTGCACATGCTGCTGGCGACCGCCAATCCGGAGCAGCGCAAGAAGTACCTCGAGCCCTATGCGGCAGGCGAGACCAGCTCGGCCATCGCCATCTCCGAGCCCGGCGCGGGCGGCGATCCCGCCGGCATGAAGACCAAGGCGGTCAAGGACGGCAACGACTGGGTGATCAACGGCCGCAAGATCTGGATCAGCCGCATCGCCAAGGCCGACTTCACCATCGCCATGGCGGTCACGGATTCCAATCTCGGCGCGCGCGGCGGCATCACCGCCTTCCTGATCGACAAGGGCACGCCGGGCCTGGTGGTGGCCCGCGCCATCCCGATGCTGGCCGGTCAGCGCACCTACGAGGTCGTGTTCGAGGATTGCCGCGTGCCGGAGTCGCAGGTGCTGGGCCGTATCGGCGCGGGCTTCGCCCCCATGCAGCTCCGCCTCACCGTGCGCCGCCTGCAGATGGGCTCGTGGTGCATCGGCATGGCGCAGCGCGGTCTCGACATGCTGGTCGAACATGCCGCCCAGCGCGTGACCTTCGGCGAGAAGCTGGCCGACCGCCAGGCCGTCCAGTGGTGGGTGGCCGATGCGGCGATGAAGCTGCATGCCTGCCGCCTGATGGTGATGGATGCCGCGGTGAAGCAGGACGAGGGCCGCGACGTGCGCATGGAAGCCTCGATGATCAAGGTCTACGCGACCGAGATGGCGAGCGAGGTCCTCGACCATGCCCAGCAGGCGTTCGGCGCCATGGGCGTGACGCAGGAGCTGCCGCTGTCGATGATGGCCCAGAAGGTGCGCACCATGCGGGTCTACGAGGGCCCGTCGGAAGTGCACCGCATGGTCATCGCCCGCCGCATCTTCGGCGGCCGTTGACACAGACAGGGAGGCGGGCGGATCATTTCTGCCCGTCCTTTTTCAGCACGCGATTTTTCGAGGGAGCCGCCGCATGACCTACACGCTCGACACGTTCGTCAAGGACGCCCAGGCCGCGCTCAAGACGCATGAGGGACCGGCCGGCCGCGAGCAGGTTCGCGTGCTGCTGGAGAAGCTGCTGGCCAACCCGTCCTTCGTCGACGAGGCGGTCGGCCCGGCGGCGCCGATCGGCACGCGCAAGCTCTATGAGGACAAGGACCTCGGCTTCGTCGTGCTGGCGCACTGCAATCCCAAGCAGCACAAGAGCCCGCCGCACGATCACGGCGCCTCCTGGGCGGTCTATGGCCAGGCCGTGAAGTACACCGACATGAGCGAGTACAAGCGCCTCGACGGCGGCAGTGACGCCGGCGATGCAAAGCTTGAACAGGTGAAGGCCTATCGTCTCGAGCCAGGCCATGCTGGCGTCTACGATGTCGGCGCCATCCATGCGATCGACTATCCCGAGGGCAGCCGCTTCGTGCGGGTCACCGGCCGCGACCTCGACTATGTGCGCCGCCTCAAGTTCGACATGGCGGCCGGCAAGGCCATCCCCATCGAAAGCGCCACGGCCGGCGCGAACTAGCGCACCTGCGCGCGGAACTCTGCCTGTCCGCGCCGGCGCGGACGGTGCGCTTCGCCCCATTCCTCCATCGCGTCGAGGATGGGGCCGAGGCTCAGGCCCTTCTTCGTGAACGAGTACTCGACGTGCGGCGGCACGGTGTCGTGCACCGTGCGCGACACGATTCCGTCCTGCTCGAGCGAGCGAAGCTGCAAAGTGAGCATGCGTTGCGTGATGCCGGGCACGAGGCGGCGCAGCTCGTTGAAGCGGCGCGGCTGGTCCTTGAGATAGAACAGGATGTTGAGCTTCCAACGCCCGCCGATCACCTCGACGGTCGCCGCTACGGGACACCAGGGAGCCTTGATCTCGGCCATCGCGCGCCTCGTTACGTATCCATGACTGATTCCTAGTATAAAAAATGTGCGTACTTATGAGAAGTGCACTGGGATGTTAGGGGCGAACTCACAACCAGGGAGTTCGCAATGTTCGTCATCATGGGAGCCACCGGCCAGGTCGGTGGCGCAGTGCTGGAGGCCCTGAAGCAGCGCGGCGTCGCCGTACGCGCTTTGTCGCGCGATCCGGCGCGGGCGCAGGGGCTGGGTGTCGAGGTCGTGCGCGGCGAGGCGTCGGATACGGCGGCGCTCTCCGCCGCCTTCCGGGGCGCCGAGGCGGTCTTCGTGATGCAGGTTCCGCCGACGCAGGCGAAGGACGTGCTGGCCGAGGCCAACGCCGCGTCGCGGTCGATCGCCGCCGCCGTGCGCTCGGCGCGCGTGCCGCATGTCGTGGCCCTCTCTTCGGTGGGCGCGCATCTCGCCGAAGGCAACGGCATCGTGCGGGCGTTGCACGACTTCGAGGTCGAGCTTGCCGGCGCTGCGCCCTCGATCGTCTTCGTGCGGCCGGGCGATTTCCTGGAGAATTGGGCGGCCGTCCTGCCCGCCGCGCAGGAGGCGGGCGTGCTGCCGTCGGGCAAGCTGCCGCTCGAGGCCCGCCACGAAGCGGTGTCCGCGGTCGATGTCGGCCGCACGGCGGCGGCGCTGCTGTTCGATCCGCGGCCGGGCACGCGCATCGTCAACGTCATGGGCCCGTCGCAATACTCGGCGGTCGATGCGGCGGAGATCCTGTCGCGGCTGCTGGCCAAGAAGGTGACGGCCGTGCCGTCGTCGCGCACGGAAACGATGGCGGGTCTCGTGGCCGCCGGCCTGGGCGCCGACTATGCCGAAAAGCTCGCGGACCTCGACGAGGCGTTCAATGCCGGCCGCCTGGGCTTTCCGGCCGACAGCGGCGAGGTGCGCCGCGGGACCGTGACGCTCGAAGACGTGCTGCGGCGTCTCGCGGGAGGTGGACCGTGATCGACAACGCGATCTTCTACACGACCTTCGCCGCCGCCGTGGGCAGCGGCCTGGTCGCCGGCATCTTCTATGCCTTCTCGTCCTTCGTGATGGGGGCGCTCGCGCGCGTTCCGGCGGCGCACGGCATCGAGGCCATGCAGGCGATCAACATCGTGGTCATCAACCGCAGCTTCATGCTGGCCTTCTTCGGCACCGCGATCCTGTGCCTGGCGCTACTGGCCGCTTCGTACCTGCGATGGAGCGACGGCGGCGGCAAGCTGCTCCTGCTCGGCAGCCTGCTCTATCTCGTCGGCACGATCGGCGTGACGATGGTCTTCAATGTGCCGCTGAACAATGCGCTGGCGGCGGCCAAGCCGGAGACGGCGGAAGCCGCCACCCTGTGGGCGCACTATCTCGATCGCTGGACGATGTGGAACATGGTGCGGACGGTCGCGCCGACCGCCGCCATGATCGTGTTCGTTACGGCGCTGCGCTAGCCAAGTCGCGCGGCGGCCGTCTGGTTGGCTTCCGAGCGCTTCTGCAGCATGCCCTGGATGCGCTCCTTCAACCGCGCCACGCGCTCCGGACCGGCCTTCTCGGGGCTGCCGGAATCAAAGGGCGGCTGCGGGTTGTATTCGAGGGCGAGCTGGATCGTCTTGGCGGCTTCCTCGCCGGCCAGCTCGGCGGCAAGGCTCAGCCCGAAGTCGATGCCGGCGGTGACGCCGCCGCCCGATATGCGGTTGCGGTCGCGTACCACACGCTCGGCGACGGGGATGGCGCCGAAGGCCGTCAGGAACTCGCGCGACGTCCAGTGGCAGGCGGACTTGTAGCCCTTGAGCAGCCCGGCCGCGGCGAGGACCAGCGAGCCGGTGCAGACCGAGGTGATGTAGCGCGCGCCCTCGGCCTGCTTGCGCAGGAAGGCGAGCGTCTCCTCGTCGTTCATCAGCGCCACCTGGCCGCCGCCGCCCGGCACGCAGATCACGTCGAGCTGCGGGCAATCGGCGAAGGTGGTGGTCGGCACGATCGAGAATCCGACATCGGTCGGCACGGGATCGCGCGTCTTCCAGATCATGTGCAGCTTGGCGTTGGGCACGCGGCACAGGAACTGGGCCGGCCCGGTCGCGTCGAGCTGTGTGACGTCGGGGAAGAGCAGGATGCCGATATGGAGCGTGTCTGCCATGTGAGTCTCCTCTGTTGGTCCGACAGTACGCAATTCGACCTCTGGCAGAAATGACAAATATGATATATTTCCTGCCAATGCCCAGACCGCACCGGATCGCCATCCTCGCCTACGAGGGCTGCCAGCTTCTCGACGTCACCGGCCCTGCCGCCGTGTTCGGCGCGGCCAACGAGGGGCGCGAGCGGCCGGTCTATGATGTGCAGATCGTCTCGCCCGACGGCGGCGCGGTCGCCTCGAATTGCGGAGTCGCGCTGATGAGCCAGCGCATCGGCGGCCGCTACGACACGCTGCTGGTGGCCGGCGGGTCGCGCGGCCTCAAGGCGGTGATGGCGCGCGAGGACGTTCGCAAATGGCTGTGCCGCGTGGCGCCGAAGACGCGGCGCTTCGGCTCGGTCTGCACCGGCGCTTTCGTGCTCGCGGCAGCCGGACTTTTAAATGGCAAGCGCGTCGCGACTCATTGGGCGAGCTGTCAGCGACTGGCTGACAATTTCCCGGCGCTCACCGTCGATGCCGATGCGCTCTACGTCGTCGATGGCCAGGTCTGGACCTCGGCTGGCGTGACGACCGGTATCGACATGGCGCTGGCGCTGGTCGAGGCCGATCTCGGCGCGGCGACTGCCAATCTGATTGCGCGGCACTTCGTGCTCTACGCGCGACGACCGGGCTACCAGTCGCAGTTCAGTCCGCTGCTGCAAGCCCAGACCGAAGTCGATGCGCCGTTCGCCCGGTTGATTGAATGGATGCAGACCCATCTCGACGAGCCGCTCGACGTGCCGGCGCTGGCGGTCCGTGCCGGCCTGTCGGAGCGCAGCTTCTATCGCAAGTTCGTCGAGGCCACCGGCAAGACGCCGGCGCATTTCGTCGAGGGGCTGCGACTCGATGCGGCGCGGACCCTATTGACCAAGGGGCTGCCGCTCAAGGCGATCGCCGGCCGCGTCGGCCTGCGCTCCTCGGCACGGCTTGGCCAGGCGTTCGAGCGCCGCTTCGGCATGGCGCCGTCCTTGTTCCGCGAGATGCACGCGACGGTCTAGGTGCCGTGTTCTGAAGGCTCAAGGCGATTGAACGGGCCGCGAAGTCGGCTCGATCTCCGGCGTCTTGTCGCCAGGTCGGAAGCGCACCAGCACCTTGAGGAGCCTGTCCTCATCTGGACGGATGAAAGCTACATCCCTTGCCGTCTCGGACTGCGAGCGCCAACGCTGCTCCTCTGCGTTGAAGCTGTTGCGCCTGAAACGCTCACAGGCGCTGGCGATACCGGCGGGATCGCGGACGGCGGCCTCGACGACGATCTTCGACGCGGCTTCGTCCCAGCGGATGCCGATCAGATGATGAAAATCGGGCTGGTCGGGCTTGCCGGGCTGGCAACCCACGACAGGCCCCCGGGCGCCATCGACGTTGCCGGCCTCGAGCCAGCTGTCCAACTGCACCTTGCCGTCCGGACTGTACTTCACTGGACCGAAGCTCGAGGCCAATTGCCCTTGCCCCATGAAACTCGACCAGCAATAGGGCGTCTGGATAGCGCCGCCGGCCGCCGGCGGCACGACACAGTCATGGAAGCGACCTCCCGCGAAATAGCGCACGAACTTGAACCTGCCGTCGGACACATCGAACAGGGCGGCGCCGCCGTTGCCGGTGGCACGAGACTCGCAGTCGGCCGAATACATGGCGATCGCCTGAGGGCGGGGTGATGTGAATCGGCCGTAGAAGATCGTGTAGCGGCCATCGACAGAGGGAACACTCAGGCGGCAGGTGCCGTTTGTCGTTCGGGTCGGATAGTCGCGCGGCCGATCGCAAGCCCAGAATTGCTCCCTGCCGGCCTTCGCCTTGTAGACGCGGGAGCTGCAGATCGCCTCGTGCAGTTGCTGCGCCTGGGTGTCGCTGAGCTTCTGGTCCAGAGGCCTGTCATTGCTGGCGGACGTCGACGCCTGAGGAATCGGCGCCTGAGGAACGGGTTCCTGATTGGATCTGGCGACGCCGGTGAAGCGGTCAACGCAGGCAGCGAGTTCGCTCAAACCGGCCGAGGTGCCGTCGAGGGCGAAGCCAATCCGGCCGCCTTGTGTCTGGATCGTCATCTGGCTGCCGCGGCGCACCGTTTCATAGAGGGCGCTCCCTGCCGGCTGTTCGGCGAGGATGAAGGTCTTGGTCTGCGCGATCGCGGTCAGGTTATATGGTCCCGCACCGTCCACATGGATCTGCAGGGGCACCTGCTGGCCCTGGCGAAAGGTCCACGAATCGTGAGACCAGCCGATGCTCCATACGCGGGTGGCGAACATCACGAAATGCAAGGTAATGCCGCTGCGATAATTGACGAAAATTCCGCAGTGGTTGAAGCCTTTGCCTTGCACGGTATAGGCGGCGAGGGTCCAGCCCTGGATCGTCTTCTGCGATCCCGCGATCACATCGGCGCGGGCACCGGATAGAGAGGCGATGAAAACGCCTGCTGCAAGAGCAATCGTGCGTAGCATGTACTTCCGTCCTGGGCGCGCTCGCATCGCCTATGATAGCGGCCTCACCCGTTCGAATGAAGGATCGCATGGCCGGCGGGTGCTGTCGCAGCGAGCACGTTCTTGGCCCTGACATTGCGGAATCCAACGTAGGCGAAATAGATTCCCGCCAAAAGCAGCGGGATCCCGATGATGATGAACGAGAAAGGGATGCCCAGCAGCAAGCAGCAGACCGCGAGGACGAATAGCAACGTCGAAGATACGGACTGCATGGCGCCGGTCGTATCGTTTCTGAGGCTCAGGGCACGAAAGGTTCCGCTTTTCTGGTAGCCGGCGACCGTCACCATATCGCCATCGCTCACGCCGCCTTCCGTGAACTTGAAGCACACCGGCCGATTGCCGATCCGGAAGTTGATAACCTGGGCGCTGTTGATGAATCCCGTGCCCTGGTTCATGCCTCCCTGGACCTGCGTCGACTGTTGAAGGTGGCTCACCTGTCCCGACATCGTCGTTATCGCCATTTGCGTTCCTCCTCCGGCTACGTTGCGAGAGCGAGTTGTCGCGCAATCGCGTTCAACCCAAGCTTTCGTGATGCGATGGAATCGACGCGGGTATCATGTCGCGGCACCGAGGCGGCCACTTCACCCGTTCGGGTGAACCGCCTCTCTTCGCGTCATGGAAAACTGGGATGGCGCCACCGGAGAGGAAAGCATGAACTGGAAGCCGTTGCTGGCGACCCTGGCCATCTGGGGCGTCGCCACGTCCGCCGCCGAGGCGGCGGACGTTTTACTCACTTCAGCTCAAGTGCGAAGCGAGATCCTGGGCAAGGACGTAAGTCACGGTCCCCGACACGTCATCATTTACGGTGACGACGGAAAGCTCGCGGTTGTTGGCGGGTTGCTTGGAAAGAACGGAACCTATCGGTTGGAAAGTGACGGGCGCGTCTGTTGGCGCATGGGGCCTCCCAACGATGCCGGCTGCTTTCAGTACTACCGACGCGGTTCGCAACTGCGTGTACGCCGAACCGACTATGGAACCTCCGGTGATATCGGCCCCGTGACAGTCACGCCGTAGACCGCCCAGCACAGCGCCTGCCGCGATCCGCCACCCTTGGCAGTGGTACCTGCCGCGGCTACAATCAATGGTGGTCTGGACCGACGTTGCGAGGCGTCGATGGTTTCCGAGAAGACATACTTGGCACTCGTCGAGGCCATTTACGAGGCCGCCGTCGATCCCTCGAAATGGGTCGACGCCCTCGGCAAGCTCGCCGGCCCGATGGGCGGTGGCGGCAACCTCGTGATGCATGATCCATTGATTGCAACCGGGAATTGCTTGATTTATGCCAATTGGGATGCTGAGAATGTCGCGCTCTACAATTCCCACTTCGCCAGCCGCAACGCCTGGCTGAGCCGTATGGCGACGAGACCCGTCGGCAAGGCAGAGCCCGCCGAGTTCTTTCTCCCCCGGTCCGATCTCTTCAGGACCGAGTGGTACAATGATTTCCTGCGCCCCAACGAGATTGTCAGCGGCATCGGGGTGACGGTCATGCGTGACCGTAGTCGCTTCGTTTCGGCGAGTGTCCTGCTTCCCCGCTGCAGCGATTCCGCACATGCGTCTTATGTCGGGCTCTTGCAGCGGATCACGCCGCACATCGAGCGCGCCATGAAGGTCAATCGTCAGCTCAGTGTCGCCGATTTCCGCTGGGCTGCCGCCGAGGAGTGTTTCCGTCGGCTGAAGGTTGGCGTCGTCGTTCTCGGCGACGATCGAAAGATCGTGTTCTCCAATCCGGAGGCCGGCCGGATCTTTTCGCAAGGGGACGGGCTGGCCGTGAGCCGGGAAGGCCGGCTGGTCGCGGGGATGGCTGCCGACAATCTCCAGCTGAGGAGGATGTGCGAACTGATCTTCGGTATCGCGTTAGGCCAGCAGGCCGGCGAAAGCGGTGTCATGTCCGTGCAACGACGATCAGGTGCGCGCCCCTATGGTCTTCTCGTCACCAGGTTGGATCCGCAGAAGGAGTTGTTCGGTCGGTGCGCGCCAATGGCATTGCTCTTCATCTCCGATGCTACGTCACAGCGGACTTCTGTCGAAAGACTTGTGGGAGCCTTCAATCTGACGCTGTCGGAAGGGCGCCTCCTCCATGTCCTGCTGGACGGGCAAAGCCTTATCGCCGCTGCGGCGACGATCGGCATCTCCATCAACACCGCCAAGACCCAGCTCAAGGCCTTGTTCGAGAAGATGGGGTGCTCGAGACAAGCCGACCTCGTCCGAACGGCGATGGCACATCCATCCTGGTTCATTTACTGACGGGAATATTCCAGGTGGCGTCAGTGCCGTAGGCGCAGGCTGCTCAGGATCAGGGCGGTGAGGGCGAAGCCGGCGCCCAGCCAGATCGCGGCGCGGGCCGCATCGGCGGCGCCGCCGCCGGAGAAATCGAACAGGCCGAACACCAGCGAGACCAGCGCGGCCCCCATCGTCTGGCCGAGGGTTCGGGCCGAGGCGATGATGCCGCCGGCGCTGCCGCTGCGGTCGCGCGGCACGGCGTTCATCATCAGCCGGTTGTTGGGCGAGGCGAAGATGCCGAAGCCCGCGCCGCACAGGACCAGCCGCCACATGATGTTGGCGGCGGAAGGGTCCGGCGGCAGCAGTGCGGTCAGGATCAGGCCCGAGGCCATGCAGGTGAGGCCGATCGCGCCCAGGGCGCCGGCATGGTGGCGGTCGGCCAGGCGGCCGGCGATCGGCGCCACGCCCGCCAGTGCCAGCGGCCACGCCGTCAGCAGCAGGCCGGTCGCGGTGGCGTCGCGGCCCAGCACGGTGTGGAAGAAGAAGGGCAGGCTGACGAAGGCCAGGCCTTGTGCCGCGAAGGTGCAGGTGGAGGCCGCAATGGAGAGCGAGAAGATCGGCCGGGCGAATATGTCGATCGGCATCATCGGGTCGGCGAGGCGGCGCTGGCGCCAGACGAACAGCGTGCAGAACACGGCCGACCCGACGAGCTCGGCCACGATCACCGGCACGGGATGGCTATGGCCGACGCCGTCGATGCCGAAGATCAGCAGGCCGAAGGTGCCGCCGGACAGGACCGCCGAGAGCACGTCGAACGGCCGTTTGGCGTGTGTCGTCACCGGCAGGAAGCGGCCGGCGAGGAAGAAGGAGATGACGCCGAGTGGAATATAGACGGCGAACAGGATCGGCCAGTTCGTGATGGCGAGCAGGGCGGCGCCCACG
Source organism: Reyranella sp. GW821-FHT14A01 (assembly GCF_058803965.1). Taxonomy (NCBI): domain Bacteria; kingdom Pseudomonadati; phylum Pseudomonadota; class Alphaproteobacteria; order Hyphomicrobiales; family Reyranellaceae; genus Reyranella; species Reyranella sp. GW821-FHT14A01. Next base: position 14,992 of record NZ_JBXAPM010000030.1, read on the forward strand.
CTGGGGCCGGCGGCCATCGAGGTCGCCACGACGGTGGTGTTGAAGCCGAGCCCGCGCCCGAGGGCGGCGCGCGGATAGATCGAGCGCACCAAAGCCGGCTGGATGGCCATGATGGCCGCGCCGCCCAGCCCCTGCAGCGTGCGCGCTACGATCAGCCAGGAGAGGGTGGGCGCGAGCACGCAGCCGATCGAGGCCAGCGAGAAGACGACGAGGCCCCAGCGATAGACGGTGCGGTAGCCCACGATGTCGCCCAGCGCCGCCACCGGCAGCAGCATGATCATGAGCGCGATCTGGTAGGCGTTGACGATCCAGATCGAGCTCTCCGCCGTGATCGCGAGATCCTTCGCGATGTAAGGCAGAGCGAGATTGGTCATCGAGTTGCTGAGCACCGCCATCGACAGGCCGATGGTGATGGTCGCGATGGCGGCAAAGCGCCGTGCCCCGGGGGGCATGCCGTCGGGGAGGGGAACGGACGCTGGTTCGGACATCGTTTACTGCGGGACCGTCAGTTCGTCGCCGCCGATGGTCGTGCGCTGCATGAACCGCTTGTACTTGACCGCATCGTAGTATGTGGCGCGATGGAGGACGGCGCGATTGTCCCAGACGATCACGTCGCCCTCGCGCCAGGCATGGGACAGCATGAATTCCGGCTGCTCGGCGCGCTGCGCCAGCTCCCACAGGATCGCCTTCGAGATCGGCTCGGGCCAGTCGAGGATGCGGCCGGCATGGGCGCCGATATAGAGGGCGCGGCGGCCGTTGATCGGGTTGTCGCGGAACATGCGCTGCTTCACCGGCGGCAGCTCCGACAGTGCCTTGGCGCTCAGGATGCCCTTCTGCACGCGGTCGCGCGAATGGGCCAGCGCATGCTCGGCGACCAGCGGCAGGATCGTCGCCTGCAGGGCCGGCGGCAATGCATCCCACGCCGCTCGCATGTTCAGGAACTCGGTGTTGCCACCCTCGGGCGGGCAGATCCGCGCCGTCAGGATCGAGCACAGCGAGGGGATGCGCTTGAAGGAGGAGTCGGAGTGCCAGAAGTAATTGGCCTTCTGGTAGATCATGCGCATGTCGTCCGGCGGGATCGGCTCGCCGGTCATGATGTCGAGGTTCGACTGGCGCTGGAACTTGGTGCCGGCCGCGGGATTGGAACTGAGCGTCGTTTCGAGCGGGCCGAAATTCTCACTGAAGGCGATCTGCTTGTCGTCGTCCATCGGCTGGTCGCGGAACAGGAGGACTGAATGCTCCTCGAACGCGGCGCGGATCGGCCCGAACTCCCGCGCCGAAAGGGGGCGCGTGATGTCGATGCCGGTGACTTCCGCGCCGAACAGCGGATGGAGCTTGCGGACTTCGATGCTGCCGGTGTTGCGCATGGCGTCGCTCCTCAGTCGATGATCGCCTGGTAGGTGAGCACCCGCAGCTCGCGGCGGATCGGGTAGGTCGAGGAGGGCATGAGCTGCGTCAGCAACACCACGGCCATGTCCTCGACCGGATCGATCCAGAAGGCGGTGGAAGCGGCGCCGCCCCAGGCATATTCGCCCGGCGTGCCGGCGATATAGGCCTTGGCCGGGTCGATCATCACCGAGAAGCCGAGGCCGAAGCCGATGCCGGTATAGGTCGATTCCGAGAAGCGCGGCGTGCCCATGTCGGCCATATCGCCCTTCAGGTGGTTCATGGTCATCAGCTCGACCGTCTTGCGGCCGAGCAGGCGCACGCCGTCGAGCTCGCCCTTGTTCAGCATGAATTTGCAGAAGCGCAGATAGTCGGACGCCGTCGAGACGAGGCCGCCGCCACCCGAATTCACCTTGCGCGGTGCCAGGTAGCGGCTCTTGCCCGGATCGTCGATCAGGCTGAGCTTGCCGTCTGCGCCGGGAGCGTAGTTGGCGGCGAAGCGGTCATGCTTGGCAGCCGGAACGTGGAAGTCGGTGTCGACCATGCCGAGCGGGTCGATGACCTTCTCCTTCAGGTACTTCTCGAAGGGCTGGCCGGAGATGACCTCGACCAGGTAGCCCAGCACGTCGGTGGAGACCGAGTAGTTCCAGGCCTTGCCCGGCTGCGCGATCAGCGGCAGCTGCGCCAGCCGCTCGACGACCTGCTTCAGGCTGGTGTCGGCGGTCTGGAAGTCGACGCCGTCCTGCTTGGCGCGATAGGCGGCATCGACCGGGTTGCTCTCCATGAAGCCGTAGGTCAGGCCGGACGTGTGGCTGAGCAGGTCGCGGAAGTTGATCTCGCGCTCGGCCGGCACCGTCTCGATCTTGCCGCGGCTGCCGCCTGCCATGACGCGCGGGTTGGCGAAGGCGGGGATGAACTTCGAGATCGGGTCGTCGAGCTGAAACCTTCCCTCTTCGTAGAGCATCATGATCGCCACGGAGGTGAGCGGCTTGGTCATGGAATAGATGCGGAAGATCGTGTCGGCGCGCATCGGCTTGTTGCGGGCCACGTCCGACTGGCCGACGACCTCGGCGAAGGCCAGTTCGCCCCGGCGCATGACGCAGGTGACCATGCCGGCCAGCTTTCCGCTGTCGACCCAGCCGTTCATCCAGGTGCGCACGCGGTCGAGCCGCGCTGCGGAAAGCCCGACCTGTTCGGGGGTAACGAGCGGCAGCGTGTCCATGGCGATCCTCCTATAAGCCTCGCTAGACTAGCCCAGGACGACAGGTTTCAGACACGCAAAAGACGGGAGGCACCAATGGCGAGATTGTGCGAGGGGCGGGTTGCGATCGTGACGGGTGGCGCTCGCGGCGTCGGCCGGGAACATTGCCTGATGCTGGCGGAGCATGGCGCCAAGGTGGTCGTGAACGACCTGGGCGGCGACCGGGCCGGCAAGGGCAACGATGTCGGCCCCGCCCAGCAGGTCGTGAACGAGATCAAGACGATGGGCGGCGAGGCCGTGGCCAACGGCGACGACGTCTCCGACTGGAACGGTGCCAAGCACATGATCGACCAGGCGGTCGAGGCCTTCGGCAAGCTCGACGCCATCGTGCTCAACGCCGGCATCCTGCGCGACCGCATGCTCGTGAACATGAGCGAGGACGAGTGGGACGCCGTCATCAAGGTGCACCTCAAGGGCACCTTCGCGCCCGCCCGCCACGCCGCCGCCTACTGGCGCGACCAGGCCAAGCTGAAGGGCGGCCCGGTCGATGCGCGCATCATCACCACGACCTCGGTCTCGGGCATCTACGGCAATATCGGTCAGACCAACTACGGCGCGGCCAAGGCCGGCATCGCCTCCTTCACGGTCATCGCCGCGCGCGAGCTGGGACGCTACGGCGTCACGGTCAATTCGATCTCGCCGTCGGCCTTCACCCGCATGACCGAGGACCTTCGCGAGTACACCGAGGAGGACAAGAAGCGCCGCGACCCGAAGTGGATCGCCCCGGTCGCCACCTGGCTGGTGAGCGAGGACAGCCGCGAGGTGACGGGCCGCGTCTTCCAGGCCGGAAACGGCATTTTCGCCGTCGCCGAGGGCTGGCATAAGGGCCCGACGGTCGACCAGATCATGGATCCGGTGCAGGCCGGCAAGGTGCTGGGCGAGATCGCCAAGAAGGCGCGCAAGAACGCCGGGATGAACGGTCTCGATCTGGACTGAAATAAACAGGGAAGAAGAAGGAAACATATGAAGACGATCAATCGCCGCACGGCGCTGGCGGCAACCGCCGCGGCTGCCCTGATGCCGGCGGGCGCCGCGCGCGCCCAGGCGTGGCCCAACAAGCCGATCCGCTGGATCGTGCCCTACACGGCGGGCGGTCTCACCGACGTGGTGACCCGGCTGACGCTCGAGAAGATGAATGTCGGCCAGACCTTCGTGGTCGACAACAAGCCGGGCGCCAATTCGCTGATCGGCGCCGAAGCCGCGGCCAATGCCACGGCCGACGGCTACACGTTCCTGACCGTGATCGCGGCCCACGCCGCGAACAAGACGCTCTATGCCGGCAAGCTCAAGTTCGACCCGGTGAAGAGCTTCGCCCCGGTGTCGCTGGTCGGCGTTGCGCCGCTCATCATCTGCGTCACCAACGACCTGCCGGTGAAGAACGTGGGCGAGCTGATCGCCTATGCGAAGGCCAATCCGAGCAAGCTGTCCTTCGGCTCGTCGGGCGTCGGCGCGGCCGCGCATCTCACCAGCGAGCTGATGAAGCAGGTCACCGGCATCAAGATGGAGCATGTCCCCTACAAGGGCACGGCGCCGGCGCTGGCCGATCTCGCCTCCGGCAACATCCAGGTGCTGATCGATGCGCCGATCGGCGTCATCTCCCAGGTGCGGGCGGGGAAGATACGCGGCCTTGCCATGCTGTCGAAGAACAGGGTGCCGGGCGTCGAGGAAATCCCGACGATCGTCGAGTCCGGCGGTCCGCTGATCGAATCCTCGAGCTGGGTGATGTTCCTCGCCCCGACGGGCACGCCGAAGGACATCGTCGACAAGCTGTCGGCAGAAGTCGGCCGGGCGGTGAAGGATGAGGCGCTGCGCAAGCGGCTGGCCGAGCAGGCCGTGATCCCGGTCGGCGCGACGCCGGAGGACACGGGCAAGTTCCTCCAGGACGAAATCGACAAGTGGGAAAAAGTGATTACCACCGCCGGCGTCAAAGCCGACGCCTGATCTCGCGTTCCGAGATAGAAGCAGCGGCGCCGGCAAAACCGGCGCCGCTGTCGTTTGGTCGGCCGTCTTCAATCAACTGGGGTGGCATCGGCCGGGCCTGCGACGACGTGGCCGAAAGGGCCAATGCAACCGCAGTCGCGACGATCGCCGCGAATCCCGAATAAAGCGTTGTGTCGTTTTCCCCCTGTATTTTCGATAATTGGACGGCTTGGTCCTCGCCTTCATGGCTTGTGAGGCCCCGTCAACTTCCCGTGGACTGCAGTCGTAAAAGTGCGATGCCGACAGTGTCTGTGCAGCCTCAGCGCTTTACTCGCTTCGCGCCGTGTCGTTTCCTATCTCCCATGGTTTCCACCCTGAGCCTGGCGAACGGCCTCACACTTCTGTTCGCTGCCCTTTGCCTCTGGACGATGGCGGCGCAGTCGCGCGGCGGCGTCACGACGCTGGGCCGCGTGGCCCTGCCGGGAGGCTTCGCGCTGATGGCGACGCTGATGCTGCTCGCCGGCGTGTTCGAGGCGAACATTCTCTTCGACATTCTCTGGGTTGCCGCCTTCGCGGTGGGATCGGTGATCGGGCGCATCCGCGGATGGATGCTGACGGTGCAGTCGAACAAGGAAGCCGGTCTCGTGTCGCTGCCCGCGACAGTCGACGGTCTCGTTGTGGCGATCGTACTCGCCGTGTTGTCCGGCATCGACTTCACCTCGGCGATGCTCGGCGAGGCCCTGGTCGAGCCGGGTTACGTCGCCGCCGCCAGCGCGCTCTGCGCCGGCTTCCTCGGTTATCGCGTTCTCGTCATCGCGCTGCGCGTCGTTCGTCCGACGCCGCCCAACAAGGTGTCCCGCGCCGTTTGACGGCGCACGCCCCTACAATCCTTTGAGTGTTTCGAGCACGCGCGGCTGCGGCCAGGTCCAGCCGCTCGCACTCTCGTAGGCGCGCATCGCCCGCAGCACGATTTCGTCGGCGCGCGGCGCGCCGATGATCTGCAGGCCGACGGGCAGCCCCGCCTTGGTCAGGCCTGCAGGCATCGACGCGGCCGGCTGGCCGGTGAGGTTGCAGGGCAGCGTGTAGGGCGCACCTTTGGTCCAGCGCGGGAAGGCTTCCGAATTGTAGAGCGTCTCGACCGGCGGTCCGGCGGTCGGCGTGACGGGCGCAAGCAACAGATCGTACTTGCGGTGCCAGAGGGCGAGGTCGCGTGCGAGCTTGCTCTTGGCCTCGAAGGCTTTGGCATAGTCGGCGAGGGTGATCGCCAGGCCTTTCTCGGCGAGGGCGCGCATGCCGGGGTCGAGCTTGTCGTGAAGCTGGGTCGGGATCTGGCGGAAGCGCGTGGCGAAGCTGCCGATCCACAGCGGCTCGAAATGCTGCTGCAGCGGCTCGAACATCGGGCCGACTTCCTCGACATGGGCACCCAGCTCCTCGAAGCGCCTGGCCGCGGCGGCCACGAGCTCGCGCACCTCCGGATCGGCCTTCACATGGCCGAGGTCGAGGCTGAGCCCGATCTTCCAGCCGCGCACGCCGGCCTCGAGGCCGACCGTATAGTCGCGTGCCTCGGCGGGCAGGGAGCGCCAGTCGCGCGGGTCGGGGCCGGCCGTCATGTTCAGCGCCATCGCGGTGTCGAGTACCGTGCGTGCCAGCACGCCCTGGCTGATGACGTCGGCGAAAGGAGAGTCGGCAGGGGATTGCGGGATGCGTCCATAGGACGGCTTCAGGCCGACCAGGCCGGTATGGGCCGCCGGGATGCGGATCGATCCGCCGCCGTCATTGCCATGGTTGAACGGATTGACGCCCGCCGCGGTGAGCGCCGAGGCACCGCCCGAGGAGCCGCCCGGCGAGTGGGCGAGGTTCCACGGATTGCGGGTTGTGCCCTGCAGCGGCGAATCAGTGAGAGCCTTCCAGCCGAATTCCGGCGTAGCGGTTTTCCCAAGAAGAATCATGCCCCCGGCAAGGAACCTGTCGACGACGGCGGCGTTGTCGTCTGCCGGAGTCTCGTCCGTGGAGTGGGATCCGAGCCGCGTCGGCCAGCCCTTGACGTTCGTCGTGTCCTTGATCGTCGTCGGGATGCCATCGAAAGGCGACAACGGCTGACCTTTCTTCCAGCGCAATTCTGAAGCCTTTGCAGCAGCTTGCGCGCCTTTCTCGTCAATCAGGACGAAGGCATTTAGTTGAGGTTGCAGCGCCGATGCGCGTTTCAGCATGGCATCGACGATATCGACGGGAGACGCTTCGCCTCGTGCCAGGAGTTTTGAGAGTTCCACTGCGGAAAGCCAGTCGAATGCAGAGTCAGACATGCGCAATTGGTCGTTTCTCGACGGAGGTTGGATGTTTCAGAGTGTGTGGGACAAGACAGTGTCGACTCTGATTTCTCTTTAGTCGAGAGCGTATTGGAGAGCTTGGATGGAAACCGTTACCGCGCTTGTCGCCGCAGGGGCCGCCTTCGGGCTTAGCTACCTCATCGGTCGGTCGTTGACCGCTTCCTTTCTTCTGGTCGCGCTCGGCGGCCTTCTCGCGGGCGCCGGTTTCGCCGTCCTGTTCTTCGTGTCGACCGTGACCGTCGGCCATCTCATGCCGTACCTGTTCGAGCCTTGGCTGCTCGGCGTTCACTTCATCGCCTTGATCGTCGTGGCCCCGCTCGGTGGTGCTGCCATCGCGGCGCTGACGCATCGGCATGTCGAGCGTGTCGACGCGGCGCGCCTGCCGTTCTAGAAGCGAAACAGGCACCTTTCCCGCAACCGTCCTGCAACGCTAAGCTCCCCGGCAAATAGGGGAGGCAGGGGATGGTCGAAGTAAAGCTCGGTGCCGGCACGGCTGTGCGCATCGAAGAGAGCTACGAACCGAACTTCGACGCCAAGGCTTTTTTCCCCGACTGGGATCCCTCTGTCGTCGAGCGGCATCGCGGCTGGCTCGTGCCGTCGCATTATGACGAAGCCTCTTCCTTCCTGAAGCTCAGCGTCCATAGCTGGCTGCTGAAGGTCGGCGGCAAGACCATCCTCATCGACACCTGCGTCGGCAATCACAAGCCGCGTCCCCACCGCCCGAAGTGGCACCTGATGGAGACGAAGTATCTCGAGCGGCTGAAGGCGGCCGGCGTCGAGCCCGACCAGATCGACATGGTGATGTGCACGCATCTTCATGTCGACCATGTCGGCTGGAACACGCGGCTCGAGAACGGCAAGTGGGTGCCGACGTTCAGGAACGCGAAGTACGTGTTCAGCCGCGCCGACTACGATCACTACCTGAAGCTCGACAGCGATCCCGCGACCGGCCCGGTCAACGCCGGCTCCTTCCGCGACTCCGTGCTGCCGGTGGTCGAGGCCGGGCTCACACAGATGGTCGACGGCGCAGCCCAGCTCGACGAGAACCTGAAAGTGGAGCCGGCGCCGGGACATACGCCGGGCACGATCGCCATCAAGTTCGAATCGCGCGGCGAGAAGGCGCTGTTCTGCGGCGACATCCTGCATCATGCGCTTCAGGTCTATCACCCCGAGTGGAACAGCTTCGCCTGTGCCGATGGCGTGGGGGCGCGCAAGAGCCGCCGCGCGGCGCTGGAGCATTGCGCCGGCAGCGGCGCCCGGCTGATGCCGTGCCACTTCGGGGCGCCGTTCAGTTGCCACATCGACCATAAGGACGATGGGTTCGTGCCGCGCTTCGGCGGGCAATTCTAGGAGAGAGAAGATGATCTACGAAATGCGGGTCTACAGGTGCGTGCCGGGCCGTCTGCCGGCGCTGCTCAATCGCTTCAACACCATCACGCTCAAGATCTGGGAGCGGCATGGCATCAAGCAGGCCGGCTTCTTCACGACCCTGATCGGCGAATCGAATCAGGAGCTGACCTATTTCCTCGCCTGGGAATCGCTGGCCGACCGCGAGAAGAAGTGGAACGCCTTCGCCGCCGATCCGGAATGGCTGGCCAAGCGCGCCGAGACCGAGAAGGACGGCGCCATCGTCGAGAACGTTGCGGTGCAGATGCTGACGCCGACGGCTTTCTCGTCGGTCCAGTAAAAGTCACTCCGCCTTGAGGCCCGCTTCCTTCGCGAGGCGGGCCCATTTGGCGAAGTCCTGGGCCACATAGGCCGCGAACTCGGCGGGCGATCCGAATTGCGGATCGGCGCCGAGTTCGACGAATTTCTTTGCAACATCGGGAGAGCGGATCGTGGCATCGACGGCCGCATGCAGCCGCTCGACCAGCACCTTCGGCGTGCCGGCGGGCAGGAACACACCGTAGGAGATCGCGGCCTCGTAGCCCGGCAGTCCCGACTCCGAGATGGTGGGAATGTCCGGCGCCGCGGCCGAGCGTTCGAGGCTGGTCTGTCCCAGGGCGCGCATCTTGCCCGCCCTCGCGTGCGGCAGCGCCGTCGAGAGTCCGCCGAAATAAAGATCGACCAGGCCCGCCATGAGATCGGCCATCGCCGGCCCGCCGCCCTTATAGGGCACATGCACGATGTCGAGCTTGCCCATCGCCTTGAAGAGTTCGAGCGCCAGATGGGTGGCACCGCCGGCGCCGGCCGAGGCGCCGTTCAGCTTGCCCGGGCGGGCGCGGGCCAGCGCCAGCAGTTCGGCGACATTTTTGGCCGGCAGATCGGGGCGGACGACCAGCAGCATCGGATTGATGCCGACCGGCGCGACGGCCGCGAAGTCGGTTCGGATGTCGTATTGCATGTTGCGGCTGAGCGCGGGTGCGACCGTGGTCGAGCCGTTGGACGCCAGCATGAAGACGCTGCCATCGGATGGACTCTTCGCGGTGAAGCTGGCCGCGATCTCGCCATTGGCGCCGGCCTTGTTCTCGACCACGACGGTGCGGCCCAGCCGTTCGCCGATGCCGGGCGCGATCAGGCGTGTCAGCAGGTCGTTGGGACCACCCGGCGGGAAGCCGACGATGAAGCGCAGCGGCCGATCTGGAAAATCCGGAGACTGGGCACGCGCCGAGGCCCATGGCGTCACAACGGGCAGCGCGGCGAGGCCGGCAAGGACACCGCGGCGGAGGGGCTTGCTCATGCGAGAAGTATGCTAGGCTTTTTGCAACACAGGGAGGAAACAAAAGATGCAACGTAGAACATTCGCGACTGCGGGCGCGGCGGCATTGGTCGGCTCTCTGGCCGGGTGGCCGGCGCTGGCGCAGAAGATCAGCGGCGACGTGCGCTTTCTCTGCGGCTTCGCGCCGGGCGGTACGGCCGATCTCCTGTGCCGGATCGTGGCCGAGGCCGTGAGCCCGGAGGTCGGGCAGAAGGTGATCGTCGACACCAAGACCGGCGCCAGCGGCTTCATCGCCAACGAGGCGGTGGCGCTCGCACCGCCGGATGGCCGCACGATCGGCCTCGCCGCGATGGCCGCGCTCTGCGTCGGCCCCGTGATGCCGGGGCAGAAGCTCCCCATCAATGTCGACACCGACCTGACGCCGATCGCCAACATCGCGGGCGTCACCAACATCCTGGTCGTCGGCAAGCATATGAAATACCGGACGATTCCGGAGATCATCGACTTCGCGAAGGCCAATCCGGGCAAGCTCACCTATGCCTCGGCAGGCAACGGCACGTCGCAGCATCTCGCCGCCGAGCTCTTCAAGAAGATGGCTGGCATCAACATCCTGCACGTGCCCTATCGCGGCGGCGCGCCCGCCATCCAGGACATGATCTCGGGCAATTGCGACATGATGTTCGGCAACATGCCGGAGTTCCTGGGCCAGATTAACGGCGGCGGATTGATCCCGGTCGCCTTCGGCTCGCCCAAGCCCTCGCCGCTCTTCCCCAACCTGCCGCTGATCTCGAAGTTCCTGCCGGGCTTCGAGGTCGTGAACTGGTTCGGCGTGTTCGGCTCCAAGGGGCTGCCGGCCGACCTGGTGGATTTCTGGAACAAGGCGCTGCGGGCCGCCGTGGCCAAGCCCGATGTGCAGAAGCGCTTTACGGAGAATGGCATGGATTCGGTCATCGGTTCGCCGGCCGAATTCAAGGCGACGATCATGGCCGATCGCAAGAAGTGGCAGGAGGTCATCGAGGCCGCAGGCATGCGCGCCGACTGATCATGCCTGTCGCCCGTACCGCGCACGGACTGCTTCACTACGACGTCGTGGATCAAGTGGCGCCGTGGCGGCCGCCGCGCCTGCCGATCCTGTTCCATCACGGGATCGGCGCCAGCGCCGGGCTCTGGGCCGGGTGGCAACCGGCGCTGGCCGACGCCTACCGGTCCGTCACCTTCGACATGCGTGGCTACGGCCGCTCGAACATCCCGGCGGAGGATTTCCAATGGTCGCTCGACCTGCTGGTCGACGACCTGTTCGCCGTGGCCGATGCCGCAGGCCTGGCGCGCTTTCATCTGGTGGGCGAATCGATCGGCGGGACGGTGGCGATGGCGGCGGTCCTGGCGCGCCCCGAGAGGATCGCGACCCTGACCGTCAGCAACGGCGCCCATCTCGGCGCCTCGATCCAGCGCGCCGATGCGTGGCGTCGGCAACTGGATGAAGGCGGCTCGAAGGGCTGGTCCGATGCCTTCCTGCGCGACCGTTTCCACGACGGGGCGTTGTCGCCCCAGCGCCTCGCCTGGTTCGCGGCGGAGCAGGAGAAATGGTCGCGCGCCTCGATCCTGAATGCGCTCGGTGTGCTGATCGGCACCGACCTGACGCCGCGGCTCGCAGACATAAAGTGTCCGACCCTGCTGCTGCACCCCGACGGCAGTCCCTTCATCCCGGTTGGCGTGGTCGCCGACCTCCTGAAGGGGTTGCCCAATGCCCAGTTGAATGTCTTCGGGCGGTCACGTCATGGCCTGCCATTCTCGCACGCTGTGCAATGCGCACAGGCTTTACGGTCTTTTCTCGACTCCCGCAGAGCGGACTGATAATCGAGTTGTCAGACAAATTAAAAAAACGAGGGAAACAATGAGACGGATTCTGGCTGGCGCCGCGGCGCTGGCGATCGCCTTTTCGGCCGTTCCGGGCTTCGCCCAGGAGAAGCTCACCGTCTGGTGGGTGAAGGGCTTCTACAAGTCCGAGGACGATGCGCTGTTCGCCGCCATCAAGAAGTTCGAGGCCAAGACCGGCGTGAAGGTCGACCTGTCGCAGTACGCCGTGCAGGACATGATCCCCAAGACGGTCGCCGCCCTCGATTCGGGCTCGCCGCCGGACATCGCCTATTCCGACACCTACGACGTCCAGGTCGCGGGCAAGTGGGCCTACGACGGCAAGCTCGAGGACATCTCCGACGTCATCGAGCCGATGAAGGACCGCTTCGCGCCGGTCACCATCGAGACGGCCTATCTCTACAACGACAAGGCCAAGAAGAAGGCCTTCTACGGGTTCGTGCTGAAGCAGCAGACGCTGCACATCCAGTACTGGAAGGACATGCTGGCGACGGCCGGCTTCAAGGAGAACGACATTCCCGGCACCTGGAAGGAATACTGGTCCTTCTGGTGCGACAAGGTCCAGCCGGCCTATCGCAAGGCGACCAGCAGCCGCGTCTACGGCATCGGCAGCCCGATGGGCGTCGAGTCGACCGACTCGTTCCAGTCGTTCCTGAGCTGGGTCGACGCCTACAACGTCAAGCTGGTCGACGATTCCGGCAAGCTGCTGGTCGACGATCCGAAGGTGCGCGAGGGCCTGATCGCCGCGCTGCGCGACTATACCGACATCTACACCAAGGGCTGCACGCCGCCCTCGTCGACGACCTGGAAGGATCCCGACAACAACGTCGCCTTCCACAATCGCACGACGATCATGACGCACAACTACACGATCTCGATCGCCGCCAAGTGGCTGGACGACGCCAACAATGAGCAGCTCACGCCCGAGCAGCGCGCCGCCGGCCGCAAGGCCTATGACGAGCTGATCGCGACGGCTGGCTTCCCCAAGAAGCCCGACGGCACCCAAATGGTCTATCGCACGGCAGTGAAGGTCGGCGTGATCTTCCAGGACTCCAAGAACAAGCCGCGGGCGCGCGAGTTCCTGAAGTTCCTGCTCGAGGAAGAGAATCTCCGCCCCTATGTCGAGGGCGCGCTCGGCCGCTGGTTCCCGGTGACCAAGGCCAGCCAGGAGAGCCCGTTCTGGCAGGCCGACAAGCATCGCAAGGCGGTCTACGACCAGTTCAAGGCCGGCACGCTGCCGTTCGAGTTCACCAAGAACTACAAGTTCACCATCCTCAACAACGAGAATGTGTGGGCCAAGGCGATGAACCGCGTGGTCAGCGAAAAGGTCTCGGTCGAGAAGGCCGTCGACGAACTGATCGCCCGCATCAAGGAAGTGGCCAAGTAGGCCTGCACTCGTAAGCCTGCTTTCGCGAGTACGCGTATGACGGCGACCACGATCGACACGACGGCCCGCCGGGAGAAATCCCGGTGGGCCGGCTTCGGCCTGTCGGAACGGCAGGCCTGGAGCCTGCTGTTCGTCGCGCCCTACATCGCGATCTTCATCGGCTTCGTGCTGTTCCCGGTGGGCTACAGCTTCTGGCTGGCGCGCAGCCCGCAGCTCTATGTCGAGCTGGCGGCCGATCCGATCTTCCTGCGGACCGTCATCAACACGTTCATTTTCCTGGTCGTCGCCATCAACGTGAAGATGGCGCTGGCGCTGTTCCTCTCCGGCTTCTTCACGCAGAAGCGCTGGTGGGTGAAGGTGCTGGCCGTGCTGTTCGTGCTGCCCTGGGCGGTGCCGTCGATCCCGACCATCCTGTCGGTGCGCTTCATGCTCAATCCGGAGTGGGGCGTCATCAACCAGCTCATCTTCAGCCTGACCGCCGAGGACGGGCCGAACTGGCTGAACGATCCGGCGCTGGCGCTCACGCTCTCCATGCTGGTGCACATCTGGAAGTCGCTGCCTTTCTGGACGCTGATCCTGCTGGCCGGCCGCCTGGCCATTCCCGGCGAACTCTATGAGGCCGCCTCGGTCGACGGTGCCGGCGCCTGGCACCGCTTCCGCTACATCACCTGGCCGTCGATGAGCACGCTCTACGTCACCTGCACCCTGCTCTCGATGATCTTCACGGTCGGCGACTTCAACAGCGTCTACCTGCTGACCGGCGGCGGACCGGCGGACCTCACGCATGTGCTGGCGACACTCGGCATCCGCTACCTGCGGCTCGACCAGGTCGGGCTCGCAATGGCATCGATCGTCTGCGCGCTGCCGCTGATCCTGCCGCTGGTCTATTTCATGATGAAGCGTCTTTCGCGATGAGCCCGCGCCGGCTGCTCCGCAATATCGGCTTCGAGACCGGGCTGCTGCTGATCGGCATCCCGGTGCTGCTGTGGACGCTGATTCCGATCTACCACATGTTCCTGTTCGCGATTTCGCCCAAGGACGCGGCCTTCTCGGGCCAGCTCTGGCCGACCAATCCGACACTGCGCAACTTCGAGATGGTGCTGGGCCAGAAGCACCATTTCCTCAATCACTTCTGGCTGCAGATGTTCAACTCGCTGGTCATCTCGATCGGCACGGCGGCGATCACGCTGTTCGTGGCGACGGCCGCGGCTTTCGCGATCAGCCGGCTGCGCATGAAGGGCGGCCGCCTGGTGATGAACCTGGCGCTGCTGACCTATTTCATCCCGGCCGCGTTCCTCGCGGTGCCCATGTACAAGACCATGGGCATGTACGGGCTGCTGAACAACGACTGGGCGCTCGTGCTGGCCATGGCGACCATCGCCTCGCCCTATGCGATCTGGATCCTGCGCCAGGCCTCCGACAAGCTGCCGGTCGAGCTCGACGAGGCGGCGATGATCGACGGTGCCTCGCCGTTCCAGCTTTTCCGCATGATCTATCTGCCGCTGATGGTGCCGTCGCTGATCGCCGTCGGCACCTATGCGCTGCTGCTGGCGTGGAACGAATATCTCTACGCGTTCCTGCTGCTGTCGAAGAACACGGCGATCACCCTGCCGGTGGCGCTGGGCAACTTCCTCTCGGCCGACGATTCGCCGTGGGAACTGCTGATGACGGCGGGTTTCCTCTACGCGCTGCCGCCGGCGGCGATCTACTACGCCTTCCGTCGCTACATGTCGTCGGGGCTGACGGCCGGCGCCGTAAAGGGCTAAAATGATGCCCTGAGGCGGCACGCCTCGCGTAGGGTCCGATGCGTTTATGGGCGGCACTGTTGCTGTGTCTGGTGGGTTTGTCGGCATCGACTTCGGCGATCCGCACGACAGCCGAGAAGCTGCCGCACGACGCCTATGTCTGGCAGCGCGTCTGGACGCCCGCCGTGACCGCCGCCGCCGCGCAATCCGCCGACATCGTGCGAAGCTGGCGCATTCTCCTGGCCGAGGGCGACCGCTCCGGCCGCTGGACGACGGTCTCTGTGCCCTGGAACGAGGTTCTCGCGACCGGCCGTCCCGTGGTCGGCGTGATCCGGATCGACGGTCGCCTCGATGAAGATCGCATGACGGCGCTGCTCGATCGCGTCGTCGCGACGGTGTCCGCACCGAAGACCCTGCAGTCGATCACGGGCCTCGAGATCGACTATGACTGCCCGACCTCCAAGCTGGCGACCTATGCGAAGTTTCTCGCCGCCCTGCGCGCGCGGATTCCGGCGTCGATCGCGCTGTCGATCACGGCGCTGCCGACCTGGCTGTCGTCCTCCGCCTTGGGAAGTCTCGCGGCCGACCTGAACGAAGTGGTGTTGCAGGTCCATGCCGTCGACGATCCGCGTCGCGGCCTGTTCGATCCCGACCAGGCCGAGCGCTGGGTCCGGGACTTCGGCCGCCGGATCGGCCGGCCGTTCCGGGTGGCGCTGCCGGCCTACGACGTGCGCGTGACGTGGCGCAGCAACGGTCGTCTGGCCAGTGTCGAAAGCGAAGTGACGCTGCTGGTGGGGCCGGGCGGCGAACTGCTGAATGCCCGGCCCGAGTCGGTACTCGGTCTCCTGCATGCGTTGCAGAGGTCCGCGCCGGCAGGGTTGATCGGCGTCGTCTGGTTCCGGTTGCCGACCGAGGCCGATACCCGCGCCTGGAGCCTCGAGACATGGCGCGCGGTCGTCACCGACCGGCTCTCGCCTGCAAGAGTGAGCGCCGCTCTCGTCCCGGCCGAGCAGCCGGATCTGTGGACCGTGGTCCTGTCCAATGACGGTGCGACGGACGCGCAACTGCCGGCGCGGGTTCGCCTCGATCCGGCCTGCCAGGCGGCCGACGGCGCGAACGGATTCAGGTTGGCCGCCGATCATTGCGCGTTGGAGAGCAACGGCAACGGCCGGCTTCGCGCGCAGACCAAACGCACCATCGGATGGGCCCGCTGCGTGCAACCCGAAAGGCAATTGAATGTCGTCAACTAGGTTTGGCTTCTTCGCCCTCGCGATCGTCGCCAGCATCGGCGTCGCCCTTGCCTGCGGCCCCAACTTTCCCTGGCAACTCTTCGACGACCGCGCCGACACGGTGAGCGAGCCGGTCGGCCTCAGCTTCGCTTTCGAGATCAAGCGTCTGGCGCCCGCGCCCGCCGACAAGCTCGTGGCGGTGGAGGCGGAGGAAACCTACAGCCCCAACCCGGAGCCGGAAGTCGTCGTTGCCGAACGCGAGGAAGCAAGGTCGGGCGCGTGGACCTCGATCCTTCCGGCCGGGACAAGACTTTCGACCGACAGGTTGCTCGCGAAGCTGGAGGCCGCGCGCCGGGCGGAGAACGGCAAGGAGGCGTTGATCGCGGGTGAGGGGCTTCCCGTTGCCGTGCTGGACTATATCGCCGGCGCAATCGAGTTCCACGCCGGCCGCCTGGACGTGGCGACCGACTATTTCGAGGCCATCGACCGCCTGTCGCCGGCGCAGCGACGGATCCGGACGGTCGCGGCGGCTTACATGCTGGGCCGCATCCAGCAGCTCGACGGCGAGCTCGATGCGGCGCGCAAGTCTTTCCAGGCCGTGCGTGCCCGTGTGCAGGCCGGTGCGCCCGATCCGATGGGCCTGGCGGTCGCGAGTCTTGGCGAGGAGGCGAGGATCGACCTCGTCGAAGTGGGCCTCCTGGATGTTCCGTGGAATGTTCCGGCGTCGGATCTCGATGAGGCGAAAGTCACGACGCTGATCGGGCGCGCCGTGCGTCTCTACGTCGAGCAGTCGGCCTACGGCTCGAAGGTCGCGCTGCTGTCCTTGCGTGAAGTGGCCGGCCTTCTCGCAGGCGACGGCCACGCGCTCGCCCGCGCCGTTCCCGATCCGCTGGTGCGGCAGTTGCTGGTCGCCTATGTGGTCGCGCGCGACGGCCAGTCGATCTACGACGATGGCGTCGCCGGCCCGAAGGACCCGGCCGTCATGGCGGTGATCGATGCCGTTCTCACCCAGCCCAACCCCGCCGCCGGAGACGATCTCGATCGGCTGGCGGCCCTGGCCTATCAGGCGGCGCGTTACGACGTCGCCGAAAAGCTGACGGCGACGACGGAGCGTCCGCTCGGTCTCTGGGTGCGCGCCAAGCTGGCGCTTCGGCGCAACGATCGCGCGGCGGCGGTGCGCGACTGGACCGCGGCCCTCAATGCGACGGTCGGCGGCAATGCCGCAAAACTCGATGACGCCTCGGAAATCCGGCTGCGGGGCGAGACGAGCGTGATGACCGTGAGCGAGGGCCGCTACGGCGACTCGCTGCGGTTGTTGTTTCCGGTCGCCCGCACCTATTGGGGCGATGTCACCTACATCGCCGAGCGCGTGCTGACCACGGACGAGCTCAAGGCCTTCGTCGACGGATTGCCGCGTACGGATGAGGACAAGCCGGCAAAGCCCGACGAGAACCACTGGATCGTCAACAAGCCGATCGCTGCCCTGCGAGACCTGCTGGCGCGGCGACTGGTGCGGGATGGCCGGCTCCAGGAGGCGCAGCCTTACTTCTCGACGACGCCCACGGAAATGGCGCCGGACTCGCCACCGCCTTCCGTCGATGCGCGGGCCTATGAGGACGCGATCAAGGGGGCGCGGCCGGCGACCTGGCCTTGGCAGAACGTCTCCCGCGCTGAAGCCCTGTTCACGGCGGCGACGCTGGCCCGCAAGCGCGGCCTGGAGATCATGGGCACCGAAGGCCCGCCGGACGAGGCGGCGCTGGGCGGTTCGTTCAGCTCCGGCGTCGGACAAACCAGCCCGGTGCCCGACCGGCAGCGTTCGCCAGAGGAAGGCACGCCCAGTCCCTACGACAGCGCGTCCCTGCTGGGACCGGACGAGGAGCGTCGCTTCGCCTCAAGCGCGCCGAAACCCGATGTCCGGTTCCACTACCGGCTGATCGCGTCCGACCATGCGGTCGCAGCTGCCGACCTGTTGCCGGAGCGATCGCAGGCCTATGCCGCCGCGCTGTGCTGGGCGACGAAGTTCGCGATCTCCGGCTACGACCAGCCCCGTGCCGACAGGATCTATCGCCGCTACATCGCGACCGGGGCCTACCAGCCCTGGGCCAAGAGTTTCGGTGTCACCTGTCCCGAGCCCGACTTCGAGGCGGCGCGCACCTTCTGGCCGCGACGGATCGCGGCGTGGTCGGGGCAGGTGGTCGACTCGGCGAGACGCCATGCCGTGATCCTGGGACTGGGCGCGGTCGCTTCCTTGCTGGTGCTGGTGGGCGCCGTCAGGTTGGTCCGGTCGCGCCGCGCATCAGCCGCGTCGTGAACGGTTGCGTGGCGAGAGAGAGGTCCTGAGCGACTCGGCGAACTGCTCGACCTCGGCGCGCCAGCGTAGCGCCGGGTCCCAGATCGCGGCCAGGTCCATGCCGAGGACGACGCCGTTGGCGATGATCTTCGCGGTGTGAAGATCGGTGCGCGTGGTCGCCGGAATGACGGCCGTGCCGAGGCCGGCCCGTGCCAGCGCCAGGATCACCGTTCCCGAGCCGCCTTCATGGCGGATGCTGGGGGACAGCGACAGCAGCCGCAGCGCCGCGTCCAGGGTCAGGCGCGACTGATACCCGCGATCCAGCACCAGGAGCTCGCGCTCGCACAGCGCGCGGAGGTCGATGCCGTTGCGGCGCTCGCCGGTGCTGAACGGCTTGGGCGAGGCCGCCAGAATGTCCAAGCGTACAATCTGATGGTCGACGAGGCCTGTGTCGTAGCGCGGGCGTCCGGTGATGCCCATCGAGGCTCCGCCGCTCAGCACCAGGTTCTCGATCTCGACGCCGTTCGCCTCGACGACGCCGATGCGGATGTTCGGCTTGGTCTGGACAAAGCCCGCGATACCGGGCGCCACGACGGTCTCGATCGTATGGGCGGTCGCCGCGACGGTGATGTGGACAGCCGGCTGTTCGCTGTTGGCGCGTGCGGCCGCCTCCAGTTTGGCGATGCCTTCCAGCGCCGCCGACGCGAGCGGCAACAGCTCGTGCGCCTCGCTGGTCGCGGCCATGCCGCGGCCGGACGGCTCGAACAGCGCCAGACCCAGCCGGCTCTGGAATTCCGAGATGCGGCGCGACAGGGCCGATTGCGAAATGTTCAGGCGTTCCGCAGCCTCGACCAGCGAGCCCGACCGATAGACGGCGAGAAAGGACTCCAGCAGCCGCTTGTCCATTCCTGCAAATCCCTCAGCAATTTATCTGCAAACTATGCACTTTATGCATAAGGTGGATCGGTGCTAGCGCTGCGTCAATCCACCAGAAAAGGGCCAACGGGATGAAGCGCCGCCACCTCCTAGCACTCGGATCCGCCGCCGCGGGCTCCCTTGTCGCCACTGCGGGTTCCCGGGCGCAGGGTGCCTATCCCGACCGGCCCATCACGCTCGTCGTGTCCGCCCCGGCGGGGGGTGGCACCGACATCGTCGCCCGCATGTTCGCCGATCACCTCTCCAGGGAATTCGGTCAGCAGATCGTCATCGACAACAAGGGCGGCGGGAACGGCAACATCGCCACGGCGCTCGTCGCAAAGGCCAAGCCGGACGGCTACACGCTGCTGATGCAGTATTGCTCCTATCACTCGGCCAACCCGGCGATGATCAAGAACCTGAACTGGTCGCCGAAGGATCTCACCGGCGTCGCGATGGGAGCGATCGCGCCGCAGGTTATCGTGATCGCCAAGAAGGTGCCGGTCGACAATCTCAAGGACTTCATCGCCTACGCGAAGGCCAATCCCGGCAAGCTGAACTATGCGTCCTTCGGGCCGGGATCGGTCGCCCATATCGGCGGCGTCATGCTCAACAAGGCCGCCGGCATCGACCTCACCCACATCCCGTACAAGGGTGCGGGGCCGGTCAGCGCCGACATCGTGGCCGGTCAGGTCGAACTGGCGGTGATGAGCCCGCCCTCCGTCGCGGCCCATATCCGCAATGGAAACGTGAAGGCGCTCGCTTTGGCGAGCAGCGCCCGCCATCCGGCTTTCCCGGAGATTCCCACGACGGCGGAAGCGGGATTGCCCAGTTTCGTCCTCGATGCCTGGTTCGGGATGTTCGCGCCGGCTGGTACACCGAAGGACATCATCGACAAGCTCAACGCCGCCATGAGGAAGGCCGCCAAGCTCGACAGCGTCATCGAACGCTCGACCCAGCTTGGGCTCGTCCTCAAGGACTGGACCCCGGAACAGTTCAACCAGTTCGTCTCTGCCGAAGGCGAGGTCTGGTCGAAGCTGATCCAGGAAAACAAGATCACCCTCGACGAATAGGGCAACGGAGACAGCCATGACAGGTTCACTGAACGCCAATGCCGGCCCGCGCATCCGTTACAATGCGGACGAAAGCGCGCCCTACGAGACGATCACCGTCGACAAGCTGACGCCGATCATCGGCGCGGAGCTGGGCGGCGTCGATCTCAGCAAGCCGCTCTCCAATCGCCAGCAGGACGAGATCCACCGCGCCCTGGCGGAGAACCTGGTCATCTTCTTCCGCGACCAGGTTCTGACGCCCGAGCAGCACATGTCGTTCGGCCGCCTGTTCGGCGACCTGCATGTCCATCCCGCCGCGCCGCACGATCCGGGCACGCCGGAGATGATGATCATCCATTCCGACAAGAACAGCCCGCGCGCCAACGGTGAGGGCTGGCATACCGACGTGAGCTGCGAGGTCGAGCCGCCGATGGGCTCCATCCTGCACATCAAGACCTGCCCGCCGCGCGGTGGCGACACGCTGTTCGCCAACATGTACGCAGCCTACGACGCGCTGTCGGACCGCATGAAGGCCTATCTCGACGGCATGATCGCCCTGCACGACGGCGAGCCGGTCTATCGCGGCCTGTTCAAGCCGATCGGCGTGGCCGACAAGGCCGAGTATCCGCATGCCGAGCACCCGGTCGTGCGCACCCATCCGGTGACCGGTCGCAAGTGCCTTTATGTCAATTCCGGCTTCACCAGCCGCCTGCTCGGCGTGCCGCGCGACGAGGGCGATGCGATCCTGCGCTATCTCTACCAGCACATGGAGAACCCGCTTTTCCAGTGCCGCTTCCGCTGGCGCGAAAATTCGATCGCCTTCTGGGACAATCGCTGCGCCCAGCACCGCGCCATGTGGGACTACTGGCCCCACACCCGCAGCGGCCATCGCGTGACCGTGAAGGGCGACCGTCCCTTCTAGGGATCAGGCGCCCTGCGGCAGGGTCGCCATGAAAGCCTTCAGCCGTGGCGCCCACTTGGCGGCGTCGAGGCCCGAGGCGGAGTGGCCGAGTTCGCTGTCGATCTCGAAATAGTCGGCGGTGACGCCGGCGGCTTTCAGCTTTTCCATCACGCCCGGGGCGATCGAGGGCGGGAAGAGCTTGTCGGTGCGCGAGATCACGTAGAGCACCTTGGCCTTGATCTTCGGCATGTCCTTCTCGGCGTCGAAGTTCACGCTGGCGCGTCGCAGTACGACCAGCGAGTTGCCGTCGAACACCTTGGACCAGCTCTCGGCCCGCTTCACGATCTCGGCCTCGCGGGCCGCCTTGTCGGGGAACTGCGCGGCGAGCTGCTCGTCGATGCCATAGCGCTTCAGGGTCGCCACGCGCATGTCGGTCAGCACCTTGGTGATGCCGCCATTCTCATAGTAGTGACCGCCGTTCCAGTTCGGATCCTTGGCCAGCACGTCGATCAACGCCTTGACCGAGGCCTCGCCGCCCGAGCCCTTGGGCGCGCTCACGACAGCCACGAGCCCATCCATGAAGTCGGGATAGGTCACGCCCCATTGGAAGGTCTGGTAGCCGCCGAACGACGGACCGGCGACCGCCACGAGGTGCTTCACGCCGAGACTGTCGAGCAGCGCCTTCTGCGCGTTCACGATGTCGACCATCGTGATGGTTGGGAAATCGGGACCGTAGGGCTTGCCGGTCTTGGGATTGACCTGCGCCGGATTGGTCGAGCCGTAGGACGAGCCCAGCATGTTGGACGAGACGACGAACAGCTTGTTCGTGTCGATCGCCTTGCCCGGTCCGACCAGCCCGTCCCACGAGCCTTCCGCACCGTTGGCGCCGACGCGGCCGGCCATGTGCTGGCTCGACGTGTAGCCGTGCGTCAGCAGCACCGCGTTGCGACCGTCAGGCGCCAGGGTGCCGTAGGTCTCGTAGGCGATTCTGACGTCGGGCATGACGGTCCCGCTCTCGAGGCGGAACTCCTTCATGGTGAAGGTCTTCTTTTCGATGTTCACGAGTTCTCCCTGGGCGGAGGCGCCCGTGGCAGCAACGAAGGGCGCAACGGCGAGGGCGGCAAGCAGCGGACGGCGAGACATTGACGAAGTCATCGTTTCCTCCTGTTTCAGGCGCGCGCGGGCTGGAGCGGCAAAGCGGACACGGCGTGCGCGGCCAGCCGTTTGCGATCCCTCTCGGGGTTGATGAAGAGCAGGCCGATGAGGCCGCCGGCGAGCAGCAGCATGCCGAGGATGACATAGCCCTGTTCGTAGCCGGCAAGGGGTGTCGAGGCGTTCTGGATCATCGATCCCATGATCCGGGGCGCGAGGATGCCGGCGAAGGTCACGACCGATGTCGTGATCGCCAGCATCGCGGCGCGCTGGGGGTGCGGCGTGAGCTCGCTGATGATCATCGGCAGGACGACATAGATCGTGCTGCCGAAAGCGGTGCCGAACACCAGGAAGGCGATCTTGAGACCGGGCTCCGGCATGGAGCCCACGAAGGGGAGAACGCAGCCGCCGGCGATGATCGTGAGACACGGCAGGATGCCGCGGCAGACCCGGCTGGATACGCCCTTCTTCTTCAGTCTCTGGGAAACGTAGCCGCCCGCCAGCACGATGAAGGCGCCGAAAATCCAGGGCAGTATGGTGAGGTTGCCGCCAAGTTTCTGGCTGAAGCCGAGGCCCGCGACCAGGTACGAGGTGAACCAGGTGAGGCCGAGCGCCAGGCCCCAGTAGCTGGCGAAGCCGGCGGCGCAGGCGGCGAGAATGGTGGGGCAGGTGAGCAGGTAGCGATAGGGCACGCGCTCGGTGCTGCTGCTAGTGGTGCTGACCGGTGGGTCGACGAGGGTGCCTTCGCGGCCGAAGATCAGCCACAGGACGGCCCAGGCCAGCCCCGCGATGCCCAGCGCGCCGAATGCCCAGTGCCACGAGTAGGTGTCGATGATCCAGTTGAGCAGGGGAACGGCGATGATGACGCCGAAGGCCGATCCCTGGGCGATGACGGCCGTCGGCAATCCGCGCAGCGAGTCGGGAAACCATTTGTAGATCGCATGCGTCGCGACGGGCCCGGCCGGTCCTTCGCCCGCGCCCAGGACAATGCGGCAGATGATCAGCGTCTCCAGGCTCATCATGCCCAGCATCGGGAACTGCACGATTGACCAGATGATCGCCATGACGAGCAGCGTGTGCTTGGTCTTCACACGGTTGGAGATGAAGCCGACGACGATCGCCGAGACCGCAAAGAGCAGGAAGAACGCCGAGCCGATATCGCCGAACTGCTCGGGCGTCAGGCCGAGATCCCGCATGAGCGGAACGGCGGCCAAGCCCACGACGACCTTGTCGGCAAAGTTGATCAGCATGAAGAGGAAAAGCAGGGCGGTCATGCCCCAAGCCCCCTTGAGGGGCCGATCCTGGACAGTCACGTAAGCGTTACTCCCAACTCGCCCGTTGCCATCGAGCTTTCGCGCATCTGACGTGAGCGCCGATGGCTCGTCAAGGAACGGTGGCCGCGCCATACTCCATGCAAAAGGGAGTGAAACGAATGACCGGGATCATCAAGACCGGCCGGCGCGCAATGCTGGCCGGAGCGGCAAGCCTCGTGGCGACTGGAGGAGTTCGGGCGCAGAATTTTCCGACGGGCCGCGTCACCCTCGTGGTGCCGTTTCCGCCGGGCGCCTCGACCGACACGACGATGCGCGTGATCGCCGACAAGCTGTCGCAGATGTGGGGCCAGCCGGTGCTGGTCGACAACAAGGGTGGCGGCAACGGCATCATCGCGGCCGAGTTCGTGAAGAATGCCAAGCCCGACGGCTACACGCTGCTCGCCACCTCGTCGATGACGCATGCCGGCAACCCGGTGCTCTACGACAAGCTGCCCTACGATCCGATCGCCGACTTCGAGCCGATCACGCGCATGAGCCTGGTGCCGATGGCGGTTCTGGTCACCAAGAAGCTCGGCGTGAAGACGCTCGCCGAGCTGACGGCCAAACTCAAAGCCGAGCCCGGCAAGCACAATTTCGGATCGGGCGCGATCTCGGCCCGCGTCGCTGGTGAACTCTATCGCATGCAGGCCGGCATCGACGCCGTCTCCGTGTCCTACAAGAACAACCAGCAGGCCGCGCCCGACCTGAACAACGGCATCATCACCTTTATGATCTGCGACACCGGCAGCGCCAAGATGATCCTGGCCTCGGGCTGGGCCGATGCGCTGGCCGTGACGCAGGCCGAGCCTTATTCGGCGCTGCCCGGCGTGCCGAGCGCCCCGCAGGCCGGCATGCCGGAGCTGATCTTCACCACCTGGTCGGCCTTCTATGCGCCCAAGGGCACGCCGCGCGACATCATCGTCAAGCTCAACAAGGACATCATCGCCGCCGGCACGTCGCCCGAGATCCTGGCCAAGCTCGAGAACATGGGCGGCGCGCCGAGCTTCACCACGCCCGAGGGGCTGATGGAGTTCACCAAGAGCGAGATCGAGGCATGGCGCAAAGTCGTGAAGGCCGCGAACATCAAAATCGAGTGAGGTTCATAGGAGCGCGCAACTCCAGTTGCGCTCAAGCTCGGTAGACAAGGTATGAGCGCAACTGGAGCTGTCTCTTCTACCCATCTCCGAGCCCACGAGACTGCCGGTCA
>NZ_JBXAPM010000031.1:0-39199 GCF_058803965.1 Reyranella sp. GW821-FHT14A01
TAACCTGAAGGTCGTAGGTTCAAATCCTGCCCCCGCAACCAAGCTTACAAAAGCCGTTCTCGAAAGAGGACGGCTTTGCTGCGTTCAGGCTCCGCCACTGCTTTCCGTTTCGCGTGCGCCGAAGCTCGTGCCAACCTCCTCTGGAGCACAGACCGGGGAGGGGCTTTGCTTCGCGTATTCCTTTGGGGCGTCGTCGCCGCCATCGCTTTCGTCGGGCCGGCCGCGGCCCGTGAACCTGGCAACGGCGGCGGGATTCTCCGCGCCGCCTGGGTGTCGACCGGGATCGGGCTCATCGGCCCGACGATCGATTTCAGCGGCGTGGACACTCCTGTCGACCTTCTAATCCTCCAGGAGGCGGGCCGGCGGGCTCACCTGGGGATCGTGATCCTCCCCATGGCGCGCGCGGCGGCCGAATCCGCCCTCGCGGAAGGCGGGATCGATCTGCTTCTTCCGGATGCCGTGGCTCGCGAATCCGTCTCCATCCCCTATCGGGTGGAGGACGATGTGTTGCTGTGCGCGCGCGGCTTGCCGGCGCTCACCGGCAAGGGAACCGCCGCCCTAGAGGAAGCTTATGGTCGCGGCTGGCGGATCGGGTTCGTCCGCGAGGCGCCTTATCGCGCAGACATTGCGACCTTCATGATGAGCGGCGCGCTGGCCGACCGGACTTCGTATTTCGGCGATGCGAGCCTGGCGACCGGTGCTGTCGTCGCGGGCGCCATCGACTGCGTGGCCGCCCGCCGCCTGTCCATCCTTTCCTCTCTCGGTGCGGCGCCGGGAAGCGAGTCGTTCGTTGCCCGGAAGGCCGTCGACTTGGGAGACACCGAGCTTCGACTGCGGTTCGCCAAGGGGATGGCGCCCGGGACGATCGCGGCGCTCGACAGCGCCCTGGCCTCGCTCCGGAAGAACGGCACCATCGCCGAGCTGGAAGAGCGGGCCGCCCGGGCCGTCCTGCTCAGTTTCGCCATCTCGACCTGGTGGTTCTCCTTCCTCGATATCGCCGGGACGATCGCCTTCGCTTTGTCCGGCGTTTTGATCGCCCGCGCAGAACGTTTCTCCTTTCTCGGGGCGTTCGTGCTCGCCGGCTTGCCCGCGGTCGGCGGCGGCGTGGTCCGGGATCTTCTGCTCGGCCGCAGCCCGATCGGCATCCTGGGCGACCCGCAGTCGCTTTTCCTCATTCTGGGCACCGTCGTCGTCTCGTACGTGGCCATCATTGCCGCGCAAAAGATCGGAATCGGCGAATCGGGGCGCGTGCGCGCGGTGACGAACGTTCTCCGGCCGAAGATGGTTCTCGAAGTCACCGATGCGCTGGGGCTTGCGGCTTTCACGGTCATCGGTGTGGTCGTTGCCGTTCGCTCCGGCGCAGAGCCGCTCTGGCTGTGGGGACCGCTGGCTGCGGGCCTCGGCGGTGCGGGAGGAGGAATCCTGCGTGACCTCCTGCGGAGCGGTTACGACAACCCCGCCTTGCGCACGTCGTTCTACGCCGAGGTCTGCGTTCTGTGGGGCGCGCTTCTCACGCTGGCGATCATTCATTTCCTGCAGAC
The DNA here is from genome assembly GCF_058803965.1 of Reyranella sp. GW821-FHT14A01. NCBI lineage: Bacteria > Pseudomonadati > Pseudomonadota > Alphaproteobacteria > Hyphomicrobiales > Reyranellaceae > Reyranella > Reyranella sp. GW821-FHT14A01. Next base: position 1,542 of record NZ_JBXAPM010000031.1, read on the forward strand.
CGATCAGCCGGCACTGGTCCGCATCGCTGTTGGCGTCACCGTCCTCGGCGGATTTGTGACGCGCATGGCCGTCGTCGCCTACGGGATCCGCAGTCCGCGCTTCTGAGCGATTGCGCCGGGCGCCGTACAAGGTAGTTTCTCGGCGGCGGCAAAAACCTGAAAGAAGAGCCATGAACAAGTCACTCTCGGGCGAAGAATTCGGCGGAGTCATCGGCCGTACGATCGAGGAGTCGACGCCCTGGTGGCCGCCGGCGAAGTTCAAGCAAGGCGCACCCGACGTGGTCCTCGTGGTGCTGGACGATGCGGGATTTGCGCATCTCGGCTGCTATGGCTCGACCATCGAGACGCCGAACATCGACGCCCTCGCGGCGAAGGGGCTGCGGTTCACCGGCTTCCATACCACCGCGCTCTGTTCGCCGACCCGCGCCTGCCTGATGACCGGCCGCAACCATCATGCGGTGGGCATGAGAGCCGTCTCCAATTTCGACACCGGCTTCCCCAACATGCGCGGCGCCGTTCCGCGCAGCTCGGCGACCTTGGCGGAGATCCTGCGCGACAGCGGCTACGCGACCTTCGCCGCGGGCAAGTGGCACCTGGCGCCGATGTCGGAATGTTCGGCCGCGGGCCCGTTCACGAACTGGCCCCTGCAGAAGGGGTTCGATCGCTATTACGGCTTCCTTCAGGGTGAGACCGACCAGTTCTTTCCCGAACTCACGATGGACAACTACTTCGTTGATCCGCCGGCCGGTCCCGCGGACGGCTATCATGTGTCGGAAGACATCGTCGACCGTTCGGCCGGCATGATCCGCGATCTCGTTTCACTGGTGCCCGAGCGGCCGTTCTTCCTCTATCTCGCCTTTGGCGCCATGCACGCGCCGCACCAGGCGCCCCAGAGCTATCTCGACAAGTATCGCGGGCGCTTCGACGCGGGCTGGGACGTGGCGCGCGAGGAGTGGTTCGCGCGCCAGAAGGCGATGGGCATCGTGCCTGAGCAGACCAAGCTCGCCCCTCACAATCCCGGCGTGAAACCCTGGAGCGAGCTCAGCGCGGACGAGCGTGCCTTCGCCGCCCGGTTGCAGGAAGCTTTCGCGGCGATGCTGGACCATACGGATGCCCAGGTCGGCCGGCTGATCGAATTCCTGAAGTCGATCGGCCGCTGGGACAACACGCTGTTCGTGTTCCTGTCGGACAACGGTGCCAGCCAGGAAGGCGGCGCCACCGGCGTGATGCACGAGGCCAAGTTTTTCAACATGATCCCCGAAGACATCGCCGAGGCCGTTACGCGGCTCGATGACATCGGCGGCCCCGCCAGCCACAGCAACATTCCCTGGGGGTGGGCGCAGGCGGGCAACACGCCACTCAAATGGTACAAGCAGAACGCGCATGGCGGCGGCGTGCGCGATCCCCTGCTCGTTCATTGGCCGGCCCGGCTGAAGGATGCCGCCGGCCTGCGCCATCAGTTCTGCCATGCCATCGACATTGCCCCCACCGTGCTGGAAGCGCTTGGCATCGCGACACCCGCGGTGGTTGCGGGTGTGCCGCAGATGCCCATTCACGGCGTAAGCCTCCTATCTGCTTTCGACGATGCGAGTGCACGGATCGACAGGGGCGCGCAGTATTTCGAGATGCTCGGGCATCGAGGCATCTGGCGCGACGGCTGGAAGGCCGTCAGCCACCACAGGAGCGGCCAGCCTTTCGATGCCGACCGCTGGGAGCTGTACAATCTCGTTCCGGATTTTTCCGAATGCGACGATCTTGCCGCTCAGGAGCCGGCGCGCCTCAAGGAGATGATCGATCTCTGGTGGGCCGAGGCGGATAAGCATGGGGTGCTGCCGCTCGACGACCGCGGGGCGTTCGCGCTGTTCCGCGCCTCCCAGAGGCCCGGGCTTCCCACAACACGCGGTCGTTTCGTCTATCTTCCACCGATCTCCCATGTCCTCGCCGACAACTGCCCGCCGACGGCGCGCGGCTGGACCACCGCGGTCGAGCTTGACCACCCCTCAAACAGCGGTGACGGGGCGCTGGTCGCACGCGGCAGTCTCAACAGCGGATTCGTCCTGTACCTGAAGGGCGGTGTGCCGGTGTTCGACTACAACGATTTCCACCGGCACACGCGTATCCTCGGCGATATGCCATTGACGCCCGGTCGCCACGAGATCGGCCTGCGGGTCGAGCGCACGCGAGATGGCGGTGCTGACGTGTCGCTGTCGGTCGATGGAACCCAGGTGGCGGCGGGCCACTTGCCCAGGTTGCTGTTCATCATCTCGACGCAAGGCATGGACATCGGCCGCAGCCTGTCGCCGGTGAACGCCGACTATGCGGCGCCCTTCGCCTACACGGGAAAGATCGAGCGCGTGGTGTTCGAGGTGCCGCGCGCTGTGCCGGCCGGCGAAGTGAAGGCGCAGGCGCGGACGGAGATGTCCCGGCAGTAAGGCGAGGCCCGCGCGGAGAGTTATTCCTCCGCGGAGCTACCCGCTCCGGGAGCCGGTGCTGCGCCGGTTCCTGGCCGGCGGGGCCCAGCGCACCACGCCTTGTTCGAGGCATTCGTTCATGAAGCGCACGGTCTGCTCGATGCCGCGGGCGAAGGCGGCCTGGTGGTGCGATTGCTGCAGCACGCCCGGATTGATGACATAACGGAAACGCTTCTTCTCGACGATGACACCGAGTTCCAGCAGGCGCTTCAACTTGCGCCGGACCGTCTCGCGGGGAATGCCCGAGGCACTCGAAATCGACGTCGCATTGATCGCACGCTGGTTCTCGATGCCGATCACGCTGTCGAAGGTCGCGTGCTTCTCCCGGAACGCTGCATCGCGCAGGCCTGGCTCTATGGCACTGGTGCCGACCAGCTCGGCGACCAGCGCGAGGTCGAGGTCGCCCTCGTAGAGCCCACGCCGCTCGCGCTCGATACGGTGCAGGTAATTGCCGATCATGTAGATGAAGAGACGGGAGATTCCACCGTCGCCGGTGGCAAGCGTAAGTCGTCCTTCGACTGGAACCGCCGTCGCGCGTTGCTGCGCCGGTCGGGCTTCCTTTGCGCTGCGCGACATCCGTCGATCCTGTTCTCGCTTTTCAGTTCGCCCATTCTGGGCGATCGGTCGCCGAAGTCCAGCGGGGTTGTGTTTGACAGTTCGATGAGCGCGCGGCGCGAAACGACGAGCAATGCGCCCATATTGGGCGTTCCGACGATTGCTACTTCTTGGTGAAGAAATTAGATCGACGTGGATCTTGCAAAGGAGGAGCGCCCATGTCGCTCGACAGCTTTGTCAATCATGTGCGCGGTATCCAACTTGGAACCGAAGCCTTCAACACGTTTCTTTCGTCGACGGAAAGCAAGGAGTCGCTCCAGCGGTATGCGCAGAGCCTCGGATGCACGCTGACGCCCGAGGAACAGGACCAGATCCTCTCGTTGCGGGAGAGCGTCTATGCCTCTGCCGAGAAGGTGAAGGGCCAAGCCCTGCCCGATGCTGTGCTGGAGGGAATCGCGGGCGGTAGTGCGGCCGCTTGGGGCGCTGTGGCTCTCGGAGCCCTCGCAGGCATTGGTGGCCTCCTGGCTGTGACAGTCTTGGCGCCGGTAGCGGTTGGTTTTGCCGTGGGCGCAATGGTCGTCGGGACCGCAACCGGACTAGGCGGTGCGGTCGGTGCCGGTCTCGGTGCCATTGTGGATGCATTGAGCTGATCAGGGTCGTTTGAAACGGGACTTCATCGAAGGAGAGAAACATGTCTATTGCAACATTCACCGAGTTTGCGAACAAGATAGAGCTGTCATCCCCGGACTTCGTCGAGCTGGCAAAGAGCGTTACCAACCCGTCGGACCTCGTTGCCTATGCTCAGAAGCAGGGGATCGAGCTGAGCACGGAAGAGGCCACTGAAGTGATCGAGACCGGCAAGCGGCAACTGGAAGCCGCCGGAATCGGGCCGCTTTCCGAGGACCAGCTGGAAAACGTGAACGGCGGTGGATTTCTGGGCATCCTCGCGGGCGTCGGTGCAGCCGTTGGGGTCATCGGTGCTGCAGTTCTATTTGCCCCGGTGGTCGTGCCCTTCCTTCTCGGAACCGGAGTCTTGGGGACGACCGCCGGCTTCGCCCTCGGGACGACGGCTGTGATGGCGACCGCGGGCGCCGGTGTGGGTGCCGTCGTCGGTGGCATCGTCGATCTCATCAAAGGCGAGTGAACGGGCGCGTTGCGCTGGCGAAGATCTTGCCAGGCCAAGGCCCGATGCACTCTGAATAAGGAAGCGGAGAGCGATCGTTGAGTGGGCTCTTCCGCCGAGAAGCCCTCGAGCGTCTGTTCAGCCTCAACCAGCTGGACCAGGCGCTCAAGGTGACGCCACCCCTCGGATGGGTGGCGCTTTGCACCGCCGCCGCCATCATCGCCGGCTGCGCCGTGTGGTCGGTATTCGGAACCTATCGGGTCACCGTATCGGGACTCGGGCTGCTGGTTCGCGAGAACGGCGCCTTCGTCAATATCTATGCGCCGAAGTCAGGCTGGCTGGAGAGCTATCCCAATCGCGGCGACAGCGTCGAGACAGGCCAGCTCATCGCCCGGCTGTCGTCGCCGGAGGAGGAGGGGCGCCTCACCGACGCGACCGGTCGTGTCGAGCAGTTGAAGCAGCAGCGGGCCGATCTCGTCGCCCGCTTCGCCGGGCGGCTTGCTAACGAGGAGCGCGTCGCCCAGCGCCGGCGCGAGGCACTCGAAGAGGTCATCGAGCTGGATCAGGCCCGGGTGCGCGACCTTCAGACGCTGCTCGAGGCACGTGAGGGCCTGCAGGCGCGCAATCTCATACCCACCGATCGGGTCCTGGAGGCGCGCGAACGCCTGTTCGCAGCGCGCGAATCGATCTCCAAGGCCCATGCCGACCTTCTGTCCCTCGACGCCTCGCTGCTGACGCTCCAATCCCAGCATGCCCAGGAACTCGAGTCGCTGGAGCGGCAGCTGCGCGACAGCGAAGGCCAGCGCACACAGATAGGGCTAGTCCAGAATCTAGCCACGACCATCCATTCGCGCGTGTCGGGGATGGTTGTCCTCGACGAAGTTACGGGTTTTGCCCTCGTGAGCGCAGGCCAGAGACTTCTGGTCATCGAGACCGGCGACGACCGGCTCGAGGTCCTGCTCTACGTGCCGGCGGAGGCCGGCAAGCAGGTCCGCCCCGGCATGGAGGCGCGCCTGTCGCCCTCCTTCGCCAAGAAGGAGGAGTACGGCTCGCTCGTGGGCAGGGTCGTCAAGGTCGATAGCCTGCCGCAGACCGAGGCGGCCCTCGCCGAACGCATCAGCAACAGGGACCTTGCCCGCCAGTTCACGCGCCAGGGCGCGCCGCTCCAGGTGGAGATCCTGCTGGAGAAAGGCCCCTCCGGCCCCATGAGTTATGACTGGACGTCGCAGCGCGGCCAGGAGGTCCAGCTGACCTCGGGGACGCTGCTCGAGGGCCAGGTGACCGTGCGCACCGGGCGTCCGATCGATCTCGTCATCCCCGCCCTCCGCCGCTGGCTCGGCCTGTGACGGAGCGCCAGCAGTTTCCGCCGGTCGCACGGGCCTCGGTGCCGACGGTCCTGCAGATGGAGGCCGTCGAATGCGGCGCGGCGTGCCTCGCCATGATCCTTGCCTATTACGGCCGCTGGGTACCGCTCGAGGATCTGCGGCTCGCCTGTGGCGTGTCGCGCGACGGCAGCAAGGCGAAGAACGTCCTGCTCGTCGCGCGCTCGTTCGGATTGAAGGCCGAGGGCTGGCGCGTCGAGCCTGCGACTCTCGCGCAGCGGCGCCTGCCGGCCATCCTCTTCTGGGACTTCAACCACTTCGTCGTCCTCGAGGGGATCGGCCGCCGGAAGGTCTATCTCAACGACCCGGCCACCGGGCCACGCACGGTGAGCCACGAGGAGTTCAACACCTCCTTCACCGGCGTCATGCTGGTGCTGGAGCCGGGGCCGGATTTCCAGCAGGGCGGCACGAAGCCGCGCGTCTGGGGGCCCGTGATCGACCTTCTGGCGAATTCGAAGGCGGCGATCCTCTTTCTCATCATCGCCGGCATCGCCGCGCTCCTGCCGGCCATCTTCGTGCCGGCCGCGACCAAGATCTTCGTCGACGACATCCTCGTAGACGATCTGCGCGACTGGCTGCGGCCACTCCTGTTCGGGCTCGTCTTCGCCGCCGTCCTGCGGGGGTTGTTGAGCTGGCTCGAAGGGCGCACGCTGGCGCGGCTGCAGTGGAAGCTCGGCATGGCGCTCGGCGTCGGCCTCACCTGGCGCGTCCTGAGGTTGCCGCCGCGCTTCTTCGCGCAGCGCTATGCCGGCGACGTCGCCATGCGGCTGCAGTCTGCGGAGAGTATCTGCGCCCTCATCAGCAAGCAGGCCTCCACGCTCTTCGTCTCCGGCCTCGCTGTCCTGTTCTATGCCTGGCTGATGATGCTTTACGATCCGCTGCTCGCGGCCATCGGTATCGTCCTCGCCGGACTGAACGCGGTCTTCGCCAAGGCGGTCGCGCGGCGGCAGGAGAATGCCGCGCGCGGCTTGCTGCGCGAGCAGGCAGGCCTCGCCACGGTCGCCATCAACGGCATCCAATCGATCGAGACCCTGAAGGCCAACGCATTGGAGGCCGATTTCTTCGCCCGCCGGGCGGGTAAGCAGGCGCGCGTGCTGAACGCTCTCCAGGCGATGCAGGCGCAGATCCAGTACCTGAACCTCGTTCCGGGCATGCTCAACGCCATCGCGGTTGCGGCCATCCTCGGCGTCGGCGGTCTCCGGGTGATGGACGGCCTCATCACGGTCGGCACGCTCGCGGCTTTCCAGACCATGCTCGCCAGCTTCTCCGGCCATGTCACGGCACTTGTCGGAATCGCCTCCAGCACGCGCGAGCTGCGTGGCAACCTCGAGCGCGTCAGCGACGTGATGCGCTATCCCCTCGACAAGAGGTGGGAGGAGCGGGTCGCCGAGACTGTGCAGGACGGAGAAAGCGAACCGGCACGGCTGTCCGGCGCCGTCGCCGTGCGCGGCCTCGTGTTCGGCTACAATCCACTCTCGCCGCCGTTGATCGACGGCTTCGACCTGACCGTCACCCCGGGCGCGCGCATCGCGCTCGTCGGCCGCTCCGGCAGCGGCAAGTCGACCATCGCCCGCATGATCGTGGGCCTTGCCGAACCATGGTCCGGCGAGGTGCTGTACGATGGACGGCCCGCCGGTGCCCTTCGTCCGGCGGTGCTCGCCTCGTCGCTGGGCTTCGTCGACCAGGACATCGTGCTGATGGAGGGCACGGTGCGGCAGAACCTGACGCTGTGGGACACCGGCGTCAGTGAGGCGCGCCTCGTCGGCGCCGCCCGGGATGCCGAGATCCACGACGTCATTGCAAGCCGTCGCGGCGGCTATGACGGGATGGTCGACGAGGGGGCGGGCAACTGGTCGGGCGGTCAGGCCCAGCGGCTGGAGATTGCCCGCGCGCTCGTACACGAGCCCGCCATTCTGGTGTTCGACGAGGCGACTTCGGCACTCGATGCCGAAACCGAAGCGCGCATCCTGGAGAACCTTCGGCGGCGCGGCTGTTCGCTCATTCTCGTCACGCATCGCTTGAGTGCCATACGCGACAGCGACGAGATCATCGTGCTCGACCAGGGCAAGGTCGTCGAGCGCGGGACCCATGAAGAACTCTGGGCAGCCGGCGGGGCTTATGCGGAACTGATCCGTGCCGGTTGAAACCGCCGAGAACACCGCCGATGGGCGCGCCGGCGAAATCGGCGGCGGTCCCGTCACGCTGGGCGCGACGGCCGTGCTCGTCGAAACCGGGGCGCTCGATGTCTATCTGGCCGATCCTGGCCGGGCCGGCAGCCGTCGCCATGTGCTCACGATCCCGGCCGGCGAGGCTTTTTTCCAGGTTCCGAAATCGCCCGACTTCGTCCTGCTCGGCTTTCCGGCCCTGGAGGGAACGCGCGTTCGGAGCCTGGACGTCGCGTCGTTGGCGCAACGGCTCGATGCCGGCGACAAGCAGGCCCGTGAGCTTGCCGAAGCCTGGATGGGGCGGATGGACCGCGTTTTCGCTCCGACGACCGGGAAAGCGACGACTCCGAACGGCGACGGCGCCCCGGCCGAGGCGTTCCTTACCTATCCCTATCGCATCGCGCGCGCGATCGAAGCCTCTTTGCGAACGGAGAACGACGAAGCGGCGACACGCGCGGCCGAGGCTCCGGAGAAGCAGCGCCTCCTCATCCTGAAACCCTTTCTCGGCCTCCTGTCCGACGACCGGCGCGCCGCGCCAGTCGATCCGAAGGATCCTCTCGCTTCGGCCTTCCGGCAGGTGGCGGCGGCGAACGGCGTCGCGCTGGCGGACGACGTCTTCGACACCTGCCCGCCGAACGAAGCGGCGACGCCGGCCAACCGGCTTGCCGCCTTCGCCCACGCGGCGAAGCTGCGGCTATGGCCGGTGCGGCTGACGTCAGGCTGGCGGCGCAGGGGCGGCCAGCATCTCATCGTCTTCCGCGCCGACGGTCTGCCGCTTGCCGCCGTGGCGCGCACCGGCTGGCGTTCCGGATACGACACCTTCGCTCCGGATGGATCGCCCTCGACGGAACGCGGTGAGCTTTACCGTGAGCAGGCCTATGTCTTGCAGCGCGCCTTTCCGGACGAGCCGATCACCGGCCGCGGCATGCTGCGCTTTTCGGCGAGGCTTGCCTGGCCGCTTGCCGCCCCGGCCCTGACCATCGCGCTGGTCATCGGCCTGCTCGGCCTCGTCACGCCGCTGGGTACCGAGATCCTGTACGATACGGTCATACCTTCCAGCTCGCCGAGCATGCTCCTGCAGCTCGTCTTCGGACTGGCCGCGCTCGGCCTCGGCGCAAGCGTCTTCGGGCTGGTGCGCAGCTTCCTGCTGATGCGCATGACGACGCTCGTGAATGTCGATCTCGAAGGTGCGACCTGGGACCGATTGCTGCGCTTGCCCGCGGAGTTCTTCCGCCGCTACACGGTCGGCGACCTCGCGCTCCGCGCCGACGCCGTCAACCAGATGCGCGACACGATCAGCGGCGCCGTGCTGAACACGCTTCTGTCGTCGGTGTTCTCGATCGTGAGCTTCGGCCTGCTGATCTACTATAGCTGGAAGCTCGCCGCCGTAGCGCTCGCGGTCGTCGTCATCGAGGTCCTGATCACCGTCCTCGTGAGCCTGATGACGGTGACGCTCAACAGGCAGGCTCTGGCCACCGAGGGCCGGTTGCAGTCGCTGTCGCTCCAGACGATCACCGCCATCGGCAAGCTCAAGGTCGCCGGCGCGGAGGCGCGCGCCTTCGCGCGCTGGGCTCCCTTGTTCATGGCACGCCGCGACATCGATCTCCGGCGGCGGCGCCTGTCGGTGGCCTTGGACGCGTCGGGTGCCTTTCTCCATATCATTTCCATAGGCGCGCTCATCTGGATGGTGGGTTTTGGCGGAGTCGAGATCGGCATTGCCGAATTCGTCGCCTTCAATGCCGCCTTCGGCCAGTTCCTGTCAGCGGCCCTGGCACTTGCCGGCGTGGTTCCGGCATTGCGCGCCCTCGGGCCGCTCTACGAACGCGCCACGCCGCTGCTGCAGGCGCTCCCGGAGGATCAGGGGCGAACCACCGATCCCGGCGTCCTGCGCGGCGACGTCGAGCTCAACAACATCGTCTTCCGCTACGAAGCCGAGGGTCCTGCGATCCTAAACGGGGTGAGCCTGCGCGCCAGGCCGGGCGAGTTCATCGCCATCGTCGGCCCTTCGGGAGCCGGCAAGTCGTCGCTGCTGCGCCTCATGCTGGGCTTCGAGAAGCCCACCAGCGGCGCCGTCTTCTTCGATCACCAGGACGCCGCGCTCATCGACATGCACGCGGTGCGTCGGCAGATGGGCGTGGTGCTGCAGAACGACCACGCTGCGACCGGCTCGCTCCTCGAAAACATTGTCGGCAACACCATGCTGACCGAGCCGGACGCCTGGGAAGCGGCCCGCATTGCCGGCCTCGACGAGGACATTCGCCGGATGCCGATGGGAATGCACACCTTCGTCGGCGAGAATGCCATGCTGCTGTCGGGCGGCCAGCGCCAGCGCCTGCTCATCGCGCGCGCGGTGGTGAGGCGGCCGCGCCTCATCCTGTTCGACGAGGCGAGCAGCGCCCTCGACAATCGCAGCCAGCAGGTCGTCGGCGAGCGTCTCGCCCATCTCGAAGCGACGCGCATCGTGATCGCCCACCGCCTGTCGACCGTCGAGGCGGCCGACCGGATCTACGTGCTCGAAGCCGGCCGGGTCGTGGAGGAGGGCACTTACCCGGAATTGATGCAGCGGAATGGGGCTTTCGCGGCGCTGGCACGGCGGCAGATGGCGTGACTTGTCAGGATTGAGCGGTCGCTGTTCCAGGGCCCGCAGCGCCGGCTGAAGGGACCCATTTGAGAAAGCCTTGTTCGAGCATGTCGTTCATGAACAAGGCCATCTGATTGAAGGCATGCTCCAGGACCATGCGCCGGTCCGCTATCTGCAGCATGCCCGGTGTCACGACGTAGCGGGCGCGTCCCTTCTGAACGATGTATCCCAGCGTGATCAGGCGCTTCAGCTTGCGGCGGACGGTCTCGCGCGGGATGCCTGTCGCGGCGGCGATCGACGCCGCGTTGACCGCACGCTGGCCGTCGACGCCGATGACAGTGTCGAAGCTGCTGTACTGCCCGCGGAATATCGCGTCCCGCATGCCAGGCTCGATGGCGATCAAGCCAATGGCCTCGGCGATGCGCGCCAGGTCGAGGTCGCCGAAGCAGAGCTTGCAGCGGTCGCGCTCGATGCGGTGAAGGAAATTTCCCGCGAGGAAGGCGATGAGGCGGGAGTTGGCTTGCGAATCGATCAGGACCAGACGCCCACCCGGCCGTATCCGTGTCGCCCGTGGACTCGGCAGAGCATCCTCTTCGTCCTTCTGCTTCTTTGTTTTGCTCTTCGATTGCTTGGCCATGCTGTCTCCAGACGGTTTTGTTACGCGGTGCTCATTTCGGGCAGGCTTCCGGTTGAGAGCCCACTTGTCGCCTCTAGTGTGCGCCGCGACGGCGACGATGCAGTGAACTGGCGATGGACGCCATTCGCGCGACCACTTGAAGCAGGCTTGCAATCCTATTGATAGCCGACCTGCAACAGCAGCGCGCTAATCGCGATGCAGAGCGCTGACGACGAGTGATGGAGTTGCAGAGATGGCGACGTTTGGCCAAGCCGCCCCGGCAGTAGCTGTCGATCCCAGCACGGGCTTGACGCACATGGTCTGGAACCAGGATGGCCAGGTCTGGTCGGCCTATTACGATCCCGTGGCCAAGCATTGGGTCGATGCCGCCGCCATTCCCGGCTCGGTCAGCGGCCAGAGTCTCCAACTCAACGCCAATGTCGGCATGCTCGGCGCGGACGGCAACGTCACGAGCGGCCTGATCGCCACCTGGACGAATGGCGACGGCAACGAAGCCGAAGTCAACGGCGCGGTGGCCTTGTCGTCGCCGCTCGGCGGCTACCAGTGGAGCCAGCCGATCGGTCTCACCGACGACAATCTCGAGGATTCGAACCTGCAGGTCGCCGTCACCGATGACGGCAGGGTCACCATCGTGACCCACAAGATCGACGCCGACGATCCGCAGGCCCAGGGGCACCTGTCGACCTCGACGCTGACGCTCCATCAGCAGGACCTCACCTTCGATGGTGGTCCGCGGGCTGCGTACGTCCTGGGCGCCGACCTGCCATACGGCGTGGGATTCAATCCGAGCGGCACCTACGTCCAGAACTTCAACTTCGACGTTGGATACAAATACAAGGGCTCGCAGGGTCTGCTTCCCGGCGGCTTTCCGCTCCTCGGCGGCACGAGTACCCAGTTCGAGTTCGATCTCCGTTTCCGTGGCGGCTACCAGGAGATGGATCCCTCGCTCGCCGGCTTTGGCCCCTACACGTCCCTGGCATTGGCCAGGTTCGAAGCCAAGATGGGCTGGAAGTTCTTCGACATGCTCACCCTCGCGGGATACGTGCAGGGTCTCGGGGCGTATGGCGGCGACACCGGCGACTTCTGGGAGTTGAAGGGAGCCCGTCTCAACGTCGGCCTCCAGGCCAAGCTCGAGTATCCGCTGTGGGGCTCCTACGAGCTGTGGCCCGGCATGAGCAAGAACGGCGGCATCAGCCTCAGCGGCGGCTGGGTGTTCGACCTGCGCATCCAGTGGAACAACCTCTGGCGGGACGATTCGACGTCGAGCGGGGAGCTGGGCGATGTGCCCGAGTTTGCCACCTTGGTGCGGGAGGACGGCAGCCCGGCGGTCGTCGGCGACGATCCTTCGCAGCTCCATTGGCAGATCGAACCGCTCAAGTTCTTCAACGCGATCTTCCCGTCGGGCGACAGCGCGACGGCGGAGGATGTCGGCACGAACCTGACGCATCACACGCAGTGGCAGATCAGCCCCGGTCCCGGATTGTGGGCGCAGGCCAAGATCTCCAAGTCCATCAGCGCCAAGGCGACCGGAATCATCTACGTCGACTTCAACTCGACGGACGGCAGCGCACTTTCCTATAGCGACCTTCGCCTGCGGGTCGATGCCGAAGCGACCCTCGGCTCCCTGACGTTGCGGTTCCGCTACGAGAACAACTTCCTCAAGCCGACGGGCACGGAGCTCGAGGGGCAGCCCGTCAATCGAGCCTATGCCGGTGAGCTGGAGTACGCACCGCGTCCCACCGGCGGCGTGATGATGGCCCCCGGCGCCGTTGCCGGAAGCGCCGGCGCCGGCGCGGTCCCGCACTCCCTGACGAAGCTGGCCGACGGCACGATGGTCATGGTGTGGGTCCAGGATGCGCCCAACGACAGCGGCCATCTGACCGACATTGCCGCGTCGTTCTCGACCGACGGCGGCACGACCTGGAGTACGCCGACCATCCTGCCGGGCAGCGACGGCCTTAACCTCGACCCGGTGGTCGCGGTGGACGGCCAGGGTCGCGTGGTCGTGGCCTGGAACAACGCCGACGATTCCAATCTCGCCAACACGCCGCCCGGCCACGCCTATGTCGTGTTCGGCGGAAGCAATCTCGCCGGCATGGGCACGCTGGAGCTCGACGCACTCAACGGTCATAACGGCTTCGTCCTCACGGGCGGCACGCCGCTCAGCGGCATCGGTTCAGCCGTGAGCGGGGCCGGCGATCTCAACGGCGACGGCGTGGCCGACTTTGTCGTGGGCGCGCCCGATGCGCTGGTCGATTCCGGCGAGGCCTATGTCGTGTTCGGCAAGGCGGGCCTCGGCGCCAGCGGCTCGATCGACGTTTCGACGCTCGACGGCACCAACGGCTTCATCGTCAAAGGGGCGTCGTTCAGCCAGCTGGGCACCAGCGTGCACCGTGCCGGCGACGTCAACGGCGACGGCTTCGACGACCTCATCGTCGGCGCGCCCGGCGCGGGCGACGGCACCACCGACGGCGACGGCTCGGCCTATGTGATCCTGGGCCACAGCGGCGGCTTCGGCACCAACGGCATCGTCGATGTCAGCCAGCTCAATGGCAGCAACGGCTTCAGCCTGGGGACCGGCGTGCGGTACGACGGCGTCGGCACGAGCGTCGGCGGCGGTGCCGATCTCAACGGCGACGGCCGGGCCGACATGGTGATCGGCGCGCCGGGCGTCAGCGGCGGCAACGGCGCCTACTACGTCGTCTACGGCGCCCCGACCCTGGGCAGCAGCGGCAAGGTCGACCTGTCCTCGCTGGACGGCAGCAACGGCGTCGAGATCATCTACAGCAACAACCAGGCCGGCCAGTCGACGCAGGTGCCGCTCGGTGATGCGGCCAGCCTGACCGGCGACCTGAACGGCGACGGCGAGGCCGATCTCATCCTGGCGACCGAGGGCCAGGCCTTCGTGGTGTTCGGCGGCAGCGAGCTGGGGACGAATGGCACGCTCGACCTCTACCAGCCCGGTGACACGAAGGTCCTGACGATCGACGGCACCCAGCTCGTGGGCTTCGGCTCCTTCGCGGTGAGCCAGGCGGGCGACGTGAACGGCGACGGCTTCCAGGACCTGATCGTCGGCGTGGCCGAATCGATGGTGGACGGCGAGACGGTGCCGGGCAGCAGCTATGTCATCTTCGGCAGCGCCGACCTTCAGGACAGCACGATCCTGGCGCTCGAGGACCTCGACGGCAGCAACGGCTTCGCGATCGAGGGCGCCGGAACCGCGGTGAGCGGCGGCGCCGACCTCAACCAGGACGGCTTTGCCGACCTGGTGCTCGGCGATCCGGCGGCGTCGGTGGGCGACAAGGACATGGCCGGCAAGGCCTATGTCCTGTTCGGCAGCGCCACCCTGGGCGCATCCGGCACGGTCGACATTACAACGCTGCCCGCCGGCTCGCTGCTGCAGCTGAATGGCGCCCAGGCCGACGATTCCGCGGGCGCCGCCGTCAAGAGCATCACGGACGTGAACGGTGACGGCATTCCCGACCTGATCATCGGCGCACCGCAGACCATCAACCAGACCGACCTCGACGATGCGCTGGCCGCTCTGCAGACGGAATACGCCGTGCTCAGCGGTGGCGTATGGTCTGCCGCGTCGGCCATTGCCGGCGTGGAGCTGGGCCCCAAGACGCAGAGCAACCTGCAGGCGCTGAGCGACGGCAGCCTGCTGCTGGTCTGGGTGGCGGACAGCCCGGCCGACGACGGCCAGCAACAGGTCCATGGCGTCTTCTGGAACGGCTCCTGGGGCACGCCCTTCGTGATCGCCACGGGCATCGTCTCGGAGTCCTATCAGCCGCGCATCGTGGAGATCGGCAGCGACCTGACGGTGATCTGGAGCGAAGTGGTGCCGGACGCCACGGAGTCCAACAACGACGCGCTGCAGATCAACTCGAGCACCTACGACGGCACCACTTGGTCGGCGCCGGCCGCCGCCACCATCGCGTCCGCCCTGATCCCGACGCAGGTCTATTCCGACAACCAGCAACTGGTGGTGCGTCACGGCGCCGATAGCGCCAGCATGCTCCGGGTCGCAGACGCGGCGGTTCGCGAGCAGGACGATACGGTGCAGGTGCGTGTCACGCGCACCGGCGATCTTTCCAAGGCGCTCACCGTGAACTACGCCACGAAGGACGGCAGCGCGACCGCCGGAAGCGACTACCAGGCGCTGGCCGGCACGGTCACCTTCGCCGCCGGCGAAAGCGAGCGGCTGATCGAGATCGACATCGAGGATGACAGCGTCGCCGAACGCCGCGGCGAGACGTTCGACCTGCGTGTCTGGAGCGGCGCCGACGATGCGTTCCTTGCCCACGGTGCCGTCCGGCTGGATGGGCCTGCGGAAGTGCGGGCGACCGTCACCATCATCGATGACGAGCCGACCCAGCTGGCGGCGATCGGCAGCGGCTTCGTGCTGGAGACCGATGCCAACAAGAGCGTCGGCCAGTCGGTCGCGGCGGCGGGCGACGTCAACGGCGACGGCATCGCCGACTTCCTGATCGGCGGCCCCGGCGGCAACGGCGGGGCGGGCAAGGTCTATGTCCTGTACGGCTCGCACAGCATCGGCACCGCCGACGCCAATCTCGACGTCGACACGCTGAACGGCACCAACGGCACGGTCCTGAACGGGACCATCGCGCAGGGCCAGATGGGCATGTCGCTCACGGCCGCGGATTTCGACAAGGACGGCAAGAGCGACATCGCCATCGGCGCACCGCAGATGGCCAACAATCTCGCGGCGCCCGGCGGTGCCGTCTATGTCGTGCACGGCAACAGCGTCAGCGGCGCGTCGAAGACTCTCGACAACACCACGGCCAAGGAGCTCACCTCCACGACCCAGTATTCGCTGGTCGGCTCCGCGCTCGCCAGCGGCGACGTCAACGGCGACGGCACCGTCGACCTGGTCGTCGGCGCCCCCGGCCTCAACAAGGTGTTCGTGGTCTACGGGCAGGCGCTGGCCGGCACCGGCACCCTCAATCTCGAGACGATGACCGCAGCCCAGGGCTTCGAGCTGACGAACGGCACGGGCTTCGCGGGAGCGTCGCTGGCCGTGGCCGATCTCGACGGCGACGGCAGGGACGACATCCTGGTCGGCGCACCCAATGCCAACCCGGTCGACGCGGGCGACGACGATATCCGCGGCATGGGCGGCCAGGTCTATGTCGTGTTCGGCGGCAGCGGGATCGGCGCGACCGACCTGTCGACGCTGAACGGCACCAACGGCGTCGTCCTGCAGGGCCAGCATTATCTCACCGACAGCGACGATCCCGACAATCCCGATTTCACCTTTGCCGATTCGGCGGGCGCCTCGGTCGCCTACGCCGGCGACATCAACGGCGACGGCAAGGACGACGTCATCATCGGCGCGCCGCATCTTTCGCCCGATGCCGTGCCGTCGCTGGGCGGCGCCTATGTGCTGTTCGGCGGCAGCTCCTGGCGGGGCAACGGCGGCACCTATCAACTCGCGAATGTGAACGGTACCAACGGCTTCGTCGCGAACGGCGTACCGGCGGGCTCCGATTCGGCGAGCGGCGGCGCCGGCATGGCCGTCAGTTCGGCGGGCGACCTGAACGGCGACGGCCTTGCCGATCTGCTGGTGGGCGCACCGACTCTCAATACCCAGGGCGACAACTCCAACACCGGTCAGGTGTCGGTGCTGTTCGGCACGAGGAATTGGCAGCCGTTCCTCGACGGCAACAGCCTCGACCTCTCGAGCGTCCCGCTCGACTCGCGCGTCTTCTCCTTCAACGGCACGGTGCTCACCGGCAATACCGGCGTAGCGATTGCCAATGCGGGCGACGTCAATGGCGACGGCCAGCCCGACATTCTGATCGGCGGCCCGACGGCGGGACAGGCCTATGTCAGCTTCGGCCGTCCCTGGATGGGGCCGGGCGGCAGCCTCGACGTTTCCAAGCTCCGTTCCGACACCGGCTTCGTTTATTCGCCCGGCGGCTCTGAAGTGGCGGCCGTGCGATCGGCCGGCGATCTCAACGGCGACGGCTACACCGACATGCTGGTGGCGCAAGCGGGGCCAGGCGGCACGTCGAGCGGCCAGTTCGACATCGTGTTCGGCAGCGATCCGCAGACGGGCCTGGCGCCCTTGCCGGCGCTGTCGGTGCAGACCAGTGCGGCCGGCCAGATCACCGGCAGCCAGACCGTGGGCCACGGCGACTTCAACGGCGACGGTATCGCCGACCTGGTCGTCGCCACCAACAGCACCACCTCCGGCCGCTTCGCCACCATCGTGTTCGGCACGACCGACAACACGCTGTGGACCGAGACCGGCAACAGCGTGGACCTTGCCGACCTGCTGGAGACGCATGGCGGCGTCACCATCGACAACACCGACTTCGACAGCGTCTCCTTCAGCGTCGTGGGCGCTTCCGACGTCAACGGCGACGGCTACGACGATCTCATCGTCAGCAGCGGCAATTCCTATCCCTTCGTCCTGTTCGGGCAGGGCGACTGGGACGTCGGGACGACGAGTGCGCTGACGGTGCCGGAGGCCGTGGACGGCGAGAGCGGCTTCCTCATGCGCTCGTCGACCTACTTCAATTCGATGCAGGTCGATAATCTCGGTGACCTCAACGGCGACGGCTATGACGATTTCGGTGTCGTCGGGCAGTCCGCCGAGACGACTCGGGGCTATGTCCTCTTCGGCGCGGCCGGCATTGGCAGCAGCGGCACGATCAATCTCGATATCCTCGATGGTACGACCGGCTTCTCGCTGCAGGGTGGGCAGGAGGCTGCCTCGCCGTCCAACATGGTCACGACCGCCGGCGACATCAACGGCGACGGCTACGGCGACTTCATCGTCTCGTTCGCACAGAAAGGCTTCACGTCGTCGGCCGGTGCGACCTACGTCGTCTTCGGCCGTGCGAATCTGGGCGCTGGCGGCTTGGTCAATCTCGGCGGAATCCCAGTTGGGCAAGGCTTCCACCTGACATCTGTAACGGCGCAGGACCTCGGTTATTCCGTCTCGGCGGCAGGCGACGTCAATGGTGACGGCTTCGGCGATCTGCTGATCGGTTCCCCGTCGGTCAACGGCGACACGGTCGGAAAGAGTTATGTCCTGTTCGGTTCGACGGCCGTCGGGGCTTCCGGCACCGTCAGCGTCGACAATCTGTCGGGTGCGGCCGGCTTCTCCATCGTCGGCGCCAGCAACAACACCTTCTCGGGCTCGAGCGTCGGCGGTCCGGCCGACGTCAACGGCGACGGGTTCAGCGATCTCCTCATCGGTGCGCAGGGCAGCAGTGCTGCGGACGTGTCTGGGGCGGCCTTTGCCCTCTTTGGCGGCGATTTCACCGGCTCGACCAACTATCTCGGCACGGCGGCCGACGACATCCTGCAGGCGACGGTCAAGGCCACCACGGCCAACCCGGTGATCATGAACGGTCGCCAGGGCGACGACATCCTGGAGAGCATCGGCAGCGAGGCGACCAGCCCGAACTCGGTGGTGATGATCGGTGGCGAAGGCGACGACATCCTGGCCATCGGCAGCATGTCGTTCCGTGCGCTCGACGGCGGCACCGGCACCGATACGCTGATGCTCAATCCCTACCTGCTGACGTCGAACAACCTCGACCTTACCAATCCGGACATCGGCGGGCGCATCACCGGCATCGAGACGATCGATCTCGGCGTGGCCAACCGGCTGACGCTGTCGCTGCCGACCTTGCTGCAGATCTCCGATACCACGGACACATGGACGGTAAAGGGCGAACTCAGCAGCGTCGTGGTGCCCATCGACGAGAACTGGGTGAAGGCTGGGTCGCTGGTCGTCGTCGACGGCGTCAACTACGAGAGCTGGAGCTACGAGGGCGCCACCATCCTGCTGGAGCAGGGCAACCTGTTCCGGAAGGCGCTCGCCGGCACCGACGATGCTCCCGACCAGGCGCCTCCCGACGATGCCGTCGTCGGCGACGGCCAGACCTTCTATGTCACCAACACCAATGACAGCGGTGAGGGTTCGCTGAGGCAGGCGATCCTCGATGCCGGCCAGCATGCCGGGCGCGACACCGTCGACCTGACGAAACTGGGCAGCCAGTCCATCCAGCTTGCCAGCAGCCTGCCGACCTTGGGCACAGGCAACGACATCGACTTCGTCGGCAGCAAGCTGGGCGTCCCGACGATCTCGGGTCATCAGATGTTCACGATCAAGGGCGCGAATGTCAGCTTCACCAACATCCATTTCGAGGGCGGGTCGGCCGCGGGCGGAACTGGTTTCAACGGCGGCGGCGGCGGCCTCGGTTCCGGTGCGGCCCTGAACATCCTCAGCGGTTCGGTCGAACTGGAAGCGACCGTCTTCTCCGACAACAAGGCGAAGGGCGGTGGCGTCCAGGGCATTGCCGGCTCGGGCGGCGAGGGTGGCAGGGCCGGTGGTGATGATTCCACGAATGGTGGCGACGCCGCCGGCGGCGGCGGCTATCAGGGCGGTGCCGGTGCCGGTGGTGTGGGCGGCTTGGGCGGCACAGCCAATGACCAGAGCGGCAATCCCGGCGGCAACGGCACCGGCGGCGGCTTCGGCGTCGGCGGCGGCGGCGGCGGCGGCGGCGCGGGCGGAAACGCTTTCCTCTTTGGTACCGACTATGTCGGCGCGAACGGCGGCAATGGCGGTGGCGGCGGGGTGGGGGCCGGCGGCGGCGGTGGCGGCGGCGGCGGCGGCGGCGGTGCCGACTCTGGGAACGATCCGGTCTCCCAGGGATATGGTGGCGGCTCCGGTGGATGGG
Source organism: Reyranella sp. GW821-FHT14A01 (assembly GCF_058803965.1). Classification (NCBI taxonomy): domain Bacteria; kingdom Pseudomonadati; phylum Pseudomonadota; class Alphaproteobacteria; order Hyphomicrobiales; family Reyranellaceae; genus Reyranella; species Reyranella sp. GW821-FHT14A01. Next base: position 21,176 of record NZ_JBXAPM010000031.1, read on the forward strand.
GCGCTTTCGCGGGGCAACCAGATTATGGCGCTGGCCTAAACCTGGACCGCGACGGCGGCAGTGGCGGCTATGGCGGTGCCGGTGCCGGCCTGGGAGGCGCGATCTTCGTCTACTACGGCGCCAATCTGACCGTCCGGGATTCGACCTTCATCGGCAACTCTGCGACCGGCGGTGTCGCCCCCAATGCCACCAACAGCGGCCAGGGCAAGGGCGGTGCCATCATGGGGTTCACCGGCTCGACCATCGTCGGGTCGAACCTCACCTTCGTTGGCAACCAGGCCAGCGATGCCCAGAGCCATACCTCGTTCTCGGGATACGGCACGTTCCAGGACAACAACGACGTGTACGGCACCATCAATGCGGCCGATCCCAACCCTCAGGCGATCCTTGGCACGAATGGCAGCGATACGCTGCAGGGCACTACCGGACATGACTTCGTAAATGCGGGCGACGGCGACGATACGCTCGACGGCGGCCGCGGCAACGACATGCTGGTCAGTGCCTGGGGACGCGACACCTTCGTGTTTCATGCCGACAGCGGCGCGGACACCGTGGCCGGGTTTACCGGACTGTTCCGCTCACCGTCGGACGCCGTGATCGCCGAGCACGATGTGCTCAAGTTCGAGGGCGCCGGCATGACGGCCCGCAACATGCGGCTGCAGCAGGATGGCTGGGACACGCTCCTCTGGTTCGAGGGTGTGCCCGACTTCCAGCTCAGACTCCTGTATGTCAACCGGCAGAGCCTCGCCAACCTAAGCGCGTCGCTGGGCAATATCCTGTTCGACGGCGAGACGTCCTTCAGCGACTCGTTCGAAGTGTGGGCGGACGGCCAGCAGGGACCGTTGCGGCCGGGTGTCGTGACGTTCCTCGATGACCGGGATCACACGCTCGATGGCTTCGACGGCGTCGACGATGTCGTCTGGGGCGGGGCCGGCAAGGACGTGCTGCACGGCCTGGGCGGCAACGATGACCTGCACGGCGGAGCCGGCGACGATACGCTGGGCGGCGGCGCCGGCGCCGATGTTCTCGATCTCGGCAGCGGCGTGGACACGGTGCGCGATACAGTCGGTGACCTGAACGGCGACGTGATCTCCGGCTTCGGCACTTTCGATACGCTCGACATCATGGGATCGCGTCTCGATCGCAGCGCGTTCACTTTCACCCACGAGATCGGCCAGACACAGGTGGAGGTCGGCACGTCGACCTTCACCCTGGACGGCAACTTCTCCCAGGGTGAATTCATGGCCGTCTCGCGCGGGATCGGCGCGGACGCCCATACGGTGGTGAGCTACCAGCCGTTGCTGCCGACGCTCGGCGAGGGCGTGCGCGTCGACCCGGCCAGGATCAACGGCGTCGCCAACGACTTCTTCCTGACCGGCGACGGCGCCACGGAGTTCAACGTCGAGTTCAGGTCGGCCGTATCGGAGTACTCGAACACGCTCGGCTACTACAAGGTCGGCGCCGACGGCACCATCGACGACGTGCACATCCTGTTCGCCAACACGCGGAACGTCGCCGCGGGCACGCAGAAGCTCGATGTCGGCCCCCTGGCCAACGGGGAGAAGCTCGCCTTCTTCCTGATCCAGGATGGCTTCGACTACTACGGCAACCTGCCGGACAACCTGTCGTTCCGGATGCCGGGCGGCACGAATCCGGCCGACGTCGATGCCGGCATCCCGCCGGTGCTGCACAGCGATACGTTGGGTGACCTCAGCAGCCCGCTGATCTTCCATTCGATCGCCACGATGAACCAGGGCGACATGATCCAGGTCCTCTCGGGCACGTCGCGCGGCGGCCTGGATCTGCACATGGGGTTCGAGGACCTGCCCAGCACGACCGGCGACAACGACTTCCAGGACGTGGTCATCCGGATCTGGACGGAGGATCTGTTGGCCGCTTAGCGGCGCGCCGCTTCATCGAACGAGCAGGGATGCTGCCTCCCGCTCCCACCCGGAGCAGCATCAGAGGCCGGCCGAACCCACGCGGACCGGCCTCCAAACGGCGGCGGATCAGACTGATCCGCCGCCGCTTGTCCTTCGTGTCGCGGCCGGCGGGACCAGCCGCACCACGCCCTGTTCCAGGCATTCGTTCATGAAGCGCACGGTCTGCTCGATGCCGCGGGCGAAGGCGGCCTGGTGGTGCGCCTGCTGCAGCACCCCCGGGTTGATGACGTAGCTGTAGCGTTTCTTCTCGACGATGATGCCGAGTTCCAGCAGACGCTTCAGCTTGCGGCGCACCGTCTCGCGGGGGATTCCCGAAGCGCTCGCGATCGAGGTCGCGTTCGTGGCGCGCTGACCCTCGATGCCGATCAGGCTGTCGAAGGTCGCGTACTTCTCGCGGAACGCCGCGTCCCGCAGGCCCGGCTCCACGGCACTCGTTCCGACCAGCTCGGCGACCAGCGCGAGGTCGAGGTCACCCTCGTACAACCCACGGCGCTCGCGCTCGATGCGGTGCAGGTAGTTGCCGATGATATAGATGAAGAGACGGGAGATTCCCCCGTCGCCGGTTGCAAGGGCAAGACGTCCTTCGACGGCGACCGCCGTCGCCCGTCGCCGCGGCGGACGGGCCTCCTTTACGCTACCGCATCCGTCATCCCTGTTCTCTTGCCGGCACGAGCCGTCCGCTCAGGCTGTGGCAGCCGAAGTCTAGGCGCGTGCACATGACAGTTCGAGGGTCGGGCAGCAGTTACTCGACGAAGGCCTTTTCGACGACGAACTCGCCCGGGGTGGTGGTACTGCCCTCGGTGAGGCCCATGCCTTCGAGCAGGGCGCGGATGTCGGCCAGCATCTGGACGGAGCCGCAGAGCATGAACCGGTCGTTCTCGCGCGACATCGGCGGCAGGCCGACATCGTTCGCCAAGGTACCGTTCTCGATCAGGTGCGAGATGCGGCCGCGATACTTGAAGGGCTCGCGGGTGACGGTCGGGTAATAGACCAGCTTGTCGCGGACCATATCGCCCAGGATCTCGTCGGCCGGCAGCTCGTCGGCCAGGGTCGAGCGGTAGGCGAGGTCGCGGACATGGCGGCAGCCATGGACCAGGATGACCTTCTCGAAGCGCTCGTAGACGTCCGGGTCGCGCACCAGGGACAGGAAGGGGGCGAGGCCGGTGCCGGTACCCAGCAGGTAGAGGTTGCGGCCGGGGGTCAGGCTGTCGAGCAGCAGGGTGCCGACCGCCTTGGCGCCGACCAGCACCGGATCGCCCGGCGCCAGGTTCTTGAGGTGCGAGGTGAGCTTGCCGTCGGCGACCTTGATGGAGAAGAACTCCAGCTCGTCCACATAATGGGGGCTGGCGATGGAGTAGGCGCGCAGCACCGGCTTACCCTCGAGCTTGAGCCCGATCATGGTGAACTGGCCGCTGGCGAAGCGGAAACCCTTGTCGCGGGTGGTCTTGAAGCTGAACAACTCGTCGGTCCAGTGATGCACCGACAACACGGTCTCGTTTCTCAACGCGCTCACGCCGAAACTCCTACGCAACGGGCCGGCCCGACGCCGGGGCGAATGGATATAGTGCAGCGCAACATAAATAGCCAGATGCGCAAATAATTCGCAATAGCAAGATTGTCACGTGCCGAAGTCCGGTCGCAGAAGGAATTTTCCGCAGCGCCGGTGCCGGTGGAAGATTTTGCGGAGCCGTCGGAGTGGATCGCGGTTGAGGACAGGCGTCCTATACTCGGACGAACCGGGTAAGCGAGGGTCCGTGCATGAAGAAGATTGTTGCGCTGCTGGGTCTGGTCCTGGCGTTCGTCTCTCCCTCGGCGCGGGCGGCGGAGCCGGTCGACATGCTGCTGGTGCTGGCCGCCGACGTCTCGCGCAGCGTGACCGATCCAAAGTTCAGGCTTCAGCGCGAAGGCGCGGCCGCGGCCATCACCCATCCCGACGTGGTGCGGGCCATCACCTCGGGGCCCAACCGGCGCATCGCCGTGTGCTTCATCGAATGGGCGTCGGTCAACATGCAGAACATCGTCATCGACTGGACGGTGATCGGCGACGGCGCCTCGGCGCGCAATTTCGGCGACAAGCTGATCGAGACGCCGCGCTCCTTCGCCGGCAGCACTTCGATCAGCGCCGCCATCGACTTCGCGGTGACCCATATCGAGCGCGCGCCGTTCACGGCCGACCGGCGGGTCATCGACGTCTCCGGAGACGGCAACAACATCGCCGGCCGCCTGATCACCGATGCCCGTGACGACGCGGTTGCCAAGAGCATCACGGTCAACGCACTGGTGATCCTGACGCCGCTCGAGGAAGCCTTCCGCCCCGAGCACACCAATCCGCCCGGTGGCCTGGAGAAATACTTCCAGGACAATGTCATCGGCGGCCCGGGCGCCTTCACGATCGTCGCCGAGAACCACGGAGCCTTTGGCCGGTCGATGACCAAGAAGCTGATCCAGGAGATCGCGGGCCTGCCGCGCAACGAGCTGGCGGCCGCGGACTGACTACTCCGCCGTCGCCCCCGACGCCTTGATGATGGGCAGCCACAGCGCCTGATCGTCGGCGATCAGCTTGCGCGCCTGTGCCGGCGTGTCGGGCGGCAGCACCTCGAAGCCCTGGACGAGGAGCTTCTCCTTCACCTTCGGCATCTGGGCGATGCGGCCGATCTCGGCATTGAGGCGCGCAACAATGGGCGCGGGCGTGCCGGTCGGCACCGCGAAGCCGAGCCACGTGGCGACGACGAAGTCGGGCAGGCCCGCCTCCATCATGGTCGGAACCTCAGGCATGATGACCGAACGGTCCTTGGTGGTGACGGCGAGCGCCTTCAGCTTGCCGGCCTTGATCTGGCCCACCACGGTCGGCGCATTGAAGAAGCCCATCGTCACTTCGCCGTTGACGACCGCGAGGACGGCGGCCGGTGCGCCGCGATAGGGCACGTGCTGCAGCTTCGTGCCGGTGCGCTGCTCCATGATCACGCCCGACATGTGCAGGCTGCTGCCGACGCCGCTCGACCCGTAGGTGAGTTCACCCGGCTTGGCGCGTGCCTGTGCGACAACGTCGGCGACGGTGTTCGCCGGATTGGCGGTCGAGACGACCATCACGTTGGTGAGAATGCCGGTCGTGGACACCGGGATGAAGTCCTTCAGCGGATCGTAGCCCGGCGACTTGTAGAGCCCCATGTTGAAGACCGTGGCGCCCTGCGAGGTCAGCAGCAGCGTGTAGCCGTCGGCTGGCGCGCGGGCGCCCTCGGCGGTGCCCAAAAGGCCGCCGGCGCCGCCCTTGTTGTCGATGATGACAGGCTGTCCCAGCGCCTTGGCCAGCTCCTCACCGAAGGTGCGCCCGACCGTATCGGCCCCGGCGCCGGCGGCGAAGGGGATGATCATGCGGATCGGGCGGTCCGGCCAGTCGGCGGCCATCGAAGGGGCCGAGGCGAGAAGCGGAGATGCGGCCAGGAGCGTGCCTGTCAGGGCATTGCGGCGCGTCAGGACCAGTCGTGAATTCATGTCGGTTCCTCCCAAGTGTCGTGCAAGGGTGCGTTGCTCACGCCCACTGTTGATTTCGACAGTATCACATAAGCTTGAGCCTGCCCTGACGAGAGCGTTTCAGCAGCGTTAGACTCCCCGTAAAGGAGAAAACCATGAAGCTCGGTTCGATGGCAGCGGTGACGGGGGTGCTGGTATCGCTGGGCGGCTGCCAGAGCATCACCTACCAGAAGGAAGGTGCCGGGCCGCAGCAGGTCGAGGCCGATACCAAGGCCTGCCAAGAGTACCAACTGCGGCGCTGGAACGCGATGGGCGGCAACTACGTCGAGAACATGGATCGCGACGAGTTCGAGAAGCCGTGCATGGAAGCGCGCGGCTACAGGCAGGTGCTGGTGCCGGGCCGGTCGTAGCGGCCCGGCAACCCTCGTTCCGGCCTACTTGTCGAGCCAGACGTCCTCGAAGCGCGAGCCGTTGTAGAGGCTGTTCACCATCGGGCGGAAGCCCTTCACATAGGGGTGCCAGCAGCTCGCCGCCGCGTTCCACATGATGATCGGCCGGAAGCCTTCCTCGAGGATCTGCTTGTCGATGTTCCAGACCATCTTCTTGCGCTTCTCGAGGTCGCGCTCGGCCGACTGGATCGGGAACTGCTTCTCGATCTCGGGATTGCAGTAGCCGACATAGTTGCGCTCCGACTTGCAAGCATAGTGCTCGAAGTAGGTCTGGTCGGGATCGTCGACACCGTTGCCGGTCGTGTTGAGGCCGACCGAATAATCCTTGCGCGCGACCTTGTTGAACCACAGGGAGGTGTCGACCAGGTCGAGCTCGCCGTCGATGTAGATCTCCTTGAGCTGGTCGATCAGGATCACGGCCGGGTCGCGGTAGAGCAGGTGGTTGCGGGTCGCGACCTTGAGCTTCAGCCTGTTGTCCGGACCGTAGCCCAGCTTCTTCATGATCGCCTGGGCCTCGGCCCGGTTCTTGGCGACGTCGGGTCCGTAGCCCTTCACCTGGTCGAACATTTCCTTCGGCATGCCCCAGACGCCGCCGGGCGCCGGTTCCATGACGCCGCCGGCCTCGCCGGCACCCTGGGCGAGGATCTTGATGAAAGACTGCCGATCGATGGTGAGCAGCATGGCGCGGCGGATGTCGGGATTGTCGAACGGCGGCGCCTCGCTGTTCACGATCAGGTTGGTGCTGTTGTTCATCGGCGCGACTTCGCAGACGGCGCTTGAGGCCTGGGCCTTGATGTCTTTCAGCAGCGGGATGGTGACGGCGTAGGGCGCCGTCATGTCGTAGCGGCCCGAGACGAAGCCCAGCATGGCCGTGCCGCGCGCCGGCACGATCGGTATGTCGATCGCGTCGAGGTAGGGCTTGCCCTTCTTGAAGTAATCCGTGTTGCGGACGAGCTTGATGATCTCCTTCTGCTTGAATTCGCCGAGCTTGAAGGGACCGGTGCCGATCGGCTTGGTGCGCATCTGCGCCGTCGGCACGTGGCAGGAGTAGACGGGGCTGTAGCCCGAGGCGAGCAGCACCAGGAGCGAGGGCTGCGGCTGGCCGAGATGGAAGGTCACCTCGCGATCGCCGTTGGTCGTGACTTCCTGGAGGTTCCAGTACCAGGAGGAGCGCGGATTCTTGCGCAGTTTCTGGGTCTCGCTTTTGCCGGTGAGCATGTCCCAGGTGCACTTCACGTCGGCCGAGGTGAAGGGCTTGCCGTCATGCCACTTGGCATTGCCGACCAGCTTGAAAGTCAGCTTCTTGCCGTCCGCGCTCCACGCCCAGCTCTCGGCGAGATCCGGACGTATCGTCTCGAGGCTGTTCTGCGGGATCTGCTGATCGAACAGGACGAGGTTGTTGTAGAGGCTCATGAAAGGGACGACCGTCGATGTCGTCGCCTCTTCGTGGATCGATGTGCTGGGCGGATTGTCCGCGAAGTACATCTTCAGGGTGCCGCCGCTCTTCTGTGCGAGCGCCGGTACCGCCGACAGGCCGAGCGTCGCCAGGACGCCGAGAAATCCAATAGATAGCCGCATTGTTTTTTCCTCCCTTTACTTGTTGCAGGGAGGATGACGCGACAAAGGCCCCTCGTCGAGAGGGGCCTTGCCGGGAATGCGGCTACAGGCCGGCTACTTGTCGAGCCAGATGTCCTCGAAGCGCGAGCCGTTGTAGAGGCTGTTCACCATCGGCTTGTAGCCCTTCACGTAGGGCGCCCAGCAGGTTCCCGAGGCATTCCACATGATGATCGGGCGGAAGCCTTCCTCGAGGATCTGCTTGTCGATCTCCCAGACGAGCTTCTTGCGCTTCTCGATGTCGCGCTCGGCCGACTGGATCGGGAACTGCTTCTCGATCTCGGGGTTGCAGTAGCCGACATAGTTGCGTTCCGACTTGCAAGCATAGTGCTCGAAGTAGGTCTGGTCGGGATCGTCGACGCCGTTGCCGGTGGTGTTGAGGCCGACCGAGTAGTCCTTGCGGGCGATCTTGTTGAACCAGAGCGCGGTGTCGACCAGGTCGAGCTCGCCGTCGATGTAGATCTCCTTCAGCTGGTCGATCAGGATCACGGCCGGGTCGCGATAGAGCAGGTGGTTACGCGTCGAGACCTTGAGCTTCAGCTTGTTGTCGGGACCGTAGCCCAGCTTCTTCATGATCGCCTGGCCTTCGGCGCGGTTCTTCGCGACGTCGGGTCCGTAGCCCTTCACCTGGTCGAACATCTCCTTGGGCATGCCCCAGACGCCACCCGGCGCCGGTTCCATGACGCCGCCGGCCTCGCCGGCACCCTGGGCGAGGATGTCGATGAACGACTTGCGGTCGATGGTGAGCAGCATGGCGCGGCGGATGTCGGGATTGTTGAACGGCGCGGCATCGCTGTTCACGATCAGGTTGGTGCTGTTGTTCATCGGCGCCACCTCGCAGACCGCGTTGGCGGCCTGGGCCTTGATGTCCTTCAGCAGCGGGATCGTGACGGCATAGGGCGGCGTCATGTCGTAGCGACCCGAAACGAAGCCCAGCAAGGCCGTGCCACGCGCCGGTACGATCGGCATCTCGATGGCATCGAGATAAGGCTTGCCCTTCTTGAAGTAGTCCGTGTTGCGAGCGAGCTTGATGATCTCCTTCTGCTTGAACTCAGCCAGCTTGAAGGGACCGGTGCCGATCGGCTTGGTGCGCATCTGCGCCGTCGGCACGTGGCAGGAATAGACGGGGCTGTAACCCGAGGCGAGAAGGATCAGCAGCGAGGGCTGCGGCTGGCCGAGATGGAAGGTCACCTCGCGGTCGCCGTTGGTCGTGACCTCCTGGAGATTCCAGTACCAGGAAATGCGCGGATTCTTGCGCAGCTTGTGGGTCTCGCTCTTGCCCGTCAGCATGTCCCAGGTGCACTTGACGTCGGCTGACGTGAAAGGCTTGCCGTCGTGCCATTTGGCATTGCCGACCAGCTTGAAGGTCAGCTTCTTGCCGTCCTCGCTCCACGCCCAGCTCTCGGCGAGGTCCGGGCGGATCGATTCGAGGCTGTTCTGCGGAATTTGCTGATCGAAGACGACGAGGTTGTTGTAGAGACTCATGAAGGGCACGACGGTCGATGTCGTCGCTTCTTCGTGGATCGATGTGCTGGGCGGATTGTCCGCGAAGTACATCTTCAGTGTGCCGCCGCTCTTCTGTGCAAGCGCCGGTGCCGCCGACAGGGCGAGTGCCGCGACGACACCGAGAAGTCCGATCGATAAACGCATAAACCACACCCTCTACTGCATTGCACAGAAGATGACGCGGAGCTTTCTCCGCGTCGAGAGGGCCGGTCCGGCTAGCGAATTGCTCTATCGGATCATGGCACGCAGTTTCGACGACATCAGGTCGGCGGCGAGCACGAGGATCAGGATCACGATCACACAGGCGGCCGTGTCCTCGTAGGCGAAGAGTTTCATCGAGCTGATCAGCTCGAAGCCGATGCCACCGGCGCCGACCATGCCGAGAACCGTCGAGACACGGATGTTGGTCTCGAAGCGATAGAGCACCACGCCGATCCAGGCCGGCAGGACCTGCGGCAATACGCCGAACACGATTCGCTGCAAGGTGCCCGCACCGGCCGCCCGCAGGGCATCGAGCGGACCCTCGTCGATCTCCTCGATCGCCTCGGCGAAGAACTTGCCCAACATGCCGGCACCGTGCAGCGCGATGGCCAGCACGCCGGCGAAGGGACCGAGGCCGACGGCGGCCACGAAGATCAGCGCCAAGATGATCTCGTTGATGCCGCGCATCACGTTCAGCACCTGGCGCAGCCCGTGGAACACCCAGGCATAGGGCGAGAGATTTCGCGCAGCGAAGAAGCAGACTGGCAGGGCCAGCACGATGCCGAGCAGGGTGCCCCATAGCGCGATCTGCACGGTCTCGATGGCGGGCTGCACCAGCTTCTGCATGAAGGTGAAGTTGGGCGGCAGCATGCGGCCGATGAAGTCGCCGATCCACGGCAGACCGTCGATGAATCCGGTTATGCTGAGTCGCGTGCCGACGGCCGACCACCAGAGCGCCGCGACCGTGAGGCCCAGGATTGGGACCATGATCCACCAGCCGAGCGGGCCGCGCGGCTTGTTGACGACGAATTGCAGGGACATCTTCAGGCCCTCTCTTCGACGGAGGCGGCAGAGGCGGCCAGCGCGATCTCGGCCTCCGCCGCGGCGCGGCGGCGTTCGGTGAGGCGCTGGGCGGCATCGAGCACGTTGGGATCGTCGAGGCCGGGATAGATGCTGCGGATCACGTCGCCGCTCACGCCGGCCGGAGGACCGTCATAGACGACGCGACCGGCCGAGAGGCCGACGACCCGCTCGGCGAACTCCAGCGCATAGTCGATCTGGTGGAGATTGCAGAGGACGGCGATGTTCGATTCCTTGCAGCTCTTCTTCAGGTAATTGAGCACGGTGCGCGAGGTCTTGGGATCGAGGCTCGCCACCGGCTCGTCAGCCAGCATGAACTTGGGCTGCTGCGCCAGGGCGCGGGCGATGCCGACCCGCTGCTGTTCGCCGCCCGACAGAGCGTCGGCGCGGTTGCGGGCCTTGTGGGACATCGCGACCTGCTCGAGGCAATGAAGCGCGATCTTCACGTCGGCCTCGGGAAAGAGCTGCAGGCTGCTGAGGATCGGCGAGAGGTCGGCCATGCGCCCGACCAGCACGTTCTTCAGCACGCTGAGGCGCTTCACCAGATTGTGCTGCTGGAAGATCATCGCGACGTTGCGTCGGAGCAGGCGCAGGTCGCGACGGTTGGACGAGAGCGACGTGCCGTCGACCACGATGTCGCCGGCCGTCGGCTCGATCAGCCGGTTGATGCAGCGCAGGAGCGTCGACTTGCCGGCACCCGACGGTCCCAGCACGACGACGAACTCGCCGGGCCGGATCGAGAGGCTGACATCGTGCAGCGCCTGATGGTCGCCATAGGATTTGGCGAGGCCGCGGATTTCGATCATCGCTCGATCTCCCTGGTGTGGGCCTGGGCTACTTCTGCTTCTTGAGATCGATGTTCGCGAGCTTCGCGGTCTCGCGCACGACGTCGTAGGCCTGGTCGTTGGTTTCCTTGAAGCCGTTCAGCTTGCCCTGGTCGGACCAGTTGAGGTCCTTGATCGACAGGAACGCGGCCTTCACCTTGGCCTTCGTCTCGGGCGAGAGATCCTTGCGCCACACCATCGGCGATTCCGGGATCGGCGGCGATTCCCACACGACCTGGATCTGGTCGGCCTTGATATGGCCCTTGGCGATGGCGGCATCGAGGATGCGGTCGGCGATGGTCGCCGCATCGACCTTGCCGTTGGCGACGGCCAGCGCATTGGCATCGTGTGCGCCGGTGAAGATCACCGTCTTGAAGTCGCGCTTGGGCTCGATGCCGGCCTTGAGAAGGCCTGCGAGCGGGAAGGCATAGCCGGAGGTCGAGGCGGGATCGACGAAGGCGAAGTTCTTGCCCTTGAGATCGTCGAGCGTTTTGATGCCGCTCGATTTCAGGGCGATGATCTTGGAGTGGTAGTAGGTGCGGCCGGCCTTGGCGGTCTCGGCGATGGCGAAGGCCTCGACCGGGGTCACGGTGGTGGCCAGCACGTAGGAGAACGGCCCGAGATAGGCAATGTCGAGATGCTTGGCACGCAGCGCCTCGATCACGCCGTTGTAGTCGGTGGCGACGAAGCCCTGGACCTTCATGCCGGAGTTCTTCTCGACCGCATCGAGGATGTCCTTGCTCTGGGCGAGCATCGCCCGCGAATCCTCGGAGGGGATGAGGCCGACCTTGAGCACCTGCTGGGCCTGCGCGTGAGCTGCGCCCCAGGCGCCGATGGTTCCGCCGGCCAGCAGCGAGCCGGTGGTTAAAAGCCCGAAATCGCGACGCGTCATCCTGGTCATTTTTGTTTCCTCCGTGGTTTCTTGTCTTTTGATCTTTGACCTCTAAGCGGCCATTTCGGCCAACAGCGCCTCCCGGCGTCCGATGAAGTTGCGGCCGCGGTCCCCTGCCAGCGCGTCGTCGACGAGACGCGCCCAGTCGTGGGCCGCAATGCCGTGGTCGGTCGCGTCCGGCGAGATGCCGAGCTTCTTGAGGAATGTTTCGAGGCGCCCGGCGCCGGCCATAAGGTCGTTGCCGAAGATGCGGCGCAGCGAGGCATCGCAGGCGGTATCGCAGCCGGCCACGGCGCGCATCACCATCGGCAGGCTGAACGAGCAGGCGATGCCGTGCGGCACGCCGTGATGCAGGGTCAGGTGATAGGACAGCGAATGCGCGAGCGCGGTGCGCGTGTTGGAGAAAGCGAGGCCAGCGAACAGGCTGGCGCGCGCCAGCCGCGTGCGTAGTGCCTCGTTCCTGAGATCATCCGCGAGCAGCGGCAGCGCGTCGATCACTTCGCGCGCCGCGACCTCCGCCAGCGAGCTCGACACCGGGTTGGCGTTGACGTTCCAGATGCTTTCCAGCGCGTGGCTCAGTGCATCGAGGCCGGTGCTGATGGTGACGGCGCGCGGCAGGCCGAGCGTCAGCAGCGGATCGACGAGTGCTGCCTCGGGATAGAGCGTCTCGCGGGCCAGCGAATACTTCTTCATGGCGCCGGTATCCCAGACGGTCGCCCAGGACGTGACTTCGCTGCCGGTGCCGGCTGTCGTCGGGATGGCGATGATCGGCGTGCGGCCAAGGGAGTCGCCGTCCTTGCCGGTCTGCAGATGGCGCCGCACCGTGGCGAAGTCGCCCTTGGCGGCGGCCAGCACCTTGGCGGCATCCATCACCGAGCCGCCGCCCAGCGCCACGATGGCTTCGACGGGACGCGATGCCGTCGCGTAAGTGCGGCAGGATTCGGTGAGGCCGATGAAATCCGGATTAGGGCCGATGTTGCTGACCGTCACCGCTGGCGTACCCGCCTGGGCGATGACGCGGCGGGTCAGGTCGGCGAAGACACCGCCGCCATTGGCGTCGTCGTAGGTCACGAGGCAGTAGGGCCGGCCGGCCAGCACCTTGCCCAGCGTCTCGAAGACGCCGGCGCCGAACTTCACATCGACCGGATTACGGTAGCGCCACATCCGCGCTGTACTCCCATGGCTTTACTGGCTTTGCCTTGTCGGCCTTTTGACAATCTTCCGGCCGACTCACACATTTAGCCAATTCAAACATTCTCGAACTGGCATTGAGAAAATCAATATGAGGCACACGCAGCTCCGGTCCTTCCATGCGGTCGCCCAGCGGTTGAGCTTCACCGCTGCCGCACGCGAGCTGAGCGTCAGTCAGCCTACGATCACCACTCAGGTGAAGTCGCTGGAGCAGGAGTTCGGCGTCGAGCTGTTCGTGCGTCGCGGCCGGCGCATCGAACTCACCGAAACCGGCGGCGGTCTTCTGGACATCACGCGCCGGCTCTTTGCCGACGAGAAGGAAGCGGCCGACTATCTCAATGAGACGCGCGGCCTCAAGACCGGCCATCTTCGCGTCGGCGCCGTCGGGCCCTATCACGTCACCGACATGCTGGCGGCCTTCAATGCGCGTCATCCCGGCCTCTACGTGTCGGTCACCGTCGGCAATTCACGCGACACGCTGCGCGACCTCCTGGACTACCGGACTGACGTGGCGGTGCTCGCTCATGTCGATCCCGATCCGCGGCTGGTCGCCATTCCCTATCGCCGGCATCGAGTGATCGCCTTCTGCCCCATCGACCATCCCTACGCGCAGCGGCGCAGCCTCCGCGCGCGCGACATGGAGGGGCAGCGCCTGATCGTGCGCGAGGCGGGATCGACGACGCGCCGCGCCTTCGACCAGGCGATGCGCGAGGCCGATGTGCGGCCCAAGGTCGTGATGGAGATCGGCAGTCGCGAATCGATCCGCGAGGCGGTGGCCAAGGGGATCGGCATGGGCGTGGTGTCGGAAGCCGAGTTCATTCCCGATCCGCGGATCAAGCCGCTGCCGATCGCGGATGCCGAGATCTTCACCTACGCGCACGTCGTGCACCTGAGGGAGCGGCAGAATGCGCGTCTCGTGCGCGCCTTCCTTCAGGTGCTGGCCGGCCTGCTGCCGGTCAGTTCGCCATCCAGCCGCCGTCGACCATCAAATTCTCGCCGGTGATGAAGGTCGCCTCGTCTGAGGCGAGGAAGAGTGCGGCGTTGGCCACGTCCTCGGAACGGCCGAGGCGTGGCAGCGGCGTGCGGGCGTGGGAGTAGTCGATCCAGCGCGACTCGATCGCGCGGCCGGTCTTGCCGGTGAGGATTTTGCCCGGCGCCACGGCATTGCAGATGATGCTGTCGCGGCCGTAGTCGGAGGCGATCTGGCGCGTGATGTAGACGACGGCGGACTTCGAGACGCCGTAGGAGAAGTCCTCGGGCGAGGAGATCATGCCGTGCTGCGAGGAGATGTTGACGATGCGCCCGCGCGCCTCGTTGCGGATCTCCTGCGTCAGCATCTGGCGTACGGCGGCGCGGCACATCAGGAAGACGCCGGTGACGTTCACTTCCATCACCCGGTTCCATTCTTCCAGGGTGGTGTCGGTCAGCATCTTGCCGGAGCGGATGACGGCATCGTTGACCACGATGTCGAGCCGGCCGGTCGGCAGGGCCGCCCGGCGCACCGCTTCCTCGACATCTGCCTCCTTCGATACGTCGCCCTGAAAGAAGGGCACATTCAGGATCTTGTGTGTCGGCTCGCCGCCCTCGACGACCGCCTCCGTGATGTCCATGAGGAGGAGGGTTGCCCCTTCCGCCTGGAACTTCTTGGCGATGGCGCGGCCGATGCCCGAGGAGGCACCGGTGATGAGGGCGGTCTTGCCGGCAAGTCGGTTCATGGGCCCAGCCGACGCAAGGTTCGTGCCTCTAGCCGCGCCGCACGCTGGCGCCGCCATCGACCGGCAGGGTGACGCCGGTGATGAAGCTCGCCTCGTCGGAGGCGAGGAAGAGGGCGGCGTTGGCGACATCCCAACCGGTGCCCATCTTCTTGCCCAGCGGCACCTTCGCGTCGCGCTCGGCCTCGACCTCGGCACGGCTCTTCTTGAAGGTGCGGGCGCGCGTGTCGACGGCCATCGGCGTGTTCATCAGCCCGGGCAGGATGACGTTGGCGCGAATACCATACGGCGCGTTCTGGTAGGCGAGCTGCTCGGTGAAGGACACCATCGCTGCCTTGGTCGCCTTGTAGGCCACGTACGGGTAGGTGGTGATGACGGCCATTGACGAGATGTTGATGATCGCGCCGCTCTTCTGCTCGCGCATGATCGGGATCACGTGCCGGGCGGCGAAGATGCAGCTCTTGAGGTTGATCGCGACGCAGCGATCAAAGGCTTCCTCGGTGATGGTGAGCAGTTCCGCATCGCCGCCCGAGAGCGAGACGCCGACATTGTTGTGCAGGATGTCGACACGACCCCAACGGGCATGTGCGTCGGCGACCATCGCCTTCATCTCGGCTTCCTTGGTTACGTCGGCCTTGAAGGCGACCGCCGTGCCCTGGTTGACGCCGATCATCTCGACGGTTTCCTGCGCCGATTCGAGATTGTGATCGACGCAGAGGACCTTGGCGCCCTCGCGCGCGAAGGTGAGCGCGGTGGCGCGGCCGTTGCCCATGCCTTCGCCGGGGCTTTGCCCGGCACCGACGACGATGGCGACTCGATCTTTCAGGCGCATGTTGCTTCTCCTTGTCATCCCGACCGTAGCGCGCAGCGCGAAGTGGAGGGATCTTTCATCTACAGACTGGTTGCAGGCCCTTCGGCTTCGCTGCGCTCCGCTCAGGGCGCTGACGATTACGTCAGCGAATCGGGTACTGCTTCAGCACTTCCTTGTACTGCGGCTCGTTGTCGATCTGCATGGTGGCGAGCACGCGGACGACGGCGCAGTAGAAGGCGATGGTGAGCACCAGGTCGGTCATGTGCTCGTCCGACAGGTCCTTCTTGATCTCGGCGAAGGTGGCTTCGGACATTGCGAGGTCCTTCACCATCTCGCGCGCGCCCTTGAGGATTGCCTTGGCGAGCGGCTCGAGCTTGGAGGGCTTGCCCTCGGTCTCGGCCATCAGGCCCTGGATGTCCTCGTCGGTGACGCCGAACTCCTTGCCGATCTTCACATGGTGGGTGAATTCGTACTCCGACTTCTCCATCCAGCCGACCTGGAGAATCGCGAGTTCGCGCAGGCGGGTGTCGAGCTTGCTCTTGAAGCGGATGTAGCCGCCCATTCCGCTGAAGGCCCGCGCCATGTCGGGCGAATTGACCAGCAGCTTGTGCAGGTTGGTGTTGCGCTTGAGCATGTCGCGATACTCGGGCGCGACCTGGTCGGGCTCGAGATAGGGCAGGCGGGCCATCTTTTCTTCTCCTCCTCATTGTCATCCCGAGCCGAAGGCGAGGGATCCTTGCTGTTGCCGTAAGGATCCCTCGCTGCGCTCGGGATGACACTCACGGTTGGTTTAATCAGTGGTCCTGTGAATCGCGTTCCGGGCCCTGCAGGGTGACGCCGCCGTCGACGACGAGGACCTGGCCGGTGATGTAGCGGGCATGGTTGCTCAGCAGGAAGCGCACGGCGTGGCCGACGTCCCAGCCGGTGCCCTCGGTTTTCAGCACGGAAGCCTTCGCGCGCTGGGCGCGCGCCGCCTCGCTCATGCCGTTGCCGCGGGCATAGACCATCGGCGTGTACATCGGGCCGGGGCAGATACAGTTGACGCGGATATTGTCGCGGCCATGATCGACCGCCATCGCCTGGGTGAGGCCGATCACGGCGGCCTTCGAGGTCGTGTAGGTGGTGAGGCCGCGCGGCCGCAGCGCCGAGATCGACGAGATGTTCACGATCGAGCCGCCCTTGGCCGTCTTGATCATCGCCGGAATGGCGTGCTTGGAGAGCAGGAACATCGTCTCGACGTTCACCTGCATAACGCGACGATATTCCTCGGGCTTCTCCTCGACGACCGAGCCGCGGCTGCCGATGCCGATATTGTTGTCGAGGAAGTCGAGCCGGCCCCAGCGGTCGACCGCGGCATCGACCAGCCGCTTGCAGTCCGCTTCCTGGGTCATGTCGCCGGCATAGGCCGCGGCATGCTGGCCGCCCTCGGCCTTGATCATCGCGACCGTACGCTCCGCCAGCGCCAGCTCGCGGTCGGCCACAAGCACATGGGTGCCGGCGCGCGCCAGAAGGAGCGCGGCCGCGCGGCCGTTGCCGATGCCGTCATCCTTGGCGCCGCCGCCGGAGATGATCGCCACCTTGCCGGCGAGGCCGGCATCGTCTTCTGGACCTTTCACGCATTCCTCCTAGGGCAGGCCGGCGCCGGGCACGTCGACGCGCATCGTCTCGATGCGGCCGTCCTTCTTGTCGGCAATGGCCGGCCCGCTGCCGCTGTTGGTGACCACGAAAAGCGTGCGGCGGTCCTTGCCGCCCAGCATGCAGGCATAGGCCGCGCGCTCGCCGAGATCGAGATCGTGCGTGACCTTGCCGCCCTCGAGCACGCGGACCATGTGATGGGTGAAGGCGCCGGTGACCCAGATGCCACCCTCGGCGTCGAGGCAGATGCCGTCGGGATTGCAGTTGGGCGTCTCGGCCCACAAGCGGCGGTTGGACAAGGTACCGTCGGGCGCGATGTCGAAGGCCGTGAGACGCTTGGCGAAGGTTTCGCCGATGATCATCGTCTTGCCGTCGGGCGTGATGACGGTGCCGTTGGGGAACATCAATTCGTCGGCGGCCGCATGGATGGAACCGTCGGGATCGACGCGGGCCAGCACCGCGGCGCGCGGCTTCTCGCCGGCATGCCGGTCGAAGCCGAAATTGCCGACATAGGCGCGGCCCTTGGCGTCGACGATCATGTCGTTGCACAGGCCGGTGGCGATCGAACTCAGCTCGGCCTCGACGGTGAGCTTGCCGTTTGCGAAGCGCATCAGGCGCCGGTCGGTCATGCTGACGATCAGCATCGTACCGTCGGGCCGCCAACCCATGCCCGAGGGACGTCCCGGCACCTCGACGATCGTCTCGGCCTTGCCGCTCTCGTCGACGGTGCGCACCTGGTGGACGTAGAAATCCGAGAAATAAAGCCGGTCGTCCCGCCAGCGCGGGCCTTCGCCGAAGGAGAGGCCGTCGAGCAGCGGTTCGAGTTTCATGGCCACATTGTCATCCTCGTCTTAGCAAAATCCGGTAGGTTTTGAGCGCTTCGCAAGAAGCGTGTGGGCCCGGATGGCCATCCG
>NZ_JBXAPM010000032.1:0-36336 GCF_058803965.1 Reyranella sp. GW821-FHT14A01
GGGGGGGGGGGGGGGGGGGGGAGAAGAGGGGGAGAAGAGACGGTTTTGTTGCAACACCGCATGACGCGCCACTGGAGTGGCGCGCCCCCAGCTAAGAGACCTTCACCACCAGCTTGCCGAAGTTCTCGCCCTTGAGCAGGCCCATGAAGGCCTCCGGCGCCTTGGCGATTCCGTCGATCACAGTCTCTCGGCTCCTAAGCTTGCCCGACGCCACCAGCCCGCCGACCTCGTTCACGAAGTCGCCCATCAGGGCCACGTGGTCGGAGACGATGAAGCCCTGCAGGGTCAGGCGGCGCTGGACGATGGTGAACATCTTCTCGGGGCCCGCGACCGGCGTGGCGTCCTGGTATTCCGAGATGGCGCCGCAGAAGGCGACCCTGCCGAAATTGTTCAGGCGCGCGAAGACGGCGTGGAAGATCCTGCCGCCAACATTCTCGAAATCGGCATCGATGCCCTTGGGGCAGAGCTTGTCGAGCACCGCGCCGACATCGCGCTCGGTCTTGTGGTTGAAGCAGGCATCGTAGCCCGCCTCGCGCACCGCCCACTGGCACTTCTGCTCGTCGCCGGCGCAGCCCACGACGTGGGCGCCCGCGAGCTTGGCGAGCTGGCCCGCCACCTGGCCGACTGCGCCGGTCGCCGCCGAGACGAACACGGTCTCGCCCGCCTTGGGCTTGCAGATGTGCTTGATGCCGTACCAGGCAGTGAAGCTCGGCATGCCCAGCACGCCGAGATAGGCCGACAGGGGAATGCCGGCCGGGTCGATCTTGCGCAGGCCCTTGCCGTCATGGACCGTGTGCGTGGCCCAGTTCAGCATGCCCATCACGACGTCGCCCTTGGCGAAGCGCGGGTTCTTCGACTCGACCACCTCGCCGACCGAGCCGCCGGTCAGCGGCTTGTCGAGTTCGAAGGGCGGCGTGTAGGAGCGCAGCTCGGTCATGCGCGGCCGCATGTAGGGATCGAGCGACAGGAAGCGCTGCGCCACCAGGATCTGGCCGTCGGCCAGCGCCGGCAACGTGACCGTCTCGCTGCGGAAGCAGTCCGCTGTGACGTCGCCCTCGGGGCGCCTGGCGAGGACGATCTGCTGCACGTCGGTCATGGGTCTTTCCTTTCCTGGAAGTCGCTGCGGCGATAGCCCTGCAGGTAGAGCAGCGCGCTCAGGTCGCCATGGTCGATACGGGCCGCCACCTCGGCCGCCACCGCCGGCTTGGCGTGGAAGGCGACGCCGAGGCCGGCGGCCTTGAGCATGGGCAGGTCGTTGGCGCCGTCGCCGACGCTCACGGCATCGCCTTCGGTGAGACCGCGCTCGCCGGCCAGACGCCGCAAGGTCGTGAGCTTGGCTTCCTTGCCCAGGATCGGATGCGCCACCGTGCCGGCCAGCGACGTGCTGTCATGTTCCAGCACGTTGGCGGCATCGAGATCGAAGCCCAGCGCCTGGCGCACCATGGCGGTGAAGTAGGTGAAGCCGCCGGACACCAGCGCGCAGTAGGCGCCGTGCTTCTTCATGGTCGCGATCAGTGTGCTGCCGCCCGGCATGTAGCGGATGCGTGTCGCGGCCTCGTCGAGCTTGCCCACGGGCAGGCCCTTCAGCAGCCCGACCCGCTCCTCGAGCGCGCCGGCGAAATCGATCTCGCCGTTCATGGCGCGGGCCGTGATGCCGGCGATCTTCTCGCGCAAGCCCAGGAAGTCGGCCAGCTCGTCGAGCATCTCGTTGTGGATCATGGTCGATTCCATGTCGGCGACGAGCAGCTTCTTGCGCCGGCCCTCCGCGCCGAGGATGACCGCATCGACGCCGGGCAGATTGAAGGCAGCGGCTGGTCCTTCGAACGGAAGGTCGCAGGCGATGCCCTTGTCGAGCCAGTCGGGCGCGGCGACGGTGGCGCCGCCACTCTTCAGGGCTTCGGTGGCGGCCGCGACCGCTGCATCGGTCACGGCGGGACGGGCGGGATTGGAAATCAGGACGAGGACGTTTTTCACGCCCCGGCTCTAGCGGCGGGGTCGCGGATTTGCAAACAGTGCGCCGGTTCATGGCTTCCCACGCGAGAACCCCCGTCATCGTCGTCGCCGGACCGACTGCCAGCGGCAAGTCGGCGCTGGCGCTCGCGCTCGCCGAACGGCGCGGCGGCACGGTGATCAACGCCGATGCGATGCAGACCTACGATGCCTTCCCGGTCCTGACGGCACAGCCCTGCGCCGAGGAGCGGGCGCGGGCGCCGCACACGCTCTACGGCGTGCTGCCGCTCAGCGAGACCGTATCGGCGGCCCGCTGGCGCACGCTGGCCTCGGCCGAGATCGAGCGCGTCCTGGGCGAGGGAGGCGTGCCGATCCTGTGCGGCGGTTCGGGCCTCTACCTGCGCACCCTGATGCAGGGTATCTCGCCCATTCCCGACGCATCGCCCGAGTTGCGCGAGCAGGCGAATGCCGACTGGGCAACGCTGGGACCGGAGGCGTTCCGCGCTCGCCTGGCACAGCACGATCCCGCGATCGTGGAGCGGCTGAAGCCGGGCGACCGCCAGCGCCATGTGCGGGCCTGGGAGGTCTGGCAGGCCACGGGGCGTCCTCTGAGCGACTGGCAGGCGGGCGAGGCCTCGGCGGCGCCCTGGAAGTTCGCCACGATGCTGCTGTCGCCCGACCGCGCCTGGTTGCGCGAGCGGATCGAGCGCCGCTTCGACGTCATGCTGGCCCAGGGCGTGGAAGCCGAGGTCCGGGCCGTCTTCGACCGGCACCCCGATCCGGCCTGGCCGGGGCTCAAGGCCCATGGCGCCCCTGAATTCTTCCGGCATTTTCGGGGAGAGATGACGCTGGACGACGTCCGGCGAGTCGGCATCGACCATACACGGCAATACGCCAAACGCCAGATGACGTGGTTCCGGCACCAGATGACACCAGATTTCGTATTGGATCCGAGGCCTGAACAAGCTCTAGGCGAGATTGAGAAATATTTGGACAATCTGGATGCCTGAAACTTTGCGTTTCGAACTTTTCGATTGACCGCCCCAAACCCGGTCACTATGTTCCGCCGCGCCGCAAAACACCCGTTTTGCGGCACATTTGTCATGAAGGAGATCGCTGTGATGAAGCCCGAGGAGCCCGCCACGACCGGCGCCGATCTGTTGGTGAAAGCCCTGATCGACGAGGAAGTCGAGGTCGTCTTCGGCTATCCCGGCGGTGCCGTCCTTCCGATCTACGATTCGCTCTTCAAGCAGAACCGGCTGCGCCACATCCTGGTGCGCCACGAGCAGGCCGCCGTGCACGCGGCCGAGGGCTATGCCCGTTCGACCGGCAAGGTCGGCGTGGTGCTGGTGACCTCGGGGCCCGGTGCGACCAATGCCGTGACCGGCCTCACCGACGCGCTGATGGATTCGATCCCGATCGTCTGCCTGACCGGCCAGGTGCCGACCCATTTGATCGGCAACGACGCCTTCCAGGAAGCCGACACGACCGGCATCACGCGCCCCTGCACCAAGCACAATTACCTGGTGAAGTCGGTGGGCGACCTCGCCCGCTCGGTCCACGAGGCCTTCTACGTGGCGCGCTCCGGCCGTCCGGGCCCGGTCGTCATCGACCTGCCCAAGGACGTGCTGATGAACAAGCACGAGTATGTGGCGCCGCCCAAGGTCGCGGTGACGCACAAGAGCTACCGGCCGCAGACCCAGCCCGATCCCAAGAAGATCGAGCAGGCGATCGAGATGATCGCCAACGCGAAGCGCCCGGTGTTCTACGCTGGCGGCGGCATCATCAATGCCGGCCCCAAGGCGTCGAAGCTGCTGACGCAGTTCGTGCATCTCACGGGCTATCCGGTCACCAACACGCTGATGGGCCTCGGCACCTTCCCGGCCTCGGACAAGCAGTTCCTTGGCATGCTGGGCATGCACGGCACCTACGAAGCCAACCTGGCGATGCACGGCTGCGACGTGATGATCAACATCGGCGCGCGCTTCGACGACCGCATCACCGGCAACCTCTCGAAGTTCTCGCCGGGCTCGAAGAAGATCCACGTCGACATCGATCCGTCGTCGATCAACAAGAACGTCCATGTCGACCTCGCCATCGTGGGCGATGCCGGCATCGTGCTGGAGGAGTTGCTCAAGGCCTGGAAGGCGAAGCAGCCCAAGGTCGACCAGAAGGCGCTGAAGGCGTGGTGGGAGCAGATCGACTCCTGGCGCGCGCGCAACTGCCTCGCCTACAAGCCGAACAACAAGGTGATCAAGCCGCAATACGCGCTGGAGCGGCTCTATCACCACATCAAGGATAAGGACCACTACATCACCACCGAAGTGGGCCAGCACCAGATGTGGGCGGCGCAGTTCCTGAAGTTCGAGCAGCCCAACCGCTGGATGACTTCGGGCGGCCTCGGCACCATGGGCTACGGCTTCCCCGCGGCGCTGGGCGTGCAGATCGCCCATCCCGAGGCGCTGGTCATCGACGTGGCCGGCGAGGCCTCGATCCTGATGAACATCCAGGAGCTCTCGACGGCGGCGCAGTATCGTCTGCCGGTGAAGATCTTCGTGCTGAACAACCACTATATGGGCATGGTCCGCCAGTGGCAGGAGCTGCTGCACGGCGGCCGCTATTCCGAGAGCTATTCCGAATCGCTGCCCGACTTCGTGAAGGTCGCCGATGCGTTCGGCGCCAAGGGGCTGCGCTGCGAGGATCCGGACAAGCTCGACGACACGATCAAGGAAATGATCGAGCTGAAGCATCCGGTCATCGTCGACGTCATCGTCGACGAGAAGGAGAACTGCTTCCCGATGATCCCGTCGGGAGCGGCGCATAACGAGATGCTGCTGGGTCCGGACGACAAGCAGTCCGCGAAGGTGTCGGAAGAAGGCATGGTGCTGGTGTGAGCAAGGAGTCCGCTATCGTCGCCCATACCATCTCCGTGCTGGTGGCCAACGAGCCGGGCATCCTCGCGCGCGTGGTCGGTCTGTTTTCCGGCCGCGGCTACAACATCGAGAGCCTGACCGTCGCTGAGACCAACGCGAAGGAAAGCCAGTCGCGCATCACCATCGTGACCAAGGGCACGCCGATGATCATCGAGCAGATCAAAGCGCAGCTCGACCGTCTCGTGCCGGTCTATCGGGTGCGCGACCTCACGGTGGAAGGCCCGCACATCGAGCGCGAGCTGGCGCTGGTGAAGGTGAAGGGCGTCGGCGAGCAGCGCGTCGAGGCGCTGCGCCTGGCCGACGTGTTCCGCGCCAAGGTGATCGACGCCAAGTCCGATTCCTTCGTCTTCGAGGTCACCGGCAATTCAGACAAGGTGCAGACCTTCATCGGCCTGATGGAGCCGCTGGGCCTGGTCGATGTCGGCCGCACCGGCATCGTCGCCATGTCGCGCGGCGGCGAGGCGCTTTAGCGCCCGGTCTCTCAATGGAGCGCGCCACTCCGTGGCGCTCAAGATCATGAGCGCCACGGAGTGGCGCGCTCCATTGATCCATCCCGTCAGTAATTCGACAGGCCCTTGATCGAGGCCACCCGGCCCTCGATCTCGGCCAGGTTGGCCGGCGGCTTGTCGATCACGAACAGCGCTTGGGTGCGGCCGTTCATCTGCAGGGGGTCGCCGCCCTCGCGCTGCTGCATCTCGCCCAGGAAGGTGCCGGCCGGCCGGCAGGTCGGGGTGGCGCTCAGCCCGCCGTAATTCACGCCGGGGTAGCGGAGGCAGATCTGGGTGATCTGCTGGCCGCTCGAATCGCTGGTGTTCTGGACCATCCATTCGCCCTGGAAGATGCGGCGCTGGCCGACCATCCAGACGAGGTCGCGGCCGTCCGCCGTCGAGTAGTGGATCTGGACGGGGCCGTTGGTGCGGGTCCACAGCCAGGTGTGGTTGCGCATCGCCCGCGCCGCGCCATGCACCGTCGAATTCTCCGCGGCGTAGTCGATGCCCGGCATGCCGACGGCCGGCCCCGTCGGCGCGTCGGAGGGCTGGGAACAGGCAACCAGCGCGAGTGCCAGGGGCGCAAGGACGGACGCGGAGCGAAGGATCGACATAGCGGGCTTTCCTCGGAGACGGACGGGGGCTTGGGTGGCCTTGACCCACGCATACCATATGTAGAAGTGCAGGGTGGACATGCGATAGAGCGGGATTCGAGGCTGGTTTTTACGGGCCGGTTTGTCTACTAACCCCCGTTGTTTGCAAGAAGTGCAGCTGCCAGGAGGAATGGCCCCAATGCGTGTCTACTACGATCGTGATGCCGATGTGAACCTGATCAAGGGCAAGAAGGTCCTGATCGTCGGTTACGGCAGCCAGGGCCATGCCCACGCGATGAACCTCCGCGATTCGGGTGTGAAGGACGTCCGCATTGCCCTCAAGGCGGGCTCGGCCACGATCAAGAAGGCCGAAGGTGCCGGCTTCACCGTGATGACGCCGGCCGAGGGCGCCAAGTGGGCCGACATCGTGATGATGCTGACCCCGGACGAGCTGCAGTCGGACATCTACAACGCCGACCTCGACGGCAACATGAAGCAGGGCGCGGCGCTGGCCTTCGCGCACGGCCTCAACGTCCACTTCAACCTGCTGACGCCGCGCGCCGACCTCGACGTGTTCATGATCGCGCCGAAGGGCCCCGGCCACACCGTGCGCTCCGAGTATGTGCGCGGCGGCGGCGTGCCCTGCCTCGTGGCGGTGGCGCAGAACTCCTCGGGCAACGCGCTCGAGATCGCGCTGAGCTACTCGTCGGCGGTGGGCGGCGGTCGCGCTGGCACCATCGAGACCTCGTTCAAGGAAGAGTGCGAGACCGACCTGTTCGGCGAGCAGGTCGTCCTGTGCGGCGGCCTCGTCGAGCTGATCAAGGCCGGCTACGAGACGCTGGTCGAGGCGGGCTACGCGCCGGAGATGGCGTACTTCGAGTGCCTGCACGAGGTGAAGCTGATCGTCGACCTCATCTTCGAGGGCGGCATCGCCAACATGAACTACTCGATCTCCAACACCGCCGAGTACGGCGAATACAAGACCGGCCCGCGCATCGTGACGGCCGAGACCAAGGCCGAGATGAAGCGCGTCCTCGAAGACATCCAGTCGGGCCGCTTCGCCCGCGACTGGATGCTGGAGAACAAGGTCAACCAGGCCTCCTTCAAGGCCACGCGCAAGCGCATGTCGGAGCACCCGATCGAAGAGATCGGCGAGAAGCTCCGCGCGATGATGCCGTGGATTAAAGAAAAGGCTTTGGTGGACAAGGCGCGCAACTAGCGCGCCTTGGACGCCGGCGGGCGGCAGCGCTTGTAATCAAGCGCGAGAGCCCGCACCGGGCAGAACAGATAAGAACGGGCCCTTCGGGGCCCGTTTTGTGTGTGTCATCCCGAGCGAAGCGAGGGATCCTTGATCGGCAGCAGTTAAGGATCCCTCGCTGCGCTCGGGATGACACGACAGCGGATCGCGCTTCGTCTTAGATTATGTACCCACCACCCGATGCATCGAGCATCGCGCCGGTGATGAACGACGACTCGTCCGACAGCAGCCACAACACCGCCTCGGCGATCTCCACCGACTTGCCGACCCGACCCATCGGGATCGACGCTTCGATGCTGGCGCGGAACGCAGCCTCCTTCAGCCGCCCCTCGGTCATCTCGGTCAGCACCATGCCGGGTCGCAGAGAGTTCACGCGGATGCCCTCGGCCGCGACCTCTCGCGCGAAGCCCTTGGTGAAGGCGTCGACCGCGCCCTTGCTGGCGGCATAGGCCGAGGAGCCGAGGCGCCCGCCCAAGGTCGCCGCCATCGACGAGACGTTGACGATCGAACCGCCCTTGCCGCCGTTCCTGGTCGACATGCGCTTGGCTGCCTCGCGGCAGCACAGCATCAGGCCGGTGACGTTGGTGGCGAAGAGGTTGGCCAGCACGTCGGCGTCATATTCGTCGACCCGGCCGCGCTTGCCGTTGGTGCCGGCGCTGTTCACCAGATGGGTGATCGGCCCCAGCGCCTTCTCGGTCTCCTCGAACAGCCGCACGATGTCGGCTTCGCGCGCCATGTCGCCGGGCAGGGCGATCGCCTTGCCGCCCTTGGCCTCGATGTCGGCCACGACCTGTTTCGCCTGCGCGTCGCGGGTCCGGTAGTTGATGGCGATGCCGTAGCCGCGCGTGGCGGCCTGGCGGGCGGTCTCGGCGCCGATACCCGAGGCGCCGCCGGTGATCAGGAGGGTTTTGCTCATGGCGCGATGATATAGTGCCGGCAACGCTTCGGGAGGAAAAACATGAAGGCCGCCGTTCTGTTCAAGCCCAACGAGCCGCTGCAGGTGGTGGAGTGCGAGCTCGACCCGCCCAAGGCCCAGGAAGTGCGCGTGAAGATGAAGGCGTCGGGCGTCTGCCAGAGCGACTGGCACATCATGAACGGCGACTGGCCCTCGCCGATGCCGATCGTGCCGGGCCACGAGGCGGCGGGCGAAATCCTCGAATGCGGCCCCGGCGTCACGACGGTGAGGCCGGGCGACCATGTGATCTTCTCGTTCCGTCCGCATTGCGGGCGCTGCCGCTACTGCACGCAGGGCCGCACGGTGCTCTGCATCGGCCGTGCGTCCGTGCCGCCGGGATCGCAGTACGACGGCACCCTGCGGCTGAAGCACAAGGGCGAAGGCATCAACCAGATGGCCCGCATCGGCACCTTCGCGGAAGAGGTCGTGGTGCCGGAAGAGATGGTGATCCCGATCCGCAAGGATATGCCGTGGCCGCAGGCGGCCCTGGTCGGCTGCTGTGTGGCGACCGGCGTCGGCGCCGTGACGCGGCACGCGAAGATCGAAGCGGGCTCGACCGTGCTGGTGATCGGCTGCGGCGGCGTCGGCCTCAACGCGGTGCAGGGCGCGATGCTCACGGGCGCCAGCAAGATCATCGCGGCCGACATCCTCGACAACAAGCTGGAGATGGCGAAGACGTTTGGCGCCACCCACACCGTCAACACCGCGACCGACAAAGATCCGGTCAAGAAGGTGAAGGAGATCACCGGCGGCCTCGGGGTCGACTACTCCTTCGACGCGGTGTCGATCGGCGCCACGCAGGCATTGGCCTTCGACGCGCTGGCGCCAGGCGGCCACGGCGTCGCCGTCGGTATCGCCGCCGCGACGGCGCGGGCGCAGTATTCACCGATGGCGATGGTGTTCGCCGAGAAGACGATGAGCGGCACCTTCTACGGTTCGGTGCGGCCCGACCTCGATTTCCCGGTGCTGGTCGACCACTACATGAACAAGCGCCTGAACATCGACGGCCTGATCAGCCGCACCTACAAGCTCGAAGAAATCAACGAGGGCTTCAAGCGCATGATGGCGGGCGAGGTCGCGCGCGGCGTCGTGGTGTTCGACTGATCATGTCACCCTTCGAGATCCTGGGCCTCGTGGCCCTCGCCGCCGCCGGCGGCTACGCCTACTACCTGTACCACCAGGACACGAAGCCGAAGTAGATGAGCACCCTCGACGAATTCGGCCTGACCGACGAGCAGGTCCTGATCCGGCGCAATGTCGCCGAGCTGCTGGCCCGCGTACTGCCGCCGGAGGAAATCCGGCGGCTCGACGATGAGTCTGCATTCCCGCACGCCGCTTTCGATGCACTGGCCGAGGCCGGTTACATGGCGCTGCCGTACGATCCTGCCTATGGCGGCATGGGCGGCAGCCGCAAGGATCTCGTCGTGCTGGTCGAGGCGCTGGCGCGTCATTACAGCGGCGCGTCCTCGCTCTATCTGCCGACCGTCGTCTATGGCGGCATGCATCTGCAGCTCACGGCCGGCGAGCATCTGCGGCGGCGGTATCTGCCGGAGATCTGCGCCGGCAAGCTCAAGTCGGCTTTCGCGCTCTCCGAACCGGACACGGGATCGGATGCGTCGGGCATCAAGACGCGGGCGGTGCGCGACGGCAACGGCTACCGGATCACGGGGCAGAAGCTCTACATCAGCGCCGCCCACGTCGCCGACTATCTGATGGTCGTCGCCAAGACCGACAGCGAGGCACGGCACAAGGGCGTGACACTCTTCTGGGTCGATGCGCGCGCCGCCGGACTCACGATGCAGCCGCTGCCGACGCTTGGTCGGCGCACCACGCACGCCAACGAGATCTTCTTCGACGGCGTGTTCGTACCGGCCGACCATGTGATCGGCGAGGAGAATCGCGGCTGGTCGGGCCTTATGAAGGGGCTGAACCTCGAACGCCTGTGTCTCGCCGCGCAAGCCTGCGGCAACATGCATTTCGCCATCGAGTACGCCAAGCGCTTCGCCCAGGAGCGCATCCAGTTCGGCCAGCCGATCTCGAAGTTTCAGGCGATCCAGCACAAGTTCGCCGACATGCGCATCCTGCTGCGCACGACCCAGGCGCTGACCTATCGCCTGGCCGACATGCTCGATGCCGGCCTCGATCCCGTCGAGGAGACGGCGATCGCCAAGATCCAGGGCACCGACGGCGAGTTCAAATGCGCCCACCTCGCCATGGAGATCATGGGCGGTGCCGGCTACACGATGGCGCACGACATCCAGCGCCTGTTCCGCGACGTCCGCGTCGGCTCGATCGGCGGCGGCACCAACGACATCCAGCGCAACACCATCGCCAAGATGATGGGCCTCTAGAGGTGCGCAAGATCGGCGACGCGTCGTTCTTCCGCATCGTCGATCGCCTGCTGGAAGCCGGCACCTCGCGCGTGCCGCGGACATCGTGGAGCATCGACGGCGTCGAGTGGCAGCGCGAGCGGCACTCCTACGCCGGCGCCGGCCACGGTTTCACCGTCGAAGTCACGACAGGTCGCAAGACCGGTGCCGCGCCGTGGACCATGCTCGTCGTGAAGGAATACTGGCGCTCCGGCCGCGGCGAGGAATTGAAGTCGCATCAATGGGCGCATATCGAGGCGGGCCGCCGCGCCGATGTCGTGGCCTGGCTCGAACGGCAGGAGCGCCGGCTGGCGAGTGCCTAAGACGCTCGTTGCGCGCATGTTCAGTCGCGCCGAATCGCGAACGGGCACAAACCGTGACCATCGCTGTAACGGTTTGAATCGCCTTGCGAGCATTGCCCTGCCGGTCTAAACCCGGTCGCACCTCCGGCGCTGGACCTCGGAATGGCGCCAATAAATCAAGAATTTTCGACGTAATTACAGAGACTTAACTCAATGCTGTCGCGCGTCATCGGGCTATTTTCGGCGGACATGGGCATCGACCTCGGAACAGCGAACACGCTGGTCTACGTGAAGGGTCGGGGCATCGTTCTCAACGAACCGTCCGTCGTGGCTCTCACCACGCAGAGCGGCAAGCGTCAGGTCCTCGCGGTTGGCGAAGAAGCCAAGATGATGCTGGGCCGTACGCCCGGCAACATCCAGGCGATCCGCCCGCTGCGCGACGGCGTCATCGCCGACTTCGAAGTCGCCGAGGCGATGATCAAGCACTTCATCTCGAAGGTGCACAATCGCCGCAGCTTCGCCCATCCGCAGATCGTGGTCTGCGTGCCCTCCGGCTCCACCGCCGTCGAGCGCCGCGCCATCCAGGAATCGGCCGAGAGCGCCGGCGCCCGCAAGGTCTGGCTGATCGAGGAGCCGATGGCGGCGGCGATCGGCGCCGGCCTGCCGGTGACCGAGCCCACGGGCTCGATGGTCGTCGATATCGGCGGCGGCACCACCGAGGTGGCCGTGCTGTCGCTGGGCGGCATCGTCTATCCGCGCTCCGTGCGCGTCGGCGGCGACAAGATGGACGAGGCGATCATCGCCTATATCCGCCGCAACCATAACCTCCTGGTCGGCGAGAGTTCGGCCGAGCGCATCAAGAAGACCATCGCCTCCGCCTGCCCGCCGGACGACGGCGAGGGCCGGACCATGGAGATCAAGGGCCGCGACCTGATGAACGGCGTGCCCAAGGAACTGGTCATCACCGAGCGGCAGATCGCCGAGAGCCTGCAGGAGCCGGTGAGCGCCATCGTCGAGGCCGTGAAGGTCGCGCTGGAGAACACCGCGCCCGAACTGGCGGCCGACATCGTCGACAAGGGCATCGTGCTCACGGGCGGCGGCGCCCTGCTGGCCAATATGGACACCGTGCTGCGCCAGGCCACCGGCCTGCCGGTCTCGGTGGCCGAGGATCCGCTGCTCTGCGTGGCCCTTGGCACGGGCCATGCTGTCGAGAACATCGTGCGACTGCGCGGCGTCCTTTCGTCGATGTACTAACAGGCTACGCCGCCGCCCTCTTGGGTTAGAATGGGCAGGACATGGCGATTCGGGACGACTTCGAGGTAGTCGCTGGCACGGTGCGCACGGTGGTGTCGCGCTTCGCCCTCGGCCTGCTCGTGATCGTAGCCTTCGGCGTCATGCTGGTCGGCAAGGCCGACACCGTGCTGGTCGAGCACGCCCGCGTGCTGGCCCTCGACGTGGTGAGCCCCGTCCTGGAAGGGATCGCCCGTCCCGTGGCCTATGCCAATCGCGCCATCGCCGATCTCCGTGAATTCGCCTCGCTGCGCGACGAGAATGCGCGCCTGCGCGAGGAGAATGCCCGCCTGCTCGCCTGGCAGACCGCGGCGCGGCGCCTCGAGAACGAGAATGACGGGCTGCGCGGCCTCGCCAATTTCCGGGAAGGGCCGGAGGCCTCCTTCATCACCGCCCGCCTCGTGGGTGACAGCGTCAGTGCCTATATGCGCGGTGCGCTGCTGAATGTCGGCCGCCGGGTCGGTGTCGCGCCGGGCCAGGCGGTGGTCACCGGTGAGGGCCTGGCCGGCCGCATCGCCGAGGTCGGCGAGAACAGCTCGCGGGTCCTCTTCGTGACCGACGTCAATTCGCGCCTGCCGGTGCTGGTCGAGCGCACGCGCGAGCGCGCCATCCTGGCGGGCGACAATTCGCCCCGGCTGCGCCTCACCCTGCTGCAGAGCATCGCCGGCGTGCAGACCGGCGACCGCATCGTGACCTCGGGCCACGGCGGCAGTTTCCCGGTCGGCATTCCGGTCGGCGAGGTCGTCGAGACCAGCGAGGGCAGCGTGCGGGTGCGGCCCTTCACCGATTTCTCGCGGCTGGAATTCGTGAGGGTGGTCGACTACGGCGTCACCGGACTGGTCGGAACCGGCGCCCCGACGGCGCCCGCCCCGCCGCCGGGCGGCACCGCCGTGCGGTCCCGCTGACATGCGGGTCGACGGCACGCTGGCGCTTCTCGACCGCTGGGGCAGGGCGGCCCTTCCCGGCACGGTCCTGCTGTTCTTTGTGTTGCTGACCCTGGCGCCGCTGCGCGCGCCGTACCTCTCCGACACGCTGCCGCTCCTGCCGGTGCTGGTCGTCTTCCAGTTCAGCCTGGCGACGCCCGAGCGCCTGCCGGGACCGCTGCTGCTGGCCATGGGCATCCTGCTCGACCTGCTGCTGGGCGGGCCGGGGGCGCCGGTCGGCGTCAGCGCGCTGGGTTTCGTGCTGGTCCGCGCCGCCGTCATGAACAATCGCCGATATCTCGTGGGTGTGCCCTTTCTGTTCCAGTGGGCGGGCTTCTGCATCCTGTGCTGGGGCTTCGTCGTGCTGGTCTGGGCCTTCACCACCTTGTGGACCTGGGCGGCCATCGATCCGGTGCCCGCGATGTTGCAGTATATCGTGGTGATCGTGATCTACCCGCTGCTGGCCCCTCTGCTGGCGCGCGTGCGTGCGCGCGATCCGCTGAACGTGCCCGAACTGTCGCGCGGCTCGGCACGGCCGGGTGAGACCACGCTATGAAACATTTCCGTAAAGGCGACGGCGAACGCAGCGGGCTGTTCACGCGCCGCGCCCTCGTGCTGGGCGGCGCGCAGGCGGTGCTGATGACGGCGCTGGCCGGTCGCCTGTACCAGCTCCAGGTCGTCGAGACCGACCGCTTCGCCACGCTCGCCGAAGAGAACCGCATCAACATGCGGCTGCTGGCCCCGTCGCGCGGCCTGATCTTCGATCGCGGCGGCGTGCCGCTCGCGGTCAACCGCAACAATTTCCGCGCCATGGCGACCTCGGACCGCGGCCGCGGCGCCGACGTGCTGGTCGAGCGGCTCGACCAGATCTTCGCCCTGGGCGAGGCCGAGAAGACCCGCCTGCTGCGCGAGCTGCGCCGCAGCCGCAACGCGCAGCCCATCGTGGTGCGCGAGAATCTCGGCTGGGAGGAGGTGGCGCGGCTCGAGTTCAACGCGCCCGACCTGCCCGGCGTGTTCATCGATCTCGGCCAGTCGCGCGACTATCCCGAAGGCGACCTGATGAGCCACCTCGTGGGCTATACCGGCCGCGTCGCCGACGAGGATCTCGCCGGCCGCGACGATCCGGTCCTGTCGCTGGCGACCATGCGGTTCGGCAAGAAGGGCGTCGAGCGCTCGCTGGAGGACGACCTGCGCGGCCGCGCCGGCGCCGTCCAGGTCGAGGTCAATGCCGTGGGCCGCGTCGTGCGCGAACTCGACCGCACCGAGGGCCAGCCCGGCGCCAACGCGCTGCTGACCATCGATCTCGACATCCAGCGCTTCGCCGCCGAGAAGATGAAGGAGCACCAGAGCGGCTCCGTCGTCGTGCTCGACGTCATCACCGGCGACGTGATCGCCATGGTCTCGACGCCGGGCTTCGATCCCTCGACCTTCGCGCGCGGCATCACGCAGACCGAATGGCGCGACCTGCTCGACAATCCCGAGCGGCCCCTGCACAACAAGGCGATCGCCGGCGTCTATCCGCCGGGCTCGACCTACAAGATGGTGACGGCGCTGGCCGCGCTCGAGTCCAAGGCGATCGACCCGTGGACCCGCCTGCCGTGCCCCGGCTACCTCGAGCTGGGCAAAATCAAGTTCCATTGCTGGCTGAAGGGCGGCCACGGTTCGACCAACGTGACCGAAGCCATCGCCTGTTCATGCGACTGCTTCTTCTACGAGGCGGCCCGGCGCGCCGGCATCGACCGGGTGAGCGAAATGGCCCAGCGGCTGGGCTTCGGCAAGGTGAGCGACCTCGGCCTGCCGGGAGAGTCCGCCGCCAACCAGCCGACCCGCGCCTGGAAGCAGGAGAAGATCGGCAGTGCGTGGCAGCATGGCGACACGTTCAATCTCGGCATCGGCCAGGGCTACATGACCGCGACGCCGCTGCAGCTCGCCATCATGACGGCGCGCATCGCCAACGGCGGCTACGAGGTCCAGCCCAACCTGCTGCTGGCCAAGGCGACGCCGCGCGAGGAACTGGCGCCGCCGGCGCCGCGCACCAAGCCGACGGCGCCGTCGCTGCGGCTCAACCCGCAGCATCTGGCGATCGTGCGCCAGGGCATGTCGGACGTGGTCAACGGCAGTTTGGGCACGGCCGGTGCGCTGAAGGTCAAGCAGGCCGAGTTCATGTTCGCCGGCAAGACCGGCACGGCGCAGGTCAAGCGCATCACCGAGCGTGAGCGCGAGATGGGGATCACCCAGGCCTCGCTGCCCTGGCACCTGCGCCACCATGCGCTGTTCGTCTGCTACGGGCCAGTCGACAATCCGCGCTATGCCTGCGCCGTCATCGTCGAGCACGGGCAGGCGGGCGGCGCCACCGCGGGCCCGATCGGCCGCGACGTGCTGGTCGAGACCATGAAGCGCGACCCGTCGCGCCGTACTGACCGCTTCAAGAAGATGGCGTCGCGATGAGCCTCGCCGCGATGGGCAGCAGCACGGCGCTCGACGCGCCGGCGCCGGTCGGTTTCGCCGAGAAGATCTGGCGCATCAACTGGGGCCTGGTGCTGGTGCTGACGGCGATCGCCGGCGTGGGTGTGCTGGCGCTCTACTCGGCGGCCGGCGGCCGCTTCGAGCCGTGGGCGGCGCGCCACGCGGTGCGCTACGGCTCGGCCCTCATCCTCATGCTAGTGGTGGCGCTGGTCCATCCCAAGATCTGGCTGACGCTGGCCTGGCCGATCTACATCGTGTCCCTGCTGTTGCTGGTGGCGGTCGACGTCATCGGCAAGATCGGCATGGGCGCCCAGCGCTGGCTGGTGATCGGGCCGATGCAGATCCAGCCCTCGGAGATCGCCAAGGTCGCGGTGATCCTGGTGATCGCCCGCTACTATCACGGCCTGCGCCGCGAGCAGGCGGGGCAGTTCCTCTACACCCTGCCGCCGGTGATCATGATCCTGGCGGTGGTCGGCCTCGTCATGGTCCAGCCCGACCTCGGCACCGCGATGATGGTGCTGATGGGCGGCGGCGCGCTCCTGTTCGTGGCCGGCGTGCGGATCTGGATGTTCCTCGCGGCCGGCGTCAGCGCCGTGGCCTGCCTGCCGATCGCCTGGTCGCTGATGCACGACTACCAGAAGAAGCGCGTGCTCACCTTCCTCGATCCCGACCGCGACCCGCTGGGCGCCGGCTATCACATCACCCAGTCGAAGATCGCCATCGGCTCGGGCGGCATGTTCGGCAAGGGGTTCCTGAAGGGCACGCAATCGTCGCTGAACTTCCTGCCCGAGAAGCAGACCGACTTCATCTTCACGACCTTCGTCGAGGAATGGGGCATGGCCGGCGCCTTCGTGCTGCTCGGCCTGTTCGCGCTGGTCGTGGTCTGGGGCTTCTCCATCGCCTTCCGCAGCCAGCATCATTTCGGCCGCCTTGTGGCGCTGGGTGTCACCGCGATGATGTTCCTCTACGTGTTCATCAACACCGCCATGGTGATGGGCATGCTGCCGGTCGTCGGTGTGCCGCTGCCGCTGGTCAGCAACGGCGGCACCGCGCTCCTGTCGGTCATGTTCGCCTGCGGCCTGTTGATCGGGGTCAACGTCTACCGCGACGCCCAGCTCCCCCGGACACGGTAAGCTGGCCTGCAAAATTTCCTTCAAAAGAGTCTATCGACAAGGCCAACCCGCCTTGGTATAGCCGCCGCCTTCCGGGCAATGACCCCAGAAATGGGGGCGCATAGCTCAGTTGGTAGAGCAGCTGACTCTTAATCAGCTTGTCCCAGGTTCGAGCCCTGGTGCGCCCACCATTCCCGGAAGCATGTTTCCAAGCACTTAGAGATGGACGTTCACCCCGGCAGTCTGGGTGAGACGGTTTCCCGCCCGCGGCATTCATCAGATGCGGCGGGGTCGCCGGGTTTGAGCCATGTCAAGGACCCGATCCAGTCTCGCGGCCTAGGATCTGACCGCGATCCATGGAGACATGACATGCATCTGAAGCAGATCCGGCTGGAACTGGCCCGGACTCCCGAATTTCCCGAGGGGAGTGCGGCGCACGGCTATGAGCTGGTGGCGCCGCTCGATTCCAAGGGCCATCTCGACTCGGCGGCATTCCCGGACGCCAGGGCGGCGTGCAGCGTCCGTCGTTTCTGGAGCGGATCGGACGACGAGCACGGATCGCTCGTGCACACGCGCGGTGGATGGGCGTTTTCCTACGCGCCGGGGCCGGACGATGACGAGCCCATCTTCAAGCTCGATCGGCACAATTTCACGGTGGGCGAGTATGTGACCGTCACGGAGCATGACGGTGTGGCCAGGCCCTTCCGTGTCGTCGAGGTGAAGCCCGCCATCCTTCGTGGGTGAGCCGGGGCTGCGCAAGGTTTTTGGCGACGGCCGCATGCCGTCAAACCCCGCAAGCAAGGAGGTCACGATGTCCGCAACATCACCGTCCACTTCTTCGGAAACCGGCCTGTCTTCAGTCGATCCGTTTGCCGAATGGCAGCGCGGAGCCGCACAGTTCGCCTTCCTGCGACTGGAGCGAAACCTGCAGTGCTGCATGGATGCGATGAAGGCGCGGAGTCCCACGGATTTCCAGAAGGTGCAGCTGGACTGGGTCTCGCAGTTCTCGTCGGACTATCAGTCCGAGCTTCAACGGCAGATACGGCTGTTGGCCGCCACTCCAGCTTCCGCGGCTGACGTGCAGAACACCGCGGCTCTCGTTGCCTGAACCCTTACCTCCAAAGAGGGGCTTTCCTTTTCGGCACAAACGGCCTGGGATGTCTTTCGGCGTCCCGGTCGCGCTGTATTCACTCCCCGAAATGCGGGGACGTCATAACTGCTGGGAGGATGGCCATGGCATCGATTGCTGATGTTGCGATGAAGTTCTTCGAGGCCTGCGAAGCGGGCAAGGGGTGGGACGCCTGCAAGTCCCATTGTGCGCCGGAGGCTTCGTTTTCCAGCCAGGCCGAACCGCTGGCCGACGTCAGGACGCTCGCGCAATACGCCGACTGGATGCAGAGCATGATCAAGATGATGCCCGATGGCCGGTACGAACTGAAATCCTTCGCGACCGACAGCGCGCGCAACAACGTCACCGCCTATGCGGTCTTCAAGGCCACGCATACCGGCGAGGGCGGGCCGCCGCCGACCGGCAAGAGCACCAGCACCGACTATGTCTACGCGATGGATTTCGAGGGCGACAAGATCCGCCACATGACCAAGATCTGGAATTCGGGCTGGGCTTTGAAGGAACTCGGCTGGGCCTGACGGCGAGCGGATTTGGGTTGAGGGAGCCGATTCCGTGGATACAACGGACTCCTCCGGAGTTCGTCGCCAATGCGTATCGTCTGCACCGTTTTCGCTTTTCTGCTCGCCAGCCTCGGCGCGCAGGCCCAGACCGCGTCGCGGGACTTCTTCGCCTTCGTGATGCTGGCGGAGGGGAGTGACGGCCAGCCCGTGCCGATGGTGCGCAGCGTCGCCGAGCGCGCGCCGGCCTGTCCGGTCCTGCGCTCCACGGTGGGTGGTGTCTCGACAACAATGACGCCGCGCCGCCGGCCGCCGGGCGGCCAGTTCGACGCCGTGACGGTCTGCGAGGCGCGCTATCCGGTGGGCGAGGCGGCCAGCGTCTTCCTGGGCGATCGCCGCATCGACCTGCCGACCGTCTCGCTCGGCACGCCGCGCCGCGTCGTGCTGATCGGCGACAGCGGCTGCCGCGGCGAGGCGCTCGACAAGCCGCAATATTGCGGCGGCGACGGCTTCGCCAAGGTCTGGCCTTTCGGCGTGCTGTCGGAGGAGGAGGCCGACAAGCGCCCCGACCTGATCGTCCATGTCGGCGACTACAATTATCGCGGCACCGAGCGCGGCCTCGTCCTGCCGCCGAGCCTCACGGGTTACACCGCGCCGCTCAGCGTCAATGTCTACGACACCGGCGACCTCGACGACGAGGACATCGCCAGCCTGCCGATCGGCGCGGCCTATTGGAGCCAGAACATCGAGGGCAGCCCGAACCCCGACAAATGGACCAACTGGCGCGACGATTTCTTCCGGCCGGCCGCCAAGCTGCTGGTCGCCGCGCCCTGGCTGCTGAGCCGCGGCAACCACGAACTCTGCAGCCGCGGCGGACCCGGCTGGTTCTACCTGCTCGATGCCGGCTCGACCCTGCTCGGGCCCGGGCATCACCAGAAGGAATGTCCGCCGCAGCTTCCGGCGGATTGGCGGCCCGGCGCCTGGCCCAAGCCGCCGGCGCAGCCCTTTTCCGGCCTGTCTTTCCCGATCCTCACCAACGCGCCGTTCCGGCTGAAGCTCGGCAAGCTGAACATCATCGCCGTCGATTCGGCGAATGCCGCCGACGCGGTGCTCTACAATCTCGAGACCTTCATCACGCAGTATCGCGAAGTGCAGAGGATGCTGGACGAGGGACCGACTCCGACCTGGGTGGTGACGCACCGGCCGGTCTGGGCGGTGGTGAAGCGCGACAAGGGCGGCCCGGTCGGCCTCACACCCTACGGCTTCATCAACGAGACGCAGCGCGAGGCGATCAACCGCGTGTTCGGCCGCGGCCTGCCGCCTCACGTCACCGCTGTCATCGCCGGCCACATGCATCGCTTCCAGGCGATCGGCTTCGCGGGGCCGCACCCGCCGCATCTCGCGGTCGGCACCGGCGGCATGGAACTGTCCAACGTGCAGCCGCCGCCCTCGCCGGACAATCCCAAGGCGCCGGTGCGCGTCGAGGGGCTCGACAGGGCCCCGGCCTATGTCGTCGGCCTCAGCGATTTCGCGGCGATGATCGTGCGGCCGGTGGACGACGGCACATGGACCAGTGTGCTCTACGGCACCGAAGGCGAGACTTTGGCAGTCTGCGATTCGCGCTGGCCGGGGCCCGGCAGCAAGCGCTCGGTCTGCGAACTCCAGTAATCAGGGGCAGTCGAAGCCGGTCTGGCGACGACAGCCATCGACGACGCCGAGCGGCGAATTCGCGATCGGCCGCGTCGTGCCGCCGGAATATTGATAGAGCAGCAGCGTGTTGGGCACCGCATAGCTGCCCCCGGCCACCGGCTTCATCCTGTCGTCCGCGGACTGTTGCGGGCTTGCGCAGGCGGCCAGCGCCAAACTGAAGGCAGTGGCGAGGGAGAAAGCGGCAAGTCTGGAAATCATGGGATTCCTCACGCGCGGCCGGCAGCGACTTCGCGTTGATAGAAGAGCAGGTCGAGTTCCGGCGCAACCTTGCCAAGGTTGGTCAGGATCATATGTGCGTGACCGCGATGATGGGTCTGGTGGTTGAACCAGTGGTCCAGCGCCGGCATCAGCTCCTGCACGAATTCGTCGGGCGTCGAGACGCGGCGATAGCGGATGACGCCGGCCAGCCGCGTCTCGTCGAGACTGTCGATCCAGGCGACGATGCGGCGGTCTTCCGCTTCGCGGGCGACGCGCAGCTCGGGGAAGTTTTCATGCACGATCGCGTCGAGCCGTTCCGGCGCATCGCCTTCGCCGGTGAAGCGTTTCATCCAGATGCGATCGGTTGCCAGCAGATGATTGAGCGTGCCGTGCATCGACTTGAAGAAGGCGCCGCGGTCGGCGCGATAGTCTGCGTCGTCGAGCTTTG
This sequence comes from Reyranella sp. GW821-FHT14A01, assembly GCF_058803965.1. Lineage (NCBI taxonomy): Bacteria > Pseudomonadati > Pseudomonadota > Alphaproteobacteria > Hyphomicrobiales > Reyranellaceae > Reyranella > Reyranella sp. GW821-FHT14A01. The sequence continues at coordinate 20,622 of NZ_JBXAPM010000032.1, forward strand.
CCGCAGCGTCGTAGAGCCGGCGGTTTGCCCATTCATTGTAGCCCGCGAAGGTGTGGTAGTGCTTCTTCATGCCTTGATTCTGCGCCGGTCTGTCCTGCTTTCAAGATTGATCGGCTCTTTCAACCTGTCGTCCCCTCGGGAATTCGGAGTAGCCAGATGACGAAACGAATCGGCATCCTCACCAGCGGCGGCGATTGCGCCGGCCTCAACGCCACGATCCGCGCCGTCGCGTTGCGCGCACATCATGGCCATGGCTGGACGACGGTCGGCCTGCGCTACGGCACCCTGGGTCTGCTCGAACGCCCCGTGGAAGCCGTGACGCTCGATCCCGATCGGCTGAGTGCTGCGCTGGCGCGCCAGGGCGGTACGTTCCTCGGCAGCACCAATCGCGGCGATCCGTTCGCCTTCCCGATGCCCGACGGCAGCCGCAAGGATCGGTCCGGAGAGATGGTCGAAGGGTTGAAGCAGCTCGGCCTCGACGGGCTGATCGGTGTCGGCGGCGACGGCAGCCTCGCCATCCTGCGCAAGCTGCTGGCGCCGTCGGGCATTCCCTTCGTCGGTATCCCCAAGACCATCGACAACGATGTCGGCCACACCGAGCGCGCCGTCGGCTACTCGACCGCCGTCGCCATCGCGACCGAGGCGCTCGACCGGCTGCAGCCGACCGGCACCAGCCACGAACGCACGATGGTGCTGGAGGTGATGGGCCGCGATGCCGGTCACATCGCGATTGCCGCGGCCATCGCCGGCGGCGCCGATGTCGTGCTCATCCCCGAAGTGCGCTGGAAGCTGGAGCATGTCGTCGAGCACATCGCCGGCCTGCGGGCGGTCGGACGAACCTCCGCACTGGTCGTCGTGGCGGAAGCCGCCGGCCAGTCGGACGAGGCAGCCGATCCCTCGGCCGATGCGCCCGATCATGGCGTCGGCGAATGGCTGGCCAAGCGTCTCGCCAAGGCCACCGGCGCGGAAGCGCGCGCCACGGTACTGGGCCACGTCCAGCGCGGCGCCATGCCGACCGCGGAAGACCGGCTGCTCGCCTCGGCGCTCGGCGTCCGCGCCGTCGACCTGCTGGCCGAAGGCAAGGCCGACTGCATGGTGGCCTGGTGGAACCGCCAAGTCATCGACGTGCCGCTATCGAAGGTCGTCGGCAAATCGCGCACCGTCGATCCCGACGGCACACTGATCTGCACCGCCCGCGCGCTGGGGATCTGCTTGGGAGATTCTGCGTAATGGAGCGCGCAACTCCAGTTGCGCTCAAGTTCGGTCGACAGACAGGGTATTGAGCGCCACTGGAGTGGCGCGCTCCAATGATAGGGCGGCGGCCTATGCCAGATCGCTGCGCGACAGCCAGAAGACCTCGCCCTCGCTGAGTTCGGTGTCGAGCCAGATGAAGGGCAGGCGGGGATAGGCGGCTTCGAGCGGGCCACGGCCGCGGCCGATCTCGCAGACGAGGCCGCCGCTCTTGGTCAGGTGCTTCGGCGCGTCGGCCAGGATGCGGTGCACGAGGTCGAGCCCGTCGTCGCCGGCCGCCAGCGCCAGGCGCGGCTCGTGACAGAACTCGGGCGGTAACTTGGCCATGCCGCCGGCATCGACATAGGGCGGGTTGCTGATGATCAGGTCGTAGCGCTGGCCCTGCAGCGGCTTGAAGAGGTCGCCGCGATGGAGCGAGATGCGATCTCCGAGGCGATGTGTCGCCACGTTGCGCCGCGCCAGCGCCAGCGCGCCGGCCGAGAGATCGACGGCATCGATCTTCGCGCGGGGGAAGGCAAGCGCCGCCAAGATCGCAAGGCAGCCCGAGCCGCAGCAGAGATCGAGGATGCGCCGCGGCTTGGCGGTGGGCAGAGCGCCGCCCGCCAGAAGATCGCCGATGAAGGATCGCGGGATCAGTGCGCGGCGGTCGATGTGGAAGCGCACGCCCTGCATGTAGGCGGCTTCCAGCAGGTAGGGCGCCGGCATGCGCAGCGCGATCCGCGCCTCGATCAAGGTGACGAGCCGTGCCTTCTCCGCTTCCGTCGGCACCAGGTCGAGCCACGGATCGATCCGGTGGATCGGCAGGCGCAGCGCCTCGAGGACCATGAAGGCCGCCTCGTCGACGGCGTTGGTCGTGCCATGGCCGTAAGCCAGCCTCGCGGCGCGAAAACGCGCGACGGCAAAGTGGAAGAAATCACCCAGGGTGACGAGAGAGGGTTTGGTCGCGCGTGCCATGCCGGCCTACATTACCGGATATGAATCGCCGCGCGCTTCTTTTCGCGGGACTTGCCGCCACGGCCGCTGCCGCCGCTCCGGTGCAGGCAATCCCGGCAGAGATCAAGATGATCCTGGTCGGCGGCCCGGACTGTCCGCCCTGTGTGCGCTGGAAGCGCGAGCATCTCGAAGCCTGGATCGCTTCGCCGGAATTTCGCCAGGTCGTTTGGGAAGAGGTCGAGGCGGCGCGCTTCCGCGAGGCCTACCAGGAACGATACTGGCCGGGCGATCTCGCGCCCATCCTCGCCCAAATCCCGCGCAAGAGCGGCGCCCCGCGCTTCCTGGTCGTGCAGGCCGGACGCATCGTCTCGAACCATCTCGGCGTCAGCAAATGGGCCAACACGCTCGACGAGCTTCGCAAACTTCTGGGATAGAAATCATGGCAGGCGCTCTCGACGGTCTGGTCGTCCTCGACCTCACGACCCATCTCTCCGGCCCCTTCTGCGGCATGCAGCTCGCCGACATGGGCGCCGACGTCATCAAGATCGAGAGCCCCCAGGGCGATTCGATGCGCGGCGCACCGCCGTTCCTCGAAGGCGAGTCTGCGCCCTTCATGCTGTGGAACCGGAACAAGCGTGGCCTCAAGCTCGACCTCAAGAACGAGGACGACCTCAAGGTCTTCTGGGAGCTGGTCGACGGTGCCGACGTGGTGCTGGAGAATTTCCGCCCCGGCGTGATGAAGCGATTGGGCCTCGGCTGGGAGGCGCTGCACGCGCGCAACAAGCGGCTGGTGCTCGGATCGATCTCGGGCTTCGGCCAGACCGGGCCCTATGCCGGCCGCGGCGGCTTCGACCTGGTGATCCAGGCCATGTCCGGCCTGATGTCGGTGACCGGGCCGAAGGACGGCCCGCCGTATCGCATTCCGCTGGCCATCTCGGACGTGGGCGCCGGCCTCTACCTCACCATTGGAATCCTGTCGGCGCTGCAGGCAAGGCATAAGACGGGGGAAGGCCAATGGGTAGAGACCTCGCTGCTCGAGGCCACCGTGTCGCTGGGCGTCTACGAGGCGGCCAACTACTTCGCGACCGGTGTGCGGCCGGAGAAGCTCGGCCAGGGCCATCGCGGCTCCTCGCCCTACCAGGTGTTCCAGACGAAGGATGGCTGGATCACCATCGGTGCGGCCCAGCAGAACTTCTTCAAGAAGACCTGCGAGATGATCGGCAAGCCGGAGCTGGTCGACGATCCGCGCTTCAAGGCCAACGCGCTGCGGGTGAAGAACAACGCCGCGATCGTCGAGATCCTGCAGGCCGAGCTGATCAAGAAGAGCAACGAGGAGTGGCTGGCGGAATTCGAGGCCGCGGGCATCCCGGCAGGCCCGGTCCTGCACCATGACGAGGTCTTCGCCGATCCGCAGATCCTGGCGCGCGGCATGGTGGCCGAGGTCGAGCATGCCAAGGCGGGCAAGCAGAAGACGCTGGGCGTGCCGCTCAAGCTGTCGGCGACGCCGGGCGGTGTCCGCCGTCCGGCGCCGACGCTTGGCCAGCATGACGCGGAAATCCGCGGCAAAGGCCGTTAGACAGAGGTTACCAGCGGGAGCGCTGGTACCTGTCGGCGACACCGTCGCCGTTCTTGTCGCGGTCGTAGCGGTCGGGGATGCCGTCCCGATCGCTGTCCCTCGACCGCTGGTACGAGGGTCGAGGCGGCGAAACCGGCACCGGCACGTAGCGCGTCTGAGTGATCACCTGCGGCCGGGGCGGCGGCGGTGGTGCGTAGTAGGTCGGGGCCGGGCGGTAGTAGCTCGGCTGGCTGACATAATTGTTGGAGTAGCCTGAGTAACCGTAGTTCGACGAACCGTAGCCGGGGTTGTAGCCGTAGGTCGTCGGATAGCCTGACTGTTCAACGCACCCCGCCGTCACCATCACAAGGCCCGCGGCGGCGAGCCAACTGACGCAGCGCATCTGTTCCCTCCACTCGGGAAGTCCATGCCGGACATTCCCACGAGAGAAGATTCGTGAGCGACGGTGGCGCCGCGCGGGCGCAAACAAGATGAGTTGAAGGCGAGCCGTGATCGACTGGTGACCGGACACGAAAACGGCTCCCGGATTTCTCCGGGAGCCGTCGAGCGGGTCACTGCGACTTCAGCTAGCGCTGGAAGGCGTCGGGAATGTGATCGCCGTTGGCGTCGATGTCGCGGCGGTTGGGAACGCCGTCGCGATCGTAGTCGCCATTCGGACCGCGCCGGTTATAGGAGCTGTTGTTGTAGTTGTTCCGGTAACCGCTGTTGTTGTTGTAGGCGTAGGCGGGCGGTGCCGGCTGGGCGGCGTAGTAGCCGTTGTTGTAGGCCGGCCGGGTGTTGTAGCCGCTGTTGTAGGCATACGAATTGTCGTAGCCGGTCTGGGTACAGGCTGCGGTCGCGGCCAGCAGGCCCGCCGCCATCACGAACTTGAGCTTGTTCATCGCTACCTCCGTTTGGGGTCGAACCCTGTCTCGCGACTGGGACATCCCTCTAGAACGAGGTACGTCGCCCGAAGTGGCATCGCTCGGGCGAAAAGTTGAAGTTTTGTAAAGACGAACGCCCGGCAACCGATGAGGGCTGCCGGGCGTTGCCGGCCTCTTTTCGCTTAAAGCGCTCCCGGCGCCGGGCCGCGCGCCACCTTGGCATTGAGCTTCGGCGGATGGGTGACGATCGACTTCAGCGCCGGCACCGGCTTGCGCAGCTTGGCGATGTTGGGCAGCGGCCGGGCGAGAACCGGGTTGGTCTTGAACGCCTGCTCCATGGCATGGGCAGCGCCCAGCACCTCGCCGTCGCCGCGGAAGCGGCCGATGACCTGCAGGCCAAACGGCATCTTCTTGTCGTCGAGGCCGCAGGGCAGCGAAACGGCGGGGTTCGTGGTCAGGGTGACGAAGTACTTCGTCGCCATCCAGTGGTAGTAGGTGCCGAGCTTCTTGCCGTCCATTTCCTCGATGTAGAGCTGCTTCCACGGGAAGGGCGAGAAGCCGACGGTCGGTCCGATCACCAGGTCATAGTCCTTGTAGATCTCCTGGAAGGCCCGGAAGATCCGCGTCTGCTCGCCATGCGCCCAGGCGAAGTCGGCCAGCGACAGCTTCGCGCCCAGCTCGTAGTTGGCGATGATGTTCGGGCCCAGCATCTCGCGCTTGTTGGTGTAGGCGTCCTGGTAGCGCGACAGGAAGCTCACGGCGCGGATCACGTCGAAGCAGCGGTCGGCTCCGCCGTAATCGACATCCACCTTGTCGAGGCTGCGGAACATCGGCTTCATCGCCTTGATCTTCTCGCGGAAGGTCTGGCGGATCGACTTCTCGACCGGCGCGCCGCCGAAATCCTCGGTGTAGGCAACGCGGAGACTGCCGAGATCGACCGGCCACGGATCGGCATAGGCTTCCGGCTCCAGCGGGAAGGAGAGCGGATCGCTGTCGTGCTGGCCGATCTGGGTGGCGAACAGCAGGCAGACGTCGGCGACGTTGCGGCCCATCGGACCTAGCACCGAGATCGGCGTCCAGCCCATGGCGCGGCGCTCGACCGCGACCATGCCGGGCGAGGGGCGGAAGCCCACGACGCCGCAGAAGGCGGCGGGATTGCGCAGGCTGCCGCCGGTGTCCGAGCCGGTGCAGACCGGCAGCATGTCGGTGGCCAGCGCCGCCGCCGACCCGCCCGACGAGCCGCCGGCATTGAGCATCGGGTTGAAGGGATTGCCCGTCGCACCCCAGACCGGGTTGCGGCTGTTCGAGCCGGCGCCGAATTCCGGCACGTTGGTCTTGCCGACGACGATGGCGCCGGCAGCGCGCACGCGGCCCACCATGACATTGTCGTAGCCCGGCACGTAGTCGCGGTAGAGCGGTGAGCCGTAGGTGGTGAGGAGGTCCTTGGTTTCCTCGAGGTCCTTGATGCCGGTCGGCAGGCCGTGCAGCAGCGGCAGGTCCTCACCGCGGCGCACCGCGGCTTCGGCGGCCTTGGCTTCCTTGCGGGCGCGGTCGACGCACATCGCGGTCACCGCGTTGACGGCGGGGTTCACCTCCTCGATGCGTTCGAGGCAGGCGTCGAGCAGCTCGACCGGCGAGATTTCCTTGGTGCCGATGCGGCGGCGCAGCTCGACCGACGACAGGGTGACGAGTTCTTCTTTGGACATTCTTTCCTCTTCCTTGATCTTGATTACGGCCGGTGCAGCTGGACGGGCTCGCGCGTCACGGTGCGGCGGCCGTTCTTGTAGGCGGCGAGGACCGGCGCGATGGTTCGCAGCGCCATGACCGAATCCGGTGCGTCGAGAACGACGAGATCGGCCGGCCCGCCGACGGCGATGCCGTAATCGTTCTTGCGCATCAGCTTGGCGGCCGTCTTCGTCGTCATGTCCCAGAGCGCCTTCACCTCGTCGTCGTTGGCGCGCTGGGTGACGATGGCGTGCATGTTGACCTGGCGCAGCAGCTGGCCGTCGCCGAAGGGCGTGAACGGATTGAGGATGTTGTTGGAGGCGACCGAGCAGGTGACGCCACGCTCTGTGAGGAAGTTCAGGTCGAGCACGTTGCGCGGCACGTTGTGATCGGTGTGACGGCCGCCGAGATAGAGGTCGGTCGCGGTCAGGACCGTCGCGGCGACACCGGTATCGGCCATGCGCTTCGCCACCTTGTCGAGGTCCTTGAACGGCATGGTCGCGAGCTTGCCGACATGGCCGACGGCAACCCGGCCACCCCATTGGTATTTCTCGGCAAGATCACAGACCAGCAAGGTGTCGAGATGCTCGGCGGTGGGGCCGCTGTCGACATGCATGTCGATGTCGGCATCGAACTCGCGCGCCAGCTCGAAGACGCGATGAATCTGGGCCGCGCTGTCGCTGTCGTAGCTGGGCGCCGCGCCGACGACCCGCGCGCCGTTCCTGAGCGCCTCGACCATCAACTCGTCGGTGCCGGGGTTGTTGGTCAGGCCCTCCTGCGGCATGACGCAGAGCTCGATGTCGATCGCCCACTTGTACTTGTCGACCAGTGCCTTCACGCCCTCGAAGCCGCGCATCCCGATCTTGGGATCGACCTCGCAATGGGGGCGCATGCGGGTGGCGCCGTGGCTGATGCATTTCTCGATGGTCGCCGAGGCGCGCTCGAACACGTCCTCGACCGTCATCGTGTGCTTGACCGCCGACACGCGCTCCATCGCGAGGTGCGGCATGCGTTTGGTATTGTGCTCGCAGCGGCCGAGGATGCAGGCCTTGTCGAGATGGATATGGGTATCGACGAAGCCCGAGCAGACCAGGCGACCGCCACCCTTGTATTCTTCCCTGGCGCTGCCGCCCAGCTTCGGAGCGATGGCGGCGATGCGGCCCTGGTTCACCCCGATATCGGTGGTCGGTTGATCGGGCGTACTGTCGGCGAGCCGCACATCGCGCAAGACAAGGTCGAAATCCATCATCACTCCAGTTGCCGGCGGCGGCCGGCACGCATGTTGCACCATGCCGTCGTCCATTAACAGCCCGACGGCCCCGGAGGCTCAGCAAGAACCATGCTCTCTCGACGTCATCTTCTGCTTGCCGGCACTGCTGCCGCCATTTCTCCGAGCATGGCCGCGGGCCAAACCGCAACAGGGACCGCCGCCTGGCCGACCAAGCCCATTCGCTGGATCGTCAACTTCCCGCCGGCGGGCGCGGCCGACATCATGTCGCGTGCTCTCGCCGAGTATTTCGGCACCAAGCTCGGCCAGCCGATCATCGTCGAGAACAAGCCCGGCGCCGGCGGCATGCTGGGTGCGGATATCGTGGCCAAGGCGCGCGGCGATGCACATATCGTGATGATCTCCAGCGCCGCCTCGCACGGCATCGGTCCCGTCCTCTACAAGGACGTGCCCTACGATCCGCTGGCCGACTTCACGCACATCCATCTGGTGGGCACCTTCCCGACCGTGCTGGCGGTCAACGGCACCTCGCCCATTACTTCAGTGAAGGAGCTGATCGACATGGCCCGCGCCAAGCCGGGCGAAGTCACCTACGGTTCGGGCGGCAACGGCACGATGAACCATCTCGTGGGTCAGCTTCTGGCGCTCTCGACCAAGGTGCAGCTCACGCACATTCCCTATCGTGGCTCGGCGCCGGCGATGAACGACCTGATGGGCGGCCAGATCACTGCGCTGATGGAGAGCCTGCCCACCGCGAGCGGCTACTTCGCTTCCAAGCGCATGAAGCCGCTGGCGGTCAGCGAGGACGAGCGCGCGCCGACCCTGCCGGACGTGCCGACCTTCCGCGAGGCGGGATTCCCCGAGGTCGTGGCGACCAACTGGTTCGGCTTTTCCGCGCCGGCCGGGATCCCGCCCGAGATCGCCAAGCGGTGGGAGGTGGAAATCGCCGCCGCCCTGCAGAGCGCCGAGATCAAGGAGCGGTTCGACAAGCTCGGCATCCGGCCCGGCACATTGGGCTCGCAGGGCTACACCGCGCTGATCGCCAAGGAGTTGCCGCGCTGGCGCGAGGTGATCAAGGAAGGAAATATCCGCGCGGACTGATTGCGTGAGGCACCGCTTCCGGCACAATGCGCGCCGGAGGAAATCAAGATGGTGCATCCGCTTCGCGACAAGGCGGCGGTGAGCGGCATTGGCGAGACTGCGTATACGCGCGGCACGTCCGAGAGCGGGCTCGCGCTGCAACTCGAGGCCAGTCTCAAGGCAATCGACGATGCCGGGATCGATCCGCGCGACATCGATGGCGTCATCCCGTACTTTCCGGGCGGCGCCATCGCCGAGGACTTCATTGCCAATCTCGGCCTGAAGGATCTCGCCCTCTCGGCCTTCATCCCGATGGGTGGTGCCACCTGCACGGCGGCCATCCAGATGGCGGCGATGGCGGTGACGACCGGCGTCTGCAAGCACGTGCTGATCTCGGTCGGCCGCACGGGTTACTCCGGCTCGCGCGTCTCGACGCGCCTGCAGCAATTCCCGGTATTCGCGCAGGCCGCCGAGTTCGAGCTTCCCATCGGCATGTTCGCGCCGGCCCAGCTCTACGCCCAGGGCGCGCGCCGCCACATGGAACTCTACGGCACGACATCGCGGCAGTTCGCCGAAGTCGCCGTCGTCACGCGCCAGCACGCGATCCTCAACGGCAACGTGGTGATGAACAAGCCGCTCACGGTCGAGGATCACCAGGCCTCGCGCATGATCTCCGATCCGTTCCGGCTGTTCGATTGCAGCCTGGAGAGCGACGGTGGCGCCGCGGTGATCGTGAGCGCCACGGAACGCGCGAAGGACCTCAGGAAGCCGCTGGTCACCATTGCCGGCGTGGCCGAGGGGCACCCCGAGTCGCCGGCGTCGATCGCGCAGCGGCTGGACCTGCTGGAGTTCGGTCTCGTGAAGTCCGCGCCGCGCGCCTTCGCCATGGCGGGCGTCGGGCCGAAGGATATGGACGTGGCCGAGATCTACGACTGCTTCACCTTCACGGTGATTCGCCAGCTCGAGATCCTGGGCTTCTGCAAGACCGGCGAAGGCGGCCCGTTCGTGATGGACGGCCGCATCGCGTTGGGCGGCGAGCTGCCGATCAACACCCATGGCGGGCTGTTGAGCCAGGGCCATGTGGTCGGCCTCAACCATGTGATCGAGCTGACGCGCCAGCTTCGCCGCGAGGCCGGCAAGGCGCAGGTGAAGGATGCCGAGCTCGGCCTCGTCACCGGCTATGGCGACATGGGCGACGGGTCCATCGCGATCCTGAGGAGGGCGGCATGAGCCAGGCTCCCACACCGGCACCCGCCCCCGTCCCGGAACGTCCGCTACCGACACCGACGCGCGAGAGCCAGCCTTTCTGGGACGGTATGCGCGAGAGCCGCTTCCTGCTGCAGCACTGCTCGTCCTGCGGCAAGGTCCGGCACTATCCGCGGCCGGTCTGCCCGCACTGCTTCTCGATGGAGAGCGAGTTCAAGGAGGCGCCGCTCGGCGGCAGCCTCCATGCCTGGACGGTGTGCCACCATCCGTTCAACTTCTTCTTCAAGGCATCGGCGCCCTACATCGTGGCGCTGGTCGACATGGATGCCGGCGTGCGCGTGAACGCGCAGCTGCACGGCGTTCCCGAGGCCGATCTCAAGATCGGTAAGCGTGTGAAGCTCGGTTTCGAGCCGGTCAACAAGGAGGTGACGCTGCCCGTCTTCGTTGCCGAATAGATAAAACAGAGAAAATCCTGGGAGGAAGAAAATGAAGCGTTCCGTGTTCGTGGCGTCGGCCCTGGCCGCGCTGCTGCTGCCGCTTGCCGCCTCGGCCCAGACCGACTGGCCGCAGAAGCCGATCTCGATGGTCGTGCCCTATCCGCCGGGTGGCGTGAACGACGCCGTGGCCCGCGTCTATGCCGAGAAGCTCTCGACCGAGCTCGGCAAGCCGGTGATCGTCGACAACCGCGCCGGCGCGGCCACCACCGTGGCCTCCAACTTCGTCGCCAAAGCCGCGCCCGACGGCTACACGATCTACGCCGCCGGCACGTCGCTGGTGATCAATCCTACTCTCACCGGCCAGGTCCAGTACGACCCGAACAAGAGCTTCGAGCTCGTGTCGCTGATGTCGTTCACGCCCTTCATCCTGCACGTGAATTCGGAGTTCCCGGCCAAGAACATGGCCGAGCTGATTGCCTATGTGAAAGCCAACCCCGGCAAGTTCAACATCGCGAGCTCGGGCATCGGCGCCACCAACCATCTCGCGGCTGAGCTGCTGAAGGCGCAGGCCGGGCTCAACATCACGCACGTCCCTTACAAGGGCGGCGCGCAGGCCGGCCAGGACGTAGCCTCGGGCCAGGCGCAGATGATGTTCTCCGCGGCCCTCGAGGCCAAGCCGGTGCTGGCGACGGGCCGCACCAGGGCCATCGCCATTTCGAGCCTCAAGCGCTCGCCCGCCTTCCCCGACATCCCGACCGTCGTCGAATCGGCCGGGCTGCCCGACTTCGAGGCGGTGTTCTGGCAGGGCATGGTGGTGCCGGCCGGCACGCCGGTGGCGATCGTCGACAAGCTGCAGAAGGCGATCGCTAAGATCGCCGCCGATCCGGAAGTGATCGAGCGCTTCAAGGTCCAGGGAGTCGAGATCCGGTCCTCGACACCGGCCGAGTTCAAGACCTTCCTCGCCAAGGAAGAGAAGCGCTGGACGACGCTGATCAAGGAACAGAACATCAAGCCGGAATAAACCGTCGTCCCGAGCGGAGCGAAGCGAAGTCGAGGGACCTTTTTTCGCTTCGACACGCTGTGCGCTGGAAAAGAGATCCTTCGACTGCGTCACCCTTCGGGTGGCTTCGCTCAGGATGACGGAAGTAACTAAAGCGCCTTGCGCAGCGTGAGATTGAAACGGCGGGCTCCGGTCAACGGATGCTCGCCGTTTTTCAAGGTGAGGACGCCGTGATGGAACAGGCGTGACGGGCCGCCCCACACGACGACATCGCCATGCTCCAGCGCTACGCGGCGCACCGGATCGCTGCGCTTGGGGCCGCCGAACTGGAAGGTGGCGGGCAGGCCGAGTGACACGGATACGATGGGATGCGCGTAACTGGCCTCGTCCTTGTCCTGGTGCAGCGACAGTTTCGTGCCGGGCTCGTAGCGATTGATCAGACAGGCATCGGGCACGAAGTTCGCGAAGCCGGCCGCGGTCGCGGCTTCATCGGCCAGTGCGAGAAATTCGGATGGCATCGCAGGCCACGGCGCGCCGCTTTGTGGGTCGTGTGCCTGGTAGCGGTAGCCCGAGCGGTCGGTGACCCAGCCGGCGGTGCCGCAATTGGTCATCGCCACCGACATCTCGAAGCCGCCGGGCGTGACCATGTTCCGGAACGGTGCCTGGTCAGAGATCGCCTCGATCGCCGCCAGCAGTGCGACATCACGCTTTTTTGAGAATCGTCGAAATACTGCAGCGCCGGGCCCCAGCGCCTCCGTTCCGCCATCTGCGTCGAACAGGCTCAGTAACATCCAACAGATATAGGGCATCCTCTGCCGGAACATCAGGAGTAGCGTGATGAACAATTGGATCACTGCCGCCGCTGTGATCGTCGCCGGCATGGCGACTGCGGCCGGCCCCGCCGCCGCACAATCAGGAGAGGCTTCGCGCGGGGCACGAATCTTCAATACCCAGTGCAAGTCTTGCCACACGCTGGAGAAGGATGGCGCCAGTACGACCGGCCCCAACCTGCACGGTCTGTTCGGCCGCAAGGCGGGCACGGAGGGAGGCTATGCGTCTTCCGACGCCATGAAGAATTCGGGCATCGTCTGGGACGATGCGACGGTTGCCGAATACAGCCGCGACCCCAAGGGCAAGGTGCCGGGCACCAAGATGCTCTACAACGGCGTGAAGAATGCCGGCCAGCTCGCCGATCTCGTCGCCTATCTCAAGGAAGCGACGAAGTAGTCAGCGCGCGATCACGCCAACCAGCGCCTGCGTGAACTGGTCGACCATCGACTGGCTGGTGGCCGAGCCTTCCAGCCAGTCGAGGCGCAGCTTCAGGAAGTTGTTGCGGTAGCCCGTCAGCATCAGCGCCGAATAGATCGGCTTCTTGTCGATGCTGCGGACCGCCGACAGGGTGATGCAGCGGAAGACGAGGCTGCCGACCGCGCAGTCGGTCGGCCCTCTCACCGTCTTGATGTCCTCGTAGCGATTGTATTTCGCGAGCTGGTAGATCTCCTGCAGCGACGTCTGGAACTGCTGCTGCACGACGGGGCTCGACGGGCCGTCGGGGATCGACCGGATGGAGAGGTCGTAGACATAGACCGTCGCAATGAGCTGGTCGCCGATGCGGTAGTTCCACCCATAACCCAGTTCCGGCTTTCCCGCTGTCTTGCCGTAGTCCGTCGAACCGTACTTGGTGGCGCCCGCGATTTGCGGCGGAAAGGTCAGCCCGGTCGCGGGATGGCGATCGGGCGCCGGCACGCGTTGCGGTGCGGAGGGCTGGGTTTGCGGTTGGCCTTGGGCAACGGCTGCGCCGATGGCCGTGCCCAGCAAGGCCAGAACGAGAGCCGTGACGCGCAGCAAGGCTACAACCATGAGGACCTCCAGGGGAGGCCACTCTACCCGCGCGCTGTAAAACTGTCGCGTGCGCGGACGTAAGCGATGGATCCCAGCACGATGCCGGCGGCGAGCATGCCGAACACCCAGCGATAGGCCACGTCGCCCGCGCCGAAGGCCTCGACGATGTAGCCCCCGATCGCCGGCAGCACGGCGAGCCCCAGGCACTGCGCCATGTTCACCGTGGTGACGCCGCGCCCCGCAAGCCGGTCCGGGAACAGTGCACGGCCCTGGGCCACGATCACCGTGCCGTAGGCGCAGAAGAAGCAGAAGGCGATGAGCAGCGTCACCGCAAGCCAGAGCGGCGGGTTGGGCAGCGCCGCCATGGTCGCCAGAATCACCATGGAGATCGCGGCCCCGCCGAACACCACCCGCTTGCGCGAACGCAGGACGCGGTCCATCGGCCCGTAGGCCAGGATGCCCAGGATCTGCGCCGCGCCCATGGCGAGCAGCACGTTGCCGCGCGCCACGCCGTCGAGCTTGTGCACGTCGTAGAGATAAGGGCCGCCCCATACGCCCAGCACCGTCAGCATCGTGGCATAGGCGAAGAAGTGCATGGAGAGCACCGGACCGAGGCCCGGCGTGCGCCATACTTCCCAGAGACCGCGCAGAATCTGTCTCGGCGTTTCCTTGGCGGCTTCGGCGCCGCGATATTCCGGCGGCCGATCGCGCACGAAGACCATGAAGCCGATCGCCACCAGCAGCGTCACGGCGGCGAGACCCAGGAAGCCGGTGCGCCAGCCGACCGTGGCGGCGATCCAGGCGAGCGGCGTCGCCGCCGCCAGGGTGCCGATGTTCGAGGCGGCGAATACCCAGGAAAGCCGGGTCGCGAGCTTGGCCTGTTCGAACCAGCGCGAGCACAGGAAGACAACGGACATGAACGAGGCGGCGCAGCCCACGCCCACGATGGTGCGGCCGGCGATGAGGTCGGCGGCATCGGTGGCGCGCGCGATCCAGATCGAGCCCAGCATCGCAAGGATGGAGAGCGCGGCCACGGTGCGGCGCGCACCGAAGCGATCGAACCACATGCCGACGGGCACCTGCACCGCGAACAGCGCGAAGAAGAAGGCGCTGCCGGCCCAGCCGAGCTGGCGTGCGCTGAGGTCGAGGTCGCGCACGAGCTCGGGCGCGATCACGCTGTTCGACACGCGATAGAACTGGCTGAGGCAGGTGACGGCGATCAGCAGGGTGAGGAGGGGCAGTCTCGACGCCATGGCCCTGCTTGCTACCACGAACGCGCCGGACATTCCTTCGGTGTGGACCGAAGGGTTTCTAATCCAGACTCTTGCCGTCGATCTGCTTATCGAAGGCGAGGTCGTCGTTCAGGCACCATTGCTCGGCGACGCGACCGTCCTTGATGCGGAAGATCGAGATCTCGTCGACATTGATCGCGCGGCCGGTCGGTGCGCGCGTGCCGAAGCTGCCGAGATGGGTTCCGGTCGAATGATAGCGCACCGCGACCTTGTCGCCATCGATGACCATGTCGTCGATATGCTCGTGCCAGTCGGGAAAGCCGGCGCGGATGCGTTCGATGGCGCGGCTTATGCCATCGTGCCCGTCGCGGCTCTCGCCCTTGCCCCAGCCTTTCGGCATGTGGGCGACGAAGTCGGCGGCGTAGATTTCCGGGATCGCATCGAGTTCGCCGGTCCCCCAGATCTCGTGCAGGCGCTCGATCAGCGCGCGGGCTTGTTCGCGATTTGTCATCGGTGTGCTGCCATTAAGAGGAACGAGGGACGCTCGTCGGCGCCGGCCCAGTCGGAATGGGCCGCGACCTCGGCTGCGCTCGCGGACCACTCTTCCAGACGGGTCAGGGTGAAGCCTGCCTCTATCAGCAGGTTGACGTAAGTGGCCAGCGTGCGGTGCTGCTTGATCACGCCCTTGGCCAGCCAGTCGGTCGAGCGTGCGCCTTCCTTGTCGTATTGGTTCACCGGCCAGGCGAGTCGGCCGTCCGGATCGCGCGTCCAGCCGGGATGGGCGGGCGCCGTGTACAGCGGATGCTCGACCGAGAAGACGAAGCGGCCGCCGGGCACGAGGCCTCGGTGCACCTGCTCGAACAGGCCGCGCAGGTTCTCGATGTAATGCAGCGCCAGCGAGCTGTAGACGAGATCGAACGCGCCCTCGGCGAGGGAAAGCTTCTCCAGGTCGGTGCGAGCATAGACGATCGCCGGATTGGCGGTCATCTCCCGCGCATGTCCCAGCATCTTCTCCGAGACGTCGAAGCCTTGCACGGAAGTCGCCCCAATCTCGGCGGCCCAACGACAGAACCAGCCGAAGCCGCATCCGAGGTCCACGACCCGCAGTCCCTGCAGGTCGGGAAGCATCGACTGCAGGGTCGGCCATTCCGGCGCAGCCGTCAGACCTTCCACGGAGCGCCGAAGGCGGCTGTAGCCCGCGAAGAATTCGGCGGTGTCGTAGATGTTCTGCGTCATGATCCTATTTGACGGCGGCTGCCGCCTTGGCCGTTCACGCAGGAAGTGCCCGAGATCTACGACAACATCATCGAGATCAAGGCCGTCGCCCGCGATCCCGGCAGCC
>NZ_JBXAPM010000033.1:0-35331 GCF_058803965.1 Reyranella sp. GW821-FHT14A01
CATCGATAAGCCAGGCTAATCTGAAATGTGTTCACCATGTCTCCGAACAGGTGTTCACCATCTCCCCGGCCCAAACAATCTGGGGAGGTGGCGCGTCATACGCGACGGAGGGGTCATGACCCCATCGCCCTCGTAAGACGAGGGCACTTCCCCTTTGCGGAGCCCGCAAAGGGGAAGAAGTTTGAAACAACTAGAAGCCGACCGCCGCGCCGTCGCGGCGGCTTTCGGAGGCGCCGAGGTAGGGGCCGCCGTCGGGGAAGCGCCAGATGATCTGGCTGGAGCCGAAGGCGAAGCTCGGCCAGCCGGTGCGGGTGATCTTGTGGCCGCGCTCCTCGAGGCCGGTCGCGGTAGCGGCGGGGAAGTGGTCCTCGGTCCAGACCGTGCCGTCGGTCTCGTGCACCCGCCAGCGAGCGGCGTCGATGGCGGCCTGCGGGTTCTGGCCGTAGTCGACGATGCGCGAGAAGACCTGCATGTGGCCCTGCGGCTGCATCGCGCCGCCCATCAGGCCGAAGGTCGCGACCGGCTTTCCGTCCTTGGTGATGAAGGCGGGGATGATCGTGTGGAACGGCCGCTTCTTGGGGCCGACCTCGTTGGGATGGCCCTTCTTGGTGACGAAGCCGGTGGCGCGGTTCTGGAGCGCGATGCCGGTGCCGGGGACCACGACGCCGGAGCCGAAGCCCGTGTAGTTCGACTGGATCAGCGACACCATCATGCCGGACTCGTCGGCGGTGCCGAGATAGATCGTGCCGCTCTCCTTGGGCGTGCCGGGACCGAAATCCTGCGCCTTCTTCGGATCGATCAGCTTGGCGCGGCTCTTGAGGTAGCCCTTGTCGAGCATCTGCGCCGGCGTCACTTCCATGTGACGCGGATCGGCGACGTAGCGATAGATGTCGGCGAAGGCGAGCTTCATCGCCTCGATGCGCAGATGCGCCACTTCAGGGCCGTCCGGATCGCGGCCGGCCAGCTCGAAGTTCTCGAGGATGCCCAACGCCATGCAGGCGGCGATGCCCTGGCCCGACGGCGGGATCTCGTGCAGCGTCGTGCCGCGATAGGTGAGGCCGATCGGATCGACCCAGTCCGGCTTGTGCTCGGCCAGGTCTTCCTTGCGCAGCGCGCCGCCGGTTTCCTTCGCGTACTTGTCCATCATGTCGGCGAGTTCGCCGTGATAGAAGGCCTCGCCCTTGCTCTCGGCGATCTTGGTCAGCGTCCTGGCCTGGTCGGGGAACTTCCAGAGCTCGCCCGGCTTGGGTGCGCGGCCGTTCGGCAGGAACGCCTTCACCCAGCTCTCCTGGCCCTTCAGCCGGTCGATGGCGCTCTCCCACTGGCGCGCCACCATGTAGGAAACGCGGAAGCCGTCATGGGCGTACTTGATGCCCGGCTCGAACAGGTCGGCGAAGGGCAGCTTGCCGTAGCGCTTGTGCAGTTCCATCCAGAGCGACACGGCGCCCGGCGTGGTGACGCTGCCCCAGCCGACGTTGGGCATGTTGGCCTGGCCTTCATACTGCTTGGGCGTCATCAGCGCCGGCGAATGCCCGTGGGCATTGAGGCCCACCAGCTTCTGGCCGTCCCACAGGATGCAGAAGGCGTCGGCACCGATGCCGTTCATCGTCGGCTCGACGACCGTGATGGCGATGGCGGCCGCGATCGCGGCGTCGACGGCGTTGCCGCCCTTGGCCAGCATGCGCAGGCCGGCGGTGGACGCGAGATGCTGCGACGAGGCCACCATGTTCGAGGCGAAGACCGGCAGTTTCTTGGACGCGTAGGGGAACTCATACGAAAAAGACGGCACCTCGAAATCCTTTCTACTTCTTCGAAGCCTGGAGGGCCTCGATGCGCGCCACGAAGCGCGGCGTCTGCAGGAACTGGCGATGCTCCACGGCGCTCTTGCCGAACAGGCGGGAGAGATCGAACACGCCGGAGCCCGCGATCTCGCCCATCCGCCCGGAGATCGTCACCCTTTCGCCAAGCCGCAGGGTTTTTAGCGCCGCAATGGCCGGTTCGGAAAGACCCGGCGGCGGCGTGGCACGCGATCGTGTGGAGAAAAAGTCGGTCACAGTGCCTGCAAAGGCCAGCGCCCAGTCGTTGAACGCGTAGAGCGAAACCTGGCGGCCGATGTCGATCGTGACCGCCACGGTCTGGGCATTGCCCTCGATCTTGGTCAGCGTGCCGCACCAGTCGCTGAACGCGCCGACCTTGTCGGCAAGGGCCACGGACTGGCGGGCCGCTTCCTCGACCCGCAGCGGATTGTTGGAGGCCAGCGCCGGCTTGGCCAGCTCCTGCAACCCGTCGAGGAACGCCTTCTGCGCCGGATTGCGCTCATGGCAGGGCCGGTCGAAGCAGCCCGTCAGCACGAGGCCTGTGCCGCCGACGAAGAGCGCACGCCGCTTCATCTTCCTCCCCCGTCAGACGGGGGAGGTGCCCCCGGAGGGGGCGGAGGGGGAAGGCTACGGACGAGGTGCATGATCACATTGTGCCACGAAGAGCGCGTCTGGGGCTCTCCCCCTCCGGCCCTTCGGGCCACCTCCCCCGTTTGGCGGGGGAGGTATGACTTCGTTTAGGCCGCCTTCGACTGCGCCTTGGCCCGCTCTTCCTCCTTGAGTTCCTTCTTGGAGAGCTTGCCGACCGGGGTCTTGGGCAGCTCGGGGCGGATCTCCAGGGCGACCGGCATCTCGTGCTTGCCGATCTTGCCCTCGAGATGCTTCTTCAGCTCCTCGAAGGTGAGGGACGCGCCGGGCTTCAGCTTGACGAAGACCTTGGGTGCTTCCTGGCGATAGGGATCGGGGATGCCGATCACGATCACCTCGTCGACCGCCGGGTGCTCGTAGACGGCCTCCTCGATCATGCGCGGATAGACGTTGTAGCCCGAGGAGATGATGAGGTCCTTGGAGCGGTCGACCAGGTAGAGCCAGCCGTCCTCGTCCATGTAGCCCATGTCGCCGGTGCGCAGGCCCATCCAGTTGCTCGACGGATGGCGGAACAGGACCTTCTCGGTCTCCTCCGGCTTCTTCCAATAGCCCTTCATGACCTGCGGGCCGATGATGCAGACCTCGCCGACATGCTCCTTGCCGGTCGGTAGCACCTTGTCGCCATGCTCCATGTCGCGGATCTCGATCACGGTGCCCGGCATCGGCACGCCGCAGGAACCGATACGGCGCACGCTCTTGTCGACCGGGCAGATCGCGCCGGTCGGCGAGGTCTCGGTGAGGCCGTAGCCCTCGATCAGGGTGGCGCCGGTCAGCTTCTCGAAGCTCTGCTGCACCTCGACGGGCAGCGGCGCGCCGCCCGACATGCAGATCTTCAGCGAACTGAGATCGAGCCCCTGCGCCTTGGGATGCTTGTTGATCGCGGTATAGAGCGTCGGCACGCCGGGCAGGAAGGTCGGCTTCTTCTTCGCGAGATCGGTGACGATCATGTCGATGTCGGGCCGCGGATAGAGGATGAGCTGGTTGCCGTTGCGCACCGCGCCCAGCATGATTCCCGAGAGCGCATAGATGTGGAACAGCGGCAGCACGCATACGACCTTCTCGGTGCCGGGTGTGGTGTAGGGCGTCGTCCAGGCCTGGCCCTGGCTCATCGCCGCCATCACGCAGCCATGCGTCAGCATCGCGGCCTTGGGCAGGCCGGTCGTGCCGCCGGTGTATTGCAGCAGCGCCACCTCGTCCCACAGGTTCTCGCTCGCCGGCTGGTAGGCCGCATAGGCGCCGTCATTGGCCAGCAGGTCCTTGAACGACATGTGCCAGTCGTCGCGCGGCCAGGCCGACAGGTCCTTCTTCTTGGCGATCGGATAGAGCCAGTTCTTGGGCCACGGCAGGTAGTCGGCGATCGAGCCCACGATCAGCTTCTTGAGCCGTGTCTTGCCGCGCATCGCGGCCATCTTCGGATAGAGCGCGGCGACGTCGAGCGTCACCAGGATGTCGGTCTCGGAGTCGCCGATCTTGAATTCGAGTTCGCGCGCGGCGTCGAGCGGCGAGTAGTTCACCACGCGGCCGCCGGCCTTCAGCACGCCGAAGAAAGCGATGATGTAGTGCGGCGTGTTGGGCAGGTAGAGGCCGACATTCACGCCCGGCTTCACGCCGAGCTTCTGGAAGCCGGCGGCGGCACGGTCGGAGGCCTGCTTGTAGTCGCGGAACGTCATCACCTTGTCGAGGAAGTCGGTGAAGGGCCGGTCGCCGTACTTGGCGCAGCTCTCCTCGAAGCTCTGGTGGATCGTCATCTTCGGGACGTCGAGTTCCCACTTCACGCCCGGCGGATAGCTTTTCTCCCACGGATAGTTCGACATTTTTTGGTTCCTCCCTTCAGCAACTATGCGAGGGCGGAAGCACGAGGGTCAACACGGGGGTCAACAAAGAGTCATGGAGCTGGCGGAACCCGGTACTCGTAGGCGTAGACCGTGCGGAATCCCTGTGCCGCGTAGAGCGGCATCGCTGCCGCGTTGGTCGCGACGACCTGGAGATAGGCGAAGCGCGCGCCCTGTCCCCACGCCCAGGCGTAGAGGCTCTCGGTGACCCTCCGCGCCAGGCCCTGCCGGCGCGCCTCTTGCATCACCAGCACGTCGAACAGACCCATGTGATCGCCCTCGACCGCGCCGATCGCCATGGCCATCGGCCGGCCTTCGTGCCGCACGAAGGCGAAGCCGGCCGGCTGGGCGATGGAATGCAGCATCCGCTGCATGGTCTCGCGATGCTCGGGCTTCACCGGACTGTGGGTCGCGAAGGCCTCGAGCCAGGCGGGGCTGGGAGTCGGCGAAATGACGACCGCCGGATCGGGCTGGAAGCGGTCGTGCAGCGGGCAGACCTGCAGCAGGCTGCGCTCGATGGCCCGGTATCCACGCTCGGCCAGCAGCGCCTCCGTTTCCGGTGGGGCGAGGGGCGTCAGGCGCCAGACCGGCGTCTGGCCCCGCTCGCGGTAAGGGGCCTCCAAGGCTTCGATATCAGTTGAGAAATACGGCCCTAGAGCATTGATAGAATTCGCTCTTTTTGTGTATCCGCCGGACAGGCGCAGGCGCCAGCCGCCGATGTCCCGGCTGTCGAGAGCGGGCCAGCCCCGAAAGGCGAGGCGCTCCAGGCGGCGAACTTCATCCAAATTCTTAAGAGACATCGGACGCGATCCGTGATAAAACTATGTTCAATAATAACAAGAATTTATTATTAAAACTGTAAGTTATGCGTGAAGTTGACCCCCTCGATGTCGACTTTCGTGTTTGCTGGCAGCCGCCCATTCCGATCTTGCCTGCGATCGGTCAGCGGCTGCCAGCAACTCTTCTGCTCGTCTTCGCCCTTGCTCTCGCCCTGGCCGGATGCGGTGGCGGCGGATCGGGCCCTTCCGACAACCCGCCCAGCGACAAGGTCGCCTACACGGCCTGGAAGGAATGGTCCAAGTTCGGCCGCGCCACCGTCGTCTATGGCGGGCAGGCCAACGGCTACACCAACCGACATGGCATGACCGAGCGCAGCGAGCCGCTCAACAGCCGCGTCGGCGACTATTGGGGCGCCTGCGGCCGGCCACAGTGGAACGGCACCTCGGACAAGCCTTGGTCGGGCGCCTTCGTCACCTGGGTGATGGTCCAGTCGGGCTACAGCGCCTCCCAGTTCCCGCGCGACGGCCGCCACGGCAGCTACCTCGCCTCGCTCTACGATCGCGAACGCGCGTCGCGCAGCGCGCCGTTTCTGCTCCATGCCCCGAACGAATATTCGCCGAAGCCCGGCGACCTCGTCTGCTCCGGCTCGGCCGGCCCGACCTGGCGCTATGCCGACCCACGCACCGCGCACCGCCGCATCGACAACACGGCGGCTCATTGCGATATCGTTACGGATGTGCGCGGCGGCTACGTCCACGCGATCGGCGGCAACGTGAAGGACAGCGTGGCGATGAGCCTCTTCCCGGTCGACTCGCGCGGTCGGCTGATGAACGTCTCGGGCCGGCCCTGGCTGCTCGTCGTCGAGAAGCGCGGCTGAGCAAAATTGGAAAATACTTAATTTGAATTTGCGCAAGCTCTGAACAAGGATCGCGGCCGCTATATCGGCCCTTCATGTTCAGGATTCCGCATGTCGACCAATCTTACGATCGCGCTTAGCCAGACGCTGCAGAACACGCTCTCGAGCACGACCAACGGACAGGTTGGCATCTGGGCCGTCTATTTCACCGATACCGGTGACGTCGTCTCCCAGGCGCTGGCGGTGCAGGGCGGGAACAACCCCGCGGCGTCGACGCAGATCGCGCTTCCCAATCCCTATGATGGAGGCAAGGTCTACCTGCTCATCCAGAGCATCGATCCGAGCAATCCCGACTCTCCGCCCGCTCTCACGTTTGGAGCAGGCGGCGTCATCTCGGAGGAGTCGGACATCAGCTGGGACGTCGCCGACACGAATCAATTTCGCTACGACAGTTTCGAGCTCTCCCTGCTGGGTGCCGCCGCGGATGCCGGCAACCTGACGGACGTCAACGTCTTCGGCATCCCGATGTCCGTCGACATCTCCTATCCGAACGGCGCCGTCACGCAGACGCGCGGCTATCAGGTCAACGGCAGCACGGTCTTCAGCGACATTGAAGACGCCTTCACGACCGGCGACGGGCTGGTTCAGACCTTCGAGTACGGCCCGTTGGCGGGTCAGCCGCGCCTGGCGGCCGCGCCGACGACGGCGTTGGCCCCCGGCGGACCGGGTGGCGTTTCTGCCTCCGACTGGAATGCCTATGTCGAATCGATCGGCAACCAGATGGCCAGCAAGGTCATGATCGCTGGCCAGTACAATGGCGCCGGCACCGTGGACTATGTCATCGGGCAGACCAATGTCGCCTACTCGGAATGGCACAATGGCGGCTTCTATTCGTACTCGCTGACCTACGAGAAGCAGCCGGCGACGGTCTACAGCGCCTCGTCGACGCTGGGCGCGAATCCCTTTTCGGTGGAATTGCATAGCAGTGCCATCACGGTCACCGATCCCAACGCCAGCCGGTACGTCCCCGGCCAGACCTACGTGTCGTTCGAGAACGTCGCGGCCTTCGCAGGCTTCTCCGCGGCCGAACTCAATTCGACCTACGTCGTCAGCAACGTCATCGACGACAACACCTACCAGTTCGTCATCCAGGCCACGCAGGCGAACGAGACGACCACCGGTGGCGGAAGCAGCGTCGTCACCGCGGTGCCGCTCGGCGACAATCCGTTCTCGGCCAATGCCGGCGACATGTTCTTCACGGTGACCGATCCGACGGCGGCTGAATATGCTGCCGAAGGAGTCGAGGTGACGTTCACCGGCGCGGAGGCCTTCGCGGGCTTCACGGCCGGATATCTCAACGGCACGACCTTCACCATCACCAAGGTGCTCAGCCCCACGCAGTACGAGGTCGGCATTTCCACCGCCGCCCAGGCGGGCACGGGAGGCGGCGCCACGGTCGCGCCGACCTACGTTCGCCCCGAGGCCGGCACCTATGTCTTCACGCCGGAAGCCAACAGCCAGGTCAAGGGCACCATCAAGATCGACACGCAGGATCTTGCGAACAGCATCTATTCGACCCTTGGCGTCGCGCAAATCTACAGCCCTGACGGAACGGCCTACGAATTCTCGACCCTCGTCGACAATGTCGGCACCGCGACGACCGACCTGAACACCGGCTTCAACACGCAGTGGGGCGCCTTCTTCGTCAAGCTGCTGACCGGCTATGTCGGCGGCTACATGGGCGGCACCGGAAACCTGCCGAACCAGTGGAGCGGCGGCCCGGCGAGCGTCGAGCTCAGCCAGAACTGGAATTTCGATCCCAGCTACGCGTTTGGCGCCAGCACGATGACGCCTTGGACATGGGATGTCGCGAAGTACGGCGCGGGCGTGCCTTACGACAAGTACGCGGAAATCTTCTTTTCCCACACGAACTCGTACGGCAACGGCTACTCGGACGCCCTCATGAGCCTGTTCCAGCAGGGCGGTCCGCTGATCCCGACCGCCTATGCCGTTCCGCTCGGCGCCAACCCGTTCACGACGGTGGCGGGGTCGGATATCGTCACGGTCACCGACCCCAATGCCGGCACCTACGGCTACCAGGTGGGCGACCTGGTGACATTCGCCGGTGCGGGAACCGTCGGCGGCATCAACATGGCGCTGCCCCCCAGCCTCAATATACCAACCGACCCGGGCAAGGCTGCCTTCGTCATCCAGAGCGTCACCGGCAACAGCTACACGGTCCAGGCGGCGACCAGCGCATCTGCCTCGACCACGGGCGGCGGATCGGGCGTCGTGGCCGGCCTCGACGTCACGAACATCACCCTGACCCTCTACGACGACAACGAGACGGCGCCGTCGGGCACCACCTTGCCGGACCATCAGCTCTATACGCCCACCGAAATCTACAATACGAGCCCCGGCCCGTTCGTGAATGCGTTGGGCTCGACCGACACGGTCGATGTCCAGTTCGCACTGGGATTGGGCCAGATGCGGCCGGCGACCGATCTGAAGGTCAGCCTGGGCTTCTTCACCGGCGGTACGGCAGGCGACTACAAGTTCGAGTACGTCGATTTCGATACGTCGAAGGAGACACTCTATCAGCAGTGGATCTACGACGCGGCGACCAAGTCCTTGACGGCCGGCGGCGATGCGGCGCCGACCGGCACCGGTCTCACGATCAACGACCTGCCCTACGCGACAGGCATCAACTGGTACCAGCTCGTCTTCTCCGAAAAGATTGATCACAACCCCATCAGTCGCACCTACAACATCTACATGACCGGGCTGGCCGGATCGGGAATCCTCAATCCCAACTATGTCGCGACCGGCGTCAACCAGGCCGGCAGCATCGCCATCGATGGCCTGGCCTCCTACACCGGGACGGACGTGTCGGACCAGTACCTGACCGGCACTGGCGGCCTCTCGTTCAACATGTTCAACGGCAACACCCTGTCGATGGACCCGCGACTGCTGGAACTGATCACCGACCTCACCATCATGCAGGCCAATCCCGGCGTATGGCTGCAGCCGGAGGCGCCGGTGCTGGGCACCGTTTCGGGCTCGACCTTCAGCAACTGGGGCGGCTCCACCACCTTGGGCACGCCCAACGCCGATCTCACCGACGTGACCGACGGCTCCCTCGCGTTCGGCTGGTACGCCTCGGACCAGTCGTGGCTGAACTACAATGCGATGAACGGCCAGGGCGGCGTGATCGCCAACTTCACCAACAAGATCGGCGCGCTGAACACCGCCCAGATCTCCTTCCTGTCGGGGGCCGGCCTGTCGGCCCACGTGCCGATCACGGCCGTGGCGGATATCGACGGCAAGTGGACGACATCCGCGTCGTCGTTCAGCAGCGGCACCTATACTGCCGTGCTGACGGAATTCCTGGGGAATGGCACGGCGCATCAGGCTGGAATCCAGAGCAGCCAACTGACTTTCACGGTCGACCTGGACACCCTCGATTTCCAGAGCGCCAGTAGCTACATCGCGCTCGACGGGACCAGCGGTGGGGCGGCCGGCAACTGGATCACTTTGCAGACCGGGAACTCGAGCCTGCCGAACGGCACGCTGCTGGTCTATGCGACCGACGCGAACGGCGATCTGATCGGCCGCGATGGGCAGGTCGGCGCGTCGCTCGAAGCCTCGGTGCTGGCGCGCATCGGCTCAGTGGCGTTCGACAACGGCACGGTCATGGGGCAGGGCACGCAGTCGGTCTACCTGCCGGTGGGGCAGCAACTCCACTTCGCGATCCAGACCGGCGACAACACCATCCAGCAGATTCCCGGTGTGGTCGTGACGGGCAGCAGCTCGCTCGCCGTCAACGTCAGCGGTACATACGGAACGCTCAACCTGTCGGCGACCGTCGACAATACGCTATCGGCGGCGGCGCAGCTCGCGCAGAGCCAGCAGCAGGACGACCAGGCCTGGGTCTATCTTACGCAAGGCTCGACCGTTGAGGTCGACGTGGCCGGCAGCGCCTGGAACCTCAACACGATCCATTTCGTGAAGATCGACGTCAATTCGACGACCGGCGAGTGGAGCGTCGGCGGTGTCGCCTACGGCAACACCGACGCTTTCCGCGCGGCGGTGCAGCAGAACTGGGATCCGAACTTCGCGGTGTCCGGCGGACGCGGCAACTTCACCGCGTCGGACGACTGGGTCGTCTCCAAGGGCACGGGCTACTACGCGCCGGTGCTCGCCACCGAGAGCGGCAACGTCTTCGTCATCGGCACCGCCAATGCCGATGGGCAGGATCACATCCGCACCTACGGCCAGAATATGTTCGGCTTCGAGGACCTGCTCGCCAGCCAGGGCAGCGACTTCGACTACAACGATCTCGTCATGAAGATCGCGCTCGCCTGAGCCGGCAAGGACGGGCGGGGCAGCTTCTGCGCCCCGGCCCGTATCCGGTCAGTTCGTCATTCCCGCCGCGTGCATGATCGCGGCGGTGCGCTCGGCCAGCATCATGCTGGGCGCGTTGGTGTTGCCGCCGATCAGGGTCGGCATCACCGAAGCATCGACCACGCGCAGCCCGTCGACGCCGTGCACCAGCAGCTTGTCGTCGACCACCGCCATCGGATCGCTGGCCGGGCCCATCTTGCAGGTGCCGACCGGGTGATAGATCGTCTCGCACTTGGCGCGGATCCACTGCTCGATCTCCGCGTCGGTCTTCACGGCGGCGCCCGGCGCCAGTTCGTCGGCGCGGTAGGGATCGAGGCCCGACTGGGCGAGGATGTCGCGTCCCATCTTCACGCCGGCGATCAGCGTGTCGAGATCCTGCCGTTCGCTGAGATAGTTCGGGTCGATCAGCGGATATTCCTTGGGGTCCTTGCTGCGCAGCCGGATCGTGCCGCGGCTCTCGGGGCGCAGCGCGCAGACATGCAGGCTGTAGCCGTCCTTGTTCAGGCGCGTGCGGCCGTGGTCGATGACCAGCGCCGGCAGGAAATGGAGCTGGATGTCGGGCGCGGAGAGGCCCGGGCGCGTCCGCAGGAAGCCGCCCGACTCGGCGATCGGCGAGGTGCCAGGGCCCTTCTTGTTCACGACATACTGATAGAGCGACGCCAGCTTGTTGGCGCGATCGTAGGTGTCGCGTGTCCTGCAGAACTGCAGCAGAGACGCGTCGAGATGGTCCTGCAGGTTGCTGCCGACGCCGGGCAGGTCGTGGATCGGCCGGATGCCCATCGAACTCAGATGGTCGGCCGGGCCGATGCCCGACAGCATCATGAGTTGGGGGGAGTTGACGACGCCGCCGCACAGGATGATCTCGCGCGTGACGCGGGCGACCTCGTCGCGGCCGTTCAGCGTGTAGCGCACGCCCATGGCGCGTTTCTCGTCGAAGATGATGCGTTCGACCAGCGCCCCGGTGACGACGATCAGGTGCGCGCCGCTGTTGGCGACGGCCGGCCGCAGATAGGCGCTCGCGGCGCTCCAGCGCTCCTTGTTCTTTTGCGTCACCTGATAGAAGCCGACGCCGTCCTGCTCGGCGCCGTTGAAGTCCTTATTGCGCTTGTGGCCGGCCTGCTCGGCGGCCTTCAGGAACGCTTCGTTCAGCTTGTTGGGATCGGCCTGGTCGGCGACGTTCAGCGCCCCGCCGGTACCGTGGAAGGCGTCGGCGCCGCGCTCGTTGTTCTCGCCCTTCTTGAAGTAGGGCAGTACGTCCTCGTAGGACCAGCCCTCGTTGCCGAGCTGGCGCCAGTGATCGTAGTCCCAGGCGTGGCCGCGCACGTAGAGCATGGCGTTGATCGCCGAGGAGCCGCCCAGCGTCTTGCCGCGCGGCCAGTACATGGAGCGGTCGTTGCAGTGCTTCTGAGGCGTCGTCTGATAGCGCCAGTTGTAGGGGGAGTTCTCGCCCAGCGCTGCGAAGCCGGCGGGCATCTTCAGCATGAACGACTTGTCGGGACCGCCGGCCTCGAGCACCAGGATGCGCAGCTTGGGCCGTTCGAAGGCCAGCCGTGCGGCCAGGGCGCAGCCGGCCGAGCCGGCACCGACGATGATGTAGTCGTAGAGCGAAGACATGGTCCTTCCTTCAGGGCAGCCTGTTTTCGATGACGGCGAAGAATGATCGGCCGGATAAGGGCGACAAAATCCCGTTGGCGTCCAGTGGAAAGACGCTACGGGTAACGGAGTCGCCTACATTGCCGCCGATGGCAAACACCTGACCGGGCCGCACGTCGACCACGATGTCGCAATGTCCTGCTCCGCGATTCAGGTTTTGCAGCGTCGTGCCGCTGCCCTCGCGCGAGGCGCAGATCAGGTCGCCGACCCTCGGCGCATATCCGTCCGGCGGGTGTGGGATAAACACGGCGCCCGGTGTCTTCGCGCGTTCGACGATGCGCTCGACATAGATCGTGTGGCGCTGGTCGGGGCAGAAGAGATCGCGCGGCACGCCGGCGCTCTCGATGTCCCAGGAGATGAAAGCCGCCGACCATGGGACGTCGTTCAGGCCACTCAGCCTGTTGCCGACGGAAGCCCAGTAGTCGGCGATGCGCTGCGGGGCCTCGCGCTCCTTGATGCCGAGCTGCTCGGTCCGGGGCGGCGCGTCGTTGGAATAGGTGATGACCTGCTTGCCGAAGCGGCCCCATTCGCCGACCGCCAGCAGCACCATCGAGGTCCTGGCACTCGACGAAGGCGGCGGCGCCTCGGGCTTCCAGGACGCAGCGGGGCAGGGACCGAGCGGCGGCAGATCCTTCGCCTGCACGATCGGCTTGCTGGTCGGTTGCTGCGTACAGGCGGCGGCGAGGACGAGAAGCAGGATCGCGAGGAGGGGGCGCATGTCGCAGTTTACCAGCGTCTCCCTACCAGCGTCCGACGCCGCCGATCAGGATCGTCGGTACGCCTTCGGTGCCGTTCTTCACGGTGGCGACCTGGCTGCCCGGCCGGCGTCCGTCGCGCGGCTCGGAGACGTCGAGGCCGGCCGCCGTCAGCCGTGCCTGCGTGGCTGCGATGTCGGGCACGCGCCACGAAAGCCCCCAGAGACGGTCGGGTTCGTCCGACACACCCTTCTTCAGATCGTGTGCGATCTCGATCACGAGGTCGCCGCAGCGGAAGAAGAGCAGCCGGGCCCCCCACTTGGGATTGCTGCGGTCGAGCCGGAGGTCGAGGCCGAGGCGGCCGGCATAGAAGGCGATCGCGCGCTCGGGGTTGGGCGTGCGTACCACGACATGGTCGAGGCTCGCGACCGCAGCCGCTTCATCGACGGCGAGGGGCGAGGGGGCTTCCTCCGCCACGGGCTGAAGTCCGATCGCGACGCCGTGACCGCTCAGCGTGAGTGCATGGTTCGCCCGCGTGACCGGGACCGCGCGCCGTTCGAGCAGGGTCGCTTCCTTGTCGAGATCGGCCGTCGCGAACACCATCGCGTGCAGGCCCGGCGCGCCATCCTCGAAGCGCAGCCCGACATTGCCGGTCCGCAGCCGGCCGTCCGTTGCGCGTCGTCCCAGCAGCGTCTCATAGACGCCGGCCGAGCCGCCGATGACGAGATGGTCGAGCGACGCGATCACGGCGTCAGCCGATGCGCTTCAGGTTCGCCTTGTAGTTCTGGCCGCGCTTCACGTAGCTCTCCGCGCTCATTGCCAACCGCGAGGCGTTCTCCTCGCTCAACTCGCGCACGACCTTGGCCGGCGCGCCGAGGATCATCGAGCGGTCGGGAAAGGTCTTGCCTTCGGTGACGACGGAGCCGGCGCCGACCAGGCAGTCCTTGCCGATCACCGAACGGTTGAGCACGACCGACTGGATGCCGATCAGCGAGCCGTCGCCGATCGTGCAGCCGTGCAGCATCACCTGGTGGCCGACCGTCACGTTCCGGCCGATGGTGAGCGGTGCGCCGGGATCGGTGTGCAGGACGCTCAGTTCCTGGATGTTGCTGTCGTCGCCGATCACGATCGGCTCGTTGTCGCCGCGCAGCACGGCGCCGAACCAGATGTTC
This sequence comes from Reyranella sp. GW821-FHT14A01, assembly GCF_058803965.1. Classification (NCBI taxonomy): domain Bacteria; kingdom Pseudomonadati; phylum Pseudomonadota; class Alphaproteobacteria; order Hyphomicrobiales; family Reyranellaceae; genus Reyranella; species Reyranella sp. GW821-FHT14A01. Next base: position 13,858 of record NZ_JBXAPM010000033.1, read on the forward strand.
ACGCGCTCGCCCAGGACGACCGACCCGATGATGGTGACGCCTTCCGCGATGTAGCAGGAGGCCGGGATCACCGGCACGCGGTCGTTGAGCTGATAGATGGCCATGTCGAACACTTCCTGTGAGGATCGGCTTCTCATCTACACCACTTCCGGCGTATCGTCTTGCCAACGTGCAGGCCGCTCTGCGAGGTGTGCTGAACGCATCGGGCAGAGACAGATGATGGATTTATCATGATCGCTCGCATGCTCCGGCTATCGCTCAGTTTGATTTGCCTTGTCCTGTCGGTGACTGCCGGTCACGCCAACAACGGGGCCGATGACCTGCAAGTGCTGAGAAAAGCCGCAGGCGAAAACGATCCTGGGGCGCAATATTCCCTGGCGATGGAAATTCTGAACTATTGCCGGCTGACTAAGGAGCAAAAGGACGAGGCGATCGGCTGGCTTCGTGCTGCGGCCGACAGACCGGGTGGCAGCCAACCCGCCGCGAAAGCGCAACTCAGGCTGGCCGAGCTCTACGACGCAAATAAAGACACCGACGAAGCCCTGCGCTGGTATAGGCGGGCGGCGGACAATCTCGTCGTTGAAGCGATGCTGCGGCTCGCCGACGTCCACCTGCCGAGGAGCGGTGCGCAGTCGCCGGATTCCGCGGAGGGTGTCCAGTGGCTGCAAAAGGCGGCACGCTTTGGCTCCCCCGAGGCGGAGACCTGGCTGGGAGTGCTCTATGCACGCGGCCAGGCCGTGCCCCGCGACTATGCGGAGGCGCGCACATGGTTCCTCAGGTCGGCGCCCGTTATGCTCCGTGGCTCTTGTCGTCTCGACAGGTGGGACCGCTCGCGTTTCGGCAACTGCCTTGCCGCGGAGTATCTCGGCACCATTTTCGCCGAAGGGCTGGGGACGCCGCAGAACGACGATGCGGCGCGTTTTTGGTTTGAAGCGGCCTCCAGGAAATATTCGCCCTATTCGGACTATTCGCTGGGCATGATGTACGAGCATGGAAAGGGCGTTCCCGCGGATATCGCCAAGGCGCTCGTCCATTACCGTGCATCGGCGCAAAGGAATTTCGGCCTCGCGCAGTACCAGCTGGGCCTTGCGTATTTGCGCGGCGATGGCGTCCCCGCCGATCAGATCGAGGCCCTCAAATGGTTCGCGCTCGCTATTGGACAGCCACTCAGGGCGATCTCACTGGCCGGGCAGGTCAGCCGGAGTCGCGAGTCGAATACCGAAAGCAATCGGGAGCCATTGGATCTTCGTGGGAAGCTGAATGCAGCAGCCTACGACGATGCCTTTGCCAAAGCCGTCGAACTCTCCAGGACGCTCGATCCTCAGGAACTTGCGAAGGTGGAGGCCTCAATACGGATGGCCGGAATAGGTCGTCCTGAACCGCCGGGGCATCCGCCGCTGATGCCACCCTGCCGTCCACAGCCATAGGCACTTGCCTTCCGTTTACGTAAAGCCGTATTGACGTTTACGTAAACGTCAACTACCACTTTGCCATCATGCCCGTTGCCGCCACTTCATCGGCCAGGACGCCAGCGCTGCGCGACACGCAGCGCATCTACAGCATCGCCGAACTGTCGCGCGAGTTCGCGATCACGCCGCGCACGATCCGCTTCTACGAGGATGAGGGGCTGATCAAGCCGCGCCGGCAGGGTACGACGCGTCTCTACACGGCCGGCGACCGCACGCGGCTGGGCTGGATCCTGCGCGGCAAGCGGTTGGGCTTCTCGCTCGCCGAGATCCGCGAGCTGCTCGACCTCTACCAGGTCGACCGCACCGGCCTGCAGCAAATGCGGGAGCTGCTGCGCCGCTGCCAGCTTCACATCGCCGATCTGGAGCGCAAGCGCGCAGACCTCGATCAGCACATCGGTGAATTCAAGGACGTCGAGTCACAAGTGAGTGCCGAGCTGAAGCAGCGCGGCGTCGATCCGGAAAGCGACTAAGAAACTTCGACCGAGGAGGAAGCCATGGCCGTCTACAAGGCCCCGATCAAGGACATCCAGTTCGTTCTCAACGAAGTGCTCGACGTGTCGAGCCTGGCCAAGCTGCCGGGCTACGAGGATGCGACGCCGGACACGATCCACGCCATCGTCGAGGAAGCCGCCAAGCTCTGCGAGAACGTGCTGTTCCCGCTGAACCGCACCGGCGACGAGGAGGGCTGCCACTACGAGAACGGCGTCGTGCGCACGCCGAAGGGCTTCAAGGAAGCCTACAAGCAGTTCGCCGAAGGCGGCTGGACGGCCGTGACCTGCGATCCCGAGTTCGGCGGCCAGGGCCTGCCGGCGACGGTGGGCTTCGCGCTTCAGGAAATGTTCACCGCCTCGAACCAGGCCTTCGCGATGTATCCGGGGCTCAGCCATGGCGCCTACGAGGCGCTGTCGCGTCACGGCTCGGACGAGCTCAAGAAGAAGTTCCTGCCCAAGCTCACCGACGGCACCTGGACGGGCACGATGTGCCTCACCGAGCCCCATTGCGGCACCGATCTCGGCATGCTGCGCACCAAGGCCGAGCCGCAGGCCGACGGCAGCTACTCGATCACCGGCACCAAGATCTTCATCTCCGCGGGCGAGCACGATCTCGCCGAGAACATCCTGCACCTCGTGCTGGCGCGCCTGCCGGATGCACCGGGCGGCACCAAGGGCATCTCGCTCTTCCTCGTGCCCAAGTTCTTGCCCAAGGCAGACAACAGCATCGGCGAGCGCAACGGCATCCGATGCGGCGCGGTCGAGCACAAGATGGGCATCAAGGCCAACGCGACCTGCGTGATGAACCTCGACGGCGCCAAGGGCTGGCTGGTCGGCGAGCTGAACCGCGGCATGCCGGCGATGTTCGTGATGATGAACGCCGCCCGTCTCGGCGTCGGCATGCAAGGCCTCGGCATTGCCGAGACGGCCTTCCAGAGTGCCGTCGCCTATGCGCGCGACCGCCTGCAGGGCCGCTCGCTGACCGGGCCGAAGAATGCCAATGGCCCGGCCGATCCCATCATCGTGCACCCCGACGTGCGCCGCATGCTGATGATCCAGAAGTCGTTCACCGAGGGCGCCCGCGCGCTGTCGCTGTGGGTCGGCATGCTGATCGACGAGGCGCATTCGCATCCCGACGCCGACACGCGCGCCGCGGCCGACGACCTCATCCAGATGCTGACACCGATCATCAAGGCCTACTTCACCGACATGGGCAGCGAGTGCGCCAACCTCGCGGTGCAGACTTATGGCGGCCACGGCTACATCCGCGAGAACGGCGTCGAGCAGCTCGTGCGCGACGCCCGCATCACCCAGCTCTACGAAGGCACCAACGGCATCCAGGCGCTCGACCTGGTCGGCCGCAAGCTGCCGATGAAGGGCGGGGCGGCCGCGCAGCGCCTGCTGGGCGAGATCTCCTCGTTCGTCGCCAAGCACAAGGGCGACGACAAGATGAAGGAGTTCGTCGAGCCGCTCGAGAAGGCGCTGGGCCGCGTGCAGGACTCCGCGCTGTTCCTGCTGCAGAACGCCATGAAGAACCCGGACGAGGCGGGCGGCGCGGCGAGCGACCTGCTGCGCCTGATGGCGCTGACCGCCATGGCCTTCATGTGGAACCGCATCGTCGTCGCCGCCCACAAGGGACTGGCGGCGGGCAACGACAACGGCTTCTACGAGACCAAGCTCGCGACCGCGCGCTTCTTCATGGCGCGGGTGCTGCCGCAGACCGTGTCGCTCAACCATCAGATCAAGGCCGGCGCCTCGACCCTGATGGCCCTCCCGGCCGACGCCTTCTGAAGTCGGTCCTCGCCTACACGGCAGCGGCGTTCCTCGAGATCGCCGGCTGCTTTGCCTTCTGGGCGTGGCTGCGGCTGGGGGCTTCGGTCTGGTGGACCGTGCCGGGTGCTGTGGCCCTCCTGCTATTCGCCTGGGCGCTGACCTTCATCGACTCCGATGCCGCGGGTCGTGCCTATGCAGCCTATGGCGGCGTCTACATCGCTGCGACGCTCGTCTGGCTGTGGGCCGTCGAAGGCACGCGGCCCGATCGCTGGGACATCACTGGCGCCATCGTCTGCCTGATTGGCGCCGGTATCATTCTTTTCGCCCCACACCGCGCGACGGGCTAACTTCGGGGCGTTGCCCAATAAACGCCCGAGGAAACCGCCCCATGTCCGCACCGCACGTTCTCGCCGAAGTCAAAGACGGTATCGGCTGGCTGACGCTCAACCGTCCCGAGTCGCTGAACGCGCTGTCGATGGAGATGCGCGACCTGCTGGTCGAGCACAGCGCGAAGTTCGAGAAGGATCCCGCCGTGCGCTGTGTCGTGATCCGCGGCGCCGGCACGCACTTCATGGCGGGCGGCGACATCCGCGGCTTCCACAAGTCGTTGACCGAGGACAAGGAGGCCCATCTCGCGGGCTTCGAGATGCGCGTGGTCAAGGCGCATCAGGCGATCTACCAGATCCGCCGCATGAACAAGCCGGTGCTGGCCTCGGTGCAGGGCGCCGCCGCGGGCTTCGGCCTGTCGCTGATCCTGAACTGCGACCTGGCCATCGCTTCCGACGATTCGTTCTTCACGCTCGCGTACCGTCACATCGGCCTCAGTGCCGACGGCGGCGCAACCTACTTCCTGCCGAGGGTCGTGGGCGAGCGGAAGGCGCTGGAGATCGCGCTTCTGGGCGAGCGGTTCACGGCCGAGGAAGCCAAGGCGAACAACATCCTGAACTGGGTCGTGCCGAAGGATCAGCTCGCGGCCGAGACCGAGAAGATGGCGCGCAAGCTGGCCGACGGTCCGACCTATGCGCTGGGCGTCGCCAAGAAGCTGATCCGCAACTCGTTCGACAATTCATGGGACGAGCATTCCCACCGCGAGGCCGAGGGCCTGGCCGCCTGCGCCGCGACCGAGGACCATTTCGAGGGGCTGAGCGCCTTCCTCGAAAAGCGGAAGGCAAAGTTCAAGGGCCGGTGAGGGTGCGCTTTCTGAAGTGCACTTTGGCCGCGATCACTGGGTTGATCGCGGTGTCGGTGGAATTGCGCGCAAGCTATCCTTGGATACCGCCATCGCGCGGAGGCGTCTGCTTCCGGGCAGACGTAGCGCCCCCTTCGATGGGCGCCATCAACATCGCGACACTCGAGAAGCTGGCGAGATTTGCTGTTGCGGTGGACGCCGATATTGCCATCGAGGCTCATGCGGATCCCGCTGAACTTGATCCCATGGGCGCATCTCAAGCGCGCGGTGAAGCGATCAAGACAATGTTCGTAGAATGGGGAATTCCCGTTCGCAACATCACTGTTGAGGCGGTGGGCGGAATGAAACCCATTGTGACGCCACGGTCGGGGATTGTTGAGCCTCAGAACCTTTGCGCGCGGGTCGTCATCGGCAAATGGCGGCGCCGCGCCCTCGACGAGCCGCATGCTTTTCAAGTGTCGAATTGGTACGAGAGGGAGTGCAATCCCGTTCGACCGGGTCCGGATAGTGCCGAGTGCGGAAATGCACACCCGGCCTACGGCAACAGGTAAGGTGCCGTGAAGGCCAGGTGCGTTTAAACTGAAAGGTTCAGCGACCCTTCCAGTTGGGCTTGCGCTTCTCGGCGAAGGCCTTCGGGCCCTCGACCGTGTCCTCGCTGTTCGCCATGGCGACGAAGGCGGGGTAGGTCTGGTTGCGCATGCCGATCTCGAGCGACGGCTGGTCGAGCGAGCGCATGACGACCTGCTTGGTCGCGCGCACCGACATGGGCGAGCATTCGAGGATCTGGGCAGCCCACTTCCTGGCCGACGCCATCAGCTCGGCATGGGGCACCACCTCGGTGACGAAGCCGAGATCGTAGCCTTCCTTGGCCGGCACGTGGCGGCCCGTGAGCATCATGCCCATTGCCTTCTTGAGCGGGATCATGCGGCTGAGGCGCTGCATGCCGCCGGCACCGGCGGCCAGGCCCACGCGCGGCTCGGGCAGGGCGAACTTGGCCTGGTCGGAGGCGATGATGATGTCGCAGGCCAGCGCGATCTCGAAGCCGCCGCCCATGGCGATGCCGTTGACCGCGGCGATCACCGGCTTGTCGAGGTCGAAGCGGTTGGCGAGGCCGCCGAAGCCCTTGGCCGGATGGACCGGGCGCTTGCCGGTCTTGGCCTGGATCTCGGCGTGGTACTTGAGGTCGTTGCCGGCGCAGAAGGCCTTGTCGCCAGCGCCGGTGATGATGGCGACCCAGAGTTCGGGATTGGTCTGGAACTCGTCAAAAGCCTCGACCAGCTCCTGGTTCGCCATGGGATGGCAGGCATTATAGACCTCCGGCCGGTTGATCGTGACGATCATCAGGCGGCCGTCGGTCTCGACTTTGCTGTACTGGCCCAAGGCAATCTCCTTCGTCATTCGTGAATGGCGATTTACCGTCCAAAATGCCGCGGTGAAAAGCCGGACGACGCTGACTATCTGCATCGTGAAATGACAAATTCAGTCTTCAGACGCGCCGTCGGCGGCTTCGCCGGGGCGATCGCCGCGCTATTGGCGAATCTCACTTACGCTGAGACGTTAAACCAGAATCTTCGGATCGCGCTGGAGGCCCCACCATCGCTTGTGGCTGGTCCTCGCGGCGAAGCGACCGCCGCGGAGGGGCTGCGGCCGCTCCAGCTCGCCCAGGCCAAGAAGCCGCTGCCGGGCGTCAAGCCGGCGGAGCCACAGGCGACCGCCGCCGAGATCGTGGGAAAGATGCTCGCGCCGGGTGCATCCAACCCGGACGTGCCTTTGCCGCATCCCGATCTGGCGGAAAAGTTCGTCGATAGGACCGAGGTCCAAGGTCCTCTAAAGGGGCCCACGCCCTACGGCCGCGGTGAGACCGGCGGAGGCGTGCTGGGCTTCCGCGTGCCCATTCCGGTGGAGCGCGGACCGGCCGGTGGACCTACTACATCTAGTTCCGGGCCTGCAGGGGCAGGAACGTCCCTCGAAGGCGCCTTGAAGCCCCGATAACCTGCACTGTGGCGTTAGGGTCACACGTTCCGGGCGAGTCGGAGCGGGGCCGGGCGTCTGGTTGCACCGCACCAGTGGTGGTGTGTATATTCCCCCAAGTTGGCGATTTGAGACGGTCCGCCGACAGGTGATCATTCAGTTTCAGTCCGCAAGTATCAAGAACGAGGGGAAGAACTCATGAAGAAGGCTCTTCTGGCGGCTGCCGCCATTGTTGCGCTGCCGGTGGCTGCGCAGGCGCAGGCTCCGCAGCCGGGCATCTACATTGGTGCCGAGGGCGGCATCAACTGGCTGACGAACTTCACGGCGAACACGAACATCCCGGCGTTCCCGACGGTGAGCGTGACCCCGCAGCTGGGCTGGATGGCCGGTGGCGTGATCGGTTACGACTTCGTTGGTCCGCGCGTTGAGTTGGAAGGCATCTATCGCTGGAACCCGACGAATGTCGGCGTCCCGGGCACGGCCGTGAACAACCAGGTCGGCCAGCTGGGCATCATGGCGAACCTGCTGTACGACTTCATGCCGGGTTCGGTGATCACCCCGTACATCGGCGCCGGCGCCGGTCTCGGCCTGGTCGACGGCAACTCGTCGCTGTCGAGCACGGTGTTCGCCTACCAGGGCATCATCGGTCTCGGCTGGAACGCCGACACGAACTTCCGCGTGAACCTGGACGGCCGCTACTACGGCACGTCGAACCCGACCGTGAACGGCGTGGGTTGGACGAACAACAACTTCAGCATCATGCTGGGCCTGCAGTTCAAGTTCGGTTCGTCGCCGGCCGCCCCGCCGCCGCCGCCGCCGGTCGTTGCGCCGCCGTCGTTCATGGTGTTCTTCGACTGGGATCGCTCGAACCTGTCGGCCCAGGCCCTGAACACGATCAAGCAGGCTGCTGGCGCCTACAAGTCGAAGGGTAACGCCCGCATCACGGCGACCGGCCACACCGACACGTCGGGCACCGAGGCCTACAACATGGCGCTGTCGCTGCGTCGCGCGAACGCCGTCAAGGACGCCCTGGTGCGCGAAGGCGTGCCGGCGACCGCGATCGCGGTGGTTGGCCGTGGCGAGCAGGGCCTGCTGGTCCAGACCGGCCCGAACGTCCGCGAGCCGCAGAACCGCCGCGTCGAGATCGTCATCCAGTAAGACGATCCGAAGCACTGGCTTCAAGGAACGGCCGGGGGAGACCCCGGCCGTTTCCATTTTCAGCTATGCGCTTTTCGGGTTGGCGGGGCCGGGGCAGGCCTCTATATCCGGGCGCAGGAGAGTGAATTCATGTCACAAGTGTTGATGCCCAAGGCGACCGCCGTCTGGCTGGTCGAAAACACGACCCTGACGTTCGATCAGATTTCGGCCTTCACCGGCCTGCATCCGCTCGAGATCCAGGCGATCGCCGATGGCGAAGTCGCAGGTGGCATGACGGGTTACGATCCGACCACCAACGGCCAGCTCACCAAGGAAGAGATCAAGCGCGCCGAGGCCGACGGCAACGCCCGGTTGAAGCTCAGCCCGCGCGACGTCCCGATGCCGCAGGCCCGCTCCAAGGGCCCGCGCTACACGCCGGTCGCCAAGCGCCAGGATCGTCCCGACGCCATCGCCTGGCTGTTGAAGACCCATCCCGAGCTGCAGGACAGCCAGGTCGCCAAGCTGGTGGGCTCGACCAAGAGCACGGTGCAGTCGGTCAAGGATCGCTCGCACTGGAACATGCAGAACGTGCGTCCGCGTGATCCGGTGACGCTGGGCCTCTGCTCGCTGAAGGACCTGAACGACGCCGTCGACCGTGCGCGCCGCAAGGCCGCCCGCGAGGATGCCGCCCGCAAGAAGGAAGCGGCTCATGCCGGCGAGGTCGAGGAAGCGGCTGACGTCGATCCGGCCGAAGCCGACCAGCCCGACGTCAACGAGCAGTAGTCGGGAGCAGTAGACCGACCTAGACGGTCATCATCACCTTGCCGACATGGTCGGCGCGCTCCAGTTCGGCATGCGCGCCGGCGGCATCCGTGAACGGGAAGGTCTTGTAGATGATCGGCTTGATCTTGCCGGCTTCGAGCAGCGGCCAGACCTTCTCCTTCAGGCCGTGGGCCATGCGGCCCTTGCTCTCGATGCTCTGAGGCCGAAGCGTCGAGCCGGTGAGGGTGAGGCGATTGACCATCAGGAAGCCGGCGCTGATCGTTGCCGTAGCGCCGCCCTGCACCGCGATCACCACGCAACGTCCGTCGAGCTTCAGCAGCGACAGGTTCTTCGGCAGGTAGTCGCCGGCCACCATGTCGAGCACGACATCGACGCCGCCCGACAGCTTCTTCACCTCGGCCGCCCAGTCATTGTCCTTGTATAGGATGGCGTGGTCGGCCCCGAGCGCCGTCACGGCAGCGGCCTTCTCCTCAGTCCGCACGGTGGTGAGCACGGTCGCGCCGAACGACTTGGCGAGCTGGATCGCCGTCGTGCCGATGCCGCTGGCGCCGCCATGGATCAGCACCGTCTCGCCGGCCTTGAGCTGGCCGCGCTCGAAGAGATTGTGCCAGACGGTGAAGTAATTCTCGGGCAGGGCCGCGGCGTGCAGCAGGTCGAAGCCCTTGGGCGGCGGCAGGCACTGCGGCGCCGGCACGATGCAGTACTCGGCATAGGAGCCGCCCGGCGTCAGCGCGCAGATCGCGTCGCCCAGCTTCCAGCCGGTCACGCCTTCGCCCAGTGCGGCGACGGTGCCCGAGGCCTCGAGGCCCGGCAGGTCCGAAGCACCCGGCGGCGGCGCGTAGTTGCCCATGCGCTGGGCGATGTCGGGACGGTTGACCGCAGTGGCGGCGACCTTAATCAGGATTTCGCCGGCCTTGGGCTGCGGCACCGGCCGTGTCGTCGGCACCAGTACTTCCGGCCCACCATACTTCGTGATTTCGATGCAGGTCATCGTCGCGGGAATGGCGCTCATGGTCGGCCTTTCGAAGCTGGGAGAGCAATGCTAGTCCTGCCTTAGCCGCTTCCGTGGAGACGCGCCATGGCCTTCGACCTCGACGATCTCGACCCCAGGCAGAAGAAATCACAACCCAGGAATCTCGATGTGATGAACATCGACGACCTGAAGGAATATGTCGCCGTGCTCAAGGCCGAGCTCGAGAGGGTCGAGGCCAAGATCAAGGCCAAGCAAAGCCACGCCTCGGCCGCTGCATCGCTTTTCAAGAAGTAGTCCGCAGCTCATGGCGGTCGGACCGCCCAATAAGGAGAGCCAAGACGTGGTCGAAGCCAAGTTCCTGAAGCCCGATACGCTGGCGCTGCATGCGGGCCAGCATCCCGATCCGGCGACCGGCGCGCGCGCCGTGCCGATCTACCAGACGACGTCCTTTGTGTTCCGCGACGTCGACCATGCGGCCAGCCTGTTCAATCTCGAGGTTGGCGGCCACATCTACAGCCGCATCTCCAACCCGACCGTATCGGTGTTCGAGGAGCGCGTAGCCGCACTCGAAGAAGGATCGGGTGCGCTGGCGGTCTCCAGCGGCCAGGCGGCGTTGCACATCGCCATCGCCACCCTGATGGGCGCGGGCAGCCACATCGTTGCCTCGACCTCGCTCTATGGCGGCACGCGCAACATGCTGGCGCTGACGATGCCGCGCTTCGGCATCGAGACCACCTTCGTCAATCCGCGCGACCATGAGGGGTTCCGCAAGGCCATCCGTCCCGAGACGCGGCTGGTCCTCGGTGAGACGATCGGCAATCCCGGCGGCGAGGTGCTCGACATCCCGGCGATCGCCGCGATCGCCCACGAGGCGAAGATCCCGCTGATGATCGACAACACCTTCGCCTCGCCGATCCTGTGCAAGCCACTGACCCTGGGCGCCGACATCGTCTTCCATTCGGCGACCAAGTTCATCGGCGGCCATGGCGTGGCGATCGGCGGCGTCATCGTCGAGTCCGGCCGCTTCGACTGGGAAGGCTCCGGCAAGTTCCCCACGCTTACCGAACCCTATGCCGGCTATCACGGCATCGACTTCGCCGAGGAGTTCGGCCCGCATGCCTTCGTGATGCGCGCCCGCACCGAGGGCGTGCGCGACTTCGGCTGCTGCCTGTCGCCGCAGAACGCCTTCTATCTGATCCAGGGCCTCGAGACCTTGCCGTTGCGCGTGGCGCGGCACGTCGAAAATGCCCGCAAGGTGATGGCTTTCCTGAAGTCCAACCCGGCCGTGGAGCGCATCGCCTCGCCCGACATGCCGGAGCATCCCGATCACGCACTAGCGCAGAGACTGCTGCCCAAGGGCACGGGCTCGATCTTCAGCTTCGACATCAAGGGCGGGCGCGAGGCCGGCCGCCGCTTCATCGAGCGGCTGAAGCTCTTCTCGCATCTCGCCAATGTCGGCGATGCCAAGTCGCTGGTGATCCATCCGGCCTCGACGACGCACGCCCAGCTCGATGCGGCGGCACTGAAGGAAGCGGGGATCGGCGAGGGCATGATCCGGCTCTCGGTCGGCCTGGAAGATCCCGAGGACCTGATCGACGATCTGGGGCCGGCGCTGCGCGCCGCGCAGAAGGGCTGACCATGAAGCTCACCGTCGATGGCCGGGCTGTCTTCGCGACGACCGGCGGCACCGAATTCGACCCAGCCAAGCCCACGATCGTTTTCCTCCATGGCGCCGGCTTCGATCGCACGGTCTGGCGCCTGCAGACGCGCTGGTTCGCCCATCATGGCCGCTCCGTGCTGGCCGTCGACTTTCCGGCACATGGCCGGTCCGACGGCCCGGCGCTCGACAGCATCGGCGCGATGGCCGACTGGACGGCACGTTTGATCGAGGCGGTGGGTCTCAAGCAGGCAGCGCTCGTCGGTCACTCGATGGGCGCGCTGGTGGCGCTCGATTGCGCGGCACGCCATCCCGATAAGGTGCGGGCGCTGGGCCTGTGCGGCGTCGCGTCGGAGATGCCGGTGCATCCCGAGATGCTCGAATCGGCCAAGGCGAACACGGTGAAGGTGCAGGAACTCATGACCTTCTGGGGCATGGGCAATGCGCTGCACAAAGGCGGCATGGTCTCGCCCGGCCTGTGGCTGCGGCGCGAGTCGCTGGCGGTGCTGGCGGGCAACAAGGCGGACGTGATCCACACCGATCTCGCGGCCTGCAACGCCTACAAGGACGCGCCCGCGCGAGCCGCTTCCGTGAAGTGTCCGACCGTGCTGGTCCTGGCCGACGGCGATCTGATGACGCCCGCTGCAAAGGCCAAGCCTCTCGCGGCCGCCATTGCCGGAGCGAAGACCGTGGTCATTCCCAACAGCGGCCACACGATGATGGTGGAACGGCCCGACGAAACCCTGGAGGCATTGAAGTCCTGTGTCTGATCGCGTCGCTCTCGTCACCGGCTCGACCTCCGGGATCGGCGCCGCCATTGCCCGCCGCCTGTCGCGCGATGGCTACATCGTGGCGCTGCATTCGCGCAGCTCCGCCGATGTGGGCCGCGCGATGACCAGGGAGCTGGGCCAGGAACTAGGTAGGGCCAGCTATCACCAGGCCGATCTCGGCGACGAGGCGGCGGCGCGCGGTCTCGTTGCGTCGGTGCTCGAGACGCATGGCGGCCTCGATGTGCTGGTGAACAATGCCGGTCTCTCGATCCGCATCCCGCACACGGACCTGAAGGCGGCGACACCGGCGCTGTGGCGTCAGATGCTCGACGTGAATCTGATCGGCCCCTTCGTGCTGGTCGCAGAGGCCGAAGCCGCGCTGCGCAAGTCTGCGTCGAGCGGCCGTCCGGCCAGCATCGTCAACATCGGCACGCATGCCGGCTCGCGGCCCAAGGGCTCGTCGATCCCCTATGCCGCGTCGAAGGCGGCGCTGCATCACGTGACGAAGCTGCTGGCGCTGTCGCTGGGGCCGGACATCCGCGTCAACGCCGTGGCGCCCGGCCTGGTCGAGACGCCGATGACGGCGAACTGGCCCGACATGCTGGAGATGTGGAACGCGAAGGCGCCGATGAAGCGTCCTGCGAAACCGGAAGACATCGCCGATCTGGTGGCCGCGCTGTGCGCCAACGATTACGTTACGGGAGAGATTGTCATCGCCGACGGTGGGTTGAACCTCACCTAGCCAGACACGGAGGAAACAACAATGAACGTCCAGACGCTGCCGCCGGGCTACAAGACCGCCCCATGGACGCCGCCCGAGACCATCACCGGCGCCATGCTGGCCGAGGCCAGCAACAAGCTGATCGAGCTGCTGCGCATCCGCACCCAGCCGATCGGGATGCGCCTGTTCGAGGACCCGGCCGAGATGGACAAGATCAAGGGCGTGCGCAAGCCGACCGAGGGCTTCAAGTTCACCATGTGCCAGATGGTGACCCAGTCGCGCTGGTACGGCTTCACCCTGGGCATCACCGTCGACAATACGCGCGGCGGCAATTGCGGCGGCGTCGTCGGCCTCAACCATCCGGGTGAGGGTTTCCTCTCCGGCGACCACATGAACGGTGTCTGGTTCGGCAACAAGGAAGCCTCGGCGGCGCATCAGGCGCAGATGCCCCGGGTGCCCGACGGCAAGTACAACGGCCTCGTCGTGTCGCCGCTGCGCTCAGCGCGCCTCGATCCGCCGGACATCTGCCTGTTCTACGGCACGCCCGGCCAGATGATCTATTTCATCAACGGCCTGCAGTATCACCGCTACCGCCGCTACGACTTCACGGTGACGGGCGAGAGCGCCTGCGCCGATTCCTGGGGCCGGGCGCTCGCCACGCGCCAGACCTCGCTGTCGCTGCCCTGCTTTGCCGAGCGCCGCTATGGCGGCGTGGCCGACGACGAGCTGCTGATGGCCTGCCCGCCGGACGAGCTGCTGCGCGCGGTCGAGGGCATGGGCCATCTCGGCAAGAACGGCCTGCGCTATCCGTTCCCGCCTTACGGCGCGGTGATGGATCCCGCCTTGGGCATGGCCAAGAGCTACAGCTGAGATGCTCTATGTCGTGGCCTGGCCGGTGCTCGGCGAGGCCGACGATACGGCGCTGCGGCGGCTGCGGGCGCAGTACCACGCGGGCGAGGCCGCGTTGATCGGTCCGCACTTCACCCTGGTGTTCGGCGCCGCCGCCGAACGCGAAACCGAGCTGCGCACGGCGCTGCAGGGCGTCACGCAGCGTCCTTTTTGGTTCCAGATCGAGCGCATCGTGCGGTCCGATCTCCATCTCTATGCCGAGCCGTCGGATGGCACCGCGGAGCTGACAGCCTTGCATGAAGAGTTGAACTTGGTGCCAGGGCGCGAACCGTTCGAGCCGCACATCACGCTGGGCCTGTTCCGCAGCGCCGCCGAGGCCGAGCAGGTGGCGCGCATCGTCGGCCGTCAGAACCTGCCGATGACCGGTCGCGTCGAGGAGCTGGCGCTGCTGCGCCGGGCCGGCGACGCGCTGGAAACCCTGGCCAGTATCCGCCTCGGCGCATGAAGATCCTGCGCCGCACCCTGCTCACCCTGCTGACGGGCCTCGTGCTGCTGTTCTTCTTCGGCCGGCCGATGGTCTGGGCGGAAGCCTCGCTGCTGATGTGGGATATCGCGGCGGGCGGTGCGCCGACGTGGCTGCAGGACGTGACCGCGCCGCCCCAGGAATATCCGATGCACTGGGAAGGCGGCGAGGGCGACCTCTACCTGCCGGCCAGCCAGCCGCGGGCGGCAATGGTCCTCGTCCCCGGCGCCGCGGTGCTTGGACGCGACGAGCCGCGCCTTCAGGCCTTTGCCCGCAGCCTTGCGCGCGTCGGCTTTGCCGTGCTGGTGCCGGAGCTGCCGGAAGTGCGCCAGCTCGTCCTGTCCCGAGCCGACGGCGACCGGGTGGCCAACGCCCTGCGGCAGTTGAACAAGCGTCTGCCCGACCTGCCGCTTGGCGTCGCTGCCATTTCCTATGCCGCCGCGCCCGCGATCATTGCCGCAATCGAGGACGATCTCGCGCCGAAGATCGCCTTCGTCGTCGCCATCGGCGGCTACCGCGACGCCTATTCGGCCATTCGTTTCGTCACCACGGGGGCCTTCCGGCCGAGAGGGGACAGCCGCGAGTTCCGGGTCGAGCCGAATGCCTATGGCCGCTGGGCCATCCTGCGCGCCAATGCCAGCCGGCTCGACGATCCGCGTGACGCGCGCCTCCTGGAAGAGATTGCGGCGCTGCGCTTCCGCGACCGCAATGCCGACATCTCCCGCGAGGTCGCGATGCTGGGACCGCAGGGCCGCGCGGTGCTGGCCCTGGTCGACAATCGCGATCCCGACGCCGTCAATCGCCTGATCGAGGAACTGCCTGAGAGCGTGCGCCGCGAGATCGATGGCCTGAACCTCGCTTTCTACGATCTGTCGAAGTTGCGCGGCCATCTTATCCTGGTGCACGGCCGCACCGATCCGATGGTGCCCTACAGCGAGAGCCAGGATCTCGCCGTGGCGGCATCGAAAGCGCGCGTGTCGCTGTTCCTGATCGACGATATCGGCCATGTCGAGTTCACGGCGGTGAACGTCGCCAACGCCTGGACGATGTGGAAGGCGATCGTCGCGCTCCTGGAGGAGCGGCGCTGAAGCGGAGCCGCTCAATGGAGCGCGCCACTCCAGTGGCGCTCATGCCTTCGCCACCGACCGAGCTTGAGCGCCACTTCAGCGCGGAGGTTACTCCGCGCGCAGTGGCGCGCTCCAATGATCTAACGCCAGAGCGGCGGCAGGGGCGGGAGGCGGACGTTTCCTGGACGCGCCGCGATGCCGAACTTGGCCAGGGCCTCGCGAACCTCGCGCGGCATGCGCATGCCGGGTGCCGACGAGACGCCAACCAGCTTGAACAGGCGATCGATCATCCGCTGCAGGCGATCGTCGTCGCCGGGATAGCGGCGGATTTCGACGCGCTTGGTCTCGTCGAGGCCGGCCTTGGCCTTGGCGATGTTGAGCGCGAGCTGCAGGCCGCCCAACTCGTCCACCAGGCCGGCCTGCTTGGCATCGATACCGCTGAAGACGCGGCCGCGGGCGGCGGCGTCGATGCGGTTGGCGTCGAGGTTGCGCGACTCGGCGACCTGGGCCGTGAAGGCTGCGTAGATGACGTCGAGCTCGCGGTTGAGGGCGGCCCGCTGGGCCGGTGTCGGCGGCTGGAAGGTCGAATGCATGCCGGCATTGCGTCCGACCGAGACGCGTTCGACGTTGATGCCGAGCGAGGTCAGAAACTCCTGCGCCATCGGCCAGATGCTGAACACGCCGATCGAGGCGGTGATGGTCGTCGGCTGGGCCACGATCACGTCGCCGCGCACGGCGGCGAGATAGCCGCCCGAGGCAGCCACGTCGCCCATCGAGACGATGACCGGCTTGCCGGCGGCGCGCGCCCGGCCGACCGCGTCGGCGATGGCGTCGGCGGCGGGGTAGGTGCCGCCGGGCGAGTCGATGCGCAGGACGATGGCCCGCACCTCCTTGGCCTGGGACGCGTCTTCCAAAGCCTCGACCACGTCCTCGGCGTTGGCCGCGGCCTCGTCCTCGAGCGGACCGCTCTCGCCGCCGCCCGACATGATGGCGCCGCTGGCCCGCACCAGCGCGATGACCTCGCCGCGCTGCTTGGGCCGTGCCTCGTCGCCGGCATAGTCCGCGATCGTGACGAGATCACGCTTGCCGTTGGCCCGCTGATAGACCTCCTCGAGCGCGTCGGCGCGATAGCCGATCTTGTCGACGAGGCCGTCGCGCCGCGCCTGCTCGGACTCGTGCGGCGCCGTGTCGATCAGGCGGCGAAGCTCGGCCGTCTCCATCTTGCGGTCGCGCGCCACGTCGGCCAGGAACTGGCCGAACAGGCTGTCGATCAGCTTCTGCAGGTTCTCGCGTGCGGGCTGGGTGTAGCCCGTCTCCGTGAACGAATCGGGCGCGCTCTTGTATTCGTAGCGCTTGCCGCCCTCGACCTTGACGCCGAGCTTGTCGAGGCCGCCCTTGAGGAACGGCGTCTCGACGGCGATGCCGGTGACGCCGAAGCCACCGCTCGGCTGCAGCCAGATCTGGTCCAGCGCCGCAGCGAGATAGTAATCCGCGACATGGCTGCCGCCGCTGCCCAGCGACTCGGCGAAGCCGATCGCGAACTTGCCCTTGCCGCGGAAGTGGGCGATCGCCTGGCGCAGCTCCTGGACGCGGGCAAGGCCGCCGGATTCGTCGCCGATCTCGACATAGAGGCCGGTGACGCGCGGATCGTCGGCGGCCTGCCAGAGAAGCTGCACGGTCTCGACGATGTCGCGCGAGCTGCCGAACAGGCCGCCGCTCAGCAGGCCGGTCGAGGTGGTCTCCGGCGGCAGCGAGCGCAGGTCGAGCGACAGCACCATCTGCTGCGGCAATGGCTTGGCGGCGAAAGGTCCCGAGGCGACGAAGGCGACGCCGGCGGCGATCGCCAGCAGGACGAGGGTGCCGATGGTCGCAAGAAAGCCGACGATGAAACGCCGCATGCGAGAGTTCCCCTCTGAGTGACTGTGTGAGCTGACTAGGACTGGACGAGATTCGGCCGGAACGCCTTCACGGCGTCAAGCATGGCCACGGCCTTTGTATCGAGGCCGTTGTCGCGAACAAGGATGGCGGTCGGCATGCCGCGGATCGGACGCAGGCTGTCGTCGAGATTGAGCAGCGAGAGACGCAGGTTGGCTGCGAGAAAGGCCTGCGGCTCGACACCGATCTGTAACTGAGGACGCAGGGAGAGGCGACGCAGCCTGACCCACTGGATGTCGTCCCAGGCGAGGCGGGCATTGCGGCCGAAACCCAGCGTGATGCCGTCGTGGTCGATCACGATCTGCGGCGTGCGGTTCAAGTAGCGGCTGATGCCGGTGTAGACGTAGTAGGCCATCGCCAGCGCCAGGAAGAAGAACAGCACGAAGCGCGGATCGTTCAGCGACAGGGTGGGCGCGTTGGCCGAGCCGCCCGAGGCGAAATGCGCGATCGCCGTGCCGATCATCAACAACGAGACGGCGGCCATGCCGGCATTGTGGAGCGTGCCGTAGCGCGCCTCCAGGGCTTGCCGGGCAGCCACCACCGGGGCGCTAGCCGGCCTGCGCGCGGTGACGCAGCAGGTGGTCGGCCAGAACGCAGGCCATCATGGCCTCGGCGACCGGTGTGCCGCGGATGCCGACGCAAGGGTCGTGACGGCCCTTGGTGCGAAGTTCGATCTCGCGGCCGTTGCGGTCGACGCTGCGGACCGGCGTCAGGATCGAGCTGGTCGGCTTCACCGCGAGGCGGCAGACGATGTCCTGGCCGGTCGAGATGCCGCCCAGGATGCCGCCGGCATGGTTGCTGAGGAAGCCGGGCTGGCCCTCGATCATCCGCATCTCGTCGGCATTCTCCTCGCCGCTCATCGCGGCCGAGGCGAAGCCGTCGCCGATCTCCACGCCCTTGACCGCGTTGATGCTCATCAGCGCCTTGGCGAGGTCGGCATCGAGCTTGTCGTAGACCGGGTCGCCCAGGCCCACCGGCACGCCCGAGGCCACGACCTCGATCACCGCGCCGCACGAGCTGCCGCGCTTGCGCACGTCGTCGAGATAGCCTTCCCAGCCCTGCGCCGCCTGCCGGTCGGGGCACCAGAAGGGATTGTCGCCGGTGGCGTCCCAGTCCCAGTTGGCGCGATCGATCTTCTGCGTGCCGATCTGGATCACGGCGCCGCGGATCGTGACGCCGTCACCCAGGATCTTGCGCGCGATGGCGCCGGCGGCGACGCGCACCGCGGTCTCGCGCGCCGACTGGCGGCCGCCGCCGCGATAGTCACGCACGCCGTACTTCATTTGATAGGTGTAGTCGGCGTGGCTCGGCCGGAACTGGTCCTTGATCTCGCCGTAGTCGCGGCTGCGCTGGTCGACATTGTCGATGTGCAGGCCGATCGGCGTGCCCGTCGTGACGCCCTCGAACACGCCGGACAGGATCTTCACCGCGTCCGGCTCCTGGCGCTGGGTGACGAAGCGCGACTGGCCGGG
Source organism: Reyranella sp. GW821-FHT14A01 (assembly GCF_058803965.1). Taxonomy (NCBI): domain Bacteria; kingdom Pseudomonadati; phylum Pseudomonadota; class Alphaproteobacteria; order Hyphomicrobiales; family Reyranellaceae; genus Reyranella; species Reyranella sp. GW821-FHT14A01. The sequence goes on from NZ_JBXAPM010000033.1 coordinate 32,638, forward strand.
GCGGCGCTTGTCCATCCACACCTGGATGTCGGCCTCGCTGAGGGGAATGCGCGACGGCGTGCCGTCGACCACGCAGCCGATCGCCGGCCCGTGGCTCTCGCCCCAGCTCGTGAACTTGAAGAGGGTCCCGAAACTGCTGCCGGCCATGGCCGGCGCCTCCGCTATTCGCCGTCGAAGTTGCCGAGCAGCTCGGCGATCTGCTTCGCGGACGAGGTGTTGATCATGCCGACGACATGGTAGCCGCCGTCGACATGCATCACTTCGCCGGTCACGCCGGTGCCGAGGTCGGACAGGAGGTAGAGGCCGGCATTGCCGACTTCCTCCGTCGTGATGTTGCGCTTCAGCGGCGAGTTGAGCTCGTTCCACTTCAGGATGTAGCGGCCGTCGTTGATGCCGGCGAAGGCCAGCGTCTTGATCGGGCCGGCCGAGATCGCGTTGACGCGGATCTTCTGCTCGCCGAGATCGGCCGCCAGGTAGCGCACGCTCGCCTCGAGGGCGGCCTTGGCCACGCCCATGACGTTGTAATGCGGGATCACCCGCTCTGCACCGTAGTAGGTGAGGGTGAGCAGGCTGCCGCCGTCCTTCATCAGGGGCACGGCGCGCTGCGACACCGCGGTGAAGGAGTAGACGCTCACATTCATGGTGAGGTTGAAGTTGTCCGACGTGGTGTCGATGTAGCGGCCGCGCAGCTCGTCCTTGTTGGAGAAGGCGATGGCATGGACCAGGAAGTCCAGCTTGCCCCATTCCTTTTCCAGCTTGGCGAAGACCGCATCGATGCTGGCGGGGTTGGTGACGTCGCACGGCTCGATGATCTTGGCGCCGATCGAGTTGGCCAGCGGACGTACGCGTTTTTCCAGCGCCTCGCCCTGGAAGGTGAAGGCCACCTCCGCTCCCTGGTCGTGACAGGCCTTGGCAATGCCCCAGGCGATCGAGCGCTCGTTGGCGACGCCCATGACGAGGCCTTTTTTACCGGCCATCAATTGTGCAGCAGGGATCATGCCTCGGTTCTAGCGGGGGATGGCTGTTGGGACAAGATGCCGGTGGTGGAACCCTGCGGACCCCCTCATATTGTGGGTCATGATCAGGGAAACTACCGATCCGCTGGAGCTTTTCGCCGCCTGGTACGCCGAGGCCGGCACTTCCGAACCCAATGACCCCTCGGCGATGGCCCTGGCGACGGTCGGTCCCGACGGCACGCCGTCGGCGCGCATGGTTCTGTTAAAGGACTATGACGCTGCCGGCTTCGTCTTCTACACGAATTATGAGAGCCGAAAGGGCAGCCAGCTCCAGGCCCATCCCAAGGCAGCGCTGCTTTTCCACTGGAAATCGCTGAGGCGGCAGGTCCGCCTCGAGGGGCCGGTCACCCCGACGACGGCCGCCGAGGCCGACGCTTATTTTGCCAGCCGTGCGAGGGGCAGCCAGATCGGCGCCTGGGCCTCGGAACAGTCGCGGCCGCTGGAAAGCCGGTTCGCCCTGGAGAAGCGGGTGGCGGAATATGGTGCCCGCCACATGATCGGCACGGTGCCGCGGCCGCCCCACTGGTCGGGCTTCCGCCTGGAACCGAGCCTGATCGAGTTCTGGCAGGATGGCGCCTTCCGCCTGCATGACCGGCTGGAATACCGGCGCGGCTCGGCGGCCGAACCATGGACCACGCGCACCCTCTACCCCTGAGCAGACGATGGCGATGGATCCCCAGCGACTGATGCGGCTGGCGACCGTCGCCTCCATGTCGACGGCGCTGATCCTGCTCGTCGCCAAACTCGTGGCGTGGCGGCTCACCGATTCGGTGAGCATGCTATCGTCGCTGGTCGATACCTCGCTCGACCTGGTCGGCTCGGTCGTGACCTTCCTCGCCGTGCGGCAGGCGCTGGTGCCGGCCGATGCCAACCATCGATTCGGCCACGGCAAGGCCGAGGCGCTGGCCGGCCTGATCCAGGCGGGCTTCATCGCCGCCTCGGGTTGCGCGCTGCTGGTTGCGGTCGCCGAGCGGCTGGGGGATCCCAGGCAGGTTCGCGAAGAAGAGGTCGGCCTCATCATCAGCGCGCTGGCGATCTGCCTGACCCTGGGCCTCGTTTCCTTCCAGAAGTACGTCGTGCGGCAGAGTGGCTCTCTCGCCATCAACGCCGACATGGCCCATTACAGCACCGATCTCGTGGCGACCCTGGTCACCGGCGGCGGCGTCTTCCTGTCGGGCCTGCTGGACGAGCCGCTGATCGACAGCGGCGTCGCGGGCCTGGTGGCGCTCTACCTGCTGCATGGCGGCTGGGAGGTCGGGCGCGAATCGTTCGATGTGCTGATGGACCATGAGCTGCCGGCCGAGGACACGAAGAAGATCGAGGCGATCGTGCGCGCCTATCCTGGCGTGAAGGACGTGCACGAGCTGCGCACGCGTTCCGGCGGTCTCACCAAGTTCATCCAGCTCCACATCGAGGTCGCGCGCGACCTGTCGCTGGTCGACGGCCATGGAATAGGCCTCGAGGTCCGAGCGGAGATTGCCAAGGCCTATCCCGGCGCCGAAATCATCGTCCACGTCGATCCGGCGAAAGAGTAAGGATCCTTCGCTTCGCTCAGGATGACACCGTTGTTGGGACTAACGCAGTGCGCCGCTTCAGAAATCGGTGTCATCCTCGTCTTAGCAAAATCCGGTAGGTTTTGAGCGCTTCGCAAGAAGCGTGTGGGCCCGGATGGCCATCC
>NZ_JBXAPM010000034.1:0-28220 GCF_058803965.1 Reyranella sp. GW821-FHT14A01
GTCCAGTTGCGCTCAAGCTCGGTAGACAAGGTATGAGCGCAACTGGAGTTGCGCGCTCCTATGAGCAAAGAAAAAGGGGCGCCTCGCGGCGCCCCTTTCACTGTCACGATCCGCGAAGGATCAGTTCTTCACGAACGGGCACTTGCCGTCCTTCATCGGGCGATAGGCCTCGTTGCCCGGCACCGTGGCGATCAGCTTGTAGATATCGTCCTTGCTCTTGGACTCGGCCGGCGTCTTGACCTGGAACAGGTACATGTCGCGCTCCAGGCGGCCGTCCTCGCGCAGCTTGCCGTTCTTGGTCATGACGTCGTTGACGGGGATCTCCCGCATCTTCGCCATCACCGCCTTCGGATCGTCGGTGCCGGCGGCCTGCACGGCCTTGAGATAGTGCAGGGTCGAGCTGTAGACGCCGACCGTCAGCATCGACGGGATCTTGTCGCGCTTGGCGCGGAAGCGCTTCGTCCAGGCGCGGGTTTCGTCGTTGAGGTCCCAGTAGAACGATTCGGTGAGCACGAGGCCCTGCGCCACCGGGAGGGTGAGGGCGGCCACGTCGGTCGAGAAGACCAGGAGGCCGGCGAGGCGCTGGCCGGACTTGGTGATGCCGAATTCGCCCGCCTGCTTGATCGAGTTGATCGTGTCCTGGCCCGCGTTGGCGAGGCCGATGACCTTGGCCTTCGAGGCTTGGGCCTGCAGCAGGAACGACGAGAAGTCCTGGGTGCTCAGCGGATGCCTGACGCCGCCCACGACCTTGCCGCCGGCTCCCGTCACGACCGCGGTCACGTCACGCTCGAGCGCGTGACCGAAAGCATAGTCGGCGGTGAGGAAGTACCAGGAGTCGCCGCCGTCCTTGACGACCGCGCCGCCGGTCACCTTGGCCAGCGAGTAGGTGTCGTACACCCAATGCGCGCCGGTCTCCGAGCAGGACGGGCCGGTCAGGTCGGCCGAGGCCGCGCCGGTGTTGATGTCGATCATGCCCTTTTCCTGGGCGATCTTGCGCACGGCCAATGCCACCGACGAAGTGCCGATGCCGGTGATCATCTTTACGCCGTCGACGTCGTACCACTTGCGGGCGATCGCCGCGCCGACATCGGGCTTGGTCTGATGGTCGGCCTGCAGGATCTCGATCGGGCGGCCGAGGACCTTCCCGCCGAAATCGTCGATCGCCATCTGGATGGCCTCGACTTCGCCCTGGGTGAGATCGCCGTAGACGCCGGAGAAGCCCTCCATGACACCGATCTTGAGCGGTGCGGGAGCCTGGGCCTGGGCATAGGCGGCCAGGCCGATGACGGCGAGGCCGGCGACGGCGGCCGCGGCTCCGGCATGCCTGATGCTGGTTGTAAGCTTCATGGTTTTAATCCTCCCAATGTTTTTCTCTGTTCTTAGGGTTCGAAATCTAGCCGTGGCCCGCAGCCGACGCCAGTGCTGGACAGCGGCGCAAAGCTTCGATTAATTCGCGAGACAGGGAGAGCCGATGGCCAACGAAGAAATAATTCTCGAGGCGACCGGGCTGACGAAGGAGTTCAAGGGCTTCATCGCGGTCAAGAACGTCAACCTGCGCGTAAAGCGCCACACAATTCACGCGCTGATCGGGCCAAATGGCGCCGGTAAGACGACGTGCTTCAACCTGCTGACGCACTTCCTGTCGTCGACGGCCGGGCAGATCCATTTCAACGGTCGCAACATCACCGGCAGCTCGCCGGCCGCCATCGCCCGCATGGGCCTGGCCCGGTCCTTCCAGATCTCGGCCGTGTTTCCCCATCTCAGCGTGCGCGAGAACGTTCGCGTCGCCCTGCAGCGCAAGCTCGGCATTTCTTTCCAATTCTGGCGCTCCGAGAGCGTGCTGGCCCGCCTCGATGCGCGGGCGATGGAGCTGGTGACGGCCGTCGGCCTCGCCGACTTCGCCGAGGCCCAGGCCGTCGATCTTCCCTATGGCCGCAAGCGCGCTTTGGAGATCGCCACGACCCTGGCGCTCGAGCCCGAGATGATGCTGCTCGACGAGCCGATGGCCGGCCTTGGCCAGGAAGACATCAAGCGCATCGCTGCCCTCATCCGCACTGTTGCCAAGGACCGCACCGTCCTGATGGTCGAGCACAACATGTCCGTCGTCGCCGACCTCTCGGACACGATCACCGTGCTGGCGCGTGGCGAGGTGCTGGCCGAGGGGCCCTACGCCACGGTCTCCAAGCATCCCGCCGTCGTCGAGGCTTATGTCGGAACCGGTCATGGCTGAGACACTGCTGAAAGTCGCGGGCCTTCAGGCCTGGTACGGCGAATCGCACATCCTGCATGGCGTCGATTTCGAGATCCGCCGCGGCGAGCTCGTGACCTTGCTGGGCCGCAACGGCGCCGGCAAGACCACGACCCTTCGTTCGATCATGGGCATCCTCGGCAAGCGCACCGGCTCGATCGCCTTCGACGGCAAGGAGACGATCGGCCTGCCGTCGGATCACATCGCGCGCCTGGGCATCGCCTATTGCCCGGAGGAGCGCGGCATCTTCTCGAGCCTGAACGTCGACGAGAACCTGCGCCTGCCGCCGGTCGTGAAGCCGGGCGGGCTCAGCATCGAGGAGATCTACAAGCTCTTCCCCAACCTGCTGGAGCGGCGCCACAGCCAGGGCACCAAACTGTCGGGCGGTGAGCAGCAGATGCTGGCCATCGGCCGCATCCTGCGCACCGGCGCCAACCTGCTGCTGCTCGACGAGCCGACCGAAGGCCTGGCGCCGGTCATCGTCCAGCGCATCGGCGAGATCATCCGCCAGCTGAAGAGCCGGGGCTTCACCATCCTGCTGGTCGAGCAGAACTTCCACTTCGCAGCCACGGTCGCGGACCGCCACTATGTGATGGAGGACGGCCGCGTGATCGACACGGTTGCGTCGAGCGACGTCCAGCAGAGCATCGGCAAGCTGCAAACCTATCTGGGGGTGTGAGGCCGCCATGTTCGAACTTCTGGGCATTTCCCCGCAGGCTCTGTTCGGCCAGCTCCTGCTCGGCCTGATCAACGGCGCCTTCTACGCCATGCTGAGCCTCGGCCTCGCCGTGATCTTCGGCATGCTGAACGTGATCAACTTCACGCACGGCGCGCAGTACATGATGGGCGCCTTCGCGGCTTGGCTGCTGCTCGGCCTCCTCGACGTGCCGTTCTGGGCCTCGCTGGTCATCGCGCCGATCATCGTCGGCCTGTTCGGCATCGTGCTCGAGAAGCTGCTGTTGAAACGCATCTACCATCTCGACCATCTCTACGGCTTCCTGCTGACCTTCGGCCTGGCGCTGGTGATCGAGGGCCTGTTCCAGTGGAAGTGGGGATCCTCGGGCGCGCCCTATCCCAATCCGATTCCCGGCGGCACCAATCTCGGCTTCATGTTCCTGCCGACCTATCGCGGCTTCGTGGTGGTGGCGGCGCTCGTGGTCTGCCTTGCCACCTGGTACGGCATCGAGCGCACCAAGCTCGGCGCCTACCTGCGCGCGGCCACCGAGAATCCGACCCTGGTCCGCGCCTTCGGCATCAACGTGCCGCGGCTGATCACGCTCACCTACGGGCTGGGCGTGGCGCTCGCCGCCCTGGCCGGAGTGCTCGCGGCGCCGATCCAGCAGGTCTCGGCGCTGATGGGCGTCAACCTCGTGCTGGTGGTGTTCGCGGTCGTGGTGATCGGCGGCATGGGCTCGATCATGGGCTCGATCGTCACCGGCTTCGGCCTCGGCCTGATCGAGGGCCTGACCAAGGTGTTCTATCCGCCGGCCTCCAACACGGTGATCTTCGTCATCATGGCGCTCGTCCTGCTGATCAAGCCGGCCGGCCTGTTCGGGCAGACCAAATGAACGCGACACGCATAGGCTACGCCCTCCTGATCGTGCTGGCGCTCGTCGCGCCGATGTTCGCCTATCCCGTCTTCCTGATGAAGGCGCTGTGCTTCGCGCTCTTCGCCTGCGCCTTCAACCTGCTGCTGGGGTATGCGGGCCTCATGAGCTTCGGCCACGCCATGTTCTTCGGAATGGCGGGCTACTTCTACGGCCACGTCGTGAAGGCCTGGAACCTTGCCCCCGAGGCCGGCCTGCTGGCGGGCGTCGCGGGCGCGGCGCTGCTCGGTCTCGCGACCGGTGCACTGGCGATCCGTCGCCAGGGCATCTACTTCGCCATGATCACGCTCGCCTTCGCGCAGATGGTGTTCTTCTTCTGCGTCCAGGCGCCGTTCACCGGCGGCGAGGACGGGCTGCAGGGCATCCCGCGCAAGGCACTGCTGGGCGGCCTGATCCCGACCAAGGACGACCGTGTCCTCTACTACGTCGTGCTCGCCATCTTCCTGTTCGGCTACGGCGCCATCTACCGCATCATCCACTCGCCGTTCGGCCAGGTGCTGAAGGCGATCCGCGACAACGAGCAGCGCGCCAAGTCGCTGGGCTATGAGGCCGACCGTTACAAGCTGCTGGCCTTCGTCCTGTCGGCGTCGCTGGCCGGCCTCGCCGGCGCCACCAAGGCGATGGTGCAGCAGTTCGCAACCCTCACCGACGTGGCAGCCTCGACTTCCGGCGAGGTCGTGCTGATGGCGCTGGTTGGTGGCCTCGGCACCATCATCGGTCCGGTGGTCGGCGCCTTCATCATCATCACCATGCAGAACTACCTGGCCTTCGCCGGCGAGTTCGTGCTGGTGATCCAGGGCGCCATCTTCGTGGTCATCGTGCTTGCCTTCCGCAAGGGCGTCGTCGGCGAACTCGCGGAGTGGTGGAAGCGGCGGCAGGCACGCTGAGGATGGCCGGCGCGCGCAAGCCCCTGCACTGGCGGCTGGTCCCTGCGCTCGGTCTCCTCGTCGCCCTGGTCATCTCCTTCGCCATCGCCCGTGCCTCGCTGTCGCCGGCGATGGCGACCGCACTGCCGGTCATCGAGCTGGTGGTGCTGATGGCCACGGTCTTCTCCTCGGTCCACCACGCCGACGTCATCGCGCACCGGCTGGGCGAACCCTACGGGACGCTCGTTCTGACGGTCGCCGTGACGGTGATCGAGGTCGCGCTGATCCTCTCCATCATGCTGGCGGGCGACGGCAATGCCGGCCTCGCGCGCGAGACCGTGTTCTCGGTGATCATGGTCGTTTGCAACGGCATGGTCGGCCTCTGCCTGATCGTGGGCGGCCTGCGCTATGGCGAGCAGGGCTTCCGCCTGCCCGGCGCCAACGCCTATCTCGTCGTGCTGATGCCGCTGGCGACGCTCACGCTGATCCTGCCGACCTACACGACCAGCGCGCCGGGTCCGTTCTATTCTTCGACCCAGCTCGTCTTCGTGAGCTTCGTCACCCTCGTGCTCTACGGCGTCTTCCTCTACGTCCAGACGATCCGCCATCGCGATTACTTCCTCTCCGATTCGGGCGAGGACCATGGCGAGCCGGGCGCCGGGCCGGAGCCCCGCGAATTCTGGGAAAGCGTCGGCCAGCTCCTGGTCGCGCTGGTTGCCGTGGTGCTTCTGGCGAAAGGCTTTGCCGGCTCCGTCGAGACCGTCGTGACCGCCGTCGGCGCGCCGCTCGATGCCGTCGGACTGCTGGTCGCATTGCTGGTGCTGTTGCCCGAGACCCTGGCGGCGCTGCGGGCGGCGCGGCGCAACGAGCTGCAGAAGAGCCTGAACCTGGCGCTCGGCTCCTCGCTGGCCACGATCGGCCTCACCATCCCCGCGGTCAGCCTGCTGGCCATGGTGCTCAATCAGCCGCTCGAGCTCGGCATCGACAGGCACGACGTCGTTCTGCTGGCCCTCACCTTCGGGGTCAGCCTCGTGACCTTCGGCGGCGGGCGGACCAACATCCTGCCGGGCTTCGTCCATCTGGTCCTGTTCGCGACCTTCGTCTTCCTGATTTTCGTGCCGTGACGCGGGAGGGGAGACCGGGGCGGGCAGGGGCCTTGCCCGCCGGCTCCTTTCGCGCGAAGAACGAAGCCGTACCCAGGGGGAAACGACCGACATGACCGAGCTTTCCGAAGACCAGCTGTTCGCCGAGCTGCGCAAGATCGACACGCCGACCATCACCAACGTGGTCGCGACCTACCCGAAGAATCCGCTCTGCCTCGGCCTCTACAATCCCTGGACCGAGAACTGGTACACCGACACGTCGATCCGCTGCATGTACCCGGAGATGGGCGCCATCATCGGCTATGCCGTGACCTGCGTGTACGGCCTGCCCGATCCGAACTTCGCCGGCCGGCTGACCTTCATGGACGTGGTCGACGCGCTCGACGCCATGAAGAAGCCGACCATCCTGGTCATCCAGCAGAAGTGGCCGCCCGAGCTGATGAACAAGGCGGGCCTGGCCGGCGAGATGATGACGACCTCGATGCAGGCCGTCGGCTGCGTCGGCATGCTGTCGAACGGCCCGTCGCGCGACATCGACGCGATCCGCAAGATGAAGTTCCAGCTGCTGCTGGGCGGCGTCACCGCCGGTCATGGCGACATGGCGGTGCAGTCGGTCAATGTGCCGGTGTCGGTCGGCGGCATGGACGTGGCGCCGGGCGAGCTGATCCACATGGACGAGAACGGCGCGGTGAAGTTCCCCGCCCAGCACGCAAGCGCGGTGCTGAAGAACGCCCAGGCGATGCTGGCCGACGAGGCCGAGAAGCTCGAGAAGATGCGCAAGGCCAAGACGGCCGCCGAGATCCGCGCCATCAACTCCGGCGGCACCTACGGCGCCAAGAAGAGCTAAGGACGTCCTTCGATGACGGTGAGCGCCGCCGAGTCACGGCCCGTACGCTGGGGCTTGGCGGCCAAGCTGTTCGGGATCCTGCTGCTGCTGGGTGCCGTCGCCGTCCTGATCACCGGCGTCCTGGGCTACATCCGTGCGCGCGAGGCGCTCGAGCGCGCGATCTTCGCCCAACTCACCGCGGCGCGCGAGACCAAGGCGCACCAGGTCGAATCCTATTTCCGCACCGTACGCAACGAGATGCGTCTGCTGGCGGCGACCAAGATGGTGGTCGACGCCACGCGCAACTTCCGCGAAGCCGTCGACGAGTTCGACAAGAAGCCGGTGCCGCCCGAGCTGCGCGAGAGCGTGCACGCCTGGTACGAAGAGCAGTACATGCCGATGGTCCGGCGTGTCCTGGGCAAGGACGTTCCCCTGATGGAGTACCTGCCGGTCTCCGCGGCGCCGTACTTCCTGCAGGATCTCTATATCGTCCGCAATCCGCATCCGGCGGGGCGGCGCGACCTGCTCGACAATGCCGGCGACGGCAGCACCTACAGCAAGGTCCACGCGATCTACCATCCGCTGATGCGGACGGCGGGTGCGACCCTGGGCTTCGAGGATTTCATGATCGTCGACCCACATACGGGACGGCTGATCTACACGGTGGACAAGGACGCCGATTTCGCCACCTCGCTGCGCGCCGGCCCCTACCGCCAGTCCAATCTCGCCGCCGCGGCGGCGCGATGCGCCAGTGCGCCCTACCCCTCGGCCACCTGCCTGGAGGATTTCTCTCCCTACCTGCCCTCCGATGGCACGCCCACGGCGTTCATGGCCGCGCCGGTGATCGAGCACGGCGTCGTGACCGGTGTGCTGATCGCGGAGCTGTCGATCGACGAGATCGACGCCATCGTCACCGGCGGGCGGCGCTGGCGCAACGAGGGCTTCGGCACGACTGGCGAGGCCTATCTGGTTGGCCCGGATTTCCTGGTGCGCTCCAGCGGCCGCAACTACTTCGAAAACCGCGACCTCTATTTCTCCGAGCTGAAGGCCGGCGGCGCCTCCGACGAGGATATCGCCGCCATCAAGCGCTACGGCTCGCCGATGCTGCACCAGCATGCCGACACCACGGCGACGCGCGCCGCGATCGGCGGCGTCGAAGGGTTCGGCGAAGTCATGGGCTATCGCGGCGTCCCGACGCTCGCCTCGTGGGGGCCGGTCAAAATCCCCGGCGTGACATGGGGCCTGGTCGCCAAGATCGACAGTACCGAGGCCTTTGCCCCGGTCTACCGGCTCGAACGCGACCTGCTGATCGTGGGCGCGATCGCCTTCCTCGTGGTCGTCGTGACCGGCGCCTGGCTGTCGAACGCGCTGCTCGGGCCGTTGCGCGAGCTCACCGCCGGCGTGAAGCGCTTCGCGGGCGGCGATGTCGAGGCGCATGTGACCGTGCGCACGAGCGACGAGATCGGCCAGCTCTGCCTCGCCTTCAACGGCATGATCGACGATCTCAACGAGAAGAGCCTCGTCATCGCGGAGAAGAACCGCGAGAACGAGGAACTCCTGCTCAACGTGCTGCCGGCGCCGATCGCCAACCGCCTGCGCGGCGGCGAGCAGGGCATCGCCGACGGCTTCGCCGAGGTCACGGTCTCCTTCGCCGACCTGGTGGGCTTCACGGCGCTCTCGTCGGAGATGCCGCCGGCCAATGTCGTGACCCTGTTGAACGGCCTGTTCACGCGCTTCGACGTAGCGGCCCAGGAACTCGGCATCGAGAAGATCAAGACGGTGGGCGATGCCTACATGGCGGTGTGCGGCCTGCCGGTCCCGGTGCCCAACCATGCCGAGCGCATGGTGCGCATGGCCATCCGCATGGTGCACATCACGCGCGAGCACGCGATGGAGCACAACGTGTCGATGAAGCTGCGCGTCGGCATCAACAGCGGGCCGGTGGTCGCGGGCGTCATCGGCAAGAGCAAGTACATCTACGACCTGTGGGGCGACACGGTGAACCTGGCGAGCCGCATGGAATCCGGCGGCATCCCCGATTCGGTGCAGGTGACGCGCCCGGTCTACGAGAAGCTCAAGGACCAGTTCGTCTTCGAGGCGCGCGGCGAGATCGAGGTCAAGGGCAAGGGCAACGTCGAGGCCTGGGTCCTTAGGCTCTGACGTTTCAGCCGAGGCTCGATAGCCCTATCCAGGCGAACTCTTTTGGGATATTGATACATTATAACGTATCTTTATCATGGGGCGCCAGGTTGGCATGACGATCGAAGCCGGTCCGCAGGTCGTGGAAGGAACGGACGAAGCCACGCTGCACAGTGTCAGGGAAGATGATATCGCGTTGGCCATCTGGCACCGATCGCCGCCCGTAGAGTTGGCGCATTGGCTCGACGACCTGCCGGCCGATCGTCTTCCCGCAGGGCGGTTCGTTGGTCCGGCGGCTTGTGTGCCGGCGCGGCTTTCAACGTTCTGCGATCTCGTCGGCCTCGAGGATGGCGCCGGTCGGCGAGCATTCATCACGGACGTTGCCCGACTGGCCTGCATCTTTGCGTCACTGGCGGGTGGACCCGATGTCGACGTGCGGCTGGAGGCTGTCGACCACGATTCGTGTTGGCGCTTTCACCGCGACCATGTCGGGTACCGGCTGAACGCGACCTATCGCGGGCCGGCGACGCAGTGGGCGCGGCCGGCACTTGGCGATCGCGCCCTGCGAGGCCAGCGCCGCTATCGCGGCCCGCTCGAGGAGTTGCCGCGTTTCGCGGCGGGCCTTTTCAAAGGCGTCACGCGCGCCGGTCCCAAGGCCATCGTCCATCGTTCGCCGCCCGTTGCAGGCAGCGGCCAGACGAGACTTTTCCTCTGTCTCAACGAGGTCCCCGATGATGAATAAGCTCCCCGTGACCGTACTCTCCGGCTATCTCGGCGCCGGCAAGACGACCCTGCTCAATCATGTCCTGAACAACAGTGAGGGCCGGAAGGTCGCCGTGATCGTCAACGACATGAGCGAGATAAACATCGACGCCGCTCTGGTGCGTCAGGGCGGTGCCGAACTCAGTCGCAGCGAAGAAAAGCTCGTGGAGATGTCGAACGGCTGCATCTGCTGCACGCTGCGCGAAGACCTGTTGAAGGAGGTGGAGCGGCTGGCGGGTGAGGGGCGCTTCGACTACCTGCTGATCGAATCGACTGGCATATCGGAGCCCATGCCGATCGCCGCCACCTTCGAGTTCGAGGATGAAGCCGGCAAGAGCCTGTCGAAAGTCGCCCGTCTCGACACCATGGTCACGGTCATCGACGCTCGCGCCTTTCTGGAAGATTACAGCTCGGCCGATTTTCTGCGGGACCGCGGTCAGACAGCGCAGCCGGAAGACGTGCGTACGGTGGTCGACCTGCTGGTCGAACAGGTGGAGTTCGCCGATGTGATCGTGATCAACAAGGCCGACCTCGTGTCCGCCGACGATCTCGGCTTCCTCATGTCCATGCTGCGGCGACTCAATGCCAAGGCGAACATCGTTACCAGCGAGTTCGGCCGCGTCCCCCTCGGCATGATGCTCGATACCGGCCTGTTCTCCTACGAGAAGGCGAGCCAGGCGCCGGGCTGGATGCAGGAAATGCGGGGCATTCATACGCCGGAGACGGAGACGTATGGCTTCTGGAGCTTCGTCTACAAGGCGCGCCGCCCTTTCCATCCCACGCGGCTCTACGCGCTGCTGAACGGGCGCTGGGATGGCGTCATCCGCTCCAAGGGATTCTTCTGGTTGGCCTCGCGCATGATGATTGCCGGCTCCGTCAGCCAGGCCGGCGGCATGCTGCGCCACGAGGCGGCGGGCGCCTGGTGGGCTGCCGTGGATCGCAGGGAATGGCCGCAGGACTCCACATGGCGCGCCAGCATCCGGAATTCGTTCAAGAGTCCCTATGGCGACCGCCGGCAGGAAATCGTGTTCATCGGCGCGAGAGGCATGGACAAGAGGACCCTCACGGAGCGTCTCGACACGTGCCTGCTGACCGACGCGGAAATGGCGATGGGACCGTCTATGTGGGCCAGGCTTCCCGATCCCTTCCCGGTGTGGAAGCTGGGCGGCCAGGAGTGAGCCGGTGTCGGTGCGCGGCCTGCAACAGGACCGCGCCGAGGTTCAGGTCAGGCCGAAGCTCAGCTTGATGGCGACGACCAGGCCGGTGACGGCGATGCTCGACAGGATGAGGCCGAACACGCGGGTTATGATCTCGATGCCCGGCTTGCCGAGCAGGCGGAACAAGGTGCCGGCGACGGCGTAGGCGACGAAGAGCACGCAGAGACAGAGCGCCAGGATCGCCGTGGTCGTGATCTGCTCGCCGATGGAGCGGACGTTGTTGTCGGTCAGCAGCACGACCGTGAGGATCGCGCCGGCGCCGGCGATGCCGGGAACGGCCAGCGGGAAGACCGCGCGCTGCAGCGGCGTCGCATCGGCCGGCACGGCCATGGCCTCTTCGGACACCTTGCCCAGCGCCATCTTGAGGCCGAACAGCAGCAGGATCAGCGATCCCGCGAGTTGGAACGAGGCCATGGGAATGTGGAGCGCCGCCAGCAGCGCCCGTCCGACCACGATGAAGAAGAGCATGATCAGGAACGCGACGCCCAGCGCATAGGCCGCGACCTTCAGCGATTCCCGCCGGTCGAGGCCGGCCGTGACCATGAGGAACAGCGGCACCGTGGCGAACGGATCGAGGATTACGAGCAGGGTGACGAATTCGTAGAAGAAGTCGTGGAGAAATGCCGGACCCAAGCGATGCTTCCTTGATTGTTGCCCTACAAGAGAATGCCGGACCCTGCCTGTCAACAATGCGCGCCGGTTTGCGGGCCTGGTGGGTCTGCGGTATCAACCGCCGCCATGAACCAGGTCACGACCACGGGCAATGCGACCCTGATCGTCTATGACGGCCAGCCCCTGCTCGCCACCGATCCGTGGTTCGGCGACGAGGATCCCGCCTATTTCGGAAGCTGGGTGCTGAGCCACCGCATTCCCCGGTCGCTCAAGGACGATATCCTGAAGTGCCGGTACATATGGTTCTCGCACGGCCATCCAGATCACCTGAACCCGGTGACGATCGAGCGCTTCAAGGGTCAGAAGATCCTGCTGCCCGACCATCTGAACGGGCGGATTTTGAAGGACCTGCAGCCGGGCGGCTACGACCTCACCGTGCTGCCGGATCGCAAGTGGGTGCCGCTCTCGGAGACCGTGAAGGTCCAGTGCATCACGACCCGCATCCAGGATTCGATCCTGCTGGTCGATTCGGGCGGCAGCCTCTTCATCAACACCAACGATGCCGGCACGCGCGACTGCACGCGCTACATCCGCAGCATCGCCGCGCGCTACGAACGCTCCTACCTGCTGGCATTGTCGGGTTACGGCGACGCCGACATGATCAACTTCTTCGACGAGCAGGGGAAGTTCCTGACGCCGCGCGCCGCGCGCAAGCCGTCGGTCGGCGGCCAGCTCACCAATCTCGCCAAGGCGGCCGGCGCGAAGACGGTGATTCCCTTCTCGGCCTTCCACCAGTATCAGCGCACCGATTCGATGTGGGCCGAGCCCTACACCACGCCGATGGACGCCTTCGAGAAGGGCCTGTCGCCGGATGTGGGCTTCATCCCGGCCTTTTCAACGGTCGATTGCCGTGACGGCTCCTTCACGACCCATACGCCGGAAGAGATCGCCGTCGTCCCCAAGGCGCCGGAGGAATTCGGCGACAACTGGTCCGATGCGCTGGAGGCCGCGGACGTGAAGAAGATCGAGGCCTATTTCGCGCGCAAGGACCCGGTGCAGGACTATTTCGGCTTCGTCAATTTCCGCGTCGGCGGGCGCGACCATGCGATCAGGATGCGCGGGCCCCGGGAGCGCGGCATCACCTTCGCCGTGCCGCGCGGCAGCCTGATGACCTGCATCGACTATCGCATCTTCGACGACCTGCTGATCGGCAACTACATGAAGACCACCCTGCATGGCGGCGTGCGCTCGCTGCAGGATGGCGGCTTCAACTACTACGTGGCGAAGTACGGCGACAACGGCCTGGCCGAAACCGACGCCGAGCTGCAGGCCTATCTCGCGGAATACCGCCGCCGCGCGGGCTTCGACTACATCGTGAGCGCGCTCGAGGACAAGTCGCGCGACTTCATCATGCGCTTCGCCGCGCAGGACTCCCGGCTCTACAAGCTCGCCAAGTCGGTCTACGTGAAGATGCGTTAGAGGATCTGTACCGCCGACTGCTGGTTGGCGAAGCCCAGGTACTTGTATTTGACGCCGCGCGCCTCGACGAATTCCTTGAACGCCTTGAACTCGCCGTTCTCCCAGTTGGGGAAGGCGATGTAGTCGTCGAACACGATGACGGTGCCGGCGCCGATCCGGTCGGCCAGCAGGTCGAGCACCAGCCTGGTCGAGGGATAGGTGTCGCAATCGATGTGCAGGAACGAGCACGGTCCCTTGTGCCGGTCGAGGAAGCCGGGAAGGGTGGCGTCGAACCAGCCCACCACCAGCTCGACATTGGGCTCCAGCTCGGTCGGTTTGCTGACCTGGTAGGCGCCAGCCGGCGCCTCGGTGCCGGGCCAGTCCTCCTTCAGCCCCTCGAAACTGTCGAAGCCGTAGACCTTGATGTTGCCGCGCGCCACGCGGCGGGCGAAATGGTTGGTCGAGGCCGCGGTCATGACGCCGAACTCGAGATAGAGCCCGTCGCGCGGCGCCTTGGAGATCGCGAAATCCCACAGCAGCTCGCGCGCCGAGAACATCAGCGCCACGTCGAGATGCTTCTCGACATAATCGGCGGCCCGCTGGGCGGCGCGGTCGGAGATGATCTTGTAGACGCTGTCGGCGCGCAGGTGGGAGGTGCTGACCCTCGGGCTGAGCCACAGGATGGGGTCGATCACCAGTCTATAGACGGCATCGCGCGCCGCTCGCTTCAGGGACATGGGCGGAAACTGGCACTTCCCCATTCGGCCGTCCAGTCGACGGCGCGTTTACGCGGGCGCGGCAACCGGCGCCAGTTAGGGTCATCTGCGGTTAGGCAACGAAGGGAAGGTAGGCCGGCAAGAATCCGCCGAGATAGTCGTCGTCTTCCCGGAATGTGTCATTGTGACTCGGGCCTTCGTGCAGTGCTTGCAGCATCTTTGCCCTGGAGCCGGCCGCGGGCTAAGGCGTGTCATGAGGCAGGCGTCTCGGGACTTCAGATGCCGTCGCTCAAGTCCCTGAAGGCTATGGGGCCGGCAACCCTGGTCGAGTCGACAAGAGCTTCAAACAGCGTAGCGAACGTCTTTGCTGAGACTATGGTTTCCCCAGTGTCATGGCGGATGATTTGCCAACCAAAGGGCGCGGCAGACGGACCGGAGCGGGTAATGCGCACGCGGTACAGACTTCGAGGCTTATCTTGAGATTCTTCGATAGCCATACTCGACCATGCCAGCGAACTCGAACCGTCGTTTGCTCGTGCATGGACTATTCTAACATCAATACGAGCTAGGTTGCCGGTATGTCCATTACCGGACATTGCCGAAGGCTGATCATTGCCTCTATTGGGCGGCAAAGGGCGGATCCAGCCCTCGAATCTGGCGTGCTGATAAACAATGTGCCGCCAACTACGCACGCAACAATTAATAAGCTGGTTTATCTCTCATTTGCGCCAGACCAGCGAAGTCACGAATGGTAATCAAAGTTCGTCGAGCTGCAATCAGCTGCATGCCTTCCATCTCCGCGAGACTGGTCGTGATCGTTTGGCGCCGCGTACCAAGCAAACTCCCCAGGTTCGCGTGACTGATTGCCAACGACACTCGCCCGGTGGCTTCGCATCCGCGGTATAGCCAACGTGCGAGGTTCCCTGTGCGCGAGGCTTTTGCGCGTCCGATCGACACGAGCGCCGCCTGATAGAACGCCGCTTGGCAAGCTTCGGCGAGACCCGTCTGGATCGCGCCGTTGGCCGCGGCAAGTGACTGGAGTTTGGCGGTTTCGATCGACCACGCACGCCCGCTGATCGAAACGACGACGCCCAACGGTAGAACCGCGGAATTCAGTGCGAGTTCGGGAAAACTCGACCCCTCGCGGCCGACGCTTAGTGCTTCGATCCCCTCGTTCGAC
Organism: Reyranella sp. GW821-FHT14A01; assembly: GCF_058803965.1. Lineage (NCBI taxonomy): Bacteria > Pseudomonadati > Pseudomonadota > Alphaproteobacteria > Hyphomicrobiales > Reyranellaceae > Reyranella > Reyranella sp. GW821-FHT14A01. The sequence continues at coordinate 14,735 of NZ_JBXAPM010000034.1, forward strand.
ACGATGCTGAGGAGGCAATCGACAGGAAAGTAGGTGATTTGAGGTCGCTGGCCAGCCACCGTCAGGGGCTGACCTGCGATTAACTCTGCCTCCGAGAGATGCGGCATCAACAGGCTCGATGCGGCGTGTCCAAAAAAGCGAATAGCTCGGGGGCGGTCCAAGGTCGCTGGCGTGATGTCGCTGTTTGATTTCTATCTTCGTGAAGCTAACCAGCCCTTCGTCGCCAAGGAACCTTTAGTCCAGTTTCGGACAATCGGGGTGTCGATCGCCGCCACCAGCGCATGGAGCGTTCTCCGCCGCGCACCGGATACGCTTTCAACTCGCGCCCGAAGGCGTCTTTCTGAAAGTCCTGCCTCAGTCGGGCGCGAAAGGCCGTCGAAACTTGCCGTCGATCAGCCGCTCGTACTCGGCCTCGCAAACGCCGTAGGAGCCGGAGGCGAGTTCAATCAGGCCCCTTCGTTCAACGACGTGCAGGTTGTTTCGCGTCGACTTGATGAGGTGCCGCCCTTCCAGAAGGTGAAGAGCCTCGGTGATCCCCTGACGCCGCACGCCGACCATCAATGCGATGAATTCATGCGTGACCGTCAGGTCATTGCTGGAAAAGCGATCGTGGGACATCAGAATCCAGCGTGCCAAGCGCTCCTCAATGGAAGCATGGCTGTTGGTGAGCGCGGTCTGGCTCGTCTGCACCATGAAGACGTGGGCATAGCGCAGCAGAAGCGCGCGCAAGCTGCCGCTGCTTCTCATGGCCTGTTTCAGGTCGGCAGCCCCAATGCCCAAGGCGCTTCCTCCCGATTGAACCAGCGTATGATTGGCTGCCTGGCCCGCCTCCAGCAGGAGATCGAGACCTGTCATCCCATCGTTGCCGACGACGCCAATGCCAATTTCACGACCGGGCGACCGCGCCACCACGGCCGCGAGCCCGGTCTCGATGAAGTAGGCTTGTTCGGTCGGAGCCCCGGCGGTTTCCAGGCGATGCCCTGGCGCCAACTCGAAGCCACTCAAAGCAGGACGCAACAAATTACGGTCGGTGGGCGACAGCACCCGCAGTAGCCGATTGTTCTGGAAGTAATCCATGTAAACCTTCCCGGAGCGGGCGGCCTCAAAGAGGCCCCTGCGTCAACATGCGGTTGAACAACCGGCTCCTCCTGATTGGCCGAACCGGACAACTGGTGCGCGTCAGGCGCCGAGAGCACCCTGTCGATCTGCTCGTGGTGGTGCCGTCCACCACCTGAATTGATCTAAGGCGTACGCTCGACACGCCGTCGGGGGCGTTCGATCTCGAGCGTCCAATCCGAGAGAAGATGGGGCATATTGAGATAGGCGCCGTCAAAGGCGGCCAGAAGGGCGAGACGAGTTCTGTCCACTACTCTCATCCTGCGCCCCTCCTTCACCAAAAGGCCTCGTCGTTGAAGCTCGTTGAATGTGCGGTTGACGTGGACGATAGAAAGGCCCGCCGCATCGGCCAGGTCTATCTGCCTGAACGGAACGATTGCGCTGGTGATGCCGACCATTCCCTGCTGGGCCAACTGTTCGCACAGGAGATGGGCGATACGCTGCAGTGCAGGCTGTCGTCCAACGGTCAGCAACCTGTTCCGTAACATGGCCGCTTCCAGCATCGTGCTGCGCCACAAGGCCAAGCCCAATGATGGATAGTCTGATACCAGTCGATCCAGCTCGCTGTGATCGATGATGCCGATCCTGCAGTCTGAAATTGCGGCGACAGCGACGTCATGGTTTCCACCTGGCAGCACATGCCGGTTGAGGTCGCAGAAGTCTCCCGGATACTGAAAAGCATATATCTGCCGGTCGCCGTTTGGCAGCCGCTCGTACATGCATGCAATACCGTCCAACAACACGGTTGAATGACTCGGTGAGCTGCCGGGGGCAATAATGTCCTCAGATCGTCTGCTGATGGTTGTGACGGCGATCCGATTGAGAACAGCCTCCACTTCGGCTTCTTCCACCCCGAAACTCTTTAGTTTACGCCTCAGGTGATCAAATCCCAGCCGATTTGATCGTTTCCTCTGTTGGGCTGCAGCTGAGATTCTCATGTCGGCAGCTCAATCTTGAGCCCACGAAGAGTCTCAGAAAGGGTGTTGCGCGCCGATCTCCGGTGCCGAATGACGAGAATCGACTGAATCCCGCTCAACTGCTGCTCGCCCCGTTTCGAGCGCGCGATATCTGCGGGCCTGGGCAAGCAAAGCGCGGTTTTCTCTCGAAGATCCTCGCAAAGCACTTCGAAGAGCGTGTTGCGGGCAGCAAGTACCGTCACGCTCATAGCTTCCCCGGCAGTCGGGCTGAAAGTTCAGTTTTGCACGATTTCGGACAATTGTCTGTTTGTTGACGAACTATAAAACGGTAACTTTACCGGCATACAGCCGCACTGCTTAGGCTCCCTGGGTACAATCGCCAGTTGAGGATACTCGGCTACTGCTACCCCTGTCCCATCTTCGCGAAGAGCGCTGCGGCTTGCTCTTCGAGAGAAAGTCGGGCGATGCGCTTGAGAGCTTCTCCGGCGGATTTAGAGGCCGTGACAGGAGCTGCGTCAGGGCGCGAAGGCGGGTGTAATTCAGCGACACGTCCTTGTCGCGAGGTGCGCAGAAGGGGTTGCGGCGCCCTTTTCATAAAGCCGACGGAGTACTGTTTGTTCCGCAATACCGCTGGCGCAGCTTCCGCTTCAGTGAAGGCTGTTCGGAGGGATGGACTTGAGGGTCGGCTCGATCATCGGAGGTCCCCTCGTGAGAGCCAATAGTCAATAGCCCAACGGCTCAATACGGAAAAAGTTGCACGAAACCAGACAGAGGGGGGCCATCAGTGAAAGGCGGAATCCACGAACGGGTGCCGTTTCGCGCCCTGCTCAGTCCTCGTCCTGCCACCTGCGCAGATTGGTCTGGGCATGATAGGCCATGCGGTCCGGCGTGGTGATGAATTCCATCGTTGTGCCCCACGGCATGCGGCAATAGCAGACCTTGTTTCCAGGACCTTTCTCGGTTGCATAGGGAATAGCGCGCGGCGCGGTGAGGGGGGTGCCTCCGGCCTTCTCGAAGCGCTCGACCGATGCATCGATGTCGTCGGTGTAGAGAGCGAAGTGCGTGATGCCGAAGTCGCTCGCTCGGATCGGCTGGGCTTGTTCCGGGCCATGCATTTCGAAGAGTTCGATGTCAGGTCCGGTTCCGATCTTGACCATCGCCTGCGCGCGCACGACCGTTCCGGGAAAGGCGCCAACGGCCCGCTCGAATTCGGGTCCCTGCCGCGGCGCATCCTGCGGTTCGAAGGACTGGTAGATTACCTGGCCGCCAAAAGCTTCCACCAGGAACGATTTCGCGGCTTCGATGTCGGGCACCGTGATGCCGATATGATTGACGCCCCGAATGACGGGTGCGGTCATGACAGTTTTCCTTTCCTACTTAATCGATCCACTGTGATTGCGGGCGCAAAGTTTCAGTTGGGCTTGAGGAAATCGATCAGAGCGGCCGCCACTTCGTCCGGCCGCTCGTCCGCGACATAGTGGCTACAACGCGCGATCGAGCCGCCTGTCACATTGCTGGCGAACTCCTTGAGCATCGGGACCATATGCGCACCGAACCGCTGGTCCCCACCCAGGCCAAGCACCGGTTCTCGAGTGGTTGCCTCTTGTACTCGAGCGTGGCCAATCGCAGGGTCGTCGAACGCGCAGGAAAGAAGGGCGAACTCGCCAAGTCAAAAGTCCAAGGACTCGCCACTCTCATTGATGCACTTCTGCTCGGGCTATCGGTTCAGGCTCGTGATGATGTTCCTCTCGTAAGCATCCACGCAGCTATCGACACGGTGTTGGATCACTGGGATCGATCAAACTGATGCTGGGCTGGCCCACTCAGCTAGCGATGTAATCCCACGGCCTCTGGCTTTGACCCAAGAGGGTACCGACGCGCCGAAGTTGGTCGATTGGGTGGTCGGAATATATGTGCCTGAACTGACTCGCAGAGCAGCTCAGGCCATGGAAAATGGCGGACCCGCGAGATTCGAACTCACGACCTCTGCCTTCGGAGGAGCCGGCGCCCCGTCAGCCGGATTGCCGACCAGATCTGGCCAGACACGAGCGACCGATCTCGAAACGCAATGGCACGCACAATGGGTGCAGGCCGGTTGGCCATCATCGCTTTCGAACGGCGGTTCCACGGTTCGGGGGCCCGATACACACCTCTGGCCAACCGCGGTCGCGATGCTTTAACAATCCTGGCAAGCCACTCAGGGCATCATATCTCGAGGAAATCATCGCTCATGCAACTCGATAAGACAGTGGCCGCGGTCGTTACGGGCGGCGCGTCCGGCCTCGGCGCCGCCACCTCGCGCATGCTTGCCTCGTACGGCGTGAAGGTCGCGATCTTCGACCTCAATGAGGAGCAGGGCGAGACGCTCGCCAGGGAAATCGGCGGCGTCTTCTGCAAGGTCAACGTGACGTCGACCGAAGAGGTCGAGGCCGGGTTCGCGAAGGCGCGGGCGGCCAACGGGCAGGAGCGCATTCTGGTGAACTGTGCCGGTGTCGGCGGCGGTGCGCAGAAGACAGCATCGCTCGACCGGACGACCGGTGCTCCCAAGGAATATCCCCTGGAGAACTTCGAGCGCATCATCAACGTCAATCTCATCGGCACGTTTCGCTGCATCACCAAGTCGGCGGCGGGCATGCTGACGCTTGCGCCGCAGCCCGACGGCGATCGCGGCGTGATCCTCAACACCGCATCGGTCGCGGCCGAGGACGGCCAGATCGGCCAGGTCGCCTATACCGCCTCGAAGGCCGGCGTCGTCGGCATCACGCTCGTGGTGGCGCGCGACCTCTCCAATGACGGAATTCGCTGCAACACGATCCTGCCCGGCATCTTCGACACGCCGCTGCTCGCGCGCGCGCCGGACAACGTCAAGGCGGCGCTGGCTGCCTCGGTGCCGTTCCCCAAGCGTCTGGGACGCCCCGAGGAATATGCCCAGGTCGCCCATACGATGATCACCTGCGGCTACTTCAATGGCGAGGACGTACGCGTTGACGGCGCCATCCGCATGGCGCCACGCTGAGCCGGGAACCGGGAAAGGACGAAGCAATGACCGAAGCATGGATCATCGATGCCTGCCGCACGCCCCGCGGCGTCGGCAAGGCGGGCAAGGGCGCGCTGTGGGAGATTCATCCGCAACAGCTCGGTGCGACCGTTCTCAAGGCGCTCGCCGAACGCAACAGGATCGACACGAAGGAAGTCGGCGACGTGATCTGGGGGACGGCCGCCCAGGTCTCGAAGCAGAGCGGCGATCTCGGCCGCATGTCTGCCCTCGATGCCGGCTATGACGTCAGGGCGAGCGGCATCACGATCGACCGTTTCTGCGGTTCGGGCATCAGCGCCGTGAGCCTCGCCGCCGCCTGCATCAAGTCGGGCATGGAAGACCTGGTGGTCGCCGGCGGTACCGAGATGATGTCCATGGACCGCAGCCGCGGCAGCGGGCCGCCGGTCATGGACAACGGCAATCTGCGCCTGCGCCTGCATCATCCCCAGACGCACCAGGGCATCTGCGCCGACGCCATCGCCACCTTGGAGAAGATTCCGCGCCAGGCGCTGGACGAGGCGGGCTATGTCAGCCAGCAGCGCGCGGCGACCGCGATCGCCGAGGGCCGCTTCGACCGGTCCCTGATCCCCGTCTACAAGGAAGACGGCACGCTCGCCCTGGATCGCGAGGAATATCCGCGTCCGCAGACGACGCGCGAGGGCCTGGCGAACCTCAAGGCCGCCTTCACGGCGATGGCCGACGTCCCGCTCGACGACAAGGGCATGACCTATCGCTCGCTGATCCTGCAGGCCTATCCCGACCTCAAGATCGAGCATGTCCATCATGCCGGCAATTCATCCGGCGTCGTCGACGGCTCGGCCGCCGTGCTGCTCGCATCGCCTGACTACGCCAAAGCCCATGGCCTCAAGCCGCGCGCCCGCGTCGTTGCCATGGCGAACATGGGCGACAGCCCCGAGCTGATGCTCAATGCGCCGGTGCCGGCGGCCAGGAAGGTTCTGGAGAAGGCCGGTCTCAAGAAGAGCGACATCGACCTCTGGGAAATCAACGAGGCCTTCGCCGTCGTCTCGGAGAAGTTCGTGCGCGATCTCGATCTCGATCGCGACAAGGTCAACGTCAACGGCGGCTCGATCGCGCTCGGCCACCCGATCGGGGCGACCGGCGCCATCCTGATCGGGACCGTCCTCGACGAGCTCGAGCGGCAGAACAAGCAGTTCGGTCTCGTCACGATGTGCGCCGCCGGCGGCATGGCGCCGGCGATCATCATCGAGCGCATCTGAGAAATCCCTCGACGACCTGAGGGGCGACGGGACATTCCCCGTCGCAGGATGGCACGTCGGGCCCGCTCAAGCGTCGCCCTCACCCCGCCCGGCTGAAGGTCATCTCGCAACGAATGTGTGAGAAGACCGATGCCGGGGAGTGCCCGAATCGTGGTCGGCAACGGGAAAAGCGGGGTGCACTACGACAAGGCCGCATTGATTGCGGCTGTGACCGGTCAAACCGGGGTGCGGGAGGATATCCGCAGTCTTCTGCGCGAATGGCGGACCCGGCGAGATTCGAACTCACGACCTCTGCCTTCGGAGGGCAGCGCTCTATCCAGCTGAGCTACGGGTCCAGCGCGGCGGAACATACCGGAGGGGCCTCGGCTGCGCAACGCGAGCGCGTCAAAGCCCGGAGACCCCGTGAGGTTGAACCCCGAAGGGTGCCTGTTAATGTCGTTGTCTCAAATCCGCCCTACGCTATTCCTGCGTAGTCAGTGAGTTTACCGGGGGAGGTCCTCATCGTGTCCGATCATGCGCTCCGTCACGCCGTCAACATCAAGGCCGATGCCGCGAAGGTCCATTCGGCGCTGACGACCCTGGACGGCCTCAAGGGCTGGACCATGGCGGAAGTCTCCGGCGGCAGCGGCGTCGGCAGCCAGTGGACGCTCAAGTATGCCGACGGCCCCACCTTCGTCTGGGAGGTCGCGTCCCAGGGGGCGGACAGCATCGTCTGGAAGTGCATCAAGGGGCCGGGCGATGCGGCCGGCACCAGCGTCTCGTTCAGCCTGGGCAAGACGCCGCACGGGCGGGTCCATCTCACCTTCGCCCATTCCGGCTGGCCCCATCAGAAGGGCAATTTCGAGAAGTGCAATGCCCTGTGGGGCATGATGCTGCATCACCTCAGGGCCTTCGCCGAGCACGGCAAGTCCGCGCCCGCCTATTCCTGATCTTCCTTTTCTGGCGGGTAAGACAATGCAGCAGTCCCTTTCCGAGTTCGTCGACGCCATGGACAAGGCGGGCTTCCTCGTCCGCATCAAGGACGAGGTCCGCGTCGACCAGGTTCCGAGCCTCATGGAGGCCAATCCGACCAAGGCCGTCCTGATCGAGAAGATCAAGGACACCGAATTCTCGGTGCTGGCCAACGCCTATTCGAACCAGGACATGTTCGCCTGGGCCATGGGCTGCGACAAGACGCGGACCGGCCTCGAGATGGTCGCGCGCTCCAAGGGCCGCGTGAAGTGGGAGACGGTGACGACGGCGCCCTGCAAGGAAGTGATCCTGAAGGGCGATGACGTCGACCTCACGCGCCTGCCACTGTTCCTGCATCACGACCGCGACGGCCACGCCTACACCAACGACAATCTCTTCATCAGCAAGCACCCCGACACCGGCGTCTACGATTGGGGCATCTACCGCTCGATGTTCCGCTCGAAGAACGAGAAGTCGGTCGACATGACCTGCACCTCGCATCGCCAGCGCATCCATGCGATGGCGGCGGCGGCGAAGGGCCAGAACCTCGAGGTCGCGATCGTGCTGGGCGGTCCGACCATCGACAAGATCTCGGCGCTGGTCGGCGTCACCGCCGACACCGACGATTTCGAGGTGCTCGGTGCCTTCTACGGCGCGCCGGCGAAGATGATCAGGTGCGAGACCATCGACGTGATGGTGCCGGCGAACGCCGAGATTGTGCTCGAATGCGAGCTGATGGCGCTCGAGGGCCTGGTCTTCGACGAGGGTCCGTACGGCGAGTTCACCGGCATGTACGGCGGCGGCATCAAGCACAATTATCGCCTCAAGGTTAAGGCGATGACCCACCGCAAGGGCGGCATCTTCCAGCACTGCACGATCGGCGGCCTGCACCCCTGGTACACCGACAACATGCTGCAGCTGCCGGCGATCGAGGCCGACCTGTTCAACGGCCTGAAGCAGGGCGGCATCGACGTGCGCGAAGTGCGCTGCCCGCTGGGCGGCCTGTCCAACATCGCCTACGCCAAGATCCATCCGCTGGGCGCGGGCGATTCCAAGCAGGCGCTGGGCATCATGCTGACCTGCTCCAAGCAGGGACTGCCGAAGATCGCCATGGTGTTCGACACCGATGTCGACATCTGGGACGACCAGGCGGTGCTGGCCGCCATGGCCTATCGCTACATGCCGGACAAGGACACGGTGCGGCTCGACGGGCTCAACACCATGACCGTCGATCCCAAGAGCACGACCTTGGGCATCTCGTCGAAGATCGGCATGGACTGCACCGTGCCGCTGGGACCGGAATGGAACCCCAACGAATTCGTGCGCAGCACCGTCACCGACCTCGGCGATCCGCCCGCCGGGCTGAAGATCATGACGGAAGAAGAGCTGACCAGGGACATGGAGGCGTTTATCGGTAAGGAGCCGCGCGCCTGGTACGACATCCTGAAGCAGTATCACGGCCAGCCCTATCCGGTGCTCTACCGCGCGTTCGGCAACCTGCGGCACAAGCTCGGCCGCGCCAACGATCCGCCGTGGTATCGTTACACGCTGTCCGAGACGCCGTTCTCGTGGGAGGCCAAGCCGCAGCCGCTCCATCACTCGGACCCGCGCCACATCAAGACGGGCGGCTGAGGCACCTCAAATGGCAGCAAGCGAACCCGTGCGGCGCATGGTGGTCGGCATCACCGGCGCCTCGGGGACGGTCTACGGTATCCGCGTGCTGGAAGCCTTGCGCGCCCTGAAGATCGAGAGCCATCTCGTGATCTCCAAGGCCGGCGATCAGACGCGCTCGCTCGAGACCGACATGTCGGCGTCGGAGCTGCGCGCGCTGGCCGATCACGTCTACGCGCCGGGCGATATCGCCGCGTCCATCTCGAGCGGCTCGTTCCAGACGATGGGCATGATCGTGGCGCCCTGTTCGGTGCGGACCCTGAGCGAGATAGCAACCGGCGTGACGTCGAGCCTCGTCGCGCGCGCGGCCGATGTCTGTCTGAAGGAGCGCCGGCGGACCGTCCTGATGTTCCGCGAGACGCCGCTGCATGCCGGCCACATCAAGAGCATGCTGGCCGTCACCGAGATGGGCGCCATCGTCGCGGTGCCGTCGCCGGCCTTTTATACGCGACCGAAGACCGTCGACGAGATCGTGACGCATTCCGTGGCGCGCGTGCTCGACCTGTTCGGCCTCGACACCAAGACGTTTCCGCGATGGACTGGCCCCTCCGGCGTGGAGAAGCCCGCCGTTGCCAAGCGCAGGAGGGGTAAATGATGCTACGACGCCTGACGATCGCTGCCCTGCTGACCGTGGCAGCCGGCCCCCTCGCGACACTCCGGGCCCAGCAGCCGACGGACGATGTCAGCGTCACCGAGTCGGAGCCGAAGGCCAACGCCCGTATCGGCCGCAGGAGCAGCGCTTTCTTCGTGCGGTTCGACCGGCCGGTCGACCACGTCAAGTCGACCCTGGTCATCAAGCAGGGCGACAAGGTGATCGAGCGCCTTCACCCGCGTCTCGAATCGGCACCGCAGGTCCTGTTCGCGTCGGCGCCGACCCTGCCGCCGGGCGACTACATGCTGCACTGGACCGTGATCACGCTTCAGGGAACGAAAGCCATCTCGGGCGATATTCCCTTCCAGGTCTCCGACCAGCAATAGGTCCTGCGTGCGGTCCGCTCGCTCAAGTCACCTTGAGGATCCTGCGGCCTGCGAAGATCGCGAGAAACGCCACGGCCACGCCCAGCGCCGCCTCGACCACCCGGTCGATCAGGATGGGGGGCCACGGTGCGCCGACGCTGAGGTTGCTCATGCCGATGGCCAGCGGGCAGAAGAAGAGCATGGCGACGCCGTAATTGCGCGATACCGCGATCTGCGCGGCGGCCTGGCAGGCGATGATGATCGCGATCAGGGCGAGATGGTCGGGATTGAACGAGAACAGCACGCTCGCGATCGCCACACCGCCCACCGTCCCCAGCATGAGCTGGATTGCGCGGCCCCACACGTCCTTGGCGGCCAGCGCCGGCATCAGCGCCGCGACGGTGACGGCGGCCCAGTAGGGACGGCCGATGCCCAGGACAAGTGCCAGCACCCACGCCGCCAGGATGCCGAGCGTGGCGGCCGCCAGCAGGACCAGATGCTGGCGATGGTCGAGATCGGCGTAGCCCGCAGCGAGGCGGCGGCGCCATCCGTCGGGCTTTGGTTCGCCCGGAGGCGCACCGATACGGTGGAGCAAGGCTACCAGCACGGAAAAGGACGCGCCGCCCGCGCCGACGGCGATGGCGAGCGGCAGGCGGTCCCAGCTCGTGGGGATGCTGGCGATGATCAGCAGCACCAGCACGAAGAACATCTCTCCGCGTGGCACCCAGCGCATCGCGGCGCCGACCGTGACGGCGGCGATCACCGTGATCGCCAGCAGGATGCCCAGCACCGTGAGAGACGCGTACGAGGCGGACCAGGCCAGGGCCGCCGCCATTGTGAGCACGAGGCCGGCGCCCGCGACCGCCTGGCTCTCGACACGCCGCTTCGCAGGCTCGCTGCTGCCGTAGAGCATCGCCAGCCCGCCGAACGCCGCATAGACGGCGAGGTCGAGGCGGCCGATGGCTTCGAGCGCCAGCAAGGGCAGGCCGACCGCCACGGCGACGCGCACGGCCGCCTCGATGTCGTGGCGATGGATACCGGCAAGAAATTTACTCATCGCGCTTTGTACTTGTGAACCGTCAGGAAAGATTGACCATGCCCTATCAAGATTTGCGCGCCTTCCTGACGGCTTTGAAGGATGCCGGTGAGCTCGTCGAGATCGCACGCCCCGTCTCTCCTAAATATGACATCGCCAAAGCCCTCGCCAAGACCAGTGCAATGCAAGGGCCGGCTCTCCTGTTCACGCAGACCGGGACGGACTTCCCGCTGGTGGCGGGCGTCTACGGCAATCGCAGGCTCGCGCTCAAGGCGTTCGAGGCAACCGAGCAGACGATCCACGAAAAGGTGCTCAAGGGCATCAACAATCCGATCGCACCCGTGGATTTCAAGGGTACGCCGCCCTGCCAGGAGATCGTGCTGACGGGCGATGCGATCGACGTCACGAAGCTGCCGGTGCCGATCTATAGTCCGAAGGACGGCGGCCCCTACATCACCGCCGGCATCGTCGTGTCGGAGAATCCCGAGACCGGCATTCCCGACATCGGCAACTATCGTTTCCAGATCCATGGGCCGAAGGAACTGGGTGTGTTTTCCGCGCCGAACCATCGCTTCGGCAAGAACATGGCGCATGCCATCGCTATGGGGAAGGAATTGCGCGGCGCCATCGTCATCGGCGTCGATCCGTTGATCATGTATTCCGGTCAGGTCCAGTCGAACGATTCGACCAACGACTGGTTCACGTCGGGCGGCCTGCGCGGTTCGCCCGTCGAGCTGGCCAAGGCGGTGACCAACGACATGAAGGTGCCGGCCTGGGCCGAGATCGTGATCGAGTTCACCGTCGATACCAGGACCGAGAAGATGGAAGGCCCGCTCGGCGAATATACCGGCTACTACACCCCGGCTTCGCCCAAGCCGGTCGCGCGCATCACCGCGATCACACATCGCAGGAACGCGATCTTCCAGGGCCTGCTGACCGGCAAGCCGATCACCGAGAACCATGTCCTGAAGCAGATCCCGTTCGAGACCTCGATCCTGCGCCAGCTGCAGGCGCAGTTCCCGACGATTTCGGATATCTCGATCAACAGCTCGGGCGGCGTGCAGACCTATGTCGTGATCGCCATGAAGCCGCGCTACGAGGGCGAGGCGCGCCACGCGATTCTCGCGGCGATGGCGGGCAACCTGCATCCGAAATGGGTGATCGTGGTCGATCCCGACATCGACATCCGCAACTCGGCGGAGGTCGAGTGGGCACAGTCGTTCCGGGTGAAGCCGAGCCAGGACGTCTTCATCGTCGACCGCACGGCCACCGCACCGCTCGATCCCTATACCAACGGCGGCTACTCCTCCTCGGTCGGCATCGATGCCACCAAGCCGTTTGGCGAGGAATTCCCGGACGTCTCGGAAGTGCCCGACTGGAAGGATTTCCCCCTACCGGAGCTCGACGGCGTGTCGCGCAAATAGCTTCCGCCGGACTTGGCGGGACGGCCTATTTGGGCGACATTCCGCGCATAAACCGGGAGGAATGACATGACTGACCAGAACCGCCGCGGCTTCGTCCGCGCCTCGGGCGCCGCCGCCGTGCTAGCCACGCTGGGCCTCGCCGGCCGTGCGGGCGCGCAGGGTACCCAGCTCGAGAACGTGCGCATCGTCACCGGCTTCACGCCGGGCGGCACGTCCGACACGCTGTGCCGGCGCGTCGCCGAGGGGATCAAGGGGAGCGCCTATACCAAGGCGGCCATCGTCGAGAACAAGGCCGGCGCCGGCGGCCAGATCGCCATCCAGTCGATGAAGGGTGCGGCGACCGACGGCAGCGTGATCCTGCAGACGCCGGCGTCGATGCTGATGATCTATCCGCACATCTACAAGAAGCTGGCCTACGACGCCTTCACCGACGTGACGCCGGTGACCCTGGCCTGCACCTTCGACTTCGGCTTCTGCGTCGGTCCCGCGGTGCCCGACAGCGTGAAGAACATCCCGGAGTTCCTGGCCTGGTGCAAAGCCAACCCGGACAAGGCCAACTACGGCTCGCCGGCGTCCGGCTCGGTGCCGCACTTCATCGGCGTGCTGCTGGGCCAGGCGGGTGGTGTCGAACTGAAGCACGTCGCCTATCGCGGCACCCAGCCTGCGGTGCAGGACATGGTCGGCGGCCAGATCCAGGCCGTCTCGGGCCCGGTCGGCGAGTTCACCCAGCAGGTCGCCGCCGGCAAGGCGCGCTTCCTCGGCGTGTCCGGCGAGACCCGCAGCCGCTTCGCCCCCAACGTCCCGACCTTCGCCGAGCAGGGTTACAAGGACCTGGTCTTCTCCGAATGGTTCGGCTTCTTCGCGCCGGGCGGCACGCCGGCGCCGGTCGTGAGCCGAGCCAACGAAGCGCTGCGCGCCGCCCTCGCCCAGAAGGACGTGATCGACGGCCTCGCCGTCATGGGCCTCGAGGTGAAGTCCTCGACCCCGCAGGAACTCGCGACGCTGCTCAAGGAGAGCTACGACCGCTGGGGCCCGATCGTGAAGAAGATCGGCTTCACGGCGGATTCCTGACCGCGACCTATCGGAGGAGCGCGCCACTCCAGTGGCGCTCATGATCATGAAGCGCCACTGGAGTGGCG
>NZ_JBXAPM010000035.1:0-5275 GCF_058803965.1 Reyranella sp. GW821-FHT14A01
CGCCACTCCAGTGGCGCGTCATGCGGTGTTGCAACAGAAGACGCGCCACTGGAGTGGCGCGCCCCCAGCGCTACTTCTGCAGTCGGAGCGCGGCGAAGCGCGGATCGCCCTGGCGTTCGACGAAGAGGAGCACGGAGCGCTTCTTCTGCTGCTGCAGCTTGGTCACGAGATCGGTGACTTCCTGCGGCGTCGTCACCGGCTTCTGGTCGACCTCGAGGATGACGTCACCGGCCTGGAGCTGCTTCTCGGCGGCCGGGCTGTTGGGCGCCACCTTGGTGACGATCACGCCCTTCACCTGGTCGGAGAGGCCGTAGCGCTCGCGCAGCTGGTCGGTGACCTTCTGCAGGGTGAGGCCCAGTCCCTCGATGGTCGAGGTCACCGGCTGGTCGGGCTCGGCCGGCTTCTTCTGGCCACCCTGCGCCGACGCGTTCTGCTTGTCCGCCTCTTCCTGTTCGCCGACGCGCAGCTTCAGGGGCACTTCCTTACCGCCGCGCCAGACGACGACGTCGACCGTGTTGCCGACGCGGGCATTGGCGACGATCTTCGGGAAGCGGCGCAGGTCGAGCACGTCCTGGCCGGCGAACGTGAGGATGATGTCGTTGCGCTTCAGGCCCGCCTTGGCGGCCGGGCCGTCGGCCGTGACATTGGCTACCAGCACGCCGCGGGCGCGGTCGAGGCCGAAGGAGTCGGCGATGTCGTCGGTGACGCTCTGGTAGCTGACGCCGATCCAGCCGCGCTTGACCTTGCCGAACTCGCGCAGCTGGTCGGCGACCTGCTTCACGAGGTTCGACGGGATCGAGAAGGCCAGGCCCGCATTGGTGCCGGAGGGCGAGTAGATCGCGGTGTTGACGCCGATCACCTCGCCGTCGGTGTTGAACAGCGGACCGCCCGAGTTGCCCTTGTTGATGGCGGCGTCGGTCTGCAGGTAGTCGTCGAGCGCGTCGTTCAGCGAACGGCCACGCGCCGAGATGATGCCCGCGGTCACCGAATGGCCCATGCCGAACGGATTGCCGATGGCGATCACCCAGTCGCCGACCCGCGACTTGTCCGAATCGCCCCACTTCACCGCCGGCAGCGGCTTCTTGTTGGGCGGCTCGACCTTGAGCAGCGCCAGGTCGATGCGGCTGTCGGAGCCAACCAGCTTGGCCTTGAGCTGGGTGTCGTCACGGAAGATGACCGTGATGTCCTCGGCGCCCTGGATCACGTGGTTGTTGGTGACGATGTAGCCTTCACCGTCGACCACGAAGCCGGAGCCCAGCGACGTGCCGCGGCGCTGCTTCTGCTCCTCGCCGCCGCGCTTGTCGAAGAACTCCTTGAAGAGCTCCTCGAAGGGCGAGCCGGGCGGAAGCTGCGGCATGTCACGCAGGCGCGGGCCCTGCTGGGGCACGTTCTGCGTGGTCGTGATGTTGACGACGGTCGGCATCAGCTTGTCGACCAGTTCGGAGAAGCTCTCGGTCGGCTGCCGGGCCCAGACGGGCTCCGCCGCGACGAGACCAAGCGACGCAATCGCCGCGAGAGCGGCGCCTCTGAAATAACCTTGAAAATCAGCAAGAATCACGACCGACCTCCAACGGCGCTCAAGGCCAAACGGTCGGTACGGCCGGCGCCGCGCGTTAGAGTCACTGTCTACATGTGGGCCGATTGTGGCGCAAATAAAGTGCTCGTTATCAAACCCGGTTTTGCTGGGCTTTTCGGATGTAGCCAAAAAGAAACCGGCGGCGTGGCAGGAGTGCCACAGCCGCCGGTTCGGTACGTTACTTGCCGGTTCCTGCTTCTTCGGGACCTACTTCTTCGGGACGGCCATCCCGGCCGGGTCGTTGAAGAAGCGGAAGAAGTCGTTGTCCGGACTCAGCAGCATGGTCGAGCCGCCCGAGCCGAACGCCTGCTTGTAGGCCTCCATGCGCCGGTAGAAGGCGTAGAAGTCCTTATCCTTGCTGAAGGCCTTGGCGTAGATCTCGGTCGCCGCGGCATCCGCCTCGCCTCGCAGGATCTGGCCCTTCAGACCGGCATCGGCCTTGATGACAGCGACCTCGCGGTCAGCCGTCGCCTTGATGCGGGCATTCTCCTCGTCGCCCTCGGCGCGGAGCTGGCCGGCCTCGCGCTCGCGGTCGGTCTTCATGCGGTTGTAGACCGACTGGGAGTTGGCCTGCGGCAGGTCTGCACGCTTGATGCGCACATCGACCGTCTCGACGCCCAGCTCCTTGGTCTTGCCGTTCACCCGCTTGGTGATCTCGTCCATCAGGTTGGCGCGCTGGTCGGTCAGCACCGCATGCAGCGGCACCGAGGACAGGACGCCGCGGATCTCGGAGTTGATCAGCGAATCGAGCAGCCCGCGCAGGGACGCCTCGCCGCCCGGCACGGTCTGGGCGTAGAGCTTGGCCGCCACGATCTTGTAGCGGGCATAGGCATCGACCACGAGGCGCTTCTGGTCGCCCGCGATGATCTCGAACTCCTCGGCTTCGTAGTCGAGCAGTCGGCGGTCGATCCGCTGGATGTCCTGGATCAGCGGGATCTTGGCGTAGAGGCCAGGCTCTGTCTTCGGTTCGCCGACGATCGCGCCGAACTGACGGACCAGGACCTGCTTGGTCGGGTCGACCGTGTAGAAGGTCTGGGTCAGGAGGAAGCCCAGGATCGCGAGCGCGATCAGGGCGATGATCGAACGGTTGCTCATCGCGTGGCTCCCGGCAGAGGCTGAGGAGCCGGTCGTGGCTGCGGTCCGACGCCCGGAGGCTGACTCGAGCGCAGCTCGGGCAGCGGCAGGTAAGGCAGCACGCCGCCATTGTTGGTCGTTCCCTTGTCGACCAGCACCTTGTTCACGTTGCGCAGCACCTCTTCCATCGTGTCGAGGTAGAGACGCTCGGTCGTGATGTCCTTGGCCTTGGCCCACTGCTCGTAGACCTGGTCGAAGCGCTGCGCATCGCCGCTCGCCCGCGCGATGATCTCGGCCTTGTAGGCCTCGGAGCGCTGGACGATCGATTCGGCTTCACCCTTTGCCCGCGGCAGCTGCTGGTTGCGGTAGGTGTTGCCCTCGTTGATCAGCTTCTCCTTGTCGGCACGCGCCGCCTGGACGTCGCGGAACGCCGCGATGACCTCCTGCGGCGGGTCGACGCGCAGCAACTGGATCTGCGAGATGCGGACGCCGAGCCCATATTCGTCGAGCATGCGCTGCAGCAGGTCCTTGGTGTCCTGCTCGATGCGGCTGCGGCCCTCGGTCTGGGCATATTGCAGGTTCGACTTGCCGATCACCTCGCGCATCGCCGCTTCGGCGCCGGAGCGCACGTTTTCCTCGGGATTGCGCACGTCGAATGCATACTTGAACACGTCCTTGATCTGCCAAAGGACGGCGAACTCGATGTCGACGATGTTCTCGTCGCCGGTCAGCATCAGGTTCTCGGTCGAGGTCGGACGGGGTCCGCGGCTGTAGGGCGTCGAGACCTGGTTGCCGCGCGAGCCGAGGACGGTACGCCGCTGGTCCTGCACGTTCACGACCACGACATTGCCGATCGGGGCCGGCAGATTGTAATGCAGACCGGGCTCGACGGGCTTGCCGTAGGGCTTCCCGAACACGAGCTGGATGGCCTGCTGGTTGGGCTGCACCCGGAAGAAGCCGGTCGCCAGCCAGATGACGAGCGCGCCCAGCACCACGAGGGCGATGCCCTTGAAGGAGCCGAAGCCGCCGGGAATGAGGTTCTTGAGCCGCTCCTGGCCCTTGCGAATGACGTCTTCCATGTCGGGCGGGCGCCGCGAGCCGAACGGGCCGCCGCCTCCACCGCCGCCACCGCCTCGATTGCCGTTACCGCCGCCACCGCCGCCCCACGGGCCACCGCCACCGCCGGAACCGCCGCCTCCACCGCCGCCGCCCCAGGGGCCGCCGCCGCCGTTGTTATTCCACGCCATTTTCACCTCAAGGGCCCCTGCTGCCGCTTCTTACCGCGCTTGGGCGCGTTGTCGCTTTTGATTTCCAGACGCGCTGCATATATGTGACCACAGGCACCCATTCAATCAAGCGGCGAGGGCGAAATTGCCTCGTTGCGGAAGCGGCAGAACATGGCGGAAATCAGCGAATCGGCCATCCGCAAGGTTCTCGATACCGTCATGGATCCGGCAACCGGCCGTAGTGTCGCGGCGCTGGGCATGGTGAGCGGCATCGCCACGCGCGCAGGCCATGTCGCGATCACCCTGGACGTCGATCCCGCGCGCGGTACCGCGCTCGAACCGCTGCGCCAGGCGTGCGAACAGGCGATCCGCGCGATGCCCGGCGTGCTCTCGGCCACCGCCGTGATGACGTCCGAGCGCGCCGCGCCGACCCCGCCGCCCGCCCCCGGCGGCCATCACGGCCACAGCCACGGCGCGCCCGCGGCCAAGACGACCGGCGGCGGCGGCCGGATCGACGTGCCGGGCGTGAAGCACATCATCGCCGTGGCCTCGGGCAAGGGCGGCGTCGGCAAGTCGACCACCGCGGTCAACCTGGCGCTGGGCCTTGCGGCCAACGGCCTGGCGACCGGGCTGCTCGACGCCGACATCTACGGCCCCTCGATGCCGCGCATGCTGGGCGTCACCGAGAAGCCCGAATCGGCCGACGGCAAGATGCTGAAGCCGATCGAGAAATACGGGCTCAAGACCATGTCGATCGGCTACATCGTGGCCGAGGACACGCCGATGATCTGGCGTGGCCCCATGGTGTCGAGCGCGCTCGAGCAGATGCTGCGGGACGTGCAGTGGGGCGACCTCGACGTGCTGGTGGTCGACATGCCGCCCGGCACCGGCGACGCCCAGCTCACGCTCGCCCAGAGGGTCGCGCTGGCCGGCGCCGTCATCGTCTCGACGCCGCAGGACATCGCGCTGGTCGACGCGCGCAAGGGTCTCAACATGTTCCGCAAGGTCGCGGTGCCGGTGCTCGGCATCGTCGAGAACATGAGCTACTTCCTCTGCCCCAAGTGCGGCGAGCGGTCCGAGATATTCGGCCATGGCGGCGCCCACGAGGAAGCCGACAAAATGGGCGTGCCGTTCCTCGGCGAGGTCCCGCTGCACCTCGACATCCGCACGACCTCCGACAGCGGCCATCCCATCGTCGTGTCGAAGCCCAACAGCGCCCACGCGCAGGTCTACAAGAACGTCGCCGGCCGCGTTTGGAAACAGCTCTCCGCCAACCAGCGCGGCGCGCGTCCGGCGCCGAAGATCGTGGTGCAGTAGGTTCAATGTCGTCCTCGTCTTAGCAAAATCCGGTAGGTTTTGAGCGCTTCGCAAGAAGCGTGTGGGCCCGGATGGCCATCCG
>NZ_JBXAPM010000036.1:0-5229 GCF_058803965.1 Reyranella sp. GW821-FHT14A01
GCTCTATGCATCGTATGTTTGGAAAGGGATACGCCGGCGGCGGCGATCATGACGTGCTTCGGCATGGATTGATTTCGTCGTCGCTAGTTCGGAAATTCGACGTAAGTTGGATAGAGTAATTAGTGACGGGATCTATGCTCTTCTATTTCTTCGGAAGTATGAAGAGCCTGTTAAACTTGAGAGTTTGATCCTGGCTCAGAACGAACGCTGGCGGCAGGCTTAACACATGCAAGTCGAACGCGTGTAGCAATACACGAGTGGCGCACGGGTGAGTAACGCGTGGATATCTGCCTTTTGGTTCGGAATAACTCCGGGAAACTGGAGCTAATACCGGATGGTTCCTACGGGATAAAGATTTATCGCCAAAAGATGAGTCCGCGTACGATTAGCTAGTTGGTGAGGTAATGGCTCACCAAGGCGACGATCGTTAGCTGGTCTGAGAGGACGATCAGCCACACTGGGACTGAGACACGGCCCAGACTCCTACGGGAGGCAGCAGTGGGGAATATTGGACAATGGGGGCAACCCTGATCCAGCCATGCCGCGTGAGTGATGAAGGCCTTCGGGTTGTAAAGCTCTTTTGGCGGGGACGATGATGACGGTACCCGCAGAATAAGCCCCGGCTAACTTCGTGCCAGCAGCCGCGGTAAGACGAAGGGGGCTAGCGTTGTTCGGAATTACTGGGCGTAAAGCGAGTGTAGGTGGTTGCCACAGTCAGGTGTGAAAGCCTTGAGCTCAACTCAAGAAATGCACTTGATACTGGGCGACTAGAGGACCGGAGAGGATAGTGGAATTCCCAGTGTAGTGGTGAAATACGTAGAGATTGGGAAGAACACCAGTGGCGAAGGCGGCTATCTGGACGGTTTCTGACACTAAGACTCGAAAGCGTGGGGAGCAAACAGGATTAGATACCCTGGTAGTCCACGCCGTAAACGATGGGTGCTAGACGTTGGCGAGCTTGCTCGTCAGTGTCGCAGCTAACGCGTTAAGCACCCCGCCTGGGGAGTACGGCCGCAAGGTTGAAACTCAAAGGAATTGACGGGGGCCCGCACAAGCGGTGGAGCATGTGGTTCAATTCGACGCAACGCGCAGAACCTTACCAGCCCTTGACATGTGACTCGCCGGTCCCAGAGACGGGACCTTCGGTTCGGCCGGAGTCAGCACAGGTGCTGCATGGCTGTCGTCAGCTCGTGTCGTGAGATGTTGGGTTAAGTCCCGCAACGAGCGCAACCCTCGTCTCCAGTTGCCATCAGGTTAAGCTGGGCACTTTGGAGAAACTGCCGGTGACAAGCCGGAGGAAGGTGGGGATGACGTCAAGTCCTCATGGCCCTTACGGGCTGGGCTACACACGTGCTACAATGGCGGTGACAGTGGGATGCGAAGGGGCGACCCGGAGCCGATCCCCAAAAACCGTCCCAGTTCGGATTGCACTCTGCAACTCGAGTGCATGAAGTTGGAATCGCTAGTAATCGCGGATCAGCATGCCGCGGTGAATACGTTCCCGGGCCTTGTACACACCGCCCGTCACGCCATGGGAGTTGGTTCTACCCGAAAACGGTGCGCTAACCGCAAGGAGGCAGCCGGTCACGGTAGGATCAATGACTGGGGCGAAGTCGTAACAAGGTAGCCGTAGGGGAACCTGCGGCTGGATCACCTCCTTTCTAAGGAAGACTGGAAGCAATTCCGGTCTTTACTTAACACTAAATCGAAGCCTGCTTTCTCAAGGCAGGCCGCCGCCGTCGACGCATCCCTTTCCTGTGATGGTATTTGGCGAGACAGAGCCATGTTCGGCTCTGTTGTTTCGTCTGTCCGAACCGGGCTAGTAGCTCAGCTGGTTAGAGCGCGCGCTTGATAAGCGTGAGGTCGGAGGTTCAAATCCTCCCTGGCCCACCAAGTTGCCCAATCAAGCGGGGCATCCGGCGCGTTGTGAGGACGGCCGGCGAGAGCCGGCGACGAAACGAGATCGCGATGACCGATTTTCTCAAACGGGGGCATAGCTCAGTTGGGAGAGCGCCTGCTTTGCAAGCAGGAGGTCGTCGGTTCGATCCCGTCTGCCTCCACCATCACATGCATGGAACGCAGCACCAGGACGTGGTGCAGCATCGTTCTTTGACATCGTTTATCGGACTGTAATGAGGTCTTTAAAGTCTAGATTATTCCGCGCCCTGCATCTCTCAAAGGCAGGGTGGTAGGAGTGGGTAACAAGGCCGTTGGTGTGGGGGTCGTCCCCTGCACGGAACGAGCCGATAGGACGATCGCAAGATCGTTCATCGCTGACAAAACGTGAGATCAAGCACAATAAGGGCGTTTGGCGGATGCCTTGGCACTGAGAGGCGATGAAGGACGTGGCAGGCTGCGATAAGCTTCGGGGAGTTGCCAGCACACTTTGATCCGAAGATTTCCGAATGGGGAAACCCCATCCATCAGGATGATCGTTGACTGAATCCATAGGTCAACGAGGCGAACCCAGGGAACTGAAACATCTCAGTACCTGGAGGAAAGGACATCAATAGAGACTCCGCTAGTAGTGGCGAGCGAACGCGGACTAGGCCAGTGCTTCGATTGTAAGAACCGGAACACTCTGGAAAGGGTGGCCATAGCGGGTGATAGCCCCGTACGGGTAGAAAGCAGTCGGAGACTCGAGTAGGGCGGGACACGTGTAATCCTGTCTGAACACGGGGGGATCACCCTCCAAGCCTAAGTACTCCTCAGTGACCGATAGTGAACAAGTACCGTGAGGGAAAGGTGAAAAGCACCCCGACAAGGGGAGTGAAATAGACCTGAAACCGAACGCCTACAAACAGTCGGAGGCCGCAAGGCTAACGGCGTACCTTTTGTATAATGGGTCAGCGACTTACTCTGTGCAGCAAGCTTAAGCCGATAGGTGTAGGCGCAGCGAAAGCGAGTCTGAATAGGGCGCTTAGTTGCACGGAGTAGACCCGAAACCGGGTGATCTAGTCATGGGCAGGTTGAAGGTGCGGTAACACGCACTGGAGGACCGAACCGGTTACCGTTGCAAAGGTATCGGATGACCTGTGATTAGGGGTGAAAGGCCAACCAAACTCGGAAATAGCTGGTTCTCCGCGAAAACTATTTAGGTAGTGCGTCGTGTGATTACCGCCGGGGGTAGAGCACTGGATGGGCTAGGGGGATCCAAAGTCTTACCAAACCTAACCAAACTCCGAATACCGGCGAGTACAGCGCGGCAGACAGACGGCGGGTGCTAAGGTCCGTCGTCGAGAGGGAAACAGCCCAGACCGCCAGCTAAGGTCCCTAAGTCATGGCTAAGTGGGAAAGGATGTGGGAATTCCATAACAACCAGGAGGTTGGCTTAGAAGCAGCCATCCTTTAAAGAAAGCGTAATAGCTCACTGGTCTAATCAAGAAATCCTGCGCCGAAGATGTACCGGGGCTCAAGCCATGCACCGAAGCTGCGGACTCGAAAGAGTGGTAGCGGAGCGTTCCGTAAGCCTGCGAAGGGAGACCCGTGAGGGCTCCTGGAGGTATCGGAAGTGAGAATGCTGACATAAGTAGCGATAAAAAGCGTGAGAGACGCTTTCGCCGTAAGTCCAAGGGTTCCTGCGCAAGGTCAATCCGCGCAGGGTTAGCCGGCCCCTAAGTCGAGGGCGACAGCCGTAGACGATGGGAACCACGTCAATATTCGTGGGCCTGCTGGTGGTGACGGATCCGAAAAGTGGCCCGAGCTCGTTGGCGAATGCTCGGGCGGCCCAAGGGTTCCAGGAAATAGCCCCAGCGTATAGACCGTACCCTAAACCGACACAGGTGGACTGGTAGAGTATACCAAGGCGCTTGAGGGAACCATGTTGAAGGAACTAGGCAATTTACCCCCGTAACTTCGGGATAAGGGGGCCTCTGACGGTCTCGTCAGAGGGGCACAGACTAGGGGGTGGCGACTGTTTACCAAAAACACAGGGCTCTGCTAAGCCGTGAGGCGAAGTATAGGGTCTGACGCCTGCCCGGTGCCGGAAGGTTAAGAGGAGAGGTGCAAGCCTTGAATTGAAGCCCCGGTAAACGGCGGCCGTAACTATAACGGTCCTAAGGTAGCGAAATTCCTTGTCGGGTAAGTTCCGACCTGCACGAATGGCGTAACGACTTCCCCGCTGTCTCCAACATGGGCTCGGCGAAATTGAATTCCCCGTGAAGATGCGGGGTACCCGCAGTTAGACGGAAAGACCCCGTGCACCTTTACTACAACTTTGCAGTGGCATTAGAGAATGGATGTGTAGGATAGGCGGGAGCCTTTGAAGCCGGGGCGCTAGCTCTGGTGGAGGCAACCTTGAAATACCGCCCTTTTGTTCTTTGATGTCTAACCGCGGTCTGTCATCCAGATCCGGGACCCTGCATGGTGGGTAGTTTGACTGGGGCGGTCGCCTCCCAAAGAGTAACGGAGGCGCGCGATGGTGGGCTCAGGCCGGTCGGAAATCGGCTGCTGAGTGCAATGGCACAAGCCCGCCTGACTGCGAGACTGACAAGTCGAGCAGGGACGAAAGTCGGCCATAGTGATCCGGTGGTTCCGCGTGAGTGGGCCATCGCTCAACGGATAAAAGGTACGCCGGGGATAACAGGCTGATACCACCCAAGCGTCCACAGCGACGGTGGTGTTTGGCACCTCGATGTCGACTCATCACATCCTGGGGCTGGAGCAGGTCCCAAGGGTTCGGCTGTTCGCCGATTAAAGTGGTACGTGAGTTGGGTTCAAAACGTCGTGAGACAGTTTGGTCCCTATCTGCTGTGGGTGTTCGAGACTTGAGAGGAGCCGTCCTTAGTACGAGAGGACCGGGATGGACTTACCTCTGGTGTACCGGTTGTGACGCCAGTCGCAGCGCCGGGTAGCTATGTAGTGAAGGGATAAACGCTGAAAGCATCTAAGCGTGAAACCCGCCTCAAAACTAGGTCTCGCTGAGAGTCGTGGTAGACCACCACGTTGATAGGCCGCATGTGCAAGTGCAGTGATGCATTCAGCTTAGCGGTACTAATAGCTCGATCGGCTTGATTTCATTCGTTCCGTGCAGCGGTCGACATCCGCTGGACGGCCTTGTGCACAGACTTTAGACCTCATTGCCTTGCGTTCCGACGATCCGGTGGCTCTAGCGAGAGGTGTACACCCGATCCCATTCCGAACTCGGACGTGAAAACTCTCAGCGCCAATGGTACTGTGTCTCAAGGCACGGGAGAGTAGGTCGCTGCCGGATCTTCCGAACGCAAGGCA
>NZ_JBXAPM010000037.1:0-1117 GCF_058803965.1 Reyranella sp. GW821-FHT14A01
CGCTCAGCAACCATTAAGATTGAACTGTCATGCGACAGTGTTGCGAGCTGAGATCCACGGGGTGCCGCGAGCGACGACGGCGTTGACCTGGATGAGCAGCTTGCGGGCGCAGGCGACCATGATCTTGCGGTGTGCTTTACCGGCGGCCTTCAGGCGCAGGTAGAGAGCCTTGATGGCCGGATTCCAGCGGAAGGCGGCCGCCAGGCTCGCGGCATAGAGCGCGCGGCGCACCCGATCGCGGCCCCCGCCGATCCGGCTATGGCCTTTCCATTTGCCCGACTGCCGCACGAACGGAGCCAGTCCTGCCAGGGAGGCGATCGGCTCACGCTCGAGCTGGCCGAGTTCGGGTAACAACAGCAACAGGCTAAGCGCCGTGCGCTCGCCGATCCCGTCGACGCTCTGGATCAGCTGCAGCCGGGCCAGCAGGTCGGGCTCGGCGGTGATGCTCTTCATCAACAGGGCCCGCTCCGCCGCCTCGCGCCGCTCCAGCCGCTCGACCTCCCGGCGCAGGAACCGGCGGACATGCGCCAGGTGCGCCGCTTCCAGGCGCGTCTTGGCGCGGACCACATCCTCCTCGAGCTGCTCGATCAGCCGCAGATGCTCGGCAAGGCGAGCCAGCCGCGCATCGGGCGCCTCGTGCACTGTGTCGAGCAGCGCCGTGCAGGTGGCGATCAGCGCCGCATCCAGCGGGTCGCTCTTGGCCCGCCGCAGGCGGTATTGGGCGAACGCCCGGACCTGCAAGGGCTGCAGCACCGCTACCTCCAAGCCGGCCTCGCGCAGCGCGCCGGTCACTTCCTGCGAGTACGAACCGGTCGATTCCAGTCCGACCCGCACCACCTGCGCCGCGCGGAGCCACTGGATCAGCCGGCGATGACCGGCTGCGCTGTTGTCGAACACCTGCCGGTCCGCCGCGCCGTGCAGCGCCACGTCCAGCCGCGCCTTGCCGATGTCGATCCCGGCTACGACCATGCTAACATCGCTCATCTTCGTCCATCCTGCCTCGTCTTCGAACCTGGAGTTCGGGCAACCATCCGGATCGGGGGAAGAGGCCGGCCGCGATCTTGCTGAGCTCATCCCCTCAAGGGATCAGACGACGTCGATCCGACGACCGGCCGTG
>NZ_JBXAPM010000038.1:0-1050 GCF_058803965.1 Reyranella sp. GW821-FHT14A01
CTAGAGTCTTTCCGAGGCTGATTGAATCGGAAGGGATTCCCAAATCGAGAGGACTGTGATTCAAACTGCTGACCGATAGGAGGTCGGCGGGATGACCCGAGCCTATTCGATGGACCTGCGGGAGCGTGTGGTGGCGGCGGTTGGCGACGGTCAGTCGTGCCGTCAGGTCTCGGCGCTGTTCCGGGTGAGCGTGTCGAGCGTCGTGAAGTGGGCACAACGGGCGCGTTCGACCGGCAGTCCGGCGCCCCGGCCGGTGGGCGGTCGTCGAGGCTGCAAGCTGGATGGCGAGCGGGACTGGCTGCTGGGGCGGCTGGCGGAGAAACCGGATCTGACGCTGCATGCGCTGCTGGCCGAGCTGCGCGACCGAGGCGTTACGGTGTCGTGCGACACGCTGTGGCGGTTCCTGCGCGAGGCGGGGATCAGCTTCAAAAAAAACCGTGTTCGCCAGCGAGCAGGATCGACCTGACGTTGCCCGACGGCGGGCTTGGTGGCGGAAATACCAGGCCCGGATCGATCCCCGGCGGCTGGTCTTCATCGATGAGACCTGGGCCAAGACCAACATGGCCCGAACCCATGGCTGGAACCGGCGCGGCGTGCCACTGCTGGCCAAAGTGCCTCACGGTCACTGGAAGACGCTGACCTTCCTGGCAGCCCTGCGATACGACCGCATCGCCGCTCCCTGCGTCTTCGACGGTCCGATCAACGGCACAAGCTTCCTGGCCTACGTCCGCCAGTTCCTGGTGCCGATCCTCAGCCCGGGCGACGTCGTCATCATGGACAATCTGGGCAGCCACAAAAGCTGGTCCGTCCGGGCCGCCATACGCGCCGCCGGCGCCAAGCTCTTCTTCCTGCCGCCGTATTCCCCCGATCTCAACCCGATCGAGCAGGTCTTCGCCAAGCTGAAGACCCTCCTGCGCAAAGCCCAGGAACGTACCGTTGAGGATACCTGGCGACGCATCGGAAAACTCCTCCAATGCTTCGCACCCCACGAATGCGCCGCCTACATCAAAAACGCCGGCTACGCTTCGATATGAGACGGAAAGACTCTAG
>NZ_JBXAPM010000039.1:0-644 GCF_058803965.1 Reyranella sp. GW821-FHT14A01
TGTTTGGGCCGGGGAGATGGTGAACACCTGTTCGGAGACATGGTGAACACATTTCAGATTAGCCTGGCTTATCGATGGAGGTCGATGGGCTTGAGTATGACGCTGCGGAAGACCAGGTCGTAGATGCCGTCCTGGTCGGTGGGCCGGAGCGCGACGCGCTTGCCGATCAGCGCCTTGGAAGCCTTGATCCGCCGTCCTGCGAAGCTGAAGCGGCCGTTGACGTCGACCGACCTCACGATGTCGCCGGCGGCATAGTCGAAGGGCTCGACCTCCGGCCTGAAGGCCCTCGGGCTCGGCCGGTAGCGCTCGGCCGGCACGGCGAGGTCCAGCGCGTCATGTGGCCGGTGATGGTTGTAGCGATCGCGCCAGGCATCGAACGCCTGCTGGGCGTCGAGCAGGCTCTCGAAGCTCACGCGCTGCAGCAGCTCGAGGTCGAGGGTGCGGTTGAAGCGTTCGTTCTTGCCGTGGCTCTGGGGATGGCGGGGCGGACTGTGCCAGGGGGCCACCCCGTGCTCGATCAGCCAGACACCCAGCTTCGTGAGCTGCCGCTCGCCGGTATCGCCCCACGGCGGGCCGTTGTCGGTCAGGATCACCTCGGGCAGGCCATAGCGCTCGAACGCCGCCTGCACGGCACTTTGCACCGT
>NZ_JBXAPM010000040.1:0-551 GCF_058803965.1 Reyranella sp. GW821-FHT14A01
CACCCCGTGGATCTCAGCTCGCAACACTGTCGCATGACAGTTCAATCTTAATGGTTGCTGAGCGCAGCGAAGGATCTCACCGAGCGGTCAGACACGGACCTCCGCAATGGGCACACGCCAGTACTGGATCTACATTCTGGTCAGCGGCTCCGGAAACGCGATGTACATCGGCGTCACGAACAATCTGGAACGTCGGATATGGGAGCACCGGAACGGCCAGGGCAGCGAGTTCGCCAAGAAATACCGGGCGACCCGGCTGGTCTACTCGAGGAATATGACAATCCCGGCGACGCGATCGCACGCGAGAAGCAGCTCAAGGGCTGGCGGCGAGAGCGTAAGA
The DNA here is from genome assembly GCF_058803965.1 of Reyranella sp. GW821-FHT14A01. Lineage (NCBI taxonomy): Bacteria > Pseudomonadati > Pseudomonadota > Alphaproteobacteria > Hyphomicrobiales > Reyranellaceae > Reyranella > Reyranella sp. GW821-FHT14A01. Next base: position 341 of record NZ_JBXAPM010000040.1, read on the forward strand.
ACCAACTGGTGCGGACGATCAATCCCGAGTTTCGCGATCTGATGCCGAGCGAATAGCTCGTCGTTTCTCCCGGTCGTCCTGAGCGCAGCGAAGGACCTTGCGTCACTACACAGATGTCGTTTGACCGCAAGGTGAGGTCCTTCGCTGCGCTCAGCAACCATTAAGATTGAACTGTCATGCGACAGTGTTGCGAGCTGAGATCCACGGGGTG